>CAZXDK010000015.1:0-51896 GCA_964639585.1 uncultured Gallionellaceae bacterium | reverse complement strand
CTCGACCTCACCGACAACGAAATGGCCAAGCTGCACCTGCGCCATCTGGTCGGCGGGCGCGCGCCCGAAGTCAAGGACGAAATCCTGTTCCGTTTTGAATTCCCGGAACGCCCTGGCGCGTTGATGAACTTCCTCAACAGCATGAACCACAACTGGAACATCAGCCTGTTCCACTACCGCAACCACGGCGCGGACTACGGTCGCGTGCTGGTCGGCATGCAAGTGCCGCACCACGACAAGAAAGCGCTGAAAAATTTCCTCGACACGCTCGGTTATCCGTATTGGGACGAGAGCAAGAACCCGGCTTATAAATTGTTCTTGGGCTAAAATCCGCCAACCGTGGAAAAGGAGCGAACATGAGCACAGCCGAGGTAATAGAACAGGCGTTGAAATTGAAAGCTGCCGACCGCTATTTGCTGCTGGAAGTCTTGCACTCCAGCCTAGACAAGCCCGACCCCGAAATCGACCAGATATGGCACGATGAAATTTTGCGCCGGATAAAAGCCTACGATGAAGGAAGGCTTGAGACCGTCTCGATGGAAGAGACTTTCAGGAATCTATAGTGCGGCTGACGTTCTTAACCATTGCCCGCGACGAGTTAGCCGAGGTCAAACGTTTCTACAACCGGCAACAACAAGGATTGGGCGACGCATTCAAACGAGAAGCCGAATCCGCAGCCAAGCTCATTCTGGAACGCCCGCTAGCATGGCAAGTTGAGATTGAACCAGCCCGAAGGTTCTTGCTCAACCAGTTCCCCTACAAAATGGCTTATGTGGTTCGAGCCGAGCAAATAGTTGTACTTGCCATCATGCACCAACATCGCCAACCGGAAGAGAGCGTCAATTGGGACAGCACCGAAAACCTCATCATTGAGGGAGACAATCTGGAAGTGCTGAAGCTGCTGCAGAAGCCATATCACGGCAAGGTCAAGATGATCTACATCGACCCGCCCTACAACACCGGCAACGAATTTATCTATCCAGACAATTTCCATGAAGGGCTGGAAGAATATCTGCGTTACACCCAACAACTGAGCGAAGAAGGCACAGCCACCAGCTCCAACAAAGAAACCAGCGGGCGCTACCACTCCAACTGGCTGAACATGATGTACCCGCGTCTTTTTCTGGCACGCAATCTACTGAAAGAGGATGGAGTGATTTTCGTCAGCATCGACGACCATGAGGTACATAACCTGCGAATATTGATGGATGAAGTGTTTGGGGAGGAAAATTTTGTTGGCTGCTTTACATACAGGCGTAGGCAACGTGCGGACAACAGGAATCAGTCAAATGTTTCGCCTGACCACGAATACGTCCTCGCATTTACAAGAGCCAGTACTCAATTCAATGGACGACAAGTTGATATTACAAAATATACCAACCCAGACAATGATCCGCGAGGTGTCTGGTCAAGCATTGACTTGAGCGGACTCGCCACGAAGGAGCAACGTCCGAATTTGCACTATGACATTGTTGATCCGACAACTGGAATCTCTTATCCGCCAAATCCCAATAGAGGTTGGTCAAAAAGTAGAGCCGTTGTTGAAACAATGATTTCAGAAGGGCGCGTATTGTTTCCGAAGTCACCAACTGGTCGCCCCAGAGAAAAGAAATTTCTCTCTGACTTAAAGAGTGATGTCACAGGGTTCTCGACTTGGCTTGATTCACAAGACGTTGGTTTTAGTACTGATGGCACAAGAGAAGTTACTGAATTGATGGGTGAGAAGATTTTCGATTTCCCCAAATCACTTGGTTTATTGAAGACGTTAGCTCAACAGGCGACTTCTCAAAATGATGTTGTTCTCGATTTCTTCGCAGGCTCCGGCACCACTGCCCACGCAGTGCTTGACCTCAATCAGGAAGACGGCGGCAACCGCAAGTTCATTCTCGTACAGCTTCCAGAAAAAATAGAAAGCCCGAAATATCCGACCATCGCGCACCTTACCCGCGAGCGCGTGCGGCGGGTGATCGGCAAACTGCAAGCGCAGCCAGCCAGCCAGCCAGCCAGCCAGCCAGCCAGCCAGCCAGCCAGCCAGCCAGCATTGGAAGGCTTGTTCCCGGGAAGTTCCGCGAAATGTGCGAAAAATTTGGGCTTTCGCGCGTTCAAGCTCGATTCGAGCAATTTCAAAATCTGGGATGCGGGTATGCAGTTAGCCACATCTGAGCAACTGGCCGAGCAGTTAAGTCTGTATGCAGACAACGTGCTAGCCGAACGTAACGATCAAGACAGATTGTACGAACTGATTTTGAAATGCGGGATGCCGTTGTCGGTGCTGGTTGAAGAAATACATTTGCCAGCGGCTCATGCCGCTTCGACAGACTCAGGACATGCTTCGACAAGCTCAGCACGAACGACCATTTATTCTATTGCCGACGGCAACTTGCTCATCTGCTTAGAGCCTCACTTGGATCGCGACACTCTGCGCGCTTTGTTTGCCCGCAAGCCGCAAATGCTGCTGTGCCTCGATACCGCGTTTGACGGCGACGATGCGCTGAAAACCAACACCGTGCTGGAAGCTCAGTCGCACGGGATTATTTTTAAGACTGCGTAGGAATATTGTCATGGCACAAACACCTTGCACCCCGCCCACACTTCCAGTTACCGAACTCGATTGGCGACGGTTATTGCCGTTGGTAGGCAAGGCCAATGCCGCGCTGGCGCGTTATGACGGCATGTTGCAAGCGCTCCCCAATCCTGCCGTGTTGCTTTCCCCGATTACCGCAAATGAAGCCGTGTTGTCATCCCGCATCGAGGGTACGCAAGCCACACTGGAGGAGGTGTTGCAACAGGATGCGGGTATTGAGCAGGCGCAATCGCGACATGCCGACATTGAGGAGATTTCCAATTACCGTGCCGCGATGAACGATGCCGAACAATCCTTGGCGCATCGCCCGCTCTCGTTGTCGCTGATTAAAGGGGTGCATCAACGGCTGATGCAGGGCGTGCGCGGCTCCGATAAAACTCCCGGCGAGTTTCGCATTGATCAGAATTGGATAGGCCGTAGCGGTTCGCGCTTGGATCAAGCGCGTTTTGTTCCACCCAATCCTTTGGTATTGCCGCAGGCTCTCGACACATGGGCAAACTTTATGGCTTCCGAGAACGAAGACCCTGTTTTGCAGGTGGCGATTGCGCATGCGCAGTTTGAGATTTTGCACCCGTTCAAAGACGGTAATGGTCGTATTGGCCGCATGTTGATTCCGCTGCTGCTGTTTCAGCGCAAAACGCTGTCGCGTCCCATGTTTTATTTATCCGAATATTTGGAGTCACACCGCGACCAATATTACGACGGCCTTCTGGCAATTACCGACGAGGGCAATTGGCAGGGCTGGATTGAATTTTTTCTGGGGGCAATCATTTTGCAAGCCGATGCCAATCTTGCCAAGGCGAAACAAATTCTTGAGTTGTACGATACGTTGAAGTTGCGCTTTATCGGGTCAACCCACTCGCAGTTTGCGGTTCCCGCATTGGATGCATTTTTTATGCGGCCAATTCTGAACGCCTCCGATTTTGCCAGATATTCAAGCATCGAAAACCGCGTGACCGCCAATGGTATTCTCAAAAAACTTCTGGAGGAAAAACTGATTCTCAGGCTTCGGAAATCGGCGGGTACTACGCCTGCGGTGTTTGCTTTGCCTGACTTGATCAATATTGCGGAAGGGCGACATGTGGTGTGATGCCGGAGATGATTTTGCGTTAAATCCAGCATCAGCTAACTTGATTGCGTTAAGTAAATTGAATTATACTTAACGCAATCAAGTTAGCGTTAAACCCGTGTTACACAAGGCTCTCACGCTGCCATACCAATTTGAAAACATTATGAAAATCAAGTTTGACAGCAATCAGCAGTACCAACGCGACGCCATTGATGCCGTGCTCCGACTGTTTGACGGGCAAGCATTGAGTTCTGGCGAATTTGAGCTAACCTTGGCTCACACCGATTCGTTGGCTGGACTGACAGAGTTGGGCTTGGGCAACCCGCTCTCACTGGATGAGGCGGCGTTTCTGCGCAATCTGCAAACGGTGCAGCAGACCAACAACTTACCCGCCAGCGACGCACTGGACGGTATAAATTTTTCGGTGGAAATGGAAACCGGTACGGGCAAGACTTACGTTTACCTCCGCTCTATTTTCGAACTGCATCGGCGCTACGGTTTCAGCAAGTTCATCATCGTAGTGCCGAGTGTGGCGATACGCGAGGGTGTCATCACCAGCTTGCGTTTGATGAAGGAACATTTTCAAACACTGTTTGGCAATGTTGCTTTTGATAGCTGGGTGTACGACTCAAAGCAGTATTCCAAACTGCGCCAGTTCGCGCAAAGCAATACGCTGCAAATTCTGGTGATGAATATTGATGCCTTCAACAAGCAGGCGAACAATGTGATTCACCAGGACAAAGACCAGCTTTCCGGGCGCAAGCCGATTGAATTTGTGCAGGCGGCGCAGCCAATTGTGGTGCTGGATGAGCCGCAAAACATGGAGAGCGAACAAGCCAAGAAGGCCATCGCCAGCCTGAATCCGTTATGCACTTTGCGCTATTCGGCGACACATCGGAACAAATACAACCTCATTTACAAATTAGATCCAGTGCAGGCTTACGACTTGAAGCTGGTAAAACGTATTGAGGTTAGCTCAGTGCTGGATGATCCCGATTTCAACCAGCCTTACATTCAGGTGCAAAGCATCAGCGCGACCAAAACCAAAGTTACGGCCAAACTTTCGATAGATATAAACGAAAAGGCCGGGCCGCAACGCAAGAGCATTTCAGTCAGTGCGGGCGGCGTGGATTTGTTCGATAAATCCAATGCGCGTGGCAACTATGCGGGACACATCATTGACGAAATCAATGCGGCAGATGGCTATGTGAGTTTCACTAATGGGCTTCTGCTGTATGTCGGACAGACGCACGGCGGGCACGGTGATGATGTGATGCGTGTGCAAATCCGCGAAACGGTGCGTGAACACTTTGACAAAGAGTTGCGCATCAAAAAGCTGCTACCCGATATAGCGGGAGCGGATGCGCGCCTGAAAGTGTTGTCGTTATTCTTCATTGACCGGGTGGCTAACTACGCGGCGGAAGACGGCAAGATTCGCCACTGGTTTATCGAGGCCTACAAGGAACTGGCGGCCTTGCCAAAGTATCGCGAGTTGTCGCCGTTGCCTGTAGAGCAAGTCCACAACGGTTACTTTTCGGCATACAAAGGCATACCCAAAGACACGCGCGGCGACACCGCTGCGGATGATGATGCCTATGCGCTCATCATGCAGGACAAGGAACGCTTGTTGTCACCGGATGAACCGTTACGCTTTATCTTCAGCCATTCCGCACTGCGCGAGGGCTGGGACAATCCAAACGTGTTCCAGATTTGCACGCTAAACGAAACCAAGTCTGAAATAAAAAAACGGCAAGAGATAGGTCGCGGTTTGCGTTTGCCCATACTAGAAAGTGGTGAGCGTTGCTTTGATGCCAGCATCAATCGGCTGACGGTGATTGCCAATGAACATTACGACGAGTTCGCGGCAAAGCTGCAAACCGAGATTGAAGATGAATGCGGCGTGAAGTTTGAAGGGCGCATCGTTAACAAGAAAGAAGTGCGCACTGCAAAGTTGAAGCAAGGATGGCGGCTGAATGAGGATTTCAAGGAGCTATGGAGCCGCATCAAACATAAGACTCGCTATGCGGTGGATTATCAAACGCCAGTGCTGATTGAACGTGCCGCCAACAATTTAGCCGCACGCGACAAAATCACAAAAAACAGAATGAGCGTTCAAAAAGGAGGCCTCGGCATGTCCGGCAAAGGTGTCGGTACGCAGTTGTTGTCCGTGCGTGAAGCGGAGGCGGAGGCGGATGATTACCGCACAATCAATGTGCCCGACTTGCTGGGATATTTGCAAACGAAAACCGAGCTCACACGTAAAACCATTAGCGAAATATTGATACGCTCTGCTCGCCTAAATGAAGTCCAGCACAACCCGCAACAATTCCTTGAGCAAGCCCAGCAAGCAATTGAAACCGAATTATGCAACTTGATGATCGACGGCATCAAATATGAAAAAATCAACGGGCAAGAATATGAAATGCTGCTGTTTGAGGATCGGGAAATTTTCGGCACGGATCTGAATCAGGTTCTGGTTGAAAACAGCATCTACGAAGAAGTGTTTGTTGACTCCGAAGTGGAGCGCGAATTTGCCGAGGCTATGAGCTCACGCACTGACATCAAGCTTTTTATTAAGCTACCGGGATGGTTCATGATCGATACCCCCATCGGCACTTACAACCCGGACTGGGCGATTGTAAAAGAGAATGATGCCAAGGTTTATCTAGTGCGCGAGACTAAATCCACCAAGGATCAATTAAAGCTGCGCAGTTCAGAGTGGGCAAAAATTCAGTGCGGCAAGGCTCATTTCGATACGTTACAGGTGGACTTTGCTCATGTCATCAGTGCAGCAGAAGTGTGACAGCCATAAAGAACAATGCCAAACCTGCCAAGCCCCAAAACATCACCATCTATGAAAGAGAACCAAGTCATCGAATGGAAGCAATCCTGGCGTGATGAATATTTGAAATGGATATGCGGCTTTGCCAATGCGCAGGGCGGCACGCTGGTGATCGGCATGAGTGACAAGGGTGAAGTGCTCGGCGTGGCGAATGCGGCCAAGTTGCTGGAGGAGATTCCCAACAAGGTACGGGATATTTTGGGCATGGTCGTGCCGGTGAATTTGCACAGCGATGACGGCAAGGACTGGCTGGAAATTGTGGTGGAGGCATATCCCAGCCCCATCAGTTACAAGGGGGAGTATCACTTCCGCAGCGGAAGTACGAAGCAGGAGTTAAAGGGCGCGGCGCTGGATAAGTTTTTGTTGCGCAAGTATGGTCGCCATTGGGATAGCGTACCTGTGCCGCATGTAAAGACGGGCGATTTGGATCTAAAAGCACTGGCGCATTTTCGCAGGCAGGCATTGAAGAGCCAGCGCCTTTCCCCGGAAATTTTGAATGAACCCGATTTGTCGTTGCTCGATAAGCTGCACTTGCTGGATGGTGACTATCTCAAGCGTGCCACGGTACTGCTGTTTCATGCCGACCCGGAGCGTTTCATCTCCGGGGCTTATCTCAAAATTGGTTTCTTTGAAAACAACGTTGATTTGCGCCATCAGGACGAGGTGCATGGCGATTTGTTTTTTCAGGTGAACCAGACGATTGAGATATTGAAAGCCAAATACCTGAAAGCTTGGATTTCCTACGAAGGGTTGCAGCGCATCGAAACCTATCCGGTGCCGGAGTCTGCCCTGCGCGAAGCGATACTCAATGCGGTAGTACATAAAGATTACGGCAGCGCCATTCCCATTCAGATCAGCGTCTATGCGGATAAGCTGATGATCTGGAATCCCGGACAATTGCCACAGGATTGGACAGTTGCGCAGTTGCTGGATAAACATTCATCGCACCCGTACAACCCGGATATCGCAAATACCTTTTTCCGGGCTGGAATGATTGAATCCTGGGGGCGTGGCATTGAAAGAATCATCGAGGCCTGCAAAACAGCGGGCATGCCGGAGCCGGAGTTTCGCAATGAACATACGGGCTTGTGGACGGTATTTCATTTTGCGGCCTATCAATCTAAAACCGGATTGAGAACGGGAAAAACTACCCAAGAAACTACCCAAGAAACTACCCAAGAAAAAATCCTCGCGCTGCTGAGAGTTCAACCTTCGATCACACGCAAAGAGTTGGCAACTCAAGTTGGACTGAGCGCGGACGGCATCAAGTATCATTTGGAAAAAATGAAATCAGCCGGAATGATTCGGCACGTCGGAGCAACCAAGTCAGGATACTGGGAGATATTAAAATAATCTCGATCCACAAAAAATTCAAAGCAGCAGTCATTCCCGCAACGATTTAGCATACTCAATGACTGCCAACTCCTTCCTCGATTTCGTGCTGGAACAACTCGCCGCGCTCGACGGCTTGCGCTGCAAGCGCATGTTCAGCGGCTACGGCTTGTATTCCGGGGAAGCCTTCTTCGGCATTTTGTTCGACGGTCGGCTGTATTTCAAAACGCATCCCGCCACCCTGGCGGAATATCTGGAATATCACGCCGCCGTTTTTGCGCCTTCGGAAAAACAAGTTTTGCAGAATTACCGCGAAGTTCCAGTCGATATTCTGGAAGATAACGAACGTTTGTTGCTTTGGGCGAGGAAGGCGGCGCAACGATGAACATCCAAGCTAGGAAGCAGGCGCTCAGGCAAAGTATAATCGCCAGCCGCTCGCAGCTGACGGAGGCGGAGCGGGCAGAAATGAGCGGCGCGATTGCGGCTCGCATCGCGGAACTGGATGCCTATCGCACGGCTGTAACAGTGTTGGGCTATATGAATTTCGGCGCGGAATTCGCGGCGGAAATTCTTGTACGGCAGGCATTGCATGACGGCAAGCAGGTGTTATTGCCCAAGGTGAACCGCGACACCAGACAGCTGGATGTGTACCGCATCGCCGATCCGGCGCGCGATATTGCGCCGGGCTTATGGGATATCCGCGAACCGCTCGTTGAACGTTGCGACAAGGTAGATGAGTTATCGTCTATTGATTTTATTTTGCTGCCGGGTGTGGCGTTTGGACGCGATGGCGCGCGGCTGGGTTACGGCGGCGGGTTTTACGACAAGCTGCTGGCACGAATGACGCTGCAACCGACCTTGGTGGCTGCGGCTTTTGCGCTACAGGTGGTTGAGGATATTCCACAAGAGGCTACCGACCGCAAAGTGCAGTGGCTGATAACAGAACAAGAAACGATCCGATGTGCCGTATGAGCACAAGGACATCCGAATAATTTTTATCGATAGAGAGTAGAGAGAACGATGGCCAATTTACCCGATTACGATCCGCAAGAAACTCAGGAGTGGCTGGACGCGCTGCAATCCGTGCTGAAAAATGAGGGCGCGGGGCGCGCGCACTTTTTGCTCGACCAGCTCATACACCACGCGCGTTTGGCGGGCGACGACATGCCCATCAGCGCGACCACACCGTATATCAACACCATCCCGCTGGACAAGGAACAACGCTCCACCGGTAATATGGAGCTGGAGCACCGTATCCGCGCGCTGATGCGCTGGAACTCGATGGCGATTGTGTTGAACGCGAATAAAGAGTCTTCCGAACTGGGCGGCCACATCGCCAGCTTCGCCTCGGCAGCCACGTTGTATGACGTGGGTTTCAACCATTTCTTCCACGGCAAAACCGAGAATCACGGCGGCGACCTGGTGTACTTCCAGGGCCACTCCTCACCCGGCATGTATGCCCGCGCCTTTATCGAAGGCCGCTTGAGCGAAGAACAGCTCTACAAATTCCGCCAGGAAGTCGATGGCGACGGATTGTCTTCCTACCCGCACCCCTGGCTGATGCCGAACTTCTGGCAGTTCCCCACGGTGTCCATGGGTCTCGGCCCGTTGATGGCGATTTATCAGGCGCGCTTCATGCGCTATCTGCAACACCGCGAACTCGCGCAAACCAATGGCCGCAAAGTGTGGGCCTTCCTTGGCGACGGCGAGACCGACGAGCCGGAGTCGCTGGGCGCGATCTCGATGGCGGGCCGCGAGAAACTCGACAACCTGATTTTCGTGATCAACTGCAATTTGCAACGTCTGGACGGCCCGGTGCGCGGCAACGGCAAAATCATTCAGGAACTCGAAGGCGTGTTCCGCGGCGCGGGCTGGAACGTCATCAAGGTCGTGTGGGGCGGCAAGTGGGATCGCCTGCTGGCCAAAGACAAAACCGGCCTGTTGCTGAAACGCATGGAAGAAGTGGTGGACGGTGAATACCAGACTTACAAATCCAAAGACGGCGCTTATGTGCGCCAGCATTTCTTCGGCAAATATCCCGAGTTGCTGGAGCTGGTCGCCGACATGTCGGACGACGAAATCTGGCGTTTGAACCGCGGCGGCCACGATCCGCACAAGGTGTTCGCCGCCTACGCGGCGGCCAACAAACACCAAGGCCAGCCGACCGTGATCCTCGCCAAGACGGTGAAGGGCTACGGCATGGGCTCGTCCGGCGAAGCCCAGAATCCGACCCATCAGCAGAAGAAAATGGACGAAGATTCGTTGCGTAAATTCCGCGACCGTTTCAATATTCCGGTGACCGACGAACAACTGCCCAAGATTCCGTTCATTCGTCCGGCCGAAGACAGTCAGGAGATGAAATATCTGCGCGAACGCGGCTCGGCCATGGGCACCATCCCGGCGCGCAACCCCGTCGCCACCAAACTGGCCATCCCCGATCTGTCCGCTTTCGATGCTTTGCTCAAATCCAGCGAAGACCGCGAATTCTCCACCACCATGGCGTTCGTGCGCTTGCTCGGTGTGCTGGTCAAAGACAAAGCCATCGGCAAGCAGATCGTGCCTATCGTGCCGGATGAATCGCGCACCTTCGGCATGGAAGGCATGTTCCGCCAACTCGGCATCTTCTCGCAGGTGGGGCAACTCTACACGCCGCAGGACGCCGACCAGCTCATGTTCTACAAGGAATCCGAGACCGGGCAAATCTTGCAGGAAGGCATCAACGAAGCGGGCGGCATGGCCGACTGGATCGCCGCCGCGACTTCCTACGCCAACCACGGCGTGGCGATGATCCCGTTCTACATCTATTACTCGATGTTCGGCTTCCAGCGCATCGGCGACATGGCCTGGGCGGCGGGCGACTTGCGCGCGCGCGGCTTCCTCGTCGGCGGCACGGCGGGACGCACCACACTCAACGGCGAAGGCTTGCAGCATCAGGACGGCCACAGTCACTTGCAAGCCGCGATGATCCCCAACTGCGTGTCCTACGACCCGACCTTCGCCTATGAAGTGGCCGTGATCGTGCAGGACGGTATGCGCCGCATGTACCAGAATCAGGAAGACGTGTTCTATTACCTCACGGTGATGAACGAAAACTACACCCACCCGGCCATGCCCAAGGGTGCGGAAGAAGGCATCATCAAGGGGATGTATAAGTTCAGCTCCAGCAAAGCCAAAGCGAAGGCCAAGGTGCAATTGCTAGGCAGCGGCACCATCCTGCGCGAAGTGATCGCCGCCGCCGAATTGCTGGAGAAGGATTTCGGCGTGGCCTCCGACGTGTGGAGCGTGACCAGCTTCAACGAACTGCGCCGCGACGGTATCGACTGCGAGCGCTGGAACACGCTGCATCCCGAAGATCAGCCGCGCACCAGTTACGTTGACTCATGTCTGGATGCGAAGACTCCGGTCATCGCCGCGACGGACTACATCCGCGCTTATGCCGACCAGATACGCCCCTATGTTAAAGCGCGCTACAAAACGCTGGGCACGGACGGTTTTGGCCGTTCCGATAAGCGCGTCAAGTTGCGCCACTTTTTCGAGGTGGACCGTTTTTATGTCGCCGTTGCCGCATTGAAGGCGCTGGCGGACGAAGGCACTATCCCGGCAAGCGAAGTGAGCAAGGCGATCAAACAGTACAAGATCAATCCTGATAAACCGAACCCGACAACGGTTTAAGGCAAGGGGAATAACGTGGCTGAAATTAAAAATGTATTGGTGCCGGACATCGGCAATTTCAAGGATGTCGAAATCATCGAAGTCGCCGTGAAGGCAGGTGACAGCGTAAAAACCGAACAAACGCTGATCACGCTGGAAACCGACAAAGCGACCATGGATGTACCCGCACCGTTCGACGGCGTGGTGAAAGAAGTGAAGGTCAAACTTGGCGACAAGGTGTCGGAAGGAATATTGATCGTGACGTTGGAGGCGAGCGGCGCGGAAAAGCAAATCCCTCCTAACCTCCCTTTAACAAAGGGAGGAACCGATGCCGATGGCGCTCCGGCAACAGCGAACGCCGCTCCGTCCATTAAGACGCCTATCGCCACAGCACCCGCAGCACCAGTTCCCCACTTTGACAAAGGGGGGCTAGGGGGGATTTCAGCGCCGGCCGACTCCAGCGGCAGCAGCGCTCACGCCAGCCCCTCCGTCCGCCGCTTCGCGCGCGAGTTGGGCGTGAATCTGGCGCTGGTCAAAGGCAGCGGCGAAAAAGGCCGCGTCACCAAAGACGACGTGCAGAACTTCGTCAAACAATCGCTGGCGCAACCGCGCGGTGCTGCGGCATCCGGCGGCGCATTGCCGGGATTGCTGCCGTGGCCCGAGGTCGATTTCGCCAAATTCGGCACGGTCGAAACCAAGCCGCTATCGCGCATCAAGAAAATCTCCGGCGCGAATTTGCACCGCAATTGGGTGATGATCCCGCACGTGACCCAGTTCGAGGAAGCCGACATCAGCGAGATGGAAGCCTTCCGCAAGGAGCTGGGCGCGGAGTACGCCAAAGAAAATTTCAAGATCACCCCGCTGGCCTTTATGCTCAAGGCCGCCGCGATCACGCTCAAGCACTTCCCCGATTTCTGTGCCTCGCTGGATGCCAGCGGCGAAAATCTGGTGCTGAAGAAATACATCCACATCGGCGTGGCCGTGGATACGCCGGACGGCTTGATGGTGCCGGTAATCCGCGACGCGGATCAAAAAGGCATCGTGCAACTCGCGAAGGAACTGGGTGTAGTCTCCGCCCGCGCACGCGAGAAGAAGATCACCGCCGCCGACATGCAGGGCGGTTGCTTCACCATTTCCAGTCTGGGCGGCATAGGCGGAACATCGTTTACACCCATCATCAATGCGCCCGAAGTCGCTATCCTCGGCGTGTCGCGCTCCAGCATGAAACCGGTGTGGAAAGACGGCGAGTTCGTGCCGCGCCTGATGCTGCCGCTGTCGCTGTCCTACGACCACCGCGTGATTGACGGCGCGGCGGGCGCGCGCTTCACCACTTACCTCGCGCACGTACTGTCCGACATGCGCAGACTGGCGCTGTAACCGGTGAACATCGCTCCTATCGGCATACTCGGCGGCACCTTCGATCCGATCCACAACGGCCACTTGCGTCTGGCCGTGGAGGCGCTCGAACAGTGCGGCTTGGGCGCAGTGCATTTCATCCCCTGCGGCACGCCAGCGCACCGGGAGCCGCCGCACGCCAGCGCAACGGATCGTTTGCACATGGTGCAGTTGGCGGTGCATAACAATCCGGCATTTCTCGCCGACCAGCGCGAGACTTACCGCGGCGATGCCTGTTACACCGTGGACACGCTGGCGGCGCTGCGTTCCGAATTCGGCGCGCAGCAACCGCTCTGCCTGCTGCTCGGCAGCGACGCCTTTTTGCAGTTGCACACCTGGCACCGCTGGCAAGACTTGTTTGCCTTGGCGCACATCGTCGTCATGCAACGTCCCGGTCAGCCGGTGGGCAATACCATGGCAAAGACCGACCCGGAGTTGCTGCGCGAATACACTTTCCGCTTGGCGCCATCACCCAAGGCATTGCACGAAAGTCCCGCCGGGCATATCCTTGTGCTCAACATCCCCGCCCTGGAAATATCCGCCACCGATATTCGCCAGCGTTGCGCGGATGGAAAAAATATTCATTACCTGGTGCCCGATGCCGTCGCCCATTTCATTCAAAACCACCCGTATACCTCATGCTAACCGTTGAACAAAAAACCCAAGTCGTCGTCGCAGCACTGGAAGACATCAAAGCAACCGACATCACCGTTATCAATACCGGAAAACACAACCCCCTGTTCGAACGCATGGTCATCGCCAGCGGACAGTCCACGCGCCAAACCAAGGCGCTCGCCGACAACGTGGTCAAGAAGCTGCAGGAAGCCGGTGAAAAAATCCTCAGCACCGAAGGCGAAAAGAGCGGCGAGTGGGTGCTGGTCGATCTGGGCGATGTGTTGGTGCATGTGATGCAGCCTGCCGTGCGCGCCTACTACAACATCGAGGAACTCTGGGGCGCGTCACCGTCGCGTTCATTCGCCCACACGGCGCGATGAAACTGTTCATTCTGGCCGTCGGCAACAAGATGCCGGAATGGATCAGCACGGGATACAACGAATACAGCAAACGTATGCCGCGCGAGGCGAAAATCGAGCTGCTTGAAATCAAACCGGAACCCCGCACCACCGGAAAAACCGTGCCCCAGATCATGGAAGCCGAAGCGCAACGCATCGAAGCCGCGCTGCCCAAAGACGCGATCCGCATCGTGCTGGATGAGCGCGGCGCGCACCTGAACACCAAACAACTGGCGCAAAAGATGCATGACTGGCTGGGTGGCGGGCGCGATATTGCGTTTATCATCGGCGGCGCTGACGGTTTGCACGAGACGGTGCGTAGCGGCGCGCAGCAATTGCTGGCGCTGTCGGCGCTGACCTTGCCGCACGGCATGGTGCGGGTGCTGCTCGCCGAACAGTTGTATCGGGCATACAGCTTGTTGCACAATCACCCCTATCACCGGGAATGACAATAATTAGCCACGGATTAACACGGATGTACACGGATAAAAACACACCACCTGTTGTTGCAACTCTTGCTTTCATCCGTATTTATCCGCGTACATCCGTGGCTGACAGGTTTTACTTATTATGAGCCTCAAACAAGCACGCATTTATCTCTGCTCGCAAAGCCCGCGCCGCCGTGAACTGCTCAAGCAGGTCGGCATCAATTACGAGATGCTGTTATTGCGCAATGATCCGCGCCGCCAGGTCAGCGTGGACGAAACGCCCATGGAAAACGAAGCGCCGCTGGAATACGTGCAGCGTATCTGCGCAGCCAAAGCACTGGCCGGGTGGAATGCCATGCTATACCGCAATCT
This sequence comes from uncultured Gallionellaceae bacterium, assembly GCA_964639585.1. Classification (GTDB taxonomy): domain Bacteria; phylum Pseudomonadota; class Gammaproteobacteria; order Burkholderiales; family Gallionellaceae; genus PALSA-1006. Next base: position 37,210 of record CAZXDK010000015.1, on the reverse strand, counting down.
GCCGCCCCTCCCCGTGCTCGCCGCCGACACCACGGTGACGCTAGACGGCCGCATCATCGGCAAGCCGCGCGACCATGCCCATGCGGCAGAAATCTTGCGCACCCTCTCCGGTCGCCAGCATCAGGTGCTCACGGCAATCGCGGTATCCTTTGAAGAGCGCACCGAAATGCGGATTTCCGCAACCACGGTGACCTTTGCCAAGCTCGACGACGGGCGCATACACCGTTACCTGCTCGGCAACGAAGCGCACGACAAGGCCGGAGCATACGGTATACAGGGGTACGCGGGAGCGTTCATAGAGCGCATTGAAGGGAGTTATACCGGCGTGATGGGACTTCCCTTGTTCGAAACTGTCGAGTTATTGAAAATGTTCGGATACCCTGCACTGTGACATTTTTTGAAATGCGGCATTGCAAACACACAAAGGCATAGTCATGAGCGAAGAAATACTGATCAACGTGACGCCGCAAGAGACCCGCGTCGCCATCATGCAGCAGGGCGTGGTGCAGGAACTGCACATCGAACGCTCCGGTCACCGCGGCATGGTCAGCAACGTGTACGTGGGCCGTGTCATGCGCGTCTTGCCCGGCATGCAGTCCGCGTTCATCGACATCGGCTGGGAACGCTCCGCGTTTTTGCATGTGGCGGACATCTGGGATAACAGCAACAACGGCGAACCCGCCAAGCCCATTGAAAAGGTGCTGTTCGAAGGACAGACGCTGTTGGTGCAAGTCATCAAAGACCCCATAGGAACAAAAGGCGCACGGCTTTCGACACAGCTCAGCATCGCCGGACGCTTGCTGGTTTATCTGCCGCAGGAAACACACATCGGCGTTTCACAGCGCATCGAAAGCGAAGAAGAGCGCGAGTTGCTGCGCGCCAAACTGCAACAGGCCCTGCCCCCCTACCACAGCGGCGGTTACATTATCCGCACTCTGGCGGAAACCGCTTCGGATGAGGATTTTCAGTCCGACATCATTTATCTGGACAAGCTGTGGAATAACCTGCGCGAGCGGGCAAAAAACAAAACGGCGCCCGCACTGATATACCAGGAACTGGACATCAGCTTGCGCGTGTTGCGCGATTTCGTGACGGAAGACACCTCGCGGGTATTGATAGACTCGCGCGAAACCTATGAGCGCATGATGTCTTTTGCCGGCGATTACATCGCCACCGCCATTCCGAAGTTGAGCCACTATATCGGCCAACGGCCACTGTTCGACCTGTACGGCGTCGAGGATGAAATCGAGCGCGCGCTCTCGCGGCGGGTGGATTTAAAGTCTGGCGGCTACCTCATCATCGACCAGACCGAGGCGCTGACCACGGTGGACGTGAACACGGGCGGTTTCGTCGGCGTGCGCTCTTTCGACGACACCATTTTCAAAACCAACCTGGAAGCCTCGCAGGTGATCGCGCGCCAACTGCGCCTGCGCAACCTCGGCGGCATCATCATCTGCGACTTCATCGACATGGACAATGCCGAGCACCGCGACGCCGTGCTCGAAGAATTCAAAAAGATGCTGGAACGGGACCGCACACGCATCACCGTGAACGGCTTCTCCGCGCTGGGTCTGGTTGAGATGACGCGCAAGCGCACCCGCGAAAGTTTGGCGCACGTGTTGTGCGAGCCCTGCCCCACCTGCCAAGGCCGGGGCGAAATCAAAACCGCACAAACCATTTGTTTTGAGATTCTGCGCGAAATTGTGCGCGAAGCGCGCCAGTTCAGCGCCCGCGAATTCCGCATCCTCGCCTCGCAGGCGGTCATCGACCTGTTCCTCGACGAGGAATCGCAAAGCCTCGCGCAACTCTCCGATTTCATCGGCAAGAATGTCTCCCTGCAAGTAGAAACGCTTTATTCCCAAGAACAGTACGACGTTATCCTGATGTAGCGAGTGTGTCGGCAGGCGTGGGAAGGGATAGCCGGATCAGAAGCAAGGGTACTTATCAGCCCGTCAGCGCCGCCTTTCGGTAATCCGACCAATATTTAATGCAAATATTCTGGCGATATTTTTAAAAAATAGCTAATATATTTACATTATGGCCAAGAAAACCTCTCCTTTATTACCTTCAACAGTCGAGCTGCTCTACCAGCTCGGCGACCGCTTGCGTCTGGCGCGCTTGCGGCGGAAATTGACTTCCAAACAGGTGGCGGAGCGCGCGGGGATGTCGCCCATGACGCTGCGCAGCGTGGAGCGCGGCGGAGACGGCGTGACGATGGGGGCGTATCTGGCGGTGATGCAGGTGTTGAGCATCGAGCAGGACATCAATCTGCTGGGACAGGCAGACACGCTGGGGCGCAACTTGCAGGATGCGCGCATGTCGCCCAAAACCAAGCCCGGCGCCAAACATTATGCAAAGCTGCCAAAGCAAATGACAACGCCGCAATTGAGCGAGCCGATACAAAACTACGACGGCTTTACCAGTTCGCAAACGCTGGCCGCTTTGCTTGATCCCGCCGCAAAACAAAATGGCTAACGCATCTGCCGAAATTGCCGTGTATGCCGATTGGGACGGCTTGCCCGGACCGTTGCGGCTGGGCTTTCTGTATGCGCGACGCGGTGCAGCACGGGAGGTTTTCGAATTCGCTTTCGACAAGCCCGCACTCAATCATCCCGATTTGATCGGCCTGCAACTCGACCCGCGCCTCGGGCTGTTCGACGGACATCAACATCCCGCGCAGGGCCTCGATACGTTCGGTGTTTTTTCCGATGCCAGCCCGGATCGTTGGGGACGATTGCTAATGCGCCGCCGTCTGGAGCGCGAGCAGCGGGCAGGCTTGGCGGACAAGTCGGCGCGCTTGGCGGAGTCCGATTATTTACTCGGTGTGCATGACGCATTTCGCGTCGGTGCGTTGCGTTTTCGCCTGAATGACGAGGGCGATTTTCTCGACAACCGGCATGGCGTGGCCGCGCCGCCGTTTGTGCAATTGCGCGAGCTGGAAGCCGCCAGCCTCGCGCTGGAACGCGACGAAGACAACACCGCGCCGCAGGGTGACGACTGGCTGCGCATATTGATTGCGCCGGGCGGCTCGCTGGGCGGCGCGCGCCCCAAGGCCAGCGTGGCCGATCCCAGCGGGCAATTGTGGATCGCCAAATTTCCCAGTGCGCGCGACGAACACAATGTTGGCGCATGGGAAATGCTGGTGCATACGCTGGCGCAAGTGTGCGGCCTGCAAGTACCGTCCAGCCTGGCGCGCCGCTTTGCCAGCCCTCACCACACCTTCCTCGTGCAGCGCTTTGACCGCACGGCGAACAACCGCCGACATCATTTCGCCTCGGCCATGACCCTCACCGGACACAAAGACGGCGACGATGCCTCGACCGGCGCAAGCTATCTGGAAATCGCGCGCGTGCTGATCGACCACGGCGCGCAAACCGACATCGACCTGCGCGAACTGTGGACGCGCATCGTGTTCAACCTGCTCGTCTCCAACACCGACGACCACCTGCGCAACCACGGCTTCATCCTCGTCCCAGGCCGTGGCTGGCGCTTATCGCCCGCGTACGACATGAACCCGATGGCCGACTCGCACGGGCTCAAACTCAACATCAGCCAAGCCGACAACGCGCAGGATTTGGAGTTGGCGCGTTCTGTTGCACCGTATTTCAGAGTGAAGCCCGACGAAGCGAACAACATCATCGCGCGCTGCCAAAGTGTGGTGCGGCAGTGGTCAAAAATTGCGGCGGAGTTGGGGTTATCGGCGCGCGAGCAAGAGAAGATGGCTGCGGCGTTCAGGTTCGCAGAGTAACGGGCGAGGTGAGTGGCGTGTTGGAGTTCAAGCTAGGCTTCAGTTTTGAAGTTGCGAGTGAGTGCCACGTTGTTTACCTCTTTCGTTGTTCTGTCTTTTTGGCCATAGCCTAGGCTTTTTTGCGCGCCTTGTATTCGGCAAGCAGTTCTTTTGCGCAATCAATATCACGTTGCTGTCCGCGCTTGATACCGCCGCCAAACAGGATGATGAATGTCTCTCCTGATTCTTGCGAGCTACGGCGTTAATCCCGATGTGAATTTGACGAAATTTTCACAATTGTTTTGCTAGAGTGCGCGCGCGTCGAAGGCGCATCCAACAGAAAATAAAATACCGACTCAGGGAGATTTCAATGTTTAAGAAACAACTCTTGCTCGCCTTGGCGACCACTGTTATATCGACAGCAACTTTTGCCAGCGAACACGAACACAATGCTCATGATGAGCATGGTCACGCAAGCGGTGAAATATGCACGGGTTTCGGCCCGCAGACTCCGCGCGACATCGACAGCGTCAAAGGGGAAAACAATCACTCATTCTCGCTGGCGCCGGATTACAAGCAACTGAATCTGTGCAACATCCACCTCCACAAAAATGCCGAACATAAGGCCAAGGAATTCTCAATTTTTGCGGGTGAAGGGCATGAAGGTTACAACTCCGGATACAAGAGCGATATGAAATTGAGCAAGGCCGAATTGGCGCCAACCGAAAAACCCGCCTGCAAGAGCGAGCATGGCGAATTGCAACCCGGCGACACCATCGAAGTGCACTGGGTGCATTCGTCTGCCGACGTGAAGCCCGGCAAGACACTGGCTGCCTGTCTGTTGCCCGAGAAAAACAGCAATCCCGATCTGCGCGTAGAAGCGCAAGTGTTCGTTCTGGTCAATGATAAGAACGCGCTGAACTTCAACGATCTGAGTTACGGCGGCAACATAGTGAACGGTTTCCACCAGGCAAAAACGATACCGGAGAACACCGGCAAGCCGGTTGTATTCGCGGGCTCGACCACCGGCCCGAAATATACCGACTCGACTTGCTCGCCATTGCAAGTGACTTGGAGCGTGCGTCCGAAGGTCGCAAAACTGGACATCAATTCGCTCGCCAAGTGGTGTACTTCGAACGAGTTCGGCGAAGACCACGCTCACGGCGTGCGCAAGCTGGTGACTTCGACCAAGCTGCTGTCCGCAATCAGGTAAGCCGCAGACTTGCGGTGCGGCAACGCACCGTCGCTGACCGCCCCGCGCCGTGCGATTGCTAACGGCAAAGGGCGGTTATTTTATTGGCTGGCGGTTCACATAAACCGAAATTACAAGGTTCGATACGACATGCCATAGCGCGACATCCCGCTGACTTCTCTCATGGAAAATTCATTCCGCCGCAATTAATAAAACTCAAAATTCACTGGGCAACAAGCCGGTGCGGAAGCCATTCTGCTCACCCGCTTCACGTTAGTTGCCGACCATCCGCTCACTGCTCGACGACAGCAAGCGCTTTAACGAATTGCTCAATCGCATTGACTAATGCGCATGCTCCGGGTTCATCGCAAAATGCGGGGGCGTATTGCAGCGTCCAGGACAGCACGCCGCGAGGCATGGTCACATATAGCTCTATGTGGCAGTTTTCATCCGCCCTTTCCTGAGCTTCGTGGTAAGCATGGGCGCAACTTTCCGAACCGATAACGGGAAACAGGGCGTCGGCCCGGAAACCGTCATCGATGCTGCCGCGATAGATCAGTTTCAAACGGGGGCGGCGCAACTTGCTCATGGTCAATCGTGCAGCCTCGTCGCGACATGCTCTGGACAGCAGGCCATAGCCCTCCCCCTCGCCGGGAACTTCGCGCATGATACGTTGCGCGCTATCGACTTGTTTGTCCGGCGCCATTGCAGGCTGACTGGGGATGCGCACCGGATAATGGCAGACAAACCAGCCCATGGCCGTCATCGGCGCGGTGCAAGCAAAGGGCTTGCGGCCATGCCGTTCCAGCAGGATCAGCGCATGATCTTCTCCGCTGATCCTGCACCAGGCGTGCGCCAATGCCGCCAGAAAAACATCGTGGCGCTGGAGCGGCGCGGGGTAACGCTGGAGGAATTGACGGTTTTCCAGCGGCGACATGCCCGGTTGCACAATGGACTTCCAGCGCGAGGCCGGATTGCTGCCGGGCTCGCCAATGCGCGCCATGGCTGCACCCGTTCCCGGTTCGCCACACACGCCGCGCCAATACTCCAATTCGCTCAGCGCCGTCCCTTGGGCGTGGGCATCCATGGCCAGCAACCAGCGGCCAAACAGGGGCTCACTGCGGCTTATCTCGGCCTGTCCAGAGAGCGCTTGGGCATAAGCGTGCTGCAACGCGCTAATGAAGATGGAAACCGACAGCACGTCGATCACCAGATGGTGAAACGCCAGACCCAGCACCCCGGTTTCCAGCGCTCCACGGTCGAATAACACTGCCTTGAGCAGCGGCCCATTAGCCAGGTTAATGCCGGTCTTCAGGTTTTCCACCATCGTGGCGCGCCGTTCTCGCACCTCGGCTGCGGATAGACCCGCCGCATCCACACGCTCGAACAGCAGTCCGGTTCCAGGCGTTCCATAAACCTGTTTCCAACTGGAGCCCTCAACGTAAAAACGCAGGCGCAATGAATCGTAACGCGCTTCCAGATTGAACAGGGCCAGCCGCAAGGCATCGGCATTCAGATTGCGCGGCGTGCGCAGATAAACAATTTCCACGAAGGATTCAGGCTGCTTCACTCCGGCATGGAGGAATGCGTGTTGCAGCGGCGTTAACGGCACGTCTCGTCCCGGTGTGTCCAGAGGCTCGGCTTTACCGTCTGGGCAAGCCGCCACATCTTCACTTTCGCGCAGTGCGGCTTCCTGCAACAGCCGGGTCAGATTGGACAGGGGCAAATCCGCTGCCAATAACTCAACGTCCAGATGAATGCCGAACGACTGCTCCAACGTAATGGCTAATTCCACGCGCTTGAGCGAATCCAGCCCCAATTCACCCAGGCTTTGTCCGCCGTCCAGAGCATCCACCGGCACCCGCAACACCGTAGCGATGTGCCGGAATAACTTCTGCTCTGTTGCAGAGAAAAGCCGGGACTCGGCTGATGTTGCGGCGGGCAGGCTTTCCTCCACAGGGATGGGCGTCCACTGCCCGGCCAAATACTGCTCGCGGCTAGCCGTGCGGCTGATCTTGCCGCTGGTGGTGCGAATCAGCGCGCCGGGCATCAGCAACAGCACCGTCTGTGCGTTCAGCTCCATAGCTTCGGCAAGCGCCGCCCGCATGGCGCGAACGACGCGCGCGGCATCCAGGCGGTGGCGCGCTTCGCGCCTGACCTCGGCGGCGATCACCAGATGCTCGCCAGCCTCTGCTTCCACGGCGAAAGCGGCGCAGGCGTTAAGCGCCAGCGCCGGATGGCTGCTGCAAATAATTTCCTCGATATCCGGCGGGTAGTAATTGCGGCCACGGATGATGATGAGGTCCTTGAGTCGCCCGCTGACGAACAACTCATCATCCAGCACCAAGCCCAGATCACCGGTGCGCAGCCATGCCGCCTCTCCCTCCGCCCCGATGTTGTTTTCAAAAACTTCCCGGCTCACCTCGGGCTGATTCCAGTAGCCCTGCGCCACGCTGTCACCGGATAGCCAGATTTCACCGCTTGCACCCGCCGCGCAGGCTAGACGTGTCTGCGGATCGACGATGCGCAGTGCCACGCCTGCACCGGGCTTGCCGCAACTGACCAGCTCGCAGGCATCCTGCTGCTGCGACGGCACCGCGTGTCCCATTGCCAGAGCGGCTGCGTCCAGCGTCACGATGCGCGCGCCTTCGCCTTTTACCGCAGCGGTCGACATCAGCGTGGCCTCGGCCAGACCGTAGCAGGGAAACAGCGCTTGCTCACGAAATCCAGCTTTGGCGAAAATACGGGTGAAACGCCGCAGTGTCGCCGCGCGCACGGTTTCTGCGCCGCAAAACGCCAATGCCCAGCACGACAAATCCAGCCTTTCGATTTCCTCAGCCGCGATGTTGCTGGCGCATAGATCGTAGGCGAAGCCGGGGCCGCCGCTGGTGTCGGCGCGGTAGCGGCTGATTGCCTGCAACCAGCGCAGCGGCTTTTGCAAAAAATGCCGGGGCTCCAGCATCACCAGAGGATAGCCGCAAGCCAGCGCGGACAGGATGCCGCCGATCAGCCCCATGTCGTGATAGGGCGGCAGCCAGCTCACCACGCGCGAGCATACGCCAAGCTCGAAGCGCGACTGGATCGTCCGCAGATTGGCCAGCAGATTGGCGTGGCTCAACATCACGCCTTTGGGGGAACCGGTGGAACCCGAGGTGTACTGGATCAGCGCAAGATCGGTGGCCTTGAGTCCGGGGAATGCTGCCTCATCTGACTCTGCAGGCTGGTCTGTCGCCAGCACCCGCAGGTTTGACATTTGCTTCAGGTGCAGAAAAATTCTGGAAACATTGGCGGCATCGGTCAAGGCCAGCTCGACCTGCGCGTCGTTGACCAGACGGAGAAAGCGTTCCCCGGAACGGGAGCTGAGTTTGGACGAAGGCGGATAGCAAGGCACGGCAGTCACGCCCGCATAAAAACAGCCGCACAGCGCGGCGGCGAACTCCAGCCCCGGCGGATGCAACAGCAAAGCGCGTCTGGCTTTGGGTGCTATCGTGAGCATGCGTCCGGCGATGGCGCGCGCGCGCTGATCCAGCTCCGCATAAGTCAGCGCGACCGCATCGTTTTCGCCGTCGCGCAAAAAGGTCAGCGCGGTTTGCTGCGGCCCGTGCTGTGCATGCTCGCGCAGCGTGTGCGCCAGGGTTTCTGCTGCCAGCGTATGCCTATTCACCAAGTTGTGCGCCCCAGTAAAAATTGCACAGGCGTTTGCCGCCCCACCGTGATCCAGGCCGTCGCCTTGTCCTGTCCCGGATTCCCGCGACAGGCGTTGGCCGCATCGGGCGCAAGCGCAATGGCGACTTCATTTGCGCTGCTCACTTTTTCTACTTGCCCTTTAAGCAAAGTAAAGTGAATCTCGCGCAGCGATTCGTTCGCCCCCTCGCCCGCAAAGCGGGAGAGGGTTGGGGTGAGGGGAACGGGGGTGGCATACATGCCTAGCCCGTTTGGCTGTGTAGCATCCAAGGCGACTCTCGCTTCCTGTCCGCTTCGTATGCTCTGCACCTGTGTGCCGCTGCCCAGAAAATACGGCTTGGCACTATCGAGTGCGACAATTTTTCCTGTCACCGCAACCCGTAGCGGAAGGCTGCCCGCAAATCCCCATGCGATGACCATCGCGGCCAGCGCTGACACGGCACACCATGCCAGACGCGTGCGGCGCGCCGCGAGCAACTCGGGCGTACCGCTATCCCCGAAAGCGCCCACGAAATATTCGAGCGCTGCCGGGCGAAATAATTTTCTTTGTCTGAATCGTAACGGATCCATGTTTAGTTTATTCCTTGCAGGGGTAGGAGCGGCTTCAGCCGCGAAACTCAAATACATCGCGGCTGAAGCCGCTCCTACGGATTATTCGCTTTCATCTTCTTCCTCGCGCATCACCGGTGCTAGGCCCGCCGCCGCAAAATCCTGCGGCGTGCCCGACCATGATATGCAACCGTCGTTCATCAGATAAACATAGTCGGCGGCGGCGATGGTGCTGGCCCGGTGCGTCACCAATAAACACGTTATCCCCAGCTTGCGCAGATTGGCCAGCAATTCTGTCTGAACATTTTCCGGCAATGCGTTGGTTGCCTCATCGAGAATCAGCAACGAGGGCCGGCGCAGCAGGCGGTGCGCGATGAGTATGCGCTGCTTCTGTCCGGTGGAAACCTTGTCCGAATCGACAATGCTCTGGATACCCATGGGCATCGCGTCGATGTCCGGCTCCAGCATGGCGAGCCGGGCGGCCTCGCGTATCTCGGCCATGGTGGCGGGGGCATTGCCGATGATATGGCCGCGTATGGATATGGCGATTTCCAGTTGCTCATCCTGCAATACCGCACCGACCTGATCGCGCCACGCGGACAGATTGCTCTCGCAATGCGCTGCACCGCTTCTGAAAATACCGCCGCTGTCCGCCGCATAAAGTCCCAGCAGCAGTCGCAGCAGGGTGGATTTACCGCTGCCGGAAGGCCCGGCCAAAGCAACAAATTGTCCGGGTGCTATACGCATGGACACCCCCTTCAGGGTAGGCGTGTCGCTGCCGGAATAGGTGAACGTCAATCCTCGAATCTCGATGGGCTCGCTTTGCATAGCCTGATCCGGCACAGCTCCCCAAGACTCCTGCGGCGCAGCGGCTAGCGGTGTCAGCCTGTCCAGCAGCGGCAGGGCGCGCACCACGTCGGCGAGCGCCGATGCACATCCCTGAATGGCAAATACAGCGATCATAAAAGCAAGCATAACTGTCGCCAGAACGGCAACGCTCGCACCGCCCCATGCGGCGATGGTTCCGACGAAGCCCGCCAACGCCAGCCACGGATAGGCATCGGCGAAACATTGGGCGAATACTTCGCTGCGCCGGATACGTCCCGCCATCTTGCTCTCGGCTGCATAGCTACCCATCCAGTGGGCAAGCGCCGCTTGTTCGCGCCCCGCCTGACGCAGGTGAGGCGCGCTTTTAAACATCTGAAACAGAAATTGATGACCGTCCAGACGCCGTGCGAAATGGGGATGCCACCATGCGACTCCCGCGCGCATCAACAGCGCAGGAACAAGCAGCAAGGGCAACAACAAGGCCAGCGCGGCGATGGCGAGCGTGCCTGAAAACCAGGCGATGGTTGCTACACCCGCCACGGCGGTCAGCCCACCCGACAACCGCCACAACGTGCCGTTGCGCAATAACTCCAGCACGCGCGGAACACTGTTGAGGCTGCGGGCGATTTCCTCGGGGCTGTGATCGCGAAAAAACAGGGCTTGCACGCGCATCACATGTTGGTACAGCGCGGAGGATGCGGAAATCTCCAGCCGCCCCTCGGCTCTGAGCAGCGCCAGCAGGCGGATACTTTCGCCCACTATGAGCGCGAAGGCGAGCCAGATCAGCCCCGCTTGCCATTGCCGCGCAAGGCTGCCATCCGCGAACCGCAACACCTCGGCAAACAGCGCGTAAGCGGCAAGCGGTGCACCGGCAGCCAATACCGCCAGCGCGAGGCTGGCTATCAGCGCCGTGCGCAAATCAGGCTTAACCTGATCGAACGCATGCAGGAAAAAAGCCCATGGGCGGGGTTGCCCAATTTTGAAACGGGCGTACAGCATATAGGCGCGCGGCTCCAGGCTTTGCGCGCTTGCGGGCGTAAGCTTTTCCGGCGTATTGCTTGCCGGATCGAAAATCATATACGCCCCGCCCGCGCCGGGCAGAACTGCCACGGGGCGTTTGCCCTCGCGGGTAAAGGCGATGAGCGCGCCGTGATCGCGTTGCCACCATTTCGACACAACAAAACGCACATGGCGCAGCGGTATGCGATTGTGACGCGCCAGAGCGTAGAGTCCCTGTTCTTCCGCTCCTTGCCCTTCGGCGGGCAGCGGCTGGGGAGGCAATGCCACCTCGCGCTCGCCGACCGCCTGCGCAATCCGGCAAAAAACCTGAATCAATGCCTCGCGTCTATCGCCCGGTGGACGCGGCGGCGGAACAGGGTCTTCTTCTGCGGAGAATTCCGCAGACACCGCAGGTGCAACTTGCGCCAGACTAGTGCCATCCGTCACCAGCCGCCCTCCCGCCAGATGCAGCACGCGATCACAGGCAGATAACGTGCTCAGGCGGTGGCTCACCACGATCAGGGTCAAGCCGCGCCGCTTGAGATTGGCGCGCAGCCGATGTTCCAGCGCGTGGTCGAGGCCGTCGGTGGCTTCGTCCAGCACCAGAACTTTGGGATTGCGCAACAGGGCGCGGGCGATCTCCATGCGCTGCCTCTGCCCGCCGCTGAAATTCGCCGCGCGCGGCGCAAGCTGTGTATCGAGACCCGCCGGGCAATGCGCCAGCACCTCCTCCAAGCAGGCATCGCGGAGCGCCGCTTGCAGATGCTCTACGCTGATATCCTCCCGCCACAAGCAGAGATTTTCGCGCACCGAGCCGGCAAAAAAGAACGGGTGTTTGTTCACCCAAGCGATGTCGCGGCTTAACTGCTCGGCGGGCAAAGAGGAAAGCGATTTTCCCTCCAGTAGAACTTCGCCGCTCCATGGCTGATGCAAACCGATGAGCACTTCCGCGAGCGTCGATTTGCCGCCGCCCGAAGGTCCGGTGATACCGATTTGTTCCCCTGCAACGATGACCAGCGAAATATCTTTTAACAAGGGCGGTTTCACACGGGTAAAACCGAAACTGATATTTGCGGCGCTCAGAATATGAGAAGACTCCTGCTGCGCAGACTCTGTGATTTCAAGGCGTGGCGAAACCTGCTCGCGCAAATCCTCGATGGGCGGCAACAGTTGCTTGAGTGTGTCGAGTTTGCCATGCAGACGCGCCAGCGTGCGTAGCGGATCAAGCAGGGCGGCAACCAGCACCAGCATGGCAATAAAATTGCCGAAACTGAAAGCGCCGGAGGCCATTCCAAAATATGCGCAAACGAGCACGTCCAGCAGCATAAAACCCGCAAACAAGTCCGGCAGCAACTCGGACAAACCGTGAAACCAGCCATACTCCTGGCGCAACTTCAGCGAACCCGCACTGCCGCCCATGCTGCCGCTGAAAAATTCCCGATCGCCCCCGCCGGTCTTGAACGATTCAAAGTTGCGTATCGCCTGGGATAGTTGCATCCAGGCCGCATCGTCCCGTTCGCGGTGGCAGCGCAGTGAACCGGCCTTGCCCTGGAAATTCAGCGCGAGCAGCGCCAGATAGCACACGGTCAATGCGGCTATCGTGTGACCGGTGGTCGCGTCGTAATAAAACAGCGCGGCCAGAGGCAGCAGCAGCGCGGGCAGACTGGACGCTGCCGGGAGAAGGTTGTTGCACAGCAGCTTGTTAAGCTGCTCCTGATCGTAAATGCGCGCGTGCAATACGGCGGGAATCCGGTAAACAAAAAATGCGTAGGGCAGACTCAGCAGGTGTTGCACCAGCGCAGGAAGCCGTTCGCGGCAGAGCTGTAATTCCAGTTGCACCAGCGACCTTTTTTGCAAAAGCTGGAGTCCCGCGCGCAGGGTGACGGCAAGCAAGAGCCCCCACAATGCGGGCAACAGCGAACTGAAGCCTGCGGCTGGCGTGACTGCCAACTGCTCAATCGCACCGCCCAGAAACCATGCAAACAACAGCGCCGGTGCAGTCATCAGGCAACCGGTCAGCATGGCAATAACAAATATTCCCGATCCACTCCCGGCGAGGTAGCGCCGCACGCTGGCAAAAAAATTGGGGGGCTGGCCGCCCGGCTGAAAATCCGCTGTCGCGGCAAAAGTCAGTGCGATGCCGGTGTATTTTTCGTGGAATTCTTCTATGGGAATACGGTGTCGCCCGCAAGCCGGGTCGTTGAGATCGACTCCCTCCTCCGTTACATTTTCCACCACCACAAAATGGATGAAGTTGAGATAAACGATCAGAGGGAAGCCCAGCCTGGATAATTCTTCCGGCTCACGGCGCAGCACCCGCACCGCGAGACCGTAGTGTTTGGCGATGCGCACCAGATCGGCGGCATTAACGCAATCGCGGGAAACGCCGGACACTTGGCGTAACTCTTCCAGTGTGACGAAGCGCCCGAAGTACGCGAGGATCATCGCCATAGACGCCAGCCCGCATTCCGTGGTCTGGGTCTGGAGCAAGGTGACGGGCACACGGCCTGAAGCCTTGCGTGAGTAGCGGACAAACAGGCTGATAGTTTCTCTCTTTAAGATAGCTATAATTTTTGAGCTATTACGCTCAGGAGCGCTCCTGCAAAACCGTGGCGCATAATGACGAAATAAATCCGCTATAGTTAAAGCTTATTTTCGCATTGCGCCGGTCCGCCGGCCGCGACCATTTCCAGTTCGAAATCCGACAATTCGTCGTGAGCCTCCCCCTCCTGAATCAGCCGTGAGGTATCGGCAGGGTTGTCGCTTTCCGTGTTGCGCAATACTTCGATGTTTGGGTTCATGGGTTACCCTCTCCAAAAGATATTATTGAAGCCACTGTTAAAGCCCGGCAGCGGTCAGGTTAATTTGAAATCGGACAGTTTGCTGTCCTCATGCAGATTATTGCTGGCTGCTTCCATTACCCCCGCATCTTGTGCAATGACCACTAGCACCTAACCCCGCGGCGATCATCTCCAACTCGAATTCGGAAAGCTCGTCATCCGCCAACGCTACACGGAATGCGGGGCTCTCTTCTGCTTTCTGAAAGTCTGCAACGTTCTGGTTCATTTTGTTTCCCTTTGTGTCAGTTGCCCGTATTTACCTTAAACCCTCTTCGTGCCGCCAGTATCGCAATTAGTAGGAGATCCCGCCGCGACCATCTCCAGTTCGAAATCCGACAGTTCGTTGTGGGGGTCTTCTCCTGTATCAGCCGTGGAGGTATCGGCAGGGGTATCATTTTCCATCTTGCGCAACACCCCGATATTCGCCGTAGGCAATAGTGCAGGATTTGCTGTACACCCCCAGAATGCCGGTGGTTTCGTAATCAACGTGGGATACCTTGCCGAGTTTGCCATTGTTGGCTGCAGTTGTAATGCTGGCATCACCAACCGCAACCAGGCCTAATATGCTCATGGCGCAGGCCACACCGGAATGGGCGCCTAGGTTATTGCTGCTGATGGATTCAGAGCCGCTAACTGAAGTAAATATCAAACCGACTGATACCGGAGACCGGCCTGTCGAACAGCCTGCAAGCAAAATGGAGAGAGCCGCGGTGAGAATAATTTTAGTTTTCATTGAATTTCCTTTTATGACGTCATACGTTGTTCATGGCGGAGCTGCGGTCAATTATTAAACTCTTTGCTGATGTCGGTTGTGTGTCTCACCCCTGTCAACACACCTTTTATGACACAACCCGAATTAATCCCGGCAGTGAAAGTTTGCGTGGTCTTGGCCAGGAACCAATAATCCTGGGCCGCAATATCTTTTGCTTCCCAAGTATAGGTATCGGCGCCGGTGGCAGGCGTACCGTCAAAGTTAACGCTGACGACCCCGCTTCCGCTGGCATTGAGATGGCTGCCGTCCTGAGTAATGGTGCCGGTATCATTGACCTCGGCTTTCCCGGAAACCGCTTTTATCGTGATGGGGTGTTTGTTGTATATGGTGTTGGCCGGCGCATTGACGCTGACCGTTAGCGTGACCGGCTCACTTGTGATAAACGGCTGCGCTCCCGGGCATTGCACCACATCGGTTTGAGTGCCATCCCAGGTGCCGTTGGCGGTGATCGGGGCAAATGCCAGCCGCTTCAGCGGAAACGAGCCGGTGAAGCCGTTGTATTTGTAGCTCAAGGTCGCGGTGTCGATACTGCTGAATACGATG
Organism: uncultured Gallionellaceae bacterium; assembly: GCA_964639585.1. GTDB lineage: Bacteria > Pseudomonadota > Gammaproteobacteria > Burkholderiales > Gallionellaceae > PALSA-1006. The sequence goes on along the minus strand of CAZXDK010000015.1, from coordinate 22,076 downwards.
GTGGCACTATTGTCTGCCGCATCTTTCACGCCGGTATTGAGCGTGCCGAGCGCGCCGGTCAACTGGTTGTTGTTGGTCAATTCGCCTTTAATATCGATGAGAAACGCAGTATTGTCCCCGGTTTTACCATAGCCCATCACTCGCATGGAATTGTTCTGCTGGGCAACCGAAAAGGCGAAATTGCCCTCCGAGTAAACCCACCAGTCCTGGTAGTTGTTGGCATTTGCTGCGGATGAATATCCACAACCCATCAAAATAACAATGAACAGCACTCTCAGCATGGATGCGTCTCCTTATAACAGCGTTATAAACTGAGGGTCGTAGCCAGCCACTTGGGCCGTTGAAACAAAGCAAGCACCCCCATCTCACGCAAATCCTACACCGGCACCGTTCAAGAATCGTTCAACCCAAATTTCCTGTTTTGCGAAACGCCCTCCCCGTGCGGCAAGGGCTGAAACTCAATTGAACGATACACGAACGGTTGCGGGGTAAAGTAAGCACTGTGTTCCAGCGGCAGTCGCATAGAACCCCGGCGCCGACATTGGCAGAACGTAATTCTTGGGTAACAATACTGGCTGGCCTCAAAGCGTCTTGAATCAAGGAATTTTATTAAATGGTTGCGCCCACTCCGCGCACCGAAATCCCGTTCCCCCTTTAACTGACAGGAGCTAAATAATGCCATCGACTACAAATGAACTCATTCTGGAATCAAACGTCCGCCATATCGGCAGCGGGGGCGCGTTGCTATTTATCAACAGCGATAACAGTTGGTCAGTGGGCCTCAATACGAATGCACTGGTCAAAGTCCATTTCGGTGCGTACAAGTCAATCACGGATGGAACCTTCGGCTATTCGGCCGAGTCGATCGAAAAAGCCAGTTCGGGCAACGGCTATACCCTGTACTTGAGATCCGACGCCGATAACTCGCAAATTGTCCAAGTTGCGGTTGACGCCACGGGCAATGTGGATGGCGCCTCAATACAGGTGCTAACGAATGAGCAAAAATATCAAGCCGAGATCAGCACAGGCGTCGACCTGGACGGCAGTGGCGGCTTGGGCGGTGCTCCGGTGCTCATCGAGGGCGGCTCGGAAAATCTGTACATGAGTGCGGACGGTGTCTACGAATTGGGAGCAGACGCGGCTCATCTGCAACCCATCACCGTTGGAGGGCAGCCGCTGACCAACAAAACACTACCCTCCGGCTGGGAGATCAGCAAATGCTTGCCTACCGCAAGCGGGACTGAAGTGATCGTTAAGTCGGGCAATAGCGGTGTGTTCGCGGCCCAGTTGGATGCGAACGGCGCATATTTGGGAGGGACGCCCCTCACGCAAGATCAGGTTATCGCCAAAGAAACGGCTTTATCTATCGACATCAATGGCAGCAATGACCTGCCGACCCCGGCGGGCTGGACCAGCGCATTGAAGAATAGCTTCATCAAGTCGGCGGTCGACGCCGCCACGGCGGCAAATGGCAAGATGGACTATGCACAACTTGTGACGATGATGACCGGGATAATCCAGGCGCACAAAGCAAATGGGAATGCCCCTCTTTCGTCCAGCGAATTTACCGATTTGCAAACCTTGGCGGGGCACGGCAAAAACTTGTTTGCCGGTGCATCGGCATCAGCGACCGACTATTTGGCCCACACCTTCTCGAAGCTGGTCAACGGATCGGTCGCCAACGAGTTTTATACAGGCGGAAAAGAGACGCCTGTTGCCTTGGGCAATCTGGGGGCTAATTCATCGGTGGGCACCTTGGAAAAACTGGTCGACAAATGGCTGCTGGGAGGCGACTTGCCGACGCCGACCGCAGGCGGTGATACAGCCACCGGCAAAGCGTCAACCACAGTCGCAGTTTACGCAAAGTCCGGCGGCGCCTTGTTTGTTGACGGAGTGAGCCCGGCAGATGTCACCCAGGGTGCTTTGGGTGATTGTTATATGGTGGCGTCGCTGGTCACCGTTGCCGATGTAAAGCCGAATGCAATTACCTCGGCGGTGGTCGACAACGGTACAAACAACGGCGTCCACACGTGGGGCATCCGTTTTTATGACAGCACTGGACAGGCCAATTGGGTCACCGTCAACGACATGCTGCCGATAAATTCAGTCGCCGATCCCAGACTGGCTTTCGGCGGCAACCCGACCAAGGACTTGAATGGCGAGATATGGGTTGCGCTGTTCGAAAAGGCGTATGCCCAAGTCAATATGGCGAAAATTTTGCCGCGCGCAGAGAAGTCCGGCATGGACGCCTACTATGCTGTCGAGGGCGGATCGGGCGACCCGATCCCCGAGTTGCTGGGTGGGGGCAAGGTCAATGCCTATAATTACGAAAACTACAATTGGGATACCAACCCCTATGTCATCAACAACGTCGTGGATCGCACTAATCCGGCGGCACTGGCTGCGCTACAAGCGACCGTCATCAAGGCGATGAACGACGGTAAGCCGATCTGGATCGGCAGCGGCGCGACAACCAAGGATCCCTATGGCAACACCCTGCTGACTAGCGGCCATGCATTTTCCGCGCAGGATGCGAACAAGGCCGATCCGGCCTCCACTGTCGCGAACGTCTACAACCCTTGGGGGGTGCAAGTCTTGCCGACGCCTCCCGATAACGTCGGCCACCTGAGTCCGTTCCCCTATACGATTTCCGAACTGATAGGCATGCCTGACGTCAATATCTGGATCGGCGTCTAGGAAAACAATGTAGCGTGGGCACGATTTTGTGCCCACGCTGCGATTTTTGAGAGTGCCGCGTTTTCGTCACAGCAATTGTGACCGCGCCAGTTCGGCAAATACCCCCTCCTGCGTCAGCAGCGCCGCATAGCTGCCGCTTTCGACGATGCGACCGCTTTTCACCACTAAAATACGGTCGGCGTGGATGATCGTGCTCAAGCGGTGGGCAATCACCACGCGGGTGATATTCAGGCCGCTGATGCTGTCCATCACCGCTTTCTGGTTCAGGTTGTCGAGCGCGCTGGTGGCTTCGTCCAGCAGCAACAATGCCGGGCGCTGCGCCAGCGCGCGCGCCAGCAACAGGCGCTGCCTCTGGCCGCCGGACAAGGTGCTGCCGCCTTCCTGCATCACGGTATGCAAGCCCATAGTCATGGCCGCTATGTCATCCGCCAATCCGGCCTCGCGCGCAAAGTGCATGGCTTGCTCCGGCGTGAGGCGTGCGCCGCCTGCGATGTTGTCGTACAGGCTTCCGGCCACGATGCGGCTGTTTTGCAGCACCGCGCCCATTTGCCTGCGCAGCGTTTCCAAGTCCAGTTCGCCCAGCGCTTTTCCATCATAGAAAATCTCGCCCTGATCGGGCTGCTCGAAGCCCAGCATCAGCCGCAGCAAGGTTGATTTGCCGCTGCCGGAAGGGCCGACGATGGCGATGAATTCTCCCGGCTGGATGGCAAAAGAAATCCCATTGAGCACGGGCGGACTTGAGCGCGAGTAGGAAAAGGAAACGGCGCTGAATTTCAATGCGCCTGCTAATTTTCCGGGGGAAAGACGCAGCGCATCATTTTCCGGCGCCGCATCCAGAATGGGCTTGAAGCGCTCGTAAACCGGCGCCACGCCCAAGGCTCGGGTCAGCGCCAAAGTCATCGCGGTCACGGCCTGCAGGAACTGGCCCAAGGCGGCGTTGAAGGCAAGAAATGTGCTCGCCGTAAGCAGTGCGGGGTTCCCATCACCGATCATGGCCTGCACCCGGAGTTCGGTGCGCTCCTGCAATCCAACTGCCGCGCCGAAAATCAGCAGACTGGCCAGCAGCGGCACGGTGGATTGAAATAACTCCTGCACATTGGCATAGGTACGCGCGGCAACGAAACGCTGTTTCTGGCGCCGATAGAACCGATCCCATAGCGCGAAGGCGCGCGCTTCGGCGGCGGCGACGCGCAGCTTGCCGACACCGATGATGTATTGCAGCACCAAACCTTCGACCTGCCCCTGATTTTTTACCTGCTCCCGTTCCTCGCGCAACTGCGCCGTGGCCAGCCAGGCCGTACACCCCAGCGTGAGCAGCGCCACGGCCAGACCGATCAGCGCCAGTTGCCAGCTGCAATAAAACATGAAGCCCAGACTGACTAGGGAATAGCCCAGGCCGAGCATGGCCGTGGTGACAGAGATGGACAGCGTTTCGCGGATGGCCTGTATGCCCAGAATGCGCTCGCCCAGATCGCCGACGGTGAAATTGCGAAAGAATGTCGGCGACAGGCGCAACAGGCGGTCGAAAACAGCGGCCTGAAGCGAGCAGTCGATTCTGCCTTCCATGCGCAGCAAGGCATAGAATTTGACGGCCTCGAAACCCGCCGCCCCCAGCGCCGCGACCACCAGGGCGGCGATCAGTTGCCAGTGCTGCGTATAGTCCGCGCGGGGAATGATGGACTCGATCAGTGTGCCGGTGGCGATGGGCGTCAGCATGGCCAGCAACGCGGCGGCAAAACCCATCAACAGCAGCCGGGAAAAATCGCGGCCATTGCCGCGTCTGCCAAAATTCCACAGCCCGGTGAAATTGACCGGAGCGTCGGGCAAGCTGCGGTACAACATCACCGCGCCGCTGTCCAACTTCCGGGCAGACTCCTCGTCCAGCAAATATCTGCGGTCATCGCGGGGATCGACGAGGGTATAAGCGCGACCATGCCGCGCAGGCAACAGCGCAACGGGAGAACCTTCTTGCAAAAATCCCAGCAACGGGCCGTTGTCCTGCCGCCACCAGTCGCCGCGCAACGACACTCTGCGGCTGCGCAGCCGCGAGCTGCGCAAGATGTCTTCCAGGCTAGGCGCGACATTGTCCGGCGGCGGGATGATGGATGCACCCAAGGCTGCGGCAACCAGACGGCAGGCCGCCAGCAGCGGTGCGCCATGTTCGACGGTTTCGAGTAATTTATTTGGCGTCATAGCAATATGGACTCTGGTTGTGTGGCGCGCAATGTGAAAATGACATCAAACAGCATCGGCTCTAGTCCCTCGCCCGCTGGCGGGAGAGGGGGTGGGGTGAGGGATGTTAAGTTGAAGCGGTACTTTTTCAGGTACTCACAGCCCCTCATCCCCAGCCCTTCTCCCGCCAGCGGGAGAAGGGAGCGCAACGCAATGCAGCGTACGATTAAGTAAACAGTATTGAGATTAATGTGCATGATGGCCGGTTTACATGCTCTGAATCAGCGCGACATATTCGCCGCCCAATGCCATAAGTTGATCGTGGCTGCCGCGCTCGACCACCTTGCCCGCTTTGAGCACGATGATTTCATCGCAGTCGCGCAGGGTAGACAGACGGTGGGCGATGACGACGCAGGCCATACCGCGTCGGCGGATATGGCCGTCAATGGCATTTTCAGTGGCGGGATCCAAAGCGGAAGTCGCTTCATCCAGCACCAGCAGTGTCGGATTTCTCACCAGCGCGCGGGCAATTTCCAGACGCTGCCGCTCGCCGCCGCTGAAATTAAGCCCGCCTTCATCGACATGGCAGTCCAGACTTGCGGAACGCAGCTTTACCTCGCGCAAAATCATGGCATCATCGAGTGCGCCGACCAGCGCCGCATCGGCAACGCTGTCGTCCCACAGGGTCAGGTTATCGCGCAAGCTGCCCTCGAACAGAAAAACTTCCTGATCCACATAGGCCACCGTCATGGCGAAAAGTTGTGGCGGGATAGTTTCCAGCGCCCGGCCATCCAGCAGCACCTGTCCTGCACTTGGCTGCAACAGGCCGCACATCAGGCGCGCCAGTGTCGATTTGCCGCTGCCCGAACTGCCCACCAGCGCGATGCGTGCGCCCGGCCTGAGCGTCATCGAAAAATCTTCGATCAGCGGCGGCGCTAGCGGGTTGTAAGCAAATCCGACATGGCGCAATTCCAGCATCCCCCGAATACGCTGCGCGGCATTTGCTTCGCTGGCCTCCCCCTCCTGTGCCCGGGCAAGCGTCGGATAGCGCAACACGTCGGATAAACGGGCAAACAGTCCTTGCATCGTCTGCAAGTCTCCGGCCATTTCCACCAGACGTGTGATCGGCGCGGCAAAGCCTGCCATCAGCACCTGAAACGCCACCAGATCGCCGATACTCAGCGCCCCCACCATGACCCGGTAGCCGCCAAAACCGAGCACTGCCGCGCCGCTCAACGCCGTCAACAGGATGGGAAGCACGTTGAGCCAGACGGTATATGCGCCCAAACTTTGCCGGGAGTGCAAGCTCGCCGACTGGCAGCCCGCCCAGCGTGAAAATGCGGCATCGCTGGCGCCGCAGGCTTTGAGGGTTTCGATGGAGCGGATGCTGCCCAGCGTGGCATCGGCCAGCTTGCCCAGATCATTGAGCAAACGCCCGCCGAGGTCGGCGCGAACACGCTGCACCCAGCGTAAAGCCAGCCAGTTGAGCGACACCAGCGCAATACATGCCAAGGCCAGCGGCAGGTCATAACACAGCATGATCAAACCGTAAAACAGCACCGAAATGAGATTGAACAAATTGGTGGCTAGCCCTCTGGACAGCAGTTGCGCGATGCGTTCGCTGGCGGCCACGCGGTTAGCCACATCACCGGCCTGGCGCTGGGTGAAAAAACTCATGGGCAGGCGCAGCACATGGCTCAGAAAATCGCCGGACATGGTTATCGCCAGCCGGGCTTCCATGCGCAGCAGGTAGCGTTGTTGCAGGGCGGTGAGCACGCCGCGCAGCAACAGCGCCAGAGCCATGCCCAGAAGCAGGGGGCGCAACCAGTCTCCTTGTTGCCCGATTAGGATGTCATCGACAAACACCTTGGAAAATACGGGCACCAGCGCGCCGGGCAGCACCAGCAAAAAACTGGACAGCGCCACATAGGCCAAGGCCAGACGCGACTGTTGCAGGCGGGCGGCAAGCTCATGCCAAATCGATGCGGGGCGACCGACCTTCTGAAATTCCGGCCCCGGCTCAAACGTCAGCACGACACCGGTAAAGCTTTTGTTCAATTCCTCGATGGAAACCACGCGCGGGCCGCTGGCCGAATCGTTCAAATAAACGCGCCCACCGCGCACCCCTTCGAACACCAGCAGGTGGTTAAAATTCCAGTGCAAAATGGAAGGGATGGGCAGCTTCAGAATATCCAGTGGATCGTGCTTTTTGTAGGCCTTGGCGATGAGCCCGTAGCGGCGCGCGCATTTGAGGAGATGGTCGAGTCTGGCGCCATCGCGCGATACACCGCAGGCAACACGCAATTCTTCCAGCGACACCCAGCGCCCGTGATAGGCCAGCACGATAGCGAGCGCGGCGGCGCCGCATTCCACGGCTTCCATTTGCAGTATGGTGGGCGTTTTAACCCGCGTCGAAGCATGCAAGCGCGCGTGTTGACTCACTGCTCTATTCCGGCGACCTTGCGCAGCAAGGGGATGAGCAGGCTGACAGGCCGCTGCTCCGGCAGGATGATTTCTGCGTTGATCATGGTTTCGCCAGCGAGTCTGAACGGCGAGCCATCGCCGGTGGTCCAGCGGTAAGCGCTAACGGTGTGAGCGCTCTTGCTCAAATCCATATATACGGCACTAAGCTGTTCATTCTGGGCGAACGGAACGGTCAATGCTGCGCCGTTCCGCAGCGTTAACGGCATTTTTTGACGATACGATGGAATATCTGCAATCCGTCTAACTACCCCGCTCAAAGCGCAGAATTCCTGCTTTTTGACGGGGGCAAGCGCTATCCGCAATGGCATACCAACATGCAGTTTTTTTGCCTGTTCGGTGGGAATGTAAACCAGCGCCGACCTTTCCGGTTCTACAGTTGCAATGTGCGTCAGTGTCTGGACAGGCAAATCCGGAAAAATAATCCGGCCCTTGACATGGGGAGAAAGGCTGCCAAAAATGCCCCAGATAATTAGCAATGCAAACATGCCCACGATAGACAGCAACGCCACCCAGCTATGGCTATCCGTCATTGTCACCAATTGATCCAATTGCTCTGGAGACACCAGGCGGTCCAGCGCGGTTTGGCGAAACAGTTTGCGCTGTGCTGAGGTTTCCATTTCAATTAACCAGCCAATAGAGCATGCCTTGTGATACGGCGCAGTACTGGCGTTAGTTTTTCCAACGAGGATTTTATCTTTGCGTTTTAAGAAGCGTCAAATACAGGCGCGGCCCGGCAATACCGAAGTGGCTAAACATGGACTTTCAGGCAACTTATTCCTATCATACAAAACTACCGTTCACGAATCGTTCACTCGCTATTCATGCCTACACCTTTTTTCAACCGTAGCCTCGAATTCCTGTTGCTGGGCGGCTTCGAGGTGCGCCTGAATGGCGTTCCCGTTACGGGATTTTCCTACAACAAGATGCGCGCGCTGCTCGTTTATCTCGCCGTGGAACGGAAGCAGGATCACAGCCGGGAAGCTTTGGCCGCGCTGTTGTGGGATGGCAATGATTCCGAAACGGCGCGCGGTAATCTGCGCCGCACCTTGGCGGATTTGCGCCGGGTGCTGGAATTGCCATCCGGCAAAATATTGTTTTCAACCAGCAAGCATTCCATCCGTTTTGATTCGGATGCTTATGTCGACGCACTGGATTTCGCCGGTCAGGAAAATTGCGCAGATGTCCGGCGCGAAGAAGAAATTCTCGCTCTCTACCGCGGTGAATTTCTCGACGGCAAGTCCTTGCCCGATTGCCCCGATTTCGAGGAATGGTTGCAGAGTCAGCGCGAAGCCATGCACCGCCGTGCACTCGCACTGGCGGAAAAACTGGCGGATTTCCACGAGCAAGCAGGCGACTACAGCAAAGCCCTGCAATTCGCATTGCGCCATATCGAGCTGGAATCGTGGGATGAACACGCCCATCGCCGAGCCATGCGCCTGTATGCATTAAATGGCCAGCACAGCGCGGCCATGCACCAATACGAAAACTGTTGCCGCCTGCTTGAGAAAGAGCTGGGCGCATTGCCCAGCAAGGAAACCCGGCAATTGGCAGAACGTATCCGCAATGGGGAGTTGCGGCGTGAATCCCCCCCTGTCGCGCCCCCCATGACGCAAGCCATTCCGCAAATCCTCGCAGAACGCCGTCAGGTAACCGTGCTGTACTGCGAATTGCATGCGGAGATTGACGATCCCGATGAAGCGATGGAGCTGTTGCAAATTCCCCAGGCGCGTTGCATGGAAATCATCCGGCAATTTTACGGACATATTGTGCAGACGCACGGCGGCGGGTTGCTGGCCTATTTTGGCTATCCTCAAGCCGATGAATATGCCGCCCGCCATGCGGTGCAGGCCGCTCTGGCGGTCACCTGCGCAACAGTTCACGGTGTTGAAATTCGCGCTGGCGTGCATACCGGGCTGATCATCACCGGCGGCGATATATCCATACCGGATTCGGTCGGCAAGACATCGAAAATTGCCATCCAGTTGCGGCAGTGTGTAACGCGCAACGAGGTGGCGATCAGCCCGGAAACGCACAACCTTGTAGCCGGGTATTTCGATTGTGTCAGTCTGGGGGAGCAATCCCTGTCGGGCTCGGATCGGCCAGTGGAAATCTTCAAGGCGGTGCGGGAAAACGGCGCACGCACGCGACTGGACGCGGCGGCGCAGCTAACTCCTTTTATTGGACGCAAGACCGAGATCAGCAAATTGCTGGGCTTGTGGAAAAAGGCCGCGCAAGGCGCACGCCAGTTTGCGCTGGTGCAGGGAGAAGCGGGTATAGGCAAGTCGCGCTTGCTGCTCACTCTGAAACAGCGACTGGCCGACCAGCCTCATGTGATACGCGAAGCGCGCTGCTTTCCGGAATTCAGCCAGTCGCCGTTTCATCCGGTGATCGCGATGTTCGAGGGCGTTTTTGGTTTCGCACCCGCGGATACACCCGAGGTGAGGTCCGGCAAGCTGGCGCAGTATCTCGAAACGCATTATCCGGCAGCGGCACAGGAGACGGTTCCTCTGCTTGCACTGCTGCTTGCGCTGCCGCTACCCGGACAGTATCTGACGCCGGTTTTGTCGCCGCAGAAACAAAAGGAACAGACCCTCGCCGTGCTGATCAATCTGATGCACGCATTGTCGGCACAACAGCCCGTGTTGCTCATCGTGGAAGATGTGCACTGGATTGATCCCTCCTCGCTGGAATTGCTGACCTTGTTCATCGGGCAAAAAAAAGAAGCGCCTGTTCTCGTTCTGCTTACCGCCCGTCCCGAGTTTATCTCGCCCTGGAAAAAAGCCGTCAGCGCGAACCTGGTGCTGGCGCCTTTGGCCGAAGACGAGGTGGAAAAAATGATCGTCGCTATCCGGGAGCACATTCCACCGGCGATTCTGCATGGCATCGTGGAGCGTGCCGATGGCGTTCCGCTGTTTGTCGAAGAGATGGCGAAGATTGCATCGCTGGACTATCGGGCCAGCATTCCAATATCGCTGCACGATCTGCTGGCCGCGCGTATAGACCAAATGGGGGAGGCCAAATACACCGCACAGCTTGCCGCCACCATCGGGCGCGAATTCGATCTGGCCTTGCTGCGCAAGGTTTCCCCTTACAGCCACGCCCAGTTCGCGCATACCTTGGATGCCTTGCAGGAGGCCGGATTGATATTGCAGGAGAACGAATCCATCAGCCAATTCAAACATGCGCTGATACAGGAAGCCGCCTATCAATCCCAAACCAAAACGGGTCGCCAGGCAGCGCATCTTCGCATTGCGCAGATATTGCAAAGCGATTTTCCCGATGTCGCAAGCAGCCGCCCGGAACTACTGGCGCAGCATTTTGCCGCGGCAAACGAAACGCGGCAGGCCATCGAATATTGGGTCAAAGCCGGACAACGGGCTACCCGGAATTCTGCCAACCTAGAAGCGATCAAACATTTTAATTCCTGCTTGCAACTCGTGATGGCGCTACCGCCCGACGCAGAGCGCGACCGTCTGGAAGCCGAGCTGCGCGCCAATCTTGGCGCGGTGTTGATTACCGCACAGGGTTACGGTTCCGCCGAGGCCGATCAGGCGTATTCCCGCGCCCTGGAACTGGAGGAGCAATTAGGCGATAGCTCCGGATTTTTTAAAGCGCTGTGGGGAATGTGGTTTACCTCCAGCTCGCGCGTCAGCCATGCGCTCTCCCTTGAGCTCGCAGAAAAGCTGCTGCGTCTGGCCGAAAAAAACAGCGACCTGCTACAACGACAACTGGCGCATTACGCCGTGGGCAACAGTTCGTTCATGACCGGCGACCAGAGCGCCGCGCGCACCCATCTGGAGCAAGCGGTGGCGCTGTATCAGCCCTCCCAGCACGATGCGATGGTGAGCCAATTCGGTGAAAACACCTGTGTTTCGAGCATCTCCATTTTATCGCTGGTGCTGTGGCTGCAAGGCTGCCCCACGCAGGCCGGGAAAGCCAGCCAGCAGGCGTTATCTCTGGCGCGGCAACTCAATCATCCCCATAGCCTGGGCTACGCGCTATGCATCGCCGCAATACTTAATCGCTGGATGAAACAGCTCGAAACAACCCGGCTAGCCGCACAAGAGGCCATGGCTTTGGCGCATGAGCACGGCTTGCCCCTCTGGCTGGGACTGGGTGCATCCTCCTATGGCTGGGTGCTCGCGATGCAGGGTCAGGCAGCGGGAGTGGCTCAGATACAGAAATGTCTGGATGCGGTTAATGACATCATGAGCGGCGCCAGAGTTTTTTTCCTTGCCCCGTTAAGCGAAGCGCTGGTTCACCTGGGGCAGTTTGACGATGCTCTGGTCAAGATAAAAGAAGCCATCGTTATCCTGAACGCAAAGGATTCCCGTTTTTTTGAAAGCGAGCTATACCGGCTCAAGGGAATATGTTTGCTGGAAATTTCCGCGAGCAACAGCAAAAAAGCCGAAGCCTGTTTCAACCGGGCGCTCGCGATCAGCCGCAAACAACATGCAAAATCGCTGGAGTTGCGCGCGGCAACCAGCATGGCGCGGTTATGGCAACAACAAAACAGGCAAGAGGATGCGAGGCGTCTGCTGCAAGAAGTTTATGGCGGATTTGCCGGAGATTTCGATAGCCCCGAACTACAGGAAGCGGCTGAACTATTGCGTGCGCCGGTCGAGTCGTCAATTTAGGCCATGACTTCACCCGCCCTCGAATATGCATCGCCCCAAGCCGCGGAACTGGCGCGCATGGAATCCATCTTCGCTTTGCAGCGAGAGTCCTCTGACAAATTTCCGATGCCAACATTGCAAGAGCGCAAACGGCACCTTGTCGCGCTCCGGGCGCTGTTGCTCGAACACAAGCTCGCCATCGTCGCAGCTCTCGATGCGGATTTTACAGCACGCTCCGCCGATGAAACGCTGCTCGCCGAGATCATGCCCTGCGTGTGGCAGATCGACTACACGCTGAAGCACCTGCGCCGCTGGATGCGGTCAAGTTCCCGCAGCATCGGCCTGCATTTTCTGCCGGCCCGCGCCCGCGTTGTTTACCAGCCGCTGGGGGTGATCGGCATCATTGTCCCGTTTAATTATCCGGTGAATCTGGCTATGTCACCGCTGGTGACCGCATTGGCGGCAGGCAACCGGGCGATGATCAAAATGTCGGAGTTCGCGCCGAGGATTGCAGCGCTTATGGGAGATATGCTGCGCAAAGAATTTGCTGAAGAACATGTCGCCGTGGTGACGGGCGAGGCAGATATCGCCGCAGCATTTTCCAGATTGCCGTTCGATCATCTGCTGTTCACCGGCTCTACCCGAATCGGCAAAAATGTGATGCGTGCAGCGGCGGAGAACCTGACGCCGGTGACGCTGGAACTGGGCGGGAAATCACCCGCAATCATTGCCGACGACATTCCACTGGAACACATCATGGATCGGCTATGCTTTGCCAAGTCGCTGAATGCCGGGCAAACCTGCGTGGCGCCGGATTACGTGCTCATCCCGCGCGCCAAGCTCGAATTATTCATTCAGCTTTACAAAGCATCGTTCCGCAGGATGTTCCCCACGATAAACGGCAATCCGGACTACTCCAGCGTGATCCATGCACATGCCCATCAAATGTTGCAGGAGGGGCTGAAGGATGCCGCCGGGAAAGGCGCGCGGATAGAAAAGACCAGCGATGAGATTATCAGTGACGGAACCCTGCGCATGCCCTTGCATCTGGTGACGCAGGTGACGGACGAGATGAAAATCATGCAGGAGGAGTTGTTCGGCCCTATCCTGCCTGTTCTGCCCTACGACAGCATCGAGGAAGCGCTGGCCTATGTGAGGCGGCGCCCGCGCCCGTTGGCGCTATACCTGTACACCTATGACCGGGCGTTACAGGATCATGTGACGACCCACACCCATGCCGGTTCCATGTGCATCAACGAAGCCTTGATCCACCTTGGCGTGGATGATCTGCCTTTTGGCGGCATAGGCCCGTCCGGCATGGGCCTATACCATGGACAGGAGGGGTTCCTGACCATGTCCAAAGCGAAATCGATACTGAGCAAGGGCCGCTTCAACTCCATGAAATTCATGTATCCGCCCTATGGTGGCGCAATCCAGAAGTGGATGCTGAAATGGCTGATACGCTGAGCCGGTTTATTCCGCAATAACTATCCAGCGGCCTTCAGAATAGCTGGCGGCTGGCGCGTCGGCTTTGCAGCCAGCCAGGCGGCGCGCTTTCGGCCCGCAATCGAGCCAAGCATCCGTATACAACAGCTATCCATTGCAAAGGGCAAGCCGTCTTTTTAATGCCCAGCGCTGCTGAAATGACCGGGGAAAGCCGCTGTTTTCCCCGCTTCCGCACCAGCTCCGCCTGCTAAACTGCCCGGTGTAGGGAAAGGTCCCATTATTCGGAGAAACGCCATGAAACGGATCATTTTGTCAGTCTGCATTGCCTTGCTAGCCATGGTCAACCCGAGTTATGCGCTCGACGGCCGTGAAGCCGGGAGTGGCGTCAGTGTTGACGCTTTTCTCAATTCCCTTAAGGCTGAAAATTATGCTTTTTACTCCAGACGCAAGATAGAGTTTTTTTCCGACTTGGCAAACGGCCAATTTCCGCTGGCGACGATAGTGAGCTGTTCGGATTCGCGGGTGCAAATCAACATGTTAAGCACTACCCCGGAAGGCAGATTGTTCGTGATCGATAATCTAGGCAACCAGATCGCCACGGCGGAGGGCTCGGTCGAATACGGGGTGCATCATCTGCATACGCCGGTCTTGCTGATCCTCGGCCATTCGCGTTGCGGTGCGATTGCCGCCGTAACCGGCAACTACTCCAAAGAGTCTGCCGCAATCAGGCGCGAGTTGGACACTATCACGATCAGCAAAGACCTCAACAATATGGCGGGCGTCAAGGCCAATGTGCATAACCAGGTAGTGTCGGCCATGCTCAAATTTGATGAAGAAGTCAAGGAAGGGAGGCTTACGATAATCGGGGCGGTGCTGGATTTCGCCGACGATCTGCATCAAGGTGCGGGCAAGCTGCATATCATTAACGTAAACGGCGAAACTGACGCAAACAAACTGGCAAACCTAGAAAGTCTGCTCACAAAGTCCAATACCCAGCTTACGCTAAAAAGGAAAGGACGTTTTGGTGCAAAATTCCCCGCCAAGACAGTCAAAGAAACAAGCGAAACCAAGCCGCCAACTCAAAAAACAGACGGCGTGACGGTTGAGGAAAGCGACAAAAAATAACGGCTAGTTTGAGCCGCTCAACAAAGTGTCAGGCTCTATTTTGCTGCCCGTCACCTTCACCACCTTGTGACGCGATTGCCCGCCCTGCTTTAACTCGACACTGCGCAGCGGGACGCCAAAACGGTCTGCGATGAAGCGCAGCAAAGCCTCGTTGGCACGGCCTTCTATGGGCGGCGCGGCAAGGCGTATCTTCAACGCCTCACCATGCAAACCCGCCACACAGGTTTGTTTTGCACCGGGCTGGATGTGCAACACCAATGTGATGGCGTCGCCACTGCGCTGATACCAGATGCTCATAACATTCGCGCAACCAGATGTTCCAACCAGCCTACCGGCACGATCAACAAGAGTTGGCAAATAATCAGCAAGGCCAGCACGGAGAAGTCGATATTGCCGACCATAGGCACGATGCGGCGCACAGGCGCCAGAAATCTCTGTGTAAAAGCGGCGGCGACCGGCGCCAGCGGCGAATACGGGTTCACCCACGACAGCACCGCCTGCACGAACAGCATCATCATCAACAGGTAGACACTCAACACCAGCAGCTTGACCAGCGTCCACGCCAGCAAGCCCGGCAGCGGAAACGCGGTATAGGGATAGCCGTTCGCCCAGAGCTGGATGACGAGATAGAGCAATTCCACGAGGAAGGCCAGCAACAGCGAAGCGGTGTCCAGCTTCCAGATCGCGGGGATGTAGCGGCGCAGTTTCAGCACCGCGAAGTCGCTCAGCGCCATGACGAATTCGCCGATGGGGTTGCGCATCGGCACGTGCAACCACACGGCGTGGAAGCGCAGCAACAGCAGCGCTGCAAAGGGTTGCACGAGGACGTCGATTAAAAATTGCATGACTTGGTTTAACATTTTTTCCTCTTCAGTAGTTCAGCTTATCTCCCTTCTCCCGTGGGCGGGAGAAGGGGCGGGGATGAGGGCTGGGAAACAGCCACGAGCCAAATTTAGCTCCTCGCCCCTCACCCTAACCCTCTCCCGCCTGCGGGAGAGGGAACTATTCAGCTCGCGCGCCCCAGCTCGTCGCCCATTTCTTTGGAGCGGAGCGCGGCGGCATGCACCGCCGCGACGATATGCGGCTTGATTTGCGCGGCTTCCATGCTCAGCAGGGCGCGTTCGGTGGTGCCGTTTTTGGAGGTGACGCGGGCGCGCAAAGTGGCGGCTTCTTCGGGGCTGGACTGCGCCAGTTTGGCCGCTCCGAGGAAGGTGTCGATCACCAGGTTGCGGGCAGCCGCATCGTCGAGCCCCAGCTCGCGCGCGGCCTGCTGCATGGCTTCGATGAAATAGAACACATAAGCCGGGCCGCTGCCGGAAACAGCGGTGATGCCGTCCATCATGTCTTCTTTTTCCAGCCATAGCGAGGCGCCGACCGCATTCAGGATGTGCGCGGAAATTTCGCGGTGTTGCGCGGAGACCTCGGGCAAGGCGTACAGGCCGGCGATACCGCTGCGGATCAATGCCGGGGTGTTGGGCATGGCGCGCACGATGTTTTGCGTGCCTAACCAGCGCGCGATGTCGGAGGCGCGGATGCCCGCCGCGATGGATAGCACCAGTTGCCCGGCTAGCGCGGGCTTGAGCGCCGCGCACAGTTCGCGCAACTGCTGCGGCTTGACCGCCAGCACCACGGCATCGCTGCCCGCCACACCTTGCGCCAGCTCAGCCACAGCCCGCACGCCGAAATCTTTTTGCAAGCGCGCGCGGCTGTCGGCGTTGATTTCCACCACGCTCACGTCGCCGCTCTGCACCGCGCCCGAATCGAGCAAGCCGCCGATGATCGCGGTCGCCATGTTGCCGCCGCCGATAAAACAAATGTTCATGCCGTTCCCTCGGGAAAATGATAGGGCGCGATTATCGCAAATTGCCGCGCCCCCGGCATGCACATTCATCCCAGATGAGACTAAGAGAGAGTAAAAATTACCAACATACCTTTGCCATGCACACCAGCTACCGCACAATGCCGCGCTGTATATCTCACAAAATCTTCGCGCAACGTTGACGGCTTTGCAGGGCGCGCTCCTACTGCCACTTCTTTGGTTTCGGCTCGTGATGAAGACCCAAGGTTACCAGTTGTCATGACGGTCTCGCCGCTCCTGCCGGTAATTGGTCACTTCGAGGCGCAAACCATCAGGATCGGTGAAGAAGGTCGCCCAATAGTCCGGCGCATACTCCGGGTAGAGCTTCGCTTCCGAAGCCTCGACACCCAGCGCGCGAAGTTGATTGGCAACCTCCACCACATCCGCAACCGACTCGACGCGCAGGCAGAAATGATGCAGCCCCGGCGCATAGGAGTCGCACCCGCCGGAGTTGCGCGACGGGCGCAGAACGTAACCGAAATGGCGATTGAAATACTGGATATGCGGATCGCCGCCCAAAGTAAAACTGTTCTTGCGAAAGCCCAGCGTCTCAAGCAGGACGTAATCGTAGAAAGACTCCGAACGTTGAAGGTCAGACACGGTGATGTAGATGTGGTCGATTCCGGTCACTTCGGTCATGGCGCACTATTCCTAAGCCGGACGAGCCGGAACCAAACAAAATTACACGCGGAGGCGCGGAGGACGCGGAGAAAAACATGTGGACGAAAGCTTTTATTCTCCGCGTCTCCGCGCGAGAAATTCTTGTCATATTTTGACATCATTTGACCGGTAAGAGACTAAAGTGCGGAGCCTGAAAATACCCGGCCCCGCAGTTGATTCAACAGTGCCAAGTCACCACAGACATTGGCGCGCGACTAATCCCGAATTGGCTTTATCCCAGATAATCCATTAGGAAATGCTGCCCACTTCCCCCTTTGCCTCGCAGAGGTTCTCGCACCCTCTGGGTGTAAAGGGGGATTGAGGGGAATTTTTACACTCGGATGAAATTCAAATCCCCCCTAGCCCCCCTTCGCAAAGGGGGGGATGCAGCTTCGCAACCCGGCGCGGCTCTAATGAACAATCCGGGTTTATGCAAACCGATCAATGACGACAGCCTCATCCTGCGCAAGCGATCCCGGACGCGGCATCGGTTCTTTAATACCCTTGCCGATCACCACGAACATGGAAATGGCATGATCGGCGGGCAAGTTGATAAGTTTGCCGACCGCATCGAAATCGAAACCATCCATAGGGCCTGACTGGTATCCCATCTCCTGTGCGGCAAGCATCAAAGTCATGGCCGCCATGCCGCAGGAGCGCATGCCTTCGTCGCGCTGCACCTGTTCGCGGCCTTCATAGTACTGCGCCATGGCCGGAAGGATATACTCCTGCACCGACTGCGGGGCATTGCGCCAGTAGCGGATCGGCTCTTTCTTCCATGCCTTGAGATCGGCGGTCAGCACCACCAGCAAAGAGGCATCCGTCACTTGCGCCTGATCCCAGGCGGCCGCGCGCACCTGCTTGCGCAACTCGGGATCGCGCACCAGCACAAAGCGCCAGTGCTGGATATTCCATGCGGTGGGCGAGCGCATCGCCAAGCTCATAAGCGCCTCTATCTCGGCTTCGCTCATGCGGTGATTCGGGTCGTAAGCCTTGATGGCGCGGCGTTGTTCTACGGCAGTTGCTACATTCATAAATTCTCCTCGTTAAATTAAATACCGACCGTGCGGTATGTTTTGCTGCAAAAAATGAAAATCACTTTTCCTGTGGAACGGACAGATTTTGCACGTAGTGGCGAAGCTGTTTCATGCACATGCCGAAATTTTTCAGCGACTGCTGGCTCTTGGCGATGCCGACGCATCCTTCCCATTACGGTTAGAGCGCGCTCCAAGTCAAGCGCATCGATCAAGTTTCAATCTTCCCGCGCATACTGCCTCGCCGCGCTTAAGCCGCCATCCACGAGGCGAGAAGCGGCAGTTTATATCCATCCTCCAAAGTCGCCTGCGTCAAGCTGCCCGCCTCGGCTTGTATGCAGATGAAATACAAATCTTCGTCGCCCGCCGTCAGGGCGCGCGCACCTTCCGGGGCGACCCGCACCAGACTACCTTCCGTAAGCGGGAACTCCTCGCCGTCCACATAGAATGTGCCGCTGCCGCGCAGCACGATATACAGCTCTTCGTTTTTCTTGTGCGCATGGACGAACGACATGCCCTTGCCTGCGGGTAGTTTGTTGATCGACACCTCGCAACCGGTGAGACCGAGGTCGTTGCCGACGAAGTGCTTGCCAGGAATACCCCTGAAATTTTGTTGATCCAGATTCGCCAACGGCCCGATTTGGTCGAGTGTGTAGTGATTGCCTTGAGTACGCATCATTGCTCCTGTGCTGTTGGGTTGGGATGTTACTTTTAAAAAGCAAGTGACATGCTATCCCACGCGACTTGCAAATTGCAAGCATCAGGACTAAAGTGCCCGCCGATGAAAAAGCCAGCCCGCGCGCCCTCCTTTCCCGACAGTTACCGCTCGGCCTGCCCGGTCGCGAGCGTGCTGGACATCGTGGGAGACAAATGGACGCTGATCGTGGTGCGCGATCTGTTTCTGGGCAAGCACCGCTACGGCGAATTTCAGGCTTCGGCAGAAGCGATTCCGACCAACATTCTGGCCGAGCGCCTGAAGCGCCTCGAAGCAGCCGGACTCGTCAAGAAAGAGTTCTATCAGGACAATCCGCCCCGCGCGGAATATTTCCTCACCAGCCGAGGCGCAGCTCTCGGGCCGATACTGCGCGCCATGCGCGAATGGGGGAAGCAATACATTCCCGGCGTCGTTTTCCCGGAAAAAATCGCACCGCCGAAAATCAGGGACTGAGCCGTAGCTCCCCGGAAAAGCCGGGGGATTTTAATATTGCGCCCCTCAAAGGGGCTATCAAACCATGCGTCGCCCGAAGAAACTCGCCGTACGCTTCCCCCTTTTTAAAGGGGGACGGGGGGGGATTTCAGCGGACTCCAAAGAATCACCCTGCCGCAAATCCCCCCCAACCCCCCCCTTAAAAAGGGGGGCTGTTACAGCGCCACCACACGCCGCCCTGGCAGCATCGAAATCGTCACACCACCCAGCACCAGCAAGCCGCCCACGAGTTGCGGGGCTGTCGGCATGTCCTCAATCAACACACCGAGCAGCATGGCGAATACCGGAATGAGGTTCATGAAGATAGAGGTGTGCGCCGCGCCCAGCCGCGCGATGCCGATGCCCCAGAACAGATAGGCCAGCACCGTGCCGCCGACCGCCATCACCAGCATCGACAGCGCGGCCTTGGTGTCGAGCACCGCCAGATGCGCATCGCTGCCTAGCGCCACGCACAGCAGCACGAGCGCACCCGCGGTCATGATCCAGGTGGTGTTCACCAGCGGCGAGGCTTGCGGCATGTAGCGGCGGCACAGCACGTTGTACAGCGCCCAGAAAATATCCCCGGCCAGCATGAGCACGTCGCCGATGGAAAGCTGCAAAGTGAGCAGACTATGCAAATCGCCGTGCGTCACCACCACCGCCACACCGGCCAGCGCGATAGGCAAGGCGATGATATGGCGCAAGCCGGGGCGTTCGCCCAGCACGGCGGCGGCCAGCAAGGTGGTCAGCAGCGGGTTGGTCGCCATAATCAGCGCGGCGTTGTTGGCCGAGGTGTAGCCCAAGGCGTAGAAGAAAAACAAATTGAAGCCGACGATACCGACCACACCGAGCATGAAGTAAATGCCGATGTTTTTGCGCAGCGGGGCAAACAGGTTTTCGCGCTTGATGCCGACGATGGCGAACATCAGCAGCGCGCCCAGCACGAAGCGCATGGCGGCTGCCCACAGCGGCGGGAGGTCGTGGATCACATAACCGCCCAACAGAAAATTCGCGCCCCAGAAGAATACGGCGATGGTCACCATTAAATACGTGCGGCCATTCACCATCGTTCACTCCATTAGAAAAATTTGTTGCCGCGCAGTCTATTTGCCGATTTAATTCGACACAAACGATAGTTTCTAAACAAGCAAGTTAGATAATCTAATGCCCAGACAACTTCCACCACTAAACGCTGTCCGCGCTTTTGAAGCCGCCGCGCGCCACCTCTCGTTCGCGCGCGCCGCCGACGAACTGCACGTCACCCCCGCCGCCATCAGCCAGCAAGTGAAGTTGCTGGAAGAACATCTCGGCGTGACGCTGTTCGTGCGCGGAAAAAAACTCGCGCTCAGCGTAGCGGCGCATACCGTGTTGCCGCCGGTTTCCGCAGCGCTCGACCAGATCGAGCGCGCCATGTTGATAGCGCGCCCCCATACGCAGAGCAATACGCTGGTGGTCTCCGCCCCGCCCGCTTTTGCCGCGCGCTGGCTGATCCCGCGCCTGGACGATTTTCAGTCGCGCCATCCCACTATCGACTTGCGCCTGGATGCCACCAAGCGGCCGGTAAATTTCCAGGTGGAAGATATCGATGCGGCAATACGTTTCGGCGCGGGCGGCTACCCCGGCCTGACCGTCGAACGCCTGATGCCGGAAGCGATCATCCCGGTCGCCACCCCTGCGCTGGCCGCAACCATACGCACGCCGGACGATCTTGCCCGCTGCAATCTGATCGATGACGATTGGCATATCGACAACGGCATGTTCCCCGATTGGGCCACCTGGCTGACGACGCTGGGCATCAACGCAACGCCATTGCACATCCGTCATTTCGGCGACGCCAGTCTGGTGATACAGGCCGCCGTATCAGGGCTGGGCGCGGCGCTCTCCTGGTACAGCCTGGTGGTAGACGACCTGAAATCAGGACGTTTGGTACACCTGCTAAACCAGGTTATCCCCAGCACACTCGGCTACGACCTGGTCATTCCATCCAACCGCAGCGGCCTAGGCAAAGTAAATGCTTTCCGCACCTGGCTGCTGGAGCAATCTGCACAGCAGCAACTCGATTAAGGTCAAGTGCGCAGCCGCATCACCCATTTTCGCTTCCGCTCTGCCGTGAAGTTCCACCACGGCTGCGCTTCGCCGCCGCGCATGAAATGCACGATGGAGATGAACACGTCGAGCACGCAAGGGTCGTGCCTCTGCCCGGTCTTTGCGCACAGCATTTCATACATTTCGAATGCCTCGCGATCGAGCAGATGCATCGGCGTGTGTATGCCGATCAAGCGCAGATCGGCGGCCATCGCCTTGCCGATGTTGGGCAGGTCTTCCAGAACGTGGACTTGATCGCGTCGGACTTTTTGCGGATTCATGTTGGCGCTTTTACTCGCACGCCGAAGATCGCCGTGCCAACACGCAGGATAGTCGCCCCTTCGGCTATCGCCGCCACATAGTCGTGCGACATGCCCATAGACAAGGTGTCGAGTTGCAGGCCATGGGCATTGAGTTGTTGCAGCAATGTGCGCATCTGTGCGAAAGGCAAACGCTGTGCGGCAGTGTCATCCGCGGGGGCGGGAATCGCCATCAGGCCGCGCAGCTTGAGTCCGGGCAGTTGCGTCACTTGCACGGCCAGCGCTTCGACTTCGTGCGGCGCGACGCCGCTCTTGCTGTCTTCGCCGCTCACATTCACTTGCAGACAGATATTCAGCGGCGGCGTCCCGGCGGGACGCTGCTCGGACAAGCGCTGCGCGATCTTCAATCTGTCCACGCCGTGCACCCAGGCAAAATTCTCCGCGATCACGCGC
>CAZXDK010000014.1:0-52362 GCA_964639585.1 uncultured Gallionellaceae bacterium | reverse complement strand
AAGCCAAGACCGGCGACACCGTGACCGTTAAAGCCTCGCACGGCGGCTCGGGCAAACAGGCGCGCTCCATCATCGACGGGCTCGAAGCCGACGTGGCCACACTCGCGCTGGCTGCCGACATCGATGCGCTGAACAAAAACGGCGAACTGGTTCCCGCCAACTGGCAATCGCGTTTGAAACTCAATAGCGCGCCTTACACCTCTACCATCGTGTTGCTGGTGCGCAAGGGCAACCCGAAGAACATCAAGGATTGGAGCGATCTCATCAAGCCCGGTGTGGCCGTGATTACGCCTAATCCCAAGACTTCCGGCGGCGCACGCTGGAACTACCTCGCCGCATGGGGCTTTGCATTGGACAAGAACAAGGGCGACCAATCCAAGGCGCAGGAATTCGTGGGCAAGCTGTACGGCAACGTGCCCGTGCTGGATTCAGGCGCGCGCGGATCGACCGTGACCTTCTCCGAACGCGGCATCGGCGACGTGCTCATCACGTGGGAAAACGAAGCCTATCTGGTGAAGAAGGAATTCGGCGACGACAAATTCGACGTGGTGTTCCCGTCGCAAAGCATCCTGGCCGAGCCTCCCGTGACCGTGGTGGACAAGAACGTGGACAAGCACGGCACCCGCGCGGTTGCCCAGGCCTACCTCGAATACTTGTATTCGCCTGAAGGTCAGGAAATCGCCGCGAAGAATTTCTATCGCCCGACCGACGCCAAGGTGGCCAAGAAATACGAGAAACAGTTTCCCAAACTGAAGCTCATCACCATCGACAAGGTGTTCGGCGGCTGGACCAATACGCAGAAGCTGCATTTTTCCGACGGCGGTGTGTTCGACCAGATATACACCAGGAAATAAATCGGCATGCCTAGCCTGCACCGTTTAAACGCATTGCAGAATGAGTTGCGCGACACGCTCAGCCTGAGCGAGGACTACCGGCTGGAAGTACACGGCGAAGATGTGCAGGCCAATTTCATCGGCCTGCAATTGCGCAGCGTGTTTCAGCCCATAGTCGATTTGCACAGGAATGCGCCGCTGGGCTACGAGGCGCTGCTGCGCGCCACCGATCACAAGGGCAATGCCGTTACTCCTCCGGCGGCATTCCGTCAGGCCGAGATGGCCGAACGGCTGGTGAAGTTCGACCGTTTATGCCGCACCCTGCACACGCTCAATTACCTGAACATGGGGCACAGCAACGGCCTGCTGTTTCTCAACGTGCATCCCGAGTTGCTGGTGGCGGTCAATGCGCACGGTAAAGTATTCGAGCAGGTTTTGCACCACCACAATGTGCCTACCCATCAGGTGGTGATCGAGATCCACGAGAGCGCGGTGAGTGAGGAAAAGTTGCTGGCGGCGGCGATTGCAAACTACCGCGAGCGCGGCTACAAAATCGCCATCGACGATTTCGGCAAGGAGCATTCCAATCTGGAGCGGCTGTGGAAGTTGGCGCCGGAATACGTGAAATTGGATGGCGGCATCATCCAGCAAGCGACGCTGAATCCAAAACTTGAGCGCATCCTGCCCAAGCTGGTGGAGATCATCCGCGCACTGGATGCGGAGGTCATCGTCGAGGGCGTCGAGACACGCGCCGAATTAAGGGTTGCGCAACAGGCCGGCATCCATCTGGTGCAAGGATATTTGTTGGGGCTGCCGGCGGGCGCCTTGAGTTGGGGCACGCAGTCTGAAGCGCCCTGAACCCTGCCGCGCCAGTTTATAGTCCCCAGCTTGCAGCAGTCACTTTTAGCAACTTGCGCGCCGCAGGCGGCAACGCTGCTAGCCATGGGCGAAAACCGGATCGCCCGGGATATTTTTTTCAGGGGCGACATGGCGCGCAACATCTCGCCCTGCAAAATCTGCCACGGCGAAAGAGGCAAAGGAAAGTATTCAGCCACGGATAGCTATCCGGTAATCGGCGGCCAGCACCGGATATATTTGCGCGAACAATTGCGCAACTGGCGCTCGGGAGAGCGCCGCAACAGCCCGAATGGCGTGATGAACGCCGTCACCAAAGCGCTCAGCGATACCGAGATAGAAGCCTTGGCGGATTATATTTCCGGCTTATAAGCGTCCCCGTTTTTGGCGTATAGTGGCGCGCTGTTTGCGGCAACCCCTCCCATCCTCCCCTTGTCAGGGGAGGAGCCAACTTTGCTCTCCCCCTGACAAGGGGGAGTTGGAGGGGGTTTAAGCCTGATGAAATTTTGGCAGAAAACCAGCCGTCTGCACTGCAACAACTTTCGGGAGTACGCATGAAAAATAAATTATTGTGGCTATTGCTGGCGCTTATTTCGGCCTCGTTCGATACGGCGCAGGCTGCGCAACTGGCTCCGCTGCCGCGCCAGTCCCAAGCCGCGCATTTATCCGCCGAAGTCTTGATGCGCCACCATTACAAACAGATGGCGCTGGATGACGCGGCTTCGGTAAAAATATTCGACAATTATCTGAAAGCACTGGATAGCGAAAAATTATTTTTCCTGCAGGCGGATGTCGATCAGTTTGCCGCTGCGCGCACGGAGTTCGACGATGCCATACTCAAGGAAGACTTGAGCGTGCCTTTCGCCATATTCAACCTCTACCAGCAGCGCATTGCCGAGCGCCTGGCTTACGCGCGTTCGCTGCTCAAGACAGGCTTCGATTTCAGGCAGGCGGACAGTTACCAGTTCAACCGCAAGAATGCGGCGTGGCCACGATCCGTGGACGAACTTAACGACTTGTGGCGCAAGCGCGTCAAAAACGACTGGCTGCGTCTCAAGCTGGCGGGCAAGGACAATAAAAACATTGCCGACACGCTGGGTAAACGCTATGAGCATTCGCTGAACAATCTGTCCAGAGTGAACGGGGACGATGCGTTCCAGAGTTTCATGAACGCCTATGCGACGGCGATAGACCCGCACACCAATTATTTCGGGATACGCGCCGCGGAAGAGTTCGATATTTCGATGCGCTTGTCGCTGGTGGGCATAGGCGCGGTGCTGCAAAGCAAGGACGAATACCCCACCATCCGCGAACTGGTGGCCGGCGGCCCGGCGGCGCTTTCGGGCAAGCTGAAAGTCGGAGACAGGATAGCCGGAGTCGGCCAGGGCGAAAACAGCGTTCCCACCGAAGTGCTGGGCTGGCGCATAGACGATGCGGTAGCGTTGATACGCGGCACCGAAGATAGCGTGGTCGTGCTCGATGTGCTGCCCGCCGAGGCCGGGCTAGACGGCAAACACAAGCTCATTTCGCTGGTGCGCAAAAAAATCAGCCTGGATACGCAGGCCGCCAAAAAATCCGTCATCGAGGTGAACGAGGGCAATGCAACCCGGCGCATCGGCGTGATCTCTTTGCCCGGCTTCTATCAGGATTTTGCCGCGCGCCAAAAGGGCGATCAGAATTTTAAAAGCGCCACGCGCGATGTGGCGCGTCTGCTGGAAGAGCTGAAAAAAGAGCAAGTGGACGGCGTGCTGGTGGATCTGCGCAACAATGGCGGCGGTTCGCTGGATGAAGCTGTCGAGCTGACCGGTCTGTTCATAGGCCAAGGCCCCGTGGTGCAGCAACGCGACTCCAAAGGCCGGGTCAGCGTCGCCAAGGACAACAATGCAGGACTGGCCTGGAGCGGGCCGCTGGGTGTGCTCATCAACCGCGCCTCGGCTTCGGCTGCGGAAATTTTTGCTGCGGCGATACAGGATTATGGCCGAGGTGTGGTGATGGGCGCCTCCAGCTTTGGCAAAGGCACCGTGCAGACCGTGATCAGTCTCGACCAGCTGGCGAAAAATTCCAAGCCTGAATTGGGCGAACTCAAGATGACCATCGCCCAGTTTTTTCGCATCAACGGCGGCACCACGCAGTTGCGCGGCGTGATCCCGGACATCCTGCTGCCGTCGCTGGTGGATGCGGAAGATTTCGGCGAATCCAGCTACACCAATGCCTTGCCCTGGACGCAAATAACAGCGGCGGATTTTACGCCGGCGGGCGACTTGTCCGCCATCGTGCCCGGATTGCTCGCGCGTCATGACTTGCGCGTGGGCAAGGATAAAGATTTCCGCAACTTGCGCGATGATATTGCCGAGTTCAATCGTGAGCGCAAGAAAAACCTGATCTCGCTCAACGAGGCCGAGCGGCGCAAAGAACGCGAAGCGCAGGACGCGCGGAGGAAGTTGCGCGACAGCAACCATGCCGCGGGCAATGTGGCCGCTTCGGCGCTGCAAGACGACGGCCTGCTGTCCAGCGAACGCAACCTCGATACCGATCTGGCCATTGAAAAAGCGCGCAAAAACGCCAAGGATATATTGCTTAACGAAGCGGCGCATATCCTCAGCGATGAAGTCGATTTGCTGAAAACCGATACAACACTCGCGACCAACTTGCAGGTTAAAACGAAGCTGCATTAACACGTAAGGTGGGCACGTTGTTGGTGCCCACGCGGTGCGCTCATCGAGAAACGCGTGGGCACAAAAACGTGCCCACCCTACGCAATAATTGCCTGCTGCATACGCAGCAGGCGGCAACTTTCCCTGCCTGAAATTCAGCAGTTCATTGCTGTCGGCAAGCTCTGCTGATTTATCCGAGGCCGACTCGGATTTAACAGAAACCCTATTCCTCATAAGCCCTAAGCGCATTCGCGCTCATGCGCGCAAAGTGCACAAAACCATTGGCATCAGAATTGCAAACAGGGAACGCATCGCGGGGTCGCTTGAGCAATCGGCAGCCTCGAAATATTTTTTGAAATCGAGGATGCCCTGATGAAACGTTTGCTTTTTGAGACTCACCGCTGGCTTGGTATCGCGCTCGCACTGTTTATGTTGCTGTGGTTCTTTTCCGGCCTGGTGATTATTTATGCCGAGCCGACCACACCCAGCCGTGCCCGGCAACTGGCCCACGCGGAATCGTTAAGGGTAGAGCCGGGTTGGTTGAGCGCCGGTGAGGCGTGGCAGCGGAGTGCGGAACAGCGCAAGGCCGTTGCCGCCAAAAATTCCGCGCCCCAAGCGGGGAGCGCGGAGAGCAATAAACCGCGCTCCGGCGGCGGGGATGAAATCGTCGAGGCGCGCTTGCTGTTGCAAGCGAACGAGCCGCTGTGGCTGATCGAGGATGGGAAAGGCCAGCGTGTTGCGGTGTCGGCGGTGGATGGATCATTGCACCTGACTTCCGCGCAACAGGCGCTGAAAATTGCCGCGAACTGGGCGGGGGGCAAGGCGGTGAATTTCATCGAAACCGTCGATAAACCCGCCATCCTGCGCAATCAGGAAGCGCTGCGTCCGTTCCATCGCATCGCTGTCGATGATGGCGCCGGTGGCGAATTGCTGGTTGCGGCGCGCACCGGCGAAATGGTGAGCGCCTCTACCCGTATACAGCGCGGATTTTACTGGGCGGGCAACTGGGTGCATTTATTCCGACCGCTGGATCAGATCGGTCTGGCCGAGTCGCGCGCCGATGTGCTCACATGGACGGGCTTCGCTGCGGTAGTGGCGTCGCTCACCGGCCTGATCGTGGGCTGGCTGCGCTGGCGTCCGGGCTGGTTCGGCAAAAAAACCTATTCCGAAGGCCGCGTCCATCCTTACCGCAACTTCTGGTTCAAGTGGCATTTCTGGGGCGGGTTGATCGGCGGCGTGCTGGCGCTTACCTGGGGACTCAGCGGATTTCTGAACGGCAATCCCTGGCAACTATTTTCACCGGCCAATCCCGGCAAAGCGGAATTGACGCGCTATGTCGGCAGCGATGCGCACGGTGTGGCGCAGGCGTGGTGGCCGCTGTTGCCGGAAGTCGGTGCGGCACAGGCAGTGGAGCTGGCCTGGCGCAGGTTGGGGGAAGAAACCGTGCTGCTGGCTTATACCCGAGATGGCCAACGTTTACCGCAGACCATCACACGTTTCGACGATGCCACGGTGCTGGCTGCGGTAAAACGTATGGCTGGCAATGCGCCGGTTGCGAATCAGGAGTTGCTGCATGAGTACGACAGCTACTACTACCTGCGCCACCACCGCGATGTCGCGGATCGCCCGTTGCCGGTGCTGCGCGTGGAGCTGGCCGACGCCGCCCGCACGCATCTTTACATCGACCCGCAGGATGGCCGTCTGCTCATCAAACAGGATAGCAGCCGCCGCGTTTTCCGCTGGTTGTATTCCGCGTTGCATCACTGGGATTTCGGCTGGCTCTACCTGCGTCCGGTATGGGATGTATGGATGGTGACCTGGGTGTTGCTGGGCTTGGTGCTCAGCGCGAGCGCGGTGGTGCTGGGCTGGCGACGGCTGGGGCAAACCTTGCGTCCCAAAAAACATAAAGCCGCTCAAGCCGATGCCGTTGCAGACATTCAACCAAGCGGGTTGGCAACAGAAAATCAGGCCGGATAAGCGCGGCGAATACATTAATTTTAATCATCACTATAGACTCGGCCAGATTTATCCGTGACTGTTGATGCCGTTGTCCTTGTTTATGCCAATAAACACGTGAGTCGTGACAGGTTCAACTTGAAACATTCACGGATAAATCTGGCCGGATCAATAACAAAGAGAAAACACATGAAAAAAAGTCCATTTGTAGTTTGCGCATTATTGTTGAATATCACGTCCGCGTTTGCGGCCGACGCGCCCGTCGCCACACCAACTCCCGCTCCCGCCGCCGCTGCGACCAAGCCCCCCGCACAGGCGCTGAGTTTTTTTGTGAGCAGCACCGGCGTGGGCAACGGGGCCAATCTGGGCGGTCTGGAAGGCGCCGATGCGCATTGCCAGAAACTGGCGACAGCGGTGGGGGCGGGAAACAAAACCTGGCATGCCTACCTGAGCACGCAAGCGGCGAATGGGCAGCCCGCCATCAATGCGCGCGACCGTATCGGTGCGGGCCCTTGGTATAACGCGAAGGGGCAGCAAGTTGCCAGAGATGTCTGGCATTTGCACGGCGACATCGGCGAATCCGCCAGACTGGGCAACAATTTGAGCCGCACTACCGCGCTCACTGAAACCGGTGAGGCGGTGAAGGGGGCGGGCGACAAGCCGAACGAACACGATATTCTGACCGGTTCGCAAACGGATGGACGCGCCTACCCGGAAGGCGCCGATCACACCTGCAGCAACTACACCAGCAGCGCAGCGGAAGGTTCGGCGCAGGTCGGCCATTTTGACCGCACCGGCGGCGGCAATACCTCGTGGAATTCGGCGCACCCCAGCCGCGGTTGCAGCCAGGAGAATCTGGTGAAAACCGGTGGCGCAGGCTTGTTGTATTGCTTTGCCGCCAATCCGGCTGAAGTGAGCGTAACGCCGGAGATTGAAGGCGTGGTGGCTGCGGGCACAAAGATCGAATTGCTCAAGGATGGTTTTGAAGGCACGGAGGGGCCTATCGCCGCACCGGATGGCAGTTTGCTGTTTACCGAGACGCGGGCGAACCGCATCACGCGCATCGCCGCCGATGGCTCGACGTCAACTTTTTTGGAAAACAGCAACGGCTCAAACGGTTTGGCTTATAACCGCAAGGGTGAACTGGTCACGGTGCAAGTCGCGAAAACCCAGGTCGGTGTCGTTTATCCGCTGGGTAAAGAAAAAGTGCTGGCGGATAAGTTTGCAGGCTTGCCATTCGCTCGCCCGAACGATGTGGTGTTGAGCATCAAGCGCGGCGACATTTATTTCACCGACTCGGGCGTCAATCCCGGTGCGCCGGTTGTGTCTCCCGTTATCGTCACGGCGCCTCCGGCGGTTTACCGCATCAATCCTAAAGGCAAACTTTCACGCATTGCCGACGACATTGAGCGTCCCAACGGGATTCAATTAAGCCCGGATGAAAAAGTGTTGTACGTCGCCAATACCGCGGGCGAATATGTGCTGGCGTTTGATGTGGCGAAAGATGGCTCAGTCAAAAATAAACGCAACTTTGCCAAGTTGGCAGGCTACAAGAAAAATGATAACGGAAGTTATTCCAGCGGCGCGGATGGTCTGGCGATAGATGCCCAAGGCCGTTTGTATGTCGCATCGACAGTCGGCATTCAAGTGTTCAGCGCCGACGGCTCCGCACTCGGCACTATCCCCTTGCCCAAAGCGCCGCAGAATCTGGCCTTCGCGGGCAAGGACAAAAAATCGCTGTATGTCGTGGGGCGCGGCGCGGCCTATCGCATCGCGGTGCAAACACCGGGGTTCGGCGCGCGCGCGAAATAATATTAGCCCCTCTCCCGCAAGCGGGAGAGGGGCTGGGGTGAGGGATATTGAGCAGACGCAAAACGATTTACATCCCCATCATCCCTCGCCCTTTCACCCGCTTACAGGCGAAGGAAAATTTCGCAATTTTTAATTTATCAGGAGCATCAAATGGGATCATTAAGCATCTGGCATTGGCTGATCGTGCTGGCGGTCGTGGCGATGGTGTTCGGCACCAAAAAGCTGGGCAGCATCGGCAGCGATCTGGGCGGCGCGATCAAGGGTTTCAAGGAAGGGATGCACGGCGAAGGTGACTCGAATAAAGCGTAACAGCTTCGGGTGTTCGAGCAGAAATAGGCATTATGAAGGAGTCATCAAGCAGCCATCGAGTCGGTAACGCTCAGGCTGTACTGTAAAATGCGCGCTCTTCTCACCAGGTGCTCGCAATGACAATCTCAGAATCCCAACTCATCACCATGCTTGAATTGCAGTATGGCATGAACAGCAAGGTCAACCCGGAATGGGTGGCCGCAAACAACAATTGGCATCGGGCTATCCAGGTCGAAGGTGTCGAAGCGATCGAGCATCACGGCTGGAAGTGGTGGAAAAAGCAGGACTGCGACTTGGCTCAGTTGCGCATGGAGTTGGTCGATATTTGGCACTTCATCCTTTCCGCATCCATCCAGGCTAAACACGGAAATGTGGCACTCGCGAAGATGGAAATGATGGCCGAGCTGCATCTGAGTCAGAAGTCGGTTCAGTTCGATAACCAATATTACGTACTCACTCAATTAAGCTTGCTGGACAAGCTCGACTTATTAGTGGGGCTGGCAGCGGCCAAGAGAGCGAGTCTGGCGCTGTTTGAATCGCTGCTGCATGACTGCGATATGGAATGGAACGACCTGTTCAAACAGTATGTCGGCAAGAATGTGCTCAACGCGTTCCGCCAAGACCACGGATATAAGGCGGGGACGTACATCAAGATATGGGATGGCCGCGAGGACAACGAACACTTGGTCGAAGTGCTGGAGGTGGTTGACTTGGAATCTCCCGATGTCCGGGACGAACTCTACCGTTTGCTCAAAGCGAGATACCTGATCGTTCGGGAAGGAAAGTAGAGCCATCATGCCAAATCAAGATTTTGAACCTATGGAAGTTGAACCGGCGCTATCCGATGCGGAGATGGATGAACTCGATAGCTTCCTCATGTCCGATGCCACCTCGAATGAGGTCATGCTGCTGGATTGCCTTGATGGCTATCTAACCGCAATCGCGTCAGCTCCGGTGCAGTTAAAGCAAAGCGACTGGCTACCCAGAGTTTGGGGGCCAACCGATGAAGATGCGCCAACATTCGAGACGAAAGCCCAGGAAGAAAAAATCATTGGCCTGATGACTCGCCACCTGAACGCCATCGTTTGGAATTTGCAACAGGAGGATGAACCATTCGAGCCGGTGTTTGATTTGCATGTCTATCTGGATGATGATCGTGAGTACGTCGATGGTGAGATGTGGGCACA
This sequence comes from uncultured Gallionellaceae bacterium, assembly GCA_964639585.1. Lineage (GTDB taxonomy): Bacteria > Pseudomonadota > Gammaproteobacteria > Burkholderiales > Gallionellaceae > PALSA-1006. The sequence continues at coordinate 42,756 of CAZXDK010000014.1, read as the reverse complement.
CGGATACATGACGGCCATCAAACTCCAGCGCAATAGCTGGAAGGCATTGTTTGAATCCAGGCACGGTGCGGATATGTTGCGCCCCATTTACCTGCTCGGTGCAGAAGATGTGACCGAGGAAGAAGAGGCTCTTGTACAAACGCCCGTTCAACGAGAAGAGTTGTCCAAAACAATTCCCGCAAGCGTGGGCTGGATTTTCAAATACTGGGCTCCGCAGCGACGCGCAGAAAATGAACGCATTAACGGCAAATCCTCACCCAATGAAAATCTCAAAATAAGCCGCAACGCTCCATGCATCTGCGGCAGCGGAAGAAAGTTTAAGAAGTGCTGCGGGGCAGCAACCGAATAGACTCTGCTCGGTTTATTGGCGCATATCAGAGGGGGCGAGCCCTGAGAAAAAGCGCTGGTGTAGTGTTGCAATCTGCTTGGAACTTAACATGATCAGTAGGAGCGGCTTTAGCCGCGATGTTGGCGGCGAAATTCTGCACTCAATTCGCGGCTAAAGCCGCTCCCACAAAGGGTTTTCTGAGATTCACAGGATTAAAAGGAAATATCGTGAGCATCCATTTTTCGGCCATTGCTGTCTGTGGCGTTTTTGTGAAAAAGTGCTCGGGTCAGCTTAAAGCGTCATTCATTAGCCACCCTGTCTTATGGCTACAAAGCAGTCCATCGGTACGGTCAGGTTTCGACCCGTTGCAGTCATCTGTTGTAGGGGGCAATAAGCGTAGCGCATTGCACCGAGAAGCTCCATACGGCGCAATGCCCGTTGGTTATTGCGCCCTACGCGGGTTGGAGATGGCACTATGCGGAAGCATGTGAGAGTTCCGGCGACCGTCCGCTTAGGCCGACATTGGGCCGCTCAGAACCAGTAGACTGTCCGACACCGGAAATTTCCCCATCGTTTTTTTCCGCCGCAAAACCGTCGTTCGCAATTCTCTGCTGAGCAACTTTATAAATTGAGTTCACGACGGGGCAGTTCAAGCCGGAATTACTCAACATTGTTCGATGACCACGAGTGCTGATTTGCCAGCACCGAAGCGCCACGGCTGCTGCCTACGCAGCAGTGCGCAAAGGTGCGCACCAACAATATTTCTTGCACCTGAGTCTGCGGCAACGCGCCTCCGCCCTTAACTATCAGCCAGTTATTTTTAATTTGGCGCTCAGCACGCGGCTATACAAAAAGTGGCACGGGTTGTGCAAGATCAACACCAGAATTATCGAAAATATTGGGAGCATTAAATGTCGATCACGATTCAAGTTTGGGATTTGCCGTTGCGGCTGTTTCATTGGCTGCTGGCGCTGGCGGTGGTCGCGGCGATTGTCACCGGGGAGGTCGGCGGCAATCTGATCGACTGGCACGGGCGCATCGGCGTGTTCATCGTCGGGCTGCTGGTGTTCCGCATCATCTGGGGTTTTGTCGGGTCTACGCATGCGCGTTTTGCCAATTTTTTTCCAACGCCCGCGAAGATTGCGGCTTACCTGAAAGGGCGGTGGCAAGGCCACGGGCACAATCCGCTGGGCGCGTTGTCGGTGTTTGCCTTGCTGGGGGTGCTGGCGACGCTGGTGGGTGCGGGGCTGTTCGCCAATGACGACATCGCTTTTCAGGGGCCGCTGTTTGGTCTCGTGGATAAATCGTTGAGCGACAGGTTGAGCGGTTTGCATGCGCTGACGTTCAATATTCTCGCGGGGCTGCTGGTGCTGCATATCGCCGCGATTGTGTTTTACGTGCGAGTCAAAAAGCACAATCTGGTTTTGCCTATGCTCACCGGCAAAGTGAGCGTGCCCAAAGATCGGGCGGGTTCTGTTTCCAAAGCAGGTGTGCTGCGTTTTCTGGTCGCGCTCGCAATTTCGGGGGCGGTGGTATGGGGTGTCAGCAACGGGGCGCAGCATGTCGCTCCCGCGCCGGGCGCGCCAGCCGCCGCGCCGAATTGGTAGTTATGTAGTTTCTTTTTATCTAACCCTCAAGGAGTTCCAAGTGAAATTCAAATTAGCATTGGCCGTACTTATCGCAACAACAAGCAGCGCCGTATTCGCGGGACAAGCGGAAGACGCGCAGGTCAAATGGCGTCAATCGGCCTATTCGTTCACTGCCTGGAATTGCTCAAAAATCAAGAGCCAGGTGGTCGATCATCCCGAAACTTTCAACAAGGATCAGGTTGTCGCTGCCGCGAACGCTATCGCTGCGGTGGCCAATTCCGGGCTGGGTTCTTTGTATGGCCCCGGCACCGAAGAAGCGACGGGCTGGAAGAAATCGCGCCTGAAGCACGACTTTTTCGAGAAGCCGGAAGACGCAAAAAAAGTCGCGCTAACCTTCGTAAAAGAAGCTAACGAACTGGCCAAAGTCGCCGCAAGCGGCGATGCGGGTGCAATCAAAACGCAATTCGGCGAACTCGGCAAGACTTGCAAAAGCTGCCACGACGGCTTCCGCGTTAAAGACTGAACGCCATACTGACGCTGTTTCATCCGGCGAGGACAGCAACGCCCCGGCAGGATTGATCTGTCGGGGCGTTGCTGTTTTGCCGAGTATGCAAATTGCAGTCTCGTGTACACTAATTCCCGGCTTTCCGGAAAACGTCTGGCTAATTAAGTGAGGTAAACCCCCGGCTCTGATGAAACGACTAGCCATCTGACTAAGCTGCAAAAATCGCAGCAAGTCATTGCTTATGCCGGGGGACTCCAGAAGTTTGACTTATGCGGCGGTCATGCAGCAGATAGTAAAACGAAGTTGCGGACTTCCCCCCTTTGCAAAGGGGGGCGAGGGGGGATTTGAGAGAGGATGATGTGCCACGATTTTAAATCCCCCTTACTCCCCCTTTTTAAAGGGGGAAACTGCTGGTGCTGCGCCATGAGCGGCTCACGGTTTTATCAGCGCCTTTGAGGCGCTCACCCAATAAGCCTCCGGCTTTGCCGGAGGTCATTTAACTATTTTGGAGAAGGGCAAATGAAAATCGGCGTTCCCAAGGAAATCAAAACCAATGAAAACCGGGTCGCGTTGGCGCCGGCAGGCGCTGCCGCTTTGGTTGCGGCGGGGCATTCCGTGTGGGTGGAAAGCGGCGCGGGGTTGGGGAGCGGTTTCGGCGACGAACAATATTTGGCCGCCGGTGCGCATATCGCGGCGGATGCGGATGCCACTTGGGCCGTGGCGGAGTTGGTCGTCAAAGTGAAAGAGCCGATCCGCGCCGAGTGGCCGCGCATCCGTGCCGGACAGATTGTTTTCACGTATTTTCATTTCGCTGCCGACCGCGAGTTGACCCGGGTGCATCTGGATTCCGGCGCGACCTGTATTGCTTATGAAACGGTGCAACTGCCCACGGGCGAGTTGCCCTTGCTCACACCGATGTCGGAAGTGGCCGGACGTATGGCGGTGCAGGAAGGCGCAAAATATCTGGAAAAGTTTTACGGCGGGCGCGGTGTGCTGCTGGGCGGCGTGCCCGGCGTCGCGCCCGCGCATGTGGTCGTTCTCGGGGGCGGTGTGGTCGGCAGCCATGCCGCGCGCATGGCTGCGGGGATGGGCGCGCGCGTCACCATTCTGGATCTTGCGCTGGAGCGTTTGCGCTACCTGAGCGAAGTGTTGCCCGCCAATGTGCAGACACTGTATTCCAACCGCCACAATGTGCTGGAGCAGATCGCCAGCGCCGATCTGGTCATCGGCGGTGTGCTGATCCCCGGTGCGACCGCGCCCAAGTTGATCCGCCGCGAAGACCTGAAACTGATGCGCGAAGGTTCGGTTATTGTGGATGTGGCCGTGGATCAGGGCGGATGCGTGGAAACGACCCATCCCACCACGCACCAAGATCCGGTTTATGTGGTGGATGGCGTGGTGCACTACGCCGTGGCCAACATGCCGGGGGGAGTGCCGCGCACGTCCACGCTCGCGCTTACCAACGCGACTCTGCCCTATCTGCTGCAACTGGCCAACAAGGGCTGGCAACGCGCATTGCAAGACAACATGACGTTACGGCGAGGTTTGAATCTCATGGATGGCAAGGTCAGCTATCGCGCGGTGGCGGATGCTTTCGGTTTGCCCTATGCCGCGCCGGAAAGTTTTCTTTAACCCGGATTGTTCATTAGAGCCGCGCCGGGTTGCGAAGCTGCATCCCCCTTTGCAAAGAGGCTAGGGGGATTTGAATTTCATCTGAGTGCAAAAATCCCCCTCAATCCCCCTTTACAAAGGGGGAAGTGGGCAGCATTTCCTAATGGATTATCTGGGTTTAACCGGGGGCGCTGATTTAACAGCCCCCTTCGATAAATCCGGGAAGGTTTTCTCGAAGGGGGAAGCGATGTTTATCCGCTCAGGTTCGAAGCTACACCGCAAACGGATTTTCTAAAACAGCAGTGTTAAGCGGGCAGCTTACTGGTAAGTGCCGTTTGCCTGCTTGATCAGAACTTTTCCGGTGTAAGCATCGGAAATCGAGGTGGCGCCGCTGGTTGTGCAATCGGGCACCGTTTGCAGCGTGGTCGAGCCCTTCAGGCTCAAGGTCACGGGGCTGCTCATGGTGATTCCCGGCGTTCCCGCAAGCATGCTCAGTCCGGGCTGCTGGGTTATATCGAAGCAAACATTGGAATTAATAACCAGACTGGAGAAACCGGTGGGCGCATTGCGAATACAGGATTTGGCATTCCCGATGGCGGAGGATAGCTGCGAGTCGAATGCGTTGGCCGGCATGCCCGGGATATTGATGGTGAGGCCGCTCAAGCTAAACGATTGGGTGTTCTGCGTAAGCAATACATTGATCCCGGTGGCCTGTGGTGAAGTGGGGTTGCATATGCCGGCCGCCGGTAGAACAACACAGCCGTTTGTGGTGACCGTCACTGTATTTCCCGATTGGGAATAGTTGATTCCTGCCGGCGTCGTTGCCGAGTTGCATGCCATTGCCGTGCTCGTGCCGCCGGATTTGGCCTGTTGCGCTTCCCAATCGGCGATAAGTCCCGCAAAAGCCGATACCGGGCCGACTGATGTCAATACGTTGTTGGTATAGGGGCCCAAAATGTAAATCGTATTGCTTGTATCGACGGCCAGATAGTTTCCGCTGCTTGGATAGAAACGGTAATCGAATTGCTTGTTTTGATAATTGATTTGACCGGGTGCCGGTGTGCCTTTGAAGAGGGAGGAGTAGTTTGCTTCAGCGTAAGCAAACACCTGTGCGTTCGTGATGGCAAACGCTGCTGATGAGAATAGGGCGCATAGCAGCAGCGTGGTTAATTTCATTAAGTGATTCATGGCGACTCCTAGCGTAAAATTTTAAAACCCCATAGGGGAGAATGGAACCGAAAGGCATTTTGAGCCGATTAATGCGCGAAATCAATGAAAACCCAGCATGAAAAGCTCCGCTTGAAAATTCTGCGCTGCCACGGCGGCCCGGCAAAAACGGCACTGTTGCAATCCTTGCTTGCCGTATAACTAAAACAGGTATTATTAAGCTTGCCTTTAATAAATATAAATCCAAAATATATCAAACCATGAAACTTAAACAATTTTCATTGTGGTTTTCGTTGGTAGTCATGTTGGCGATGGGCGCCAACGCCGTATTTTTGCTTATGATCAAGCAGGCTTATGACGGCGTGGTGACCGTGCAGGAGCACCGACAACGCGCGATGCTGCTGGCCAACGAGTTGCGGCAAGAAACTGAACAACTGACCAGCCTCGTGCGGGCGTATACCAGCACCGGGCAGACCCCCTATCTAACGTATTACTACGATATTCTGGCGATCCGGATGGGGGAAAAGCCGCAACCGGAAAACTACGTTCCCGACACCTACTGGGACATGGCCATTGCCGGCGAAATTCAGCCTCGTTTCCCGCAAAATGGCACGCAGCGTTCGCTGGCAGAGCGCATGAAATCGTTGGGATTCAGTAAAGATGAACTCGATGCGCTCAGCAAGGTTTTTGACGCGACCGAAGCCATGAAGCAGATCGAACAGATTGCTTTTGCTGCGACGCAGGGGCTGTACGACCCGGTAACCCAGGATTTTGTCTCGGACGGCAATCCTCATTTGGATTTCGCCAATCAACAGGTGCACAGCCGGAAATACAACCAACTCAAATCCCATCTCGCCAAATCCGTGATGGGGCTGATTTCCATGGTGGATGAGCGCACCAACAAGGAAGTGACACGGGCGACGAATGATTTGGAGCGCTGGATATTGCTGACTTTGGGCAGCGTGCTGTTCACCTTTGTGATGGTGTTGGCCGCGTCGCAAGTGATACGCCGCCGGGTGTTGCAGCCTATAGGTGTGTTGTCGAAAGCAGCCGGACGTTTGGCGCAGGGAGATTACTCCACCCGTATCGGGGGAGGGCCGGGGGCAGGGGAAGCGGCTTCCGGCAGTGAACGCGGGGTCGAGGAATTGATGGCGCTGGGCGCGACTTTGGACGGAATGGCCAATTCCATCGAACAAGATATTAAGCTGCGGCAACAAACGCAACGGGAGCTGGAAACCGCCAACCAGAAGGCCGAGGATGCCACGCGCGCCAAGTCGATGTTTCTCGCCAACATGAGCCACGAAATCCGCACCCCGATGAACGCTATCATCGGTATGGCTTATCTGGCGCTTAAAACCGAACTGACGCCGCGCCAAAAAGACTACATCGAAAAAGTACACTATGCCGCCAAGTCGCTGCTCGGCATCATCAACGATATATTGGATTTTTCCAAGGTCGAAGCCGGCAAGCTGGAATTGGAACATTCGCGCTTCATTCTCGAAGATGTGGCGGGCAATGCGCTGTCGCTCTTGCGCCAGCGCGCGCATGAGAAGGAAATTGAGTTGTTGTTCGATATCGCCGATCCCCGCTTGCTGGGCGACAGCGGGGCGCTGCTGGGCGATGCCCTGCGCCTCGGTCAGATACTCACCAACCTGTTGTCGAATTCGGTCAAATTCACCCATCAGGGTTATGTCAAGTTGACCATCAGCATTGAAGAGCGTAGCGATAACGATGTGCTGCTGCGCTTTAGCATGCAGGATACCGGTATCGGCATGTCGGAGGAGCAGGTGGGGCGGCTGTTCCAGGAGTTCACCCAGGCCGATGGATCGACCACCCGCAAATACGGCGGCACCGGATTGGGTCTGACCATCTCGAAGAAATTTGTCGAACTGATGGGCGGCCGCATATGGGTCGAAAGCAAGCCCGGAGAAGGCGCCAATTTTATTTTTACAGCCCGTTTCCCGGTGGCGCAGACAACACCTCCGGTTGTTGCGGCGCTACCGGGGGTGGATGTGCTGCGCGTGCTGGTGGTCGACGATCAGCACGAAGCCGTGCTGGTGTTGATCGATCTGCTTACCGCGCTCGGGGTTGGCACGGCTCACGGTCAGGGCATCGACAGCGCCGCCAGCGGAGAAGAAGCGCTAACCAAGATCACGCAAGCACATCATGCCGGTCATCGTTACGACTTGCTGCTGCTGGATTGGGTCATGCCGGGCATGGATGGCAGCGATGTGCTGCAAGCTTTGCATGGCAGCGGGATGGCTCATCCGCCGTTGCCGGTGGTCGTTTCCGCCTACGATTCGGAAATACTGCATGAAGCCGCCACACGGCTAGATGCCCGACACTTTCTGGCAAAACCGGTGCTGCCCGACGCGTTGCGCAAACTGCTCAATATTCTGACCGGCAACACCCTCGATGAGCGCAGCTCTAGCCATGACAGCGGAACTGAGGCCAATTTGCACGGTATGCGTGTGCTGCTGGTGGAAGATAATCCGATCAATCAGCAACTGGCGGTCGAGTTGCTGGAGTGCCGTGGCGTCAGTGTCGCGGTAGCCAACAACGGTCAGGAAGCGCTCGATCAATTGGCGGCTGTTGCCGCCGATTACTACCACGTAGTCTTTATGGATCTGCAAATGCCGGTGATGGACGGCTACGAGGCGACTCGCCGTTTGCGCGCCGACCCGCGCTATTTGTCGCTGCCGCTGGTGGCGATGACGGCGCATGCGATGGTTGAGGAGCGCGAGCGTTGTCAGGCATTGGGGATGAGCGGACATCTCAGCAAGCCGATCGAGCCCGAAGACCTGTATGCCATGCTGGCGCGCTATTACACCGGGCCGGCCACACCGGGTCAGAACGGTGCGGCGCCCGCTCCGGCGCCTGCCCGTATTGCGCCGGTTGACGCCAGTTCTTTGCCATTGCCGAATATCGCCGGTCTGGACACCGCGGCCGGTCTGCGCCGAGCCGGCAACAACAAGAAACTGTACCGGCAGATGCTGCTTATGTTTGCCCGCGACAATGCCGACTACCAGCAGACCTTTAGCGAGTATTTTGCCAACACACAGTGGCAAGAGGCCGAGCGGCTGGCGCACACACTTAAAGGTTTGTCCGGCACCTTGGGCGCCAACGATTTGCAGCCTGCCGCCCAAGAACTCGAAGCGGCTTGCAAGAGTCGGCAAGCCGATGCGGCCACTGCTGCTCTGGCGGCGCTCACCCCTTGTTTGACGCCGCTGCTCAGCGCCTTGCAACAATTTTTTGCGGCAGAAGCGGATGCGGCAGACGTCATTCCCGCCACGTCCAACGCGGAGCCGCAGCCGCGCACGTTGCCGGATTGCCTGCCGCGTCTGCGCCAACTGTTGGGTGAATGCGATAGCGACGCCATTGATTTGTGGGAAAAACACCGCAAGGAGTTTACCCTTTCCCTGCCGCCGCAAACAGTGCTGCGCATCAGCACTGCCCTGCAAAATTTTGAATTCGATGCGGCGCAAGCACTGCTGGCTGAACTGTCGGCAGCAGCGCCTGACACTTTACCCTCCGAAGTTAACAAGCAGCCATGACATCCTCCGCCTCTGAACGCCCCACCGTATTGGTGGTGGACGATACCCCGGCCAATCTGAGTTTGCTGGCCAATTTGCTCAAGGATCAATACCGCGTAAAAGTGGCCAACAACGGCATTAAGGCGCTCGAACTGGCGGCAGCCACGCCGCCGGATTTGGTGCTGCTGGACATCATGATGCCGGAGATGGACGGTTACGAGGTATGCCGCCGCTTGAAGGCGGTCGAGGCCACGCGTCTGGTGCCGGTGATTTTTCTCACCGCCAAGACCGAAGTCGAAGATGAGGAACTGGGTTTTTCGGTCGGTGCGGTGGACTTTATCCACAAACCTATCAGTCCGCCGATAGTCGCGGCACGGGTCAAAACACATCTGGAAATAAAGTCCCTGCACGATTCTTTGCAGATGCAAAACGAATTCATCAAAAAAACATTTGGCCGTTATATGTCAGACGAGGTGGTCAAAAAACTGCTTGAGTCACCGGACGGCCTGAGGCTGGGGGGCGAATCATTGACTGTCACCATCGTCATGACCGATCTGCGCGGTTTTTCGGCGATATCGGAAAAGCACCCGCCGGAAGCCGTGGTCGAGATGCTGAATAATTACCTGTCGGACATGACCGGGATAATTTTCAAATACTCCGGCACCATCAACGAGATTATCGGTGACGCCATATTGATCCTGTTTGGAGCGCCGACTATGCGTGCGGACGATGCCGATCGGGCGATAGCCTGCGCGCTGGAAATGCAGCTTGCCATGGAAAAGGTGAACCGGCGCAACAGGGAACAAAACATGCCGGAACTGGAAATGGGTATCGGCATCAATACGGGAAAGGTGGTCGCCGGCAATATAGGTTCTGATATGCGGGTGAAGTACGCGGTGGTGGGAAGCAATGTCAATCTGGCCGGACGGGTGGAATCGTTTACTGTCGGAGGACAGGTGCTTATTACCGAATCGACGCTAACGGCGACCTCCCTCAACGTGAGCATCGGAGGAAAGATTTCCGTTCCGTTCAAAGGGCTGGAAAAACCGGTCAATGTATATGACGTTACCGGTGTGGGCGGCGCATACGAAATTTTGTTGCCGCAGCCCAAGGCGGTATTTGTGCCGCTGGCAGATAAAATTCGCATGTCATTCGAAATACTGGATGGAAAACATTCTTCCTGTGAAACAATACAGGGCGAGATTATGAAATTGGCGGAAAAGTCCGCGCTATTTTCCTCTGCAGTCGAATTGACGGAATTTGCCAACCTGAAAGTGATGTTGGACGATCACGGTGGTAGCGGCGCTGGCGGCATTATTTATGCGAAGGTGATGAATTCCAACCCGAATGAACCCTATTGTTATGAAATGCGGTTTACTTTCGTTCCCCAGGAAATCAGAAAATATTTCGACAGCGTTTTGCAACCCTATCAGGATAAGGTGCCGTTATGACTACATCACCCGCCTTTGAGCGCCCCACCGTATTGGTGGTGGACGACACCCCGGCCAATCTGAGTTTGCTGGCCAATTTGCTCAAGGAGCAATACCGCGTAAAACTGGCCAACAGCGGCGCCAAAGCGCTCGAACTGGCGGCCGCCGCGCCGCCGGATTTGGTGCTGCTGGACATCATGATGCCGGAGATGGACGGTTACGAGGTATGCCGCCGCTTGAAGGCGGTCGAGGCCACGCGTCTGGTGCCGGTGATTTTTCTCACCGCCAAGACCGAAGTCGAAGATGAGGAACTGGGTTTTTCGGTCGGTGCGGTGGACTTTATCCACAAACCTATCAGTCCGCCGATAGTCGCGGCACGGGTCAAAACACATCTGGAAATAAAGTCCTGGCAGGATTTTTTGCGCGACCAGAATGCCTGGTTGCAAAAGCAGGTGGAAAAACGCTTATCGGAAATTAACCACCTGCAGGACGCTTCGATCTGTGTGATGGTGTCGCTGGCGGAATTCCGCGATGAAAGCACCGGCAACCATATTCGTCGCACCCAGGGATACGTGCGCAGCCTGGCCAACGAGCTGGCAAAATTACCGCATCATAGCTCCCTGTTAACTGCCGCCTACATCGAGCAGATGAGCAAGTCCGCGCCCCTGCACGACATCGGAAAAATCGCCATTCCAGACCATATTCTGCTCAAGCCGGGCAGACACACTCCGGAAGAGTTTGCCATCATGAAAACCCATGCGCAGCGCGGTCATGACATGCTCAAACGTGCCGGAGAACACATGGGTGAGCAGGGTGAATTTTTGACGCTGGCGATGGAAATTGCCGGCTGCCACCATGAGAAATGGGATGGATCAGGTTACCCCAACGGCCTGGCGGCAACCGCTATCCCGTTGTCGGCCAGACTGATGGCGGTTGCCGACGTGTTCGATGCGTTGCTCACGCGCCGTCCCTACAAGGAACCCATGAGTTGTGAGCAAGCGACGGCAATCATACTGGGGGGTAAAGGAACGCACTTCGATCCTGAAGTGGTTGAAACTTTTATGGCGATTCAAGATGAACTTTACCGTATTGCTGCCAAGTGGGTAGATGTGTAGATACACAGAATAAATTTTGCCTGTCATGCACCTGAGCGACAGGTGTATGGTTTACCGGGGGGCTAGTCGTTTCATCAATGGCGAAAGTGAATTTTTAGATGCGTCTCAAGGAAATAACCATGAATAATTGTCTTGCATGGATGCTGGCAGCGCTGCTCGGTCTGGGGGGGACGTCTGTAGCTGCTGCGGATATTGCGCTTTCCGGTTTCGGCTCACTGGCTTATGCCAAATCCAACCAGCCCTACAATTACGGGCGTTTTATCAACAATAATGGGACGGTCAAAAAAGACAGTGTTGCCGGCGTTCAAATTGATGCCAAATTAAACGATAGTCTAGGCGCGACCGTTCAGGGAAAATTCGCCCCCTCCTCCTGGAATGATTCGGTCTGGGACAGCACGCTGAGCTGGGCGTTTCTTTCCTGGCGCCCGTCCAACGATTGGTTGATCCGTCTGGGTAGACAGCGCGCGTCGTTTTACCTGTACAGCGAAAGTATGGATGTGGGGACGACTTACGATTTTGCCCGCTTGCCGGTGGAAATGTATGGCACGGCGCCCACCACGGACTACATCGGTGGATCTTTTTCCAAAACATGGAGTCCTGATTTCGGCGAGTTGACGCTGGACGGCTACAGCGGAAGGACCAAGTCTAGCTGGCGCTTTTACCAGCGCGACAGTGTGCTGGTTCCGGAAGCGGCTTCGATTCCCGGCGCCAATTTCAAAACTTTCAACTTTGAGAGCACGGGGATCGTGTTAACGTTGTTGCAGGATGAAGATAGATACCGGGCTAGCGCACACGACGCCTCATTCACCTTTGATTCAGGCCAGACTGAACTTACCTACGCCACGATGATTACCCCGGACAACATCGGTCTGATCAGTCCCTTGCTGACTCCGGTGGCCGGGTTTGTCGGCGGGACTGCGTACACCGTGTTACCGCAGGCGCTAACGGGTAGGTTGACGGCTCAAGCGCTTACTTTGGGGGCCGAAATCAAACTGCAAAAAGACTTCAGATTGGTCGGCGAATACGTGCGCAGAAAAATGACTAATGCCGATCTCGGACTCGACAGCGGTGGCGGTTATCTTGCTATCCTCAGGGATGTTGGCGCGTGGACGCCCTATGTTTCATATGGGACGATCAAATCGAACACCGCCATAACCAACCTTTATCAAGCCATAAATACCAACCCCGGCATGACTGCGCGGATACCCATTCCGCAATTGGTCGATGCGCTGACAAAAATCAACGCTTCCCAAAGGGTTCTGGCCGACGCGCTGGTTGTTTACGACCAGAACACGATTGCATTTGGCACCTCCTACCGGCTTAGTCCCAAGCAAAAAATCAAGGCGGAATGGGCGCGCACGCATGTCGGCGTGACTTCCGGTTTTGTCGATGCGCCAGCGGGTGGCGATGTCAGCAATCAGAACATCGACGTGCTGTCATTTTCCTACAACGTAGTATTTTGAAAGGGGGGCGATCATGAAAACGACGATTAAAGTTGCATTGCTGGCCGTCTCCCTGGCATACGCACCAGCCCACGCGGGCGAGATTGTGGTGATCGGAAACAGCAACGTGCCGAAGATGGACGCCGCGATGATTCAGAAGGTTTACACCGGAAAAATCATCTCTGTCTCCGGTGTCAGCGTCACGCCGGTCGGCGTCAAGTCCGGCACGGCTGCACGCAATCTTTTCCTGCATGAATTTCTCAATCAGGACGAGGACAAATACACCGCCTACTGGACGGTGCGGCGCTATATCGGCAAGGGCGCGCCGCCAGCCGAGTTGAGCAATGATGCGGAGGTCATCAACTACGTGCAATCCACGCCGGGTGCGGTCGGCTATATTGACGAGGCCGCGCTGAAACCGGGCATGAATGTGATCGCGCGCAGAAGTTATACCGGCAAGGGCGGGCCACAGTCTGCATTGGACGGTGCTGAGGATGTCATCGGCCATGTGCAATCCAGCCCTTGGGTAATCGGCTACGTTGCCGAGCTGACGGGGATGAATTTGGTCGCGCTCAGATGAGGCAATTTGTTGTCCGGTTGTGAACGGTTAGCGGACGAGCCTTGTACAAGGCGAATATTTTAAGCGTGCAATACACTTTGGGATTCTGATGCGTGTCGTTGCATTCAGGCGTCGAAAACGCCGGTGTCTGGTTTTACCAGCTTCATAATCCGAACCTTCGTTGAACGGATTTCATTAAGCAGAAAGCATGCTCTCCAGCCTGCGATACAACAGCGACGGCGACACCGGTTTATGCAACAGCGGCACGCCGCTGGCGCGCGCTTCGCGCAGGCGCTCCGGCGCGGTGTCGCCGGTAATCAGCAGCGCGGGAAGATCGGCCCCGAATTCCGCGCGCAGCGCCGCAATGGCTTCCGCGCCGGTGCGTTGTTCGCGCAAGCGGTAATCGCTGATGACTATATCGGGACGGTATGCGCGTGCTGAGGCCTTTGCTTCGGCAATCGACTCGACCGCCACGCATGCGCAGCCCCATCCGCGCAACAGTTGCGCCATGCCTGCGCGCACCGTCTCATCGTCGTCGATCACCAGCACCCGCAGATCGAGTACGCGCATATAGTTATGCGCAATTTCCAGATCGTCGCTTACCACCGCAGCACGGGCGATGGGCAGGGTCAGCCGGAACATGCTGCCCCGTCCCGGCACCGAGACCAAAGACAGCTCGTACCCCAGTGCGCACGCCAAGCCCTGCGCAATCGCCAAGCCTAGGCCGAGCCCCTTGTTGCGGTCGCGTTCAGGATTGCCGAGCTGATGAAATTCACGGAATATTTCCCGCTGCTGCGACGGTTCGATGCCGATGCCGGTATCCCAGATTTCCAGCAATACTTGCTCGTCGCGTGTGCGGCATGCCACCAGCACGCCGCCATGTTCTGTATAACGGATTGCATTCGATACCAGGTTGCGCAGGATCAACTCCACCAGCGCCGGATCGGACTCGACGGCGGCATGGGTCTCGCGCGAACGGTAAACCAATCCCTTGGCATTGGCCTGAGGTGCCAGTTCGTTTTCAATTCGGGTCAGCAAGGGCTGCAAATGGAATGGCCGTATTTGCGGCTCGACGACACCAGCCTCGATACGCGAAAAGTCGAGCAGGGTGTTGAGCATCCCGGCAGAAGCCTCGGACGCGGCGCGGACGCTGGACAGTATCGCTTCCTGATTCGCTGAAAGCCCGCTGCGCGCCAGCGCCTCCAGGAACAGCCCCTGCGCGTGTATCGGCTGGCGCAGGTCGTGGCTGGCCGCGGCGAGGAACTTCGACTTGGCCAGGTTAGCCTGTTCCGCCCTTTCTGTTTCCCCGTGCAGACGCTCGACCAATTCGACATTCTCGAAGCGCAGGTTGATCGCCGCGCGCGTTGCGGCAGCGCTGTTGCGAGCCTGCATGAAGAGCATGGGGACATACAATACGGCGACCACGCCTAGCGGACGATAATCCGGGTTGCCCATTAGCCACAGCTTGGATACTAAGGCCAGCAAAATTGGGGTGCTGAATGCGACATAGATTGGCAGCACGGGCGAGAACAAGGATATGGAACTGCTCGCCAGTAATACCAGAACGGTAATAACCAGGATGCTGCCAGCGGTGGTGGCCGTATCGAGCGTGAGCCAAGCCAATGCGCCCCAAACGGCGCCATGTGCCGCGTGATATATAACCAATTGCCAGACCAAGCGGGGTGCCTGTTCACATGAAACGCCGGAGGCAAGGAGGCGGCGCCCTGCGAGCATCAGGAAAATCCTCGGGAGTGCCGCCGCTATGCCCCATACCATGAGTTCCAGCAGGTTGCGGTCGCTGGACAAGACCCACACCAGCAGAGTGATGGTGATAATCCCGAGAATGGCCGAACCGCTTACATTGCCTAATAGCAACCGCAGTTGCTCCACCAGGATGCGCCCTTCGGCGAGGCGCAGCAGGTTGTGCCGCATCTCAGTTAACCAGACCGCTACGGCGTGCCGCATAGGCCGCCTCGGAACGGCTGGCTACCTGCAAGAATGCCAACAGCGCCTGTACATGCCAGCGCACGGTGTTTTCCGAGAGTCCCAGCCGCTTGCCGATCACCTTGTTCGATAAGCCCTGACACAGCAGATCGAGCACCTCGCTCTGGCGCGGCGTCAGGCGCGGCGCTTCCTTTTCTACGGGCTTCTCCGCTGCGGTTTCTCCGCACAGCACCTGTCTGATGATAGCCAATATTTTGCCAGTCGCTTCCGCCTTGGATATGAAAGCCGTTGCGCCGCGCTCCAGCGCCCGCCGCATGGTATCCTGCGTGGCGTCTGAAGCGAGCATAACGATGGGTGTCTGCGGCCATTTGCGCTTCAGGAGTGCGATGCCATCCAGCCCGTTCAAACCCTGTAGCTGGATGTCCAGCAGCAACGCATCCGGCGCATCCATCGGGTTGCGCATCGCCTCCTCCATCGAGCTTGCCTCCAGCACCTGCACGTTGGCAATGTCCGAGCGCAACACCATGCTCAGCCCGGAACGGAACAGGGCGTGATCGTCGATGAGAAGGATAGTGGTGGGCGACATGGCGCGAATTTAACCCGCTCCACGCGCGCGGCACAAGTGTTTTTCGCCTTGCCAGTCCATTTGGATGGGCAGTCCAAATGGACTGGATGCGCCGGGCTAGAAAGTCTCTACAATGCGCGCCGACCGGTTAATGCGGAGCGTTTGCATGGCTGCCGGATACTCGGTCATCTGATTGCGTCGCATTTCGCAATTTTTGGGGCAAGGGCTGCAAGAGATAAACAATAATGAAGACTCCTATCACATGGGCATTGGCGGCTGTTTTCAGTCTGGGTGCAATGACAGCGGCTGCGGCGGAGGTTGCGCTTTCCGGCTTCGGCACGCTGGGCTATGCACAATCAAACCAGTCCTACAATTTCGAGCGCTTCGTCAACAATAAAGGAACCGTCGCAAGGGACAGCGTTGCCGGTATGCAGGCCGACATCAAATTCACCGATTCCATAGGCGCGACCGTCCAGGGCAAATTCGCCCCATCCCTGAAGAACGATTCTTCATGGGATCCCACCCTGAGCTGGGCGTTTCTTTCCTGGAGGCCAAGCAACGATTGGCTCTTCCGTCTGGGCAAGCAGCGTGTATCGCTTTACCTTTACAGCGAAAGTATGGATGTGGGTACGACTTACGATTTTGCCCGCTTGCCGGTGGAAATGTACGGCACTTCCCCCACCACGGATTACTTTGGCGCATCTTTTTCCAAAACATGGAGTCCTGATTTCGGTGAGCTGACGCTGGACGGCTATACGGGAAGCATCAAATCCAGCTACCGTTTTTACCAGCGCGACAATGTGCAAATTCCAGGCACGGGTTCGATTCCCGGTGCGAACTTCAAAATTCTCACCCTGAACAGCACGGGGGTAGTACTAACCTTGTTGCGGGATGAGGACAGATACCGGGCTAGCGCACACAATATATCAATTACCCTGGATCCCGACCAGAGCGAACTCTCTTACATTTCCCTGATTTCTCCAGCCAATATTGGCCTGATAAATTCACAGTTAGCCCCTGCTGCTGGATTTGTCGGCGGGTCGGCGTATACCGTGTTGCCGCAGGCGCTAATCAACAATATGACCGACCAAACCTTCACTCTGGGCGCAGAAATAAAACTGCCGAAAGACTTCAGATTTATCGGGGAGTACGTTCGCCGGAAAATAACTAATGCCGATCTCGGAGTTGATAGCAGTGGCGGGTATCTTTCTATCCTCAAGAATGTTGGCGCATGGACGCCCTATGTTTCCTTGGCGCTGATCAAATCGAAATCCAGCGCAATTAACCTTTATCAAGCCATAAATACCAATCCCGGCATGACGGCTCTGGTGCCCATCCCTCAATTGGTCGGCGCGGTGGCACAAATCAACGCTTCCCAGCGGATTATTGCCGACGCGCTTAATGTTTTCGACCAGAACACGATTGCATTTGGCGCCTCCTACCGGCTTAGCCCCAAACAAAAAATCAAGGCGGAATGGGCGCGCACGCATGTCGGCGTGACTTCCGGTTTTGTCGATGCGCCAGCGGGTGGCGATGTCAGCAATCAGAACATCGACGTGCTGTCATTTTCCTACAACGTAGTATTTTGAAAGGGGGGCGATCATGAAAACGACGATTAAAGTTGCATTGCTGGCCGTCTCCCTGGCATACGCACCAGCCCACGCGGGCGAGATTGTGGTGATCGGAAACAGCAACGTGCCGAAGATGGACGCCGCGATGATTCAGAAGGTTTACACCGGAAAAATCATCTCTGTCTCCGGTGTCAGCGTCACGCCGGTCGGCGTCAAGTCCGGCACGGCTGCACGCAATCTTTTCCTGCATGAATTTCTCAATCAGGACGAGGACAAATACACCGCCTACTGGACGGTGCGGCGCTATATCGGCAAGGGCGCGCCGCCAGCCGAGTTGAGCAATGATGCGGAGGTCATCAACTACGTGCAATCCACGCCGGGTGCGGTCGGCTATATTGACGAGGCCGCGCTGAAACCGGGCATGAATGTGATCGCGCGCAGAAGTTATACCGGCAAGGGCGGGCCACAGTCTGCGTTGGACGGTGCTGAGGATGTCATCGGCTATGTGCAATCCAGCCCTTGGGTAATCGGCTACGTTGCCGATCTGACGGGGATGAGCGTGATCGCGCGCGGGCAAATCGAATCTGTTGCTCGATAGTGCGTGGCTGCTTATCCGGGGCGGGCCGGAATCCGGCGATTCCAAATAACAAGCTGTTTTGTCAGTGCATGCACTGTCTTAGATTTGCCGGGCAGCGGCCTGCGCCGGTGGGTGAATTTTTAGAGAGTCACTTAAGCAATAGGTGATGTTTTTATGGGACAATTCGCTTTTCAAGCAAAGGATAGATTAATGAAGCGCCGTATTACATGGATGTTGGCGGCAGTTTTCGCTCTGGGTGCAATGACTGCGGAAGCGGCGGAGGTTGCGCTTTCTGGATTCGGCACGCTGGGCTATGCCCAGTCCAACCAGCCCTATAATTACGAACGCTTCATCAACAGCAGCGGAACCGTCAAAAGGGATAGCATTTTCGGTGCGCAGGCCGACATCAAATTCACCGATCAGATCGGCGCGACCGTCCAGGGCAAATTCGCCCCATCCTTGAAAAACGATTCTTCCTGGGATGCCACCCTGAACTGGGCGTTTATTTCCTGGCGTCCATCCAACGATTGGCTCATCCGCTTGGGCAAGCAGCGCGTGCCGCTTTACCTTCACAGCGAAATCCTGGATGTGGGGGCAACTTATGATTTCGTCCGCCTGCCAACTGAGATGTACAGTCTCGCCCCCACCAGCGATTACATCGGCGGCTCCCTTGAAAAGATATGGAATCCGGATTTGGGTGAGTTTACGTTGAATGTCTACGCGGGAAATCAAAAAATCAACTTTCGGTTTTTTCAGCGCGATGACATTCCCGGTTTTCCCACGCAGCGGGGTATGTGGGCAGTGCCGTGGAACATCAAGGCTGAGGGCATCGTATTGACCTTGTTGCGGGACGAAGACAAATACCGTATGGGTTTCCACAAGATAACGAACACTGCCGATCCCGGTCAGCCCTTCATTACGGCCGTGCCACTGGTTCCAGCGGCAGCTTTTGGCGCGACGACCGGCGCCGCATATGTTGCCGGAGGCTTTAGCGACTCGGTAGATTCTCTGGTCTTCACTTTGGCTGCCGAAATCAGTCTGCCGAAAGACTTCAGGCTAACCGGAGAATACGGTCGCAGAAAAATCGACAATATGATGACAGGGATGGATAGCAATGGCGGATACCTGGCGTTGCTCAAGAATATCGGCGCATGGACACCCTATGTTTCCTACGCAAAGATCAAATCCAGATCAGACGTGTTGGAACTCTACCCATCCGTGAATAACAATCCGGGTCTGTCGCCCGTCAATAGCGCTACGGTAGCAGGAATCAATGCTTCCCAGCGGGTACTGGCTGACGGCCTGCTTGTTTACGATCAGGACACCGTCGCGCTGGGCACTTCCTATCGGCTCACGCCCAAACAGAAAATCAAGTTCGAATGGGCGCGCACGCATGTCGGCGTGACCTCCAGTTTCGTCGATGCGCCGGCCTTCGGCAATGTCAGCAAGCAGGACATCGACGTGCTGTCCTTCTCTTACAACATTGTATTTTGAAAGGGGGGCGATCATGAAAACGACGATTAAAGTTGCATTGCTGGCCGTCTCCTTGGCATACGCCCATGCCCACGCGGGCGAGATCGTGGTGATCGGAAACAGCAACGTGCCGAAGATGGACGCCGCGACGATTCAGAAGATTTACACCGGAAAGGTCATCTCGGTTTCCGGCGTCAGCGTCACGCCGGTCGGCGTCAAGCCCGGCACGGCTGTACGCAATCTTTTCCTGCATGAATTTCTCAATCAGGATGAAGAAAAATACACCGCCTACTGGACCGTGCGGCGCTATATCGGCAAGGGTGCGCCGCCGCCCGAATTGTCCGGCGCGGCAGAGGTCATCAACTATGTGCAAGCCACGCCGGGCGCGGTCGGTTACATCGACGAGGCCGAGTTGAAGCCGGGGCTGAATGTGATCGCGCGCAGGTAAGTCAAGTTGCCTGTCCATCGGATAGGCAACGCAAATTTCAAATAGTGGTTTTGATCCTGAAAACCTCAGTTCCATCCGCAGATTACGCCGCTTAACACGGATTTGCGGAGCACTGCTTTCTTTCTCTCGCTTCTTCGACACACAAGCCACACGGGACTGTCTTTGGATGCGCCCGCCTTCCCGTCACACACTTCAAAATCTAAAACCAATTCCTTCGGGAAAGAATAGCCGGATAGCGGCTACGGCGAGCCACGCCTTTTCATATCAAAAAATACGCAAAGGTTATGAAGAATATTTGGTTAGAAAAAAACTTTGGCGACCATAGACTGCCTGTATCGCAACACACTTAGTTCAAGACTATCACTCATCAGGAGAGCCCCATGTCCCACTGGTATGCAGACAACTCACTATCCATAGGCAACACCCCGCTGGTGCGGCTGAACCGCGTCACCGACGGCGCTAAGGCCACGGTGCTGGCCAAGATCGAAGGGCGCAACCCGGCCTATTCGGTGAAATGCCGGATCGGCGCGGCGATGATTAACGCGGCCGAACAGCGCGGCCAACTCGGTGCGGGCAAGGAGCTGGTCGAACCCACCAGCGGCAACACCGGCATCGCGCTGGCCTTTGTGGCCGCCGCGCGCGGCATTCCGCTGACCCTGACCATGCCCGAAACCATGAGCATAGAACGGCGCAAACTGCTGCTGGCGCTGGGCGCCAGGCTGGTGCTGACCGAAGGCGCCAAAGGCATGAGCGGCGCCATCGCCAAGGCCAGGGAGATCGCGGCCTCCGATGCCAAATATGTGTTGCTGCAACAGTTCGAGAACCCCGCCAACCCGGCCATCCACGAAGCCACCACGGGGCCCGAGATATGGAACGACACCGACGGCAACGTCGACATCTTCGTCTCTGGCGTGGGCACCGGCGGCACGATCACCGGCGTATCGCGTTATTTCAAGAAGGCGCGCGGCAAGCAGATATTGTCGGTGGCGGTGGAACCCTCCGCCAGCCCGGTGCTGACGCAAAAGCGCAACGGCGAAGAGCTCAAGCCCGGCCCGCACAAGATACAGGGCATAGGCGCGGGCTTCGTGCCCGCCATACTCGATCTGGAGCTGGTGGACAGCATCGAGCAGGTCAGCAATGAAGATGCGGTGCTGTATGCCCGCAGGCTGGCGCGCGAAGAGGGCATCCTGTCCGGCATCTCGTGCGGCGCCGCAGTGGCGGTGGCAGCGCGTCTGGCGCACAAGCCGGAACATGCGGGCAAGACTATCGTGGTGATCCTGCCCGACTCCGGCGAGCGCTATCTCAGCTCGATTCTGTTTGAGGGAGTGTTCAATCCCGATGGTTCGGCTGTGGCGGTTTGATGTCTCACTTCGCATTACAAGCCAATTGGGGACTGGATAACATCGTCGGCGAGTTGCGCGAAGTGCGCCGCCGCTGGCGCGAAACCTGCGCCCGCAACCGGGAGTGCGGCGGGCGCGAGTTACCCGCGCCGGATTCCATCCGCGAAATAGTGGACGGCTTGCGCGGCGCATTGTTTCCCATGCGTTTGGGGCCGCCCGATTTGCGCCAGGAGAGTGAAGATTTTTTTGTGGCGCACACGCTGGATAGCGCGCTGCATTCCCTGCATTGGCAAGTATTGCTGGAATTGCAGTACACCGCGCGGCAAACAGGACAAAACACGGAAGCCGATTTCGATGCTCAAGCCGTCGATATTGTGAGCCGTTTCGCTGCCACCTTGCCCAAGGTGCGCAGCGTGCTCGATACCGATGTGCGCGCCGCCTATAACGGCGATCCGGCAGCGCACAGCGTGGATGAAATTTTGCTGTGTTATCCCGGCATACAAGCGGTGATTTACTACCGGATCGCACACGAGCTGCACCAGTTGGGAGCCTCCATGAACGCCCGCATCATCGCCGAATTGGCGCATTCCGCGAGCGGTATCGACATCCACCCCGGCGCAAAAATCGGCTCGGGATTTTTTATCGATCACGGCACGGGCGTGGTGATAGGCGAAACCGCCGTCATCGGCGAGCGCGTGCGCATCTATCAGGCGGTGACCTTGGGCGCGAAGCGTTTCAACGTGGGCGAAGACGGCGTGCTGGAAAAAGGTCAGCCGCGTCATCCCATCGTCGAAGACGATGTGGTGATCTACGCCGGTGCGACGATACTGGGGCGCATCACCATCGGCAAGGGTTCGAGCATCGGCGGCAACGTGTGGCTCACGCGCAGCGTGCCGCCGGGCAGCGTGATTACGCAGGCCAGCTCGCAACACGAATTGCCCAAAGCGGAGGTGGCCGCATGACCATCGAACAATTTTCGCAAGTGTTAAGGCAATTGCGCGAAGAGCGCGGCTGGTCGCAGGAGCAACTGGCCGAACGCGCCGATTTGAATCGCTCGTATCTGGGCGAGGTGGAGCGGGGACGGGCGGTGCCTTCTATCGTGACGGTTGCGAAATTGGCGCAGGCGCTGGGAATACAGCTTTCGTCGTTTATTGCGCGGTGTGAGCATGTTCATTGAGGTCATGCACTCGTGGCAAAGGCTGCCGCACGAGTCCCCTCGCCCGCTGGCGGGAGAGGGCTAGGGTGAGGGTTGCGGCACAGCAACGAAATTGCGGCAACTCACCGCCCCTCATCCCCAGCCCTTCCCCCGCTTGCGGGGGAAGGGAGTAAACAAATAGCAATTTGGTGGCTATAGCAGGTTGAACCATCCCCCGATCTGCCCGACTATCGCTTAGCTTTTTTTCTAATAACGTTATCAATAATTTTTCTAAGGAGTGAGTCATGGCTGTTGAACACAAAGACCAACTGGCGCTGAGCGATGTCGCCGCGCGCACGCTGGCGAACGCCACTAAAACCGTTCCGCAACTTTCCACTATTACCCCGCGCTGGCTGCCGCAGTTGTTGAGCTGGGTGCCGCTGGAAGCGGGTATCTACCGCGTCAACAAGGTCAAAGACGCGTCGCGCGTGACCGTGGCCTGCTCGCAGCGCGATGAGCGCGAGTTGCCGCAGACCTTTGTTGATTATGAAGAGTGGGGCCGCGAGTACATGCTCTCCGCCGTGAACACGGTGGTGGATGTGCATACCCGCGTGTCCGATCTGTATAGCAGCCCGCACAACCAGATCAAGGAGCAACTGCGCCTGACCATCGAGACCGTAAAAGAGCGCCAGGAAAGTGAGCTCATCAACAACAAGGAATACGGCCTGCTGACCAACGCCGCCGCCAGCCAGCGCATCAAGACCCGCAGTGGCGCACCGACGCCGGATGATCTGGACGAGCTCATCAGCAAGGTGTGGAAAGAGCCCGGCTTCTTCCTCGCGCACCCGCTGGCCATCGCCGCCTTTGGTCGCGAATGCACGCGTCGCGGCGTGCCGCCGCCCACCGTCACCATCTCCGGTTCGCCGTTCCTCACCTGGCGCGGCATCCCGCTGATCCCGTCCGACAAGATTCCGGTAGAAAAAAACAAGACCAGCATCATCCTGCTGCGCACGGGCGAAAGCCGTCAGGGCGTGGTCGGTTTGTATCAGCCCAACCTGCCGGGCGAACAGAGCATGGGCTTATCCGTGCGTTTCATGGGTATAGACCGCAAGGCTATCGCGTCTTACCTGATCTCGCTGTATTGCTCGCTTGCTGTGCTGACCGATGACGCGCTCGCCGTGCTCGAAGACGTCGAAGTGGGTAAGTACCATGAGTACAAGTAATCTGCTAACCGACGATCAACCTGTAGGAGCGGCTTCAGCCGCGAATCTTGATCTCCTGCAAACAGGAGGCTCCTACGAAGTGGATACCGCGCTGATCGAACGTATCGCAAACGAATTGTTTGCGGGCGTGCCGGGCGCATTGTCCGGCGCGACGCCATCGTTGGGTTCGTCCACGCCGCCGCGCAGCAACGATCTGGCCTTCCCGCTGACCGGCGGCGATCCGCTCGATCTGCATCTGGATACGCCGCGCACCCATACGCCGCAACTGCCGGTGAACCACGATTGGGCGCCGGGTGCGGACTTTGCGGTAGCGCCGAATCTGGATACGGCTTATCCGGGTGAAGAGGTGCTGCGCGACTTGCTGAAAGACAACGCCAAGGAACATCCGAAGATGACCGGGGCGTCGTTTTACTTTTTGGATGAGGCGGCGCGCTTCAATTCTAAAAACAAACCCCCTCTAACTCCCCCTTCTCAGGGGGAGAACCACTCTGCTCCTCCCCTGACAGCGGAAGGGTCGCTGTATCGCAGCGGGATACCCACCGGCGTACTCCTTGCGGGTGAAAGGGGAGGCTGGGAGGGGTTTGCGCACGATCAAAACACCAGCCAAATCATCACCTCCGGCCATCCCCCTTTCGACGTACACGCCGTGCGCCGCGACTTCCCCATCTTGAAAGAGCTGGTAAACGGTCGCCCGCTGGCCTGGCTGGACAACGCCGCGACCACGCAGAAGCCGCAGTCGGTGATCGACCGCCTGTCGTATTTCTACGCGCACGAGAACTCCAACATCCACCGCGCGGCGCACGAACTCGCCGCGCGCGCCACCGATGCCTACGAGGGCGCGCGCGACAAGATCGCCGACTTCATCAACGCCAGTTCGAGCAAGGAGATCATCTTCGTGCGCGGCACGACGGAGGCGATCAATCTGGTGGCGAAGAGCTGGGGCAAGAAGCACATAGTCGAGGGTGACGAGATCCTCATCTCTCACTTGGAACACCACGCCAACATCGTCCCCTGGCAAATGCTGTGCGCCGAAACCGGTGCGAAGCTGCGCGTGGCTCCGGTGGATGACGACGGCCAGGTGTTGCTCAACGAATACGAGCGACTGCTCAATTCGCGCACCAAGCTGGTGTCGTTCACGCAAGTCTCCAACGCGCTCGGCACGGTGACACCCGCCAAGCAGATGATAGCAATGGCGCATCGCTACGGCGCGAAAGTGCTGCTCGACGGCGCACAGTCGGTCTCGCACCTGCGCGCCGACGTGCAATATCTCGACTGCGATTTCTTCGTTTTCTCTGGCCACAAAGTGTTCGGCCCCACCGGCATCGGCGCGCTCTACGGCAAACCGGAAGTGCTGGCGGACATGCCCGCATGGCAAGGCGGCGGCAACATGATCGAGGACGTGACTTTCGAGAAAACCCGCTACCACCCCGCGCCCAACAAGTTCGAAGCGGGCACGGGCAACATCGCCGATGCCGTGGGCTTGGGCGCGGCCATCGACTACGTGCAGAAGCTCGGCATCGACAACATCTGCCGCTACGAACACGAGCTGCTGGTGTATGCGATGAAAGAGCTGCGCAGCGTGCCGGGCTTACGTCTCATCGGCACCGCGCCGGACAAAACCAGCGTGCTGTCGTTCGTGCTGGAAGGCTATCAAACCACCGAAGTCGGCGAAGCGCTGAACAAAGAAGGCATCGCCGTGCGCACCGGGCATCACTGCGCACAGCCTATCCTGCGGCGCTTCGGCTTGGAGGCTACGGTGCGTCCGTCGCTAGCGTTTTACAACACGCACGAAGAGATCGACCGCTTGGTGGGGGTGGTGAGGCAGTTGGCGCGGAGATAAATCAGTCGTTAGTCGCTAGTCGTCAGAAAAAGCCCCGACAGGTTTTGTCGGGGCTTTTTCTTGAATGTTGGCCTCGCTTCATTGAGAGCGCCGGAAGTCGATGCTTCGGCGAGCGGGGGGCGTGCTAGTCGGCTGCTCCAATCCAGTAGGTGTTCTTTCCTGCCGACTTCGCCTTGTACATCGCTTGGTCGGCTTGCTTCACCAGTTCGTCCTCGTCGTTAGCTTCTTCGGAGTAACGCGCGATACCTATGCTGATCCCGATCCGTCCTTCGTTTCCCTCCAGATCGAACGGAACTGCAATGGCCTGAATAATTTTTTGCGCAATTCCGACGACATCATCCTGTTTGTGCATCCCGTCGAGAATGACAGTGAATTCATCGCCGCCCAGACGTGACACAGTATCGCTTTCCCTGACGCACTGGGTTAAGCGCTCTGCCACATTTTTCAATATTAAATCGCCCGCATGGTGCCCTTGAGTGTCATTTACTTGCTTGAATCCATCCAGATCCATGTACAGCAGCGTTAATCCGGCTTCATGACGTTTTGCCAGCGACAATGCCTGCCGCAAGCGATCATAGAACAGTGCTCGGTTCGGCAAGTTGGTCAATGCATCGTAATGTGCCATGTGTTCGATACGTTCTTGCGTCATCTTTTGTTCGGTGATGTCTTGAACTGTGCCGATTGACCGTATCGGTTTTCCTTCAGCATCAAAGTCTGAATGGCAACGTTCAGTCACCCATTTGATGCGCCCATCACTCATCAGCAAACGGTGGGTGATTTCATAGGGTTCGCGAATTTCCAGAGAACGAGAGTATGCCGAGTTCACTGCATCGCGATCATCGGGATGGATGGCGTTAAGGAACCCTTCGTAGGTGGCAGAAAAATTTTTCGGGTCGATTTCAAATAACCGAAAAATCTCATCAGACCATTCCAACTTACCCGTGGCGAGATCCAGTTCCCAACTCCCGAGATGCGAAATGTATTGAGCCTCTTTGAGCCGTTCTTCGCTCTCGCGTAATTTGGCTTCAGCCTGCATGCGTTCGGTAACGTCGCGATTGGAGGCGCGACGCCCGAGAAAGTCGCCTGTTTCACCATATACCGCTTGGCAGGCATGTTCCAGCCAGCGCACTTGGCCGTCTGGCTGCACGATACGGATGATGAACTCGGAAGGCGCATCTGATGCCGTGTGCCGTTGCAGGTGCATTTCCATGCGATGACGATCATCCGGGTGCGTGATATTGAGGAAGAGGTTCGGGTCGGCCATAAATGCGTCGGGGGATCGGCCGGTGATGCGAGCACAGGAGGGGGAGCAATACACATAATGCCCATTCGGGTCGATCCAGGTTTCCCAGTTGTAGGTGTAGTCTGCGACCGTTCTATACTTTAATTTTGCATCGGCCAGCAACTCCCACGCGCGTGCCAGCAGCCAACTACCCAGCCCGATTAAGCACAGCAATACACCTGCAATCCAAGCCATCTTGAGCCAAATTGCCTGGCGGATGGTTCTCAGTGTGTCCGCAGGCTGATGCGTGACCGACTTCCAGAAATATTGCCGATATTCCAACTCCCTGCGACTGGGGGCAAAAGCATCGGTGGCGCCGCTACTGGTTTTTTGCCCGGCTTGGAGCGGGTAGACCGTTTCCCATGTCCACATGCCATCATCAAGTTCCAACTGGCCATGATTGGTGCCGAGGATGCGCTTCCACGCCGCAGGTGATCGTGTCGCCATGCTTTGTTCCGGGCGTTTGAACATGAAGCCCCATTCGTCAGATGCGGTGGGACTTTTGAGCCAGTACCCCTCGTTATTGATGAGCATACTGTGGTCAGAGATATTGGCAGTTGCCTTGCTGAAGGCTTGCAGCATGTCTTTGCCGTAGTAATTGAGAATGATAATGCCGCGCTTCTTGCCTTGCCTGTCGGTGATGGGGGTGGCAACCCGGATCATGGGTTTGTAGGGCTCCTCGATTTTGTTTTGTTCAATGTTGAGGTCAAGCGGTGAAATGAATACTTCGCCGGGATTAAGCTTGATCGTGTCGGTAAAAAAGTAGCGCTGCCCCTTATTCTGGAGCTTGTCGGCAGGAACAACCACGGTTTTGCCGTGCATGTGATCGACTCGCACTACCTCCATGCCATTTTCGTCGATCCAGCGTATCTGATCATAATGCTCTCTGCTGCCTGAAAAGACGGCGAAGTCTTCTGCCAGATGCTTGAGATTGTTGGGGGTGGGCTGATTGACGGCAATATTCAGCGCGCTGTGGTTGGACAAAAACGCGAGGTCATGAGTAATGAACTCGACTTTGTCGGATAGTGCCCCCGCACCTAATTTGACGTATGCAGCATCTTGGGTGCGTATCTGTGTCAGCTCGCGCTCGATTGCCTCATGGCCATAAAAGCTCGCGCCTGCTATCGGCAACAAGGAAAGCGGTATAAACAGACGTAAAAACAACGGGAAAAAGTTTATAGAGCTACTCTTGGACATAACTTAGGCATTCGCTTGTTATTTCTGATCAATAATACGCCTGAATATCGTTGCTGATAACGACATTTGAGTCACGCAGTAGCTGCCGCTTTGTAGATGAAATACAGATGAAGACGGCTTCTGGCGCATAACAAAAATGAGAGGAGTTGTTGTCAGCTTTTTGGGCATAGCTAATTTTAAGCCTGCCACACCCCGAACCCCGCTCCGCGCAAATGAAAATTAACGGGGTCAGGTTCGGAATATTTTCACGCCAGCATCTCCAGCAACACCGGATGCCATTTCGCCAGGTCGATCTCGCCCATCTTCCCCGCCAGACGGCCCTTGTCCACAGTGCGAATTAGGACTCCAGCGCCCGCAGTTCGGCATTGGTATAACGCAACCGGCTGGCCAGCACGCTGGCGATACCCTCTATGAAGCCGAGAGCCAGTTTTTTGTGTTCCTCGGCCACGGTGTCGAAAATCTTGCGCGAAAGCACATAGAGTTCGGTGTCGGAAAATACCACTGCATCCGCGGAACGCACATCGCCGTCAAGAAAAGCCATTTCGCCGAAAAACGCTCCCCGTCCAAATGTGCCAAGATGATGGCTCTGTTTCTCGGACAGCGGCAGCATGATGCGCACCGCACCTTTGCGGATCAGGAAAATTTCGTCGCCGGTGTCGCCGCGTTTGAAAATTTTGTCTCCCGCCTTGTATGAGCGTTTTTCCATGGACTGTTCCAGCACGGCCAGCGTCTCCGCCTTGCGCCCCTTGAACAGTTCGATTTCGTCCAGCCTGAGCGCCTCTTGCTCGCCGGGCTCGCAGATCGCATTCGCGAGAATTTTGTCCTCGACCCATTCCAGCGCCTCGTCAACCTCGTCGAAGATGCGCACCGGGCTTTCCGGGCGCACGAGCCCGACCTGATCGAAATACTGCTGCATATCGCGGCCTGAAGGCAGGTTTTTCGGCAATTGGCTGAAGATGAGAAAACCGTGGCGCTCGGCTAGCATGTCCTTGATCTGGTCCAGCATGTGGGCGGCGGTGACATCGACGGATTGCACGCGCCGCAAATCCAGGATGACATAGTCCCGCGTCTTCAGTTCCGGCTCCAGCGCCGAATAAAGCTGGTTGGTGGTGCCGAAAAACAGGCTGCCCTGAAGTTCGACGACTATGCCGCGCTCGCCGTGCGCAAGGAGGATTTCCATTTCTTCATGTGTGCGCACCCGCTTCGAAAAAGTCTCATTGCAATTAAGCTTGCGGCGAACGATAGTGCCGCCTATCTGCTCGCGGATAAAAAGAAACACCGCCAGCAAAATACCGACACCGGACGCGGCGATCAGGCTTACGGTCAGCGCCGTGGCGATAACGGCGGCGATAACGGCGAAGTCGAGTATCGTGGAACGCTGCCTGAGGAGCTGAAAGCTGTGGCGGTCTATCATGCGCACGCCGATCACCATCAGGATAGCGGCCAGCGCCGCCACCGGCACCCAGGAGATCAATGCGCCAAGCACAAGAAAGGCGAGCAGCGCCAGCACGCCTTCAAAGATGCCCGAGTAGCGGGTCATACCACCGCTGGACATATTGACCAGCGTCGCGCCCATCTGTCCTGCGCCGGGGATGCCGCCGATTATGGCGGAAGCGACGTTGCCCAAGCCCTGGCCGATCAGTTCGCGGTTTGAGTTATGCCGCGATCGTGTCAGCGCATCAAGCACCACGCAGGTCTTCAGCGTGTCGATGGAAAGCAGCACAGCCAGCGTCAGTGCGGGAACAGCGATGTGCATCATCTGGTCGAGGCCAATATCGCGCATGGCATGCCAGCGTCCCGTCATGGCATCGGCAAAGCTGGCGTCGCCTCCCCCGCCCAGCGAGCCGACGACGAACGGGTTGCCTTGCAGCGTGAGCAATGACGGGTCTGCCAGCCCGAGTCCGAAGTAGGCCAGTACGCCGGCCAACAGCGCGAGTATGGCGGCAGGCACGGCCTTCGTGATACGCGGTGCGGCGAGCATCACGGCTATCGTCACCGCGCCGACGGCCATACTCTGCCATAGCCAAAGATTGGGTTCGGCGAGCGATTCCCAGAAATGCGCGCCCTTGGGCGTGCCGAGAAACTTGGGCATCTGACCGGCGACGATGTAGAGGCCGACCCCAGACAGATAACCGCTCACCACGGGATAAGGCATGTATTTAATCAGTTGCCCGAGACGCACCGTGCCGAAAATAATCTGCAACAAACCGGCCAGCAGCCCCAGCATCGACACCATCAGCAAAGCCGATTCAACATGACCGCCTCCCTGCATGTACTCAAGGGCGAAGGCAGACAGTACCGCGGCTGCGGGGGCGCACGGGGCAGTGATCAACCGGTTGGTGCCGCCCAGCGCCGGTGCAATAAGGCCGAGCGCGGTCACGCCGAGTATGCCCGCCAAAGCACCCTGCGCCGCGTAAGAGGCGCCCAGCGGTGAATAGATGGTAACGCCGAAGGCTATGGCCGAGGGTAGCGCGACCAGCATCGCGGCAAGGCCACCCCAAAAATCTCCCGCTTCAGGTTTGGGCAGTTTCATGGTTTATGCTCCCTGTTAACAGTCGTTCCATCCTGATCATAGGTACAGGCTTGCACAACACGCGAGGCAAAGAATCTACCCGGCTCATCATACTCCGTTAGATTCCATCCCGGTTCGACCTGTCCCGGTGATTGTTGGATGACACGCCGACTATAGCTATTTAACCCGGATCATCCATTAGACCCAAAATTCCTTGTAGGAGCGGCTTCAGCCGCGAAAGCGCTTTCGCGGCTGAAGCCGCTCCTACAATTGAATATGTCCCAATGGATTATCCGGGTTTAACCCGGTTAAGCCTGCCACACCCCGAACCCGGCCCCGCGCAAATCAATCCCCATCTCGACTTCCATGGTGCAAGCCTCGTCGTAGGACATCGGATTGAACGCTTCATACAGGTCGGGCAATAAGCGCAGTCCGAATTCTTTTACGTAGCGGTTGGACTGGATGCCCGCCTTGTGTTTGTCGAAGCGCAGGTCGGGGTCGAGGCCGGTCATGCCGACGTAGACGCAGGGCTTGCCGGGAATGTAGCCGGGGTTGCACTTTTTGAATTTGGCTTCGTACAGCACGTCTTTCGACAGTTCGATCACGTAGACGTGGTAATGCTTGCGGCGTGCCATGGCTGTTTCAATGAGTGCGTATCCAGAGTGGCTGCAATGTACCGAACTCGAATCACTTTGACCACTCGTTCCTGCCGTGACTCTCGCCCCCTCACCCCAAATCCTTTATTCCAAAATCTGCTAACCAATTCAGGATTTATTATTTTCATCTATTGAATCACGCCGATAGACTGCGCGCTTATCCAATATCGGGAATAAGCAATGTCGCAATTCAAAGCCCACAGCGTACTGCCCGGATTCAATCTGGCACTGGGCTTTACGCTGTTTTACCTGTCGCTGATCGTACTCATCCCGCTGTCCGCGCTGTTCTTCAAGACCGCGACGCTGGGCTGGGATGGCTTCTGGCATGTCGTCACGGGTGACCGTGTGCTGGCCTCTCTGCGCGTGACTTTTTTAACCTCGCTGGCTGGCGCCGTCATCAACGCCTTCTTCGGTCTGGTCGTGGCTTGGGTGCTGGTGCGCTACACCTTTCCCGGCAAGCGCATCGTGGATGCCTTGGTCGATCTGCCGTTTGCGTTGCCGACGGCGGTGGCGGGTATCACGCTGGCGATGCTGTATGCGCCGAACGGCTGGCTCGGCCAGTATTTCGCCGCACAGGGCATCAAGGTCGCTTACACGCCGCTGGGCATCGTGGTCGCGCTCACCTTTATCGGCCTACCTTTCGTGGTGCGCACGGTTCAGCCGGTGCTAGCCGATGTCGAGGCCGAGGTGGAAGAGGCCGCCGCCAGTTTGGGTGCGGGACGCTGGGATGTTTTCCGCCGCGTGATTTTCCCCGCGATTTATCCGGCGCTGCTCACCGGCTTCGCGCTGGCCTTCGCGCGCGCTATCGGCGAATACGGCTCGGTGATTTTTATCGCGGGCAACATGCCTTACATCTCGGAAATTTCGCCGCTGCTCATCGTCGCCAAGCTGGAGCAATACGACTACGCGGGTGCGACAGCGATTGCGGTGGCGATGCTGCTGATTTCATTTGCACTGTTGCTGGCGATCAATGCGCTGCAATGGTGGACTTCCAGAAGGGGGGCTAGATAAATGTCCGCGCAAACCAACCGTAAAATTTCCACGCAGGAGTCGCTGCCGGTCACGCTGCTGCTGGTCGGCATCGCACTGGCCTACCTGCTGCTGTTCCTCGGTTTGCCGCTGCTTGCGGTGTTCGTCGAAGCCTTCAAAAAAGGCTGGGAATTGTATTGGGCGGCATTGCGTGAGCCGGATGCGTGGTCGGCCATCAGGCTCACGTTCCTGACCGCCGCCATCGCCGTGCCGGCCAATCTGGTGTTCGGCGTGGCGGCGGCGTGGGCGATTGCCAAGTTCGAGTTCAAGGGCAAGAGCCTGCTCATCACGCTGATCGACTTGCCGTTCGCGGTGAGTCCGGTGGTGTCCGGTTTGGTGTATGTGCTGCTGTTCGGCGCGCAGGGCTGGATCGGCCCGTGGTTGCAGGCGCACAACATCAAGTTGATCTTCGCGGTGCCGGGCATCGTGCTCGCCACCATCTTCGTGACCTTTCCCTTCATTGCGCGCGAACTCATTCCGCTGATGCAGGCGCAGGGCAAAGAAGAAGAGGAAGCGGCGGTGTCACTCGGCGCCTCCGGCTGGCAGACCTTCTGGCGCGTGACGCTGCCCAACATCAAATGGGGTCTGCTGTACGGCGTGATTCTGTGCAACGCGCGGGCGATGGGCGAATTCGGCGCGGTGTCGGTGGTGTCCGGCCACGTGCGCGGCTTGACCAACACCATGCCGCTGCACGTCGAGATTCTGTACAACGAATACAACGCCGTCGCGGCCTTCTCCGTGGCTTCGCTGCTGGCGCTGCTGGCGCTGGTCACGCTGGTGGTTAAAGCGCTGGTGGAGTGGCAGGCGAAACGTAGCGGCGATATTTTGCATTGAACCCAAATAATCCATTAGGAAATGCCACCCACTTCCCCCTTTTTAAAGGGGGATTGAGGGGGATTTTTGCACTCGGATGAAATTCAAATCCCCCCTAGCCCCCCTTTGCAAAGGGGGAATGCAGCTTCGCAACTCGGCACGGTGCTAATGAACAATCCGGGTCGAACAAAGGTAGGTCGGGCTTTAGTCCGACCTACAAAAAATGGAGTGACACAATGAGCATCACGATAGAAAACCTGAACAAACAATTCGGCACTTACAAAGCGCTGGACAACATCAACCTCGAAGTGAACAGCGGCGAGCTGCTCGCGCTGCTCGGCCCCTCCGGCTGCGGAAAAACTTCGCTGCTGCGCATTATCGGTGGCATGGAGCTGGCCGATTCCGGCAAGCTGTTATTCCACGGCGAAGACGTGCAGCAGCGCGATGCGCGCGAACGCAATGTCGGTTTCGTGTTCCAGCATTACGCGCTGTTCCGCCACATGACTGTGTTCGAGAACGTGGCATTCGGCCTGCGCGTAAAGCCCAAGAAAGAGCGCCACAACGAAGCGGAGATCAAGCGCCGCGTGCACGAGTTGCTGAGTCTGGTGCAACTGGATTTTCTGCACGACCGTTACCCCGCGCAGCTTTCCGGCGGGCAGCGCCAGCGTATCGCCTTGGCGCGCGCGCTCGCCGTCGAGCCGAAGATATTATTGCTGGACGAACCGTTCGGCGCGCTCGATGCGCAGGTGCGCAAAGAGTTGCGCCGCTGGCTGCGCCGCCTGCACGACGAGCTGCACATCACCAGCATTTTCGTGACGCACGATCAGGAAGAGGCGCTGGAAGTGGCCGACCGCGTGGTGGTGATGAACAAGGGCCGGATCGAGCAGATCGGCACGCCCGACGAGGTGTATGCCGCACCGGAAACGCCGTTCGTGTACCAGTTTATCGGCAACGTGAACCTGTTCCACAGCCGCGACCATGCGCCGTGGACGGAACAGCACGGCGACGCGGTGGCCTATGTGCGCCCGCACGACATCGACATCAGCGTCACGCCGCAGGACGCCACCGCTTTGGCGGTTGAGGTTAAACTGGTGCGCGCCATCGGTTCGATTGTGCGCGTGGAAGTGGCGGCGGACGGCAGCAGCGAGTTCATCGAAATCGAATTGAGCCGCGAGCGCTTTGATGGTGCGCCGCTGGCGAGCGGGGACAAGGTATTTATCCGGCCACGGCAGTTTAGGGTGTTTGAGGAAACGGCGGCTTAAGCTCACTTCATCATTCCCTCTCCCGCAAGCGGGAGAGGGTTAGGGTGAGGGGCGTTCAGGCTAAACAAAGTTGGCATTAATGCACAAACCCTCATCCCCGACCCTTCTCCCGCCTGCGGGAGAAGGGGGTAGAAACTTTGCATGCAGCCGAACCCAATTTAGCAGAAAGGCAAACCAAATGAACTTCCAACAATTGCGCATCATCCGCGAAGCAGCCCGCTGCAACTTCAACCTCACCGAGGTGGGCAACGCGCTGTTCACTTCGCAGTCCGGCGTGTCCAAGCACATCAAGGATCTTGAGGATGAACTCGGCGTGGAGCTGTTCGTGCGCAAAGGCAAGCGCCTGCTCGGGCTCACCGATCCGGGGCGCGAGTTGCTGGGGATCGTCGAGCGTATTTTGCTCGACGCGAACAACATCAAAAATCTGGTGGAGCAATACAGCAAGCGCGACGAGGGCCAGCTCACCATCGTCGCCACGCACACACAGGCGCGTTATGCATTGCCGCAGGTGGTGAACGAATTCAAAAAGAGTTTTCCCAAGGTGCATCTCAAGCTGCATCAGGCCGGGCCGGGCGAGATCGTGACCATGCTGTTAAACGGCGAGGCGGACATCGGGATGGCGACCGAGGCCTTGCACGATGTCACCAAGCTGGATTCCTTCCCCTATTACTCTTGGCATCACGCGGTGATCGTGCCCGTCGGGCATCCGCTGGAGCAGGTGCAGACCCTGACCTTGCAGGCGCTCGCCGAATATCCCATCGTGACTTACCACGAAGGGCTGACCGGACGCGCCAAGATCGACCAGGCATTCTCCGCTGCGGGTGTCGCCCCCGATATTTCCATGTCGGCATTGGATTCGGACGTGATTAAAACTTACGTCGAGCTGGGTTTGGGCATAGGCATCATCGCCTCGATGGCGTTCAATCCGGCCAAGGATAGCGATCTGCGTTTGCTGAAATGCGATCATCTGTTCGGCGCGAACACGACTTACATCGCGTTGCGGCGCGGGCACTACCTGCGCAGTTTTGCCTACCGTTTCATCGAGCTGTGCTCGCCCAAACTCGACGAGGCGACCATCAGGGCAGGGGTGGTTTAGCGCCCTGTAGCCTTGCCGTGCAGCCGGTACACTTTGTACTCGACCCGCCTCAAGGCTGGCTCAGCCGCTTCCAAATCAGGCTCGAATACGCTTTCGACATAAGCGAGGGCTATCTCGAAGCCCGCCGAGTACAACCGGACTATCTCTTCGTCCACCCCGGTGGCCTGCGCCAGGGTCGCCTGTTCCGTCGCATCCTCCATCGTCAACAGAAAAATTTGGGATGCTTCCGGCGCGATCCGGCTTAATTGCGCAACATAAAGGCCGCGGACGTTTTCCGGCAAGGCAGTCAGTGCTGCGCGGTCATAGACTATATCCATAGGGCCGATGTCCGCCGAACTCAAGGCGAAGTAATCGCCGCACAAGATGCTGAGCTTGCCGTGATTCCATAGCGTGAACTGCCCCGTCTTGCGCTTGACCGGACGCAGTCCGTTCTCGCGGAAAAAATCTGCCACCGCAATCGGGCTCAACTCGACGCCGATGACTTGATGGCCTTGCCGGGCAAGCCAGATCATGTCCAGACTTTTGCCGCACAGCGGAACGAATACGCGGCTGCCGTGAGCCAGCTCAAGGCCGGGCCAGAATCTGTTCAGCAAAGGATTCACCGCCGTCTGGTGAAACTCCGTGCGCTGCTCGCGCCAGCTTTGCAGCCAGAGGTGATTGTCCTGATCGCTATGAACAAGCGGCTCGAATTCGGCGCTATGGCTGGTTTTGGTGATTACTCTCATTTGTTCCGTGGTGCCAAAAAAGTTCTGATCGAACAGGCACAAGACTTAGTGAGAAGAAGTATGCGAATCGAAGAAGCAATACCGGAGTAGCGATCCGCCATTGCATGGGGTTGATACAGCTCTTTTGAGCATAGCACGGTTTGCTGCTTGCGCAGTGCCGACTGAGAGTCCGCGTTCTGTAGTCTACCCCAAAAATTTTTCGACGCGCGGCGCTGCGGGCTGGGATAATCGCACATGACTAAAAATATCCCGCCCTCCGCACCCGCAGCCACCACTGGCCGCTCCTTCAACGAACTGCCGCTGGCGCCCGCGCTGCTGGCGAACTTGCAGCAGCTAGGCTACCTCAGCATGACGCCGATACAGGCGGAAAGTCTGCCCGTCACGCTGGCCGGGCACGACCTCATCGCGCAAGCCAAGACCGGCAGCGGCAAGACCGCCGCATTTGCATTGCCGCTGCTCACCAACCTCAACCCGCGCCGCTTCGCCGTGCAAGCCATGGTGTTGTGCCCCACGCGCGAGCTGGCCGATCAGGTGACGCAGGAGATACGCCGACTGGCGCGCTACGCCGACAACATCAAGATACTGTCGCTGGTCGGCGGCAGCACCATGCGCCCGCAACGCGACAGTCTGGAGCACGGCGCGCACATCGTGGTCGGCACGCCGGGGCGCATCATGGATCACTTGTCACGCGGCAGTTTGAAACTCGACGCGCTCAACACGCTGGTGCTGGACGAAGCCGACCGCATGCTGGATATGGGCTTCTACGACGACATCGCGTATGTGGTGAAGCTATGCCCGGCACAGCGCCAGACCCTGCTGTTCTCGGCCACCTATCCCGATGGCATCGCGCGGCTCGCGCGCCAGTTCATGCGCGAACCCAAAGAAGTGAAACTGCCGGAGCAGCATGAAGAGAGCAAGATACGCCAGCGCTTCTACAAGGTGGAGAACGACGAGCGCTTGCAGGCTGTCGCGCTGTTGCTCAAACACTACCGCCCGGTGAGCACACTGGCCTTCTGCAACACCAAACAGCAATGCCGCTCGCTGCTGGAAGTGCTGCACGCGCAGGGCATCAAAGCGCTCACTCTGAACGGCGACATGGAACAGCGCGAACGCGACCAGGTGCTGATCCAGTTCGCCAACCGCAGTTGCTCGGTGCTGGTGGCGACCGATGTCGCCGCGCGCGGCTTGGACATCGCGCAACTCGAAGCCGTCATCAACGTCGATGTCACGCCCGACCCCGAGATACACATCCACCGCATTGGCCGCACCGGACGCGCCGATCAGGACGGTTGGGCGCTGAGCCTGTGCAGCCCCGCCGACCGCAACCGCGTTATCCGCATCGCCGAGATGATGCGCATCGAACCGGAATGGGAAGACCTGGCGACGCTGCAAAACGACGACCCATCGCCGCTCGTACCGCCCATGGTCACGCTACAGATACTCGGCGGCCGCAAAGAAAAGATCCGCCCCGGCGACGTGCTGGGCGCACTCACGGGAGAGGCCGGATTCACGCGCGAACAAGTTGGCAAGATCACCGTGACGGACATGTCCACCTACGTCGCCGTGGTGCGCGACATCGCAAGTGTGGCGGTGCAGCGATTGTCGGCGGGTAAGGTGAAGGGCAAGACGGTGAAGGTGCGCGCGCTGTAAGATTGATCAAAATTCGCAGCCGGAGCTCTGTGGGAGCGGCTTCAGCCGCGAAAGCGCTTTCGCGGCTGAAGCCGCTCCCACAACTGCCTCACCCAAAGCTGTAAGCCCCTCTCCCGCGAGCGGGAGAGGGGTTGGGGTGAGGGGTGGCAAGTTGAAGCCAGTTAGCGAGGTGCGCACCGCCCCTCATCCCCAGCCCTTCCCCCGCCTGCGGGGGAAGGGAGTAAAACGGCGCGCCGAACATGGCATACGTACACTCGCCCCGACATTTTTCGCCGAAAATCCTAACGGAAATTAGTTACATTTTTAATGGTAATATTTGCCTTCAATTTTTTGTCCACCTTTACGCAGAGTTGAATCTACCATGAATTATTCATCGGTTTTTTTATTGCTGTCATTTGCAGGGCTCAGTCTGTTGACGGGGGCGGCACAGGCGGATGCCGATGCAGATGCTTTTCTGGGACAACTGCACACCCCGACGGAACAAGCCCTGGGGCGAGGCCGCAGTGCAATCTGGACGATGCCGCTGGTGGCTGTGCAATACCAACCCTTGCAGCCCACACTCGCGCAGCAAGCCGCTTTGCAGGCGCAGCGCGAGGGCCGCTTTCTCGATGCGCTGATCGCGCTCGACAGCAAAGATGCTGGCGCGCAACTCAGCGCGGACGCCGAAGCCGAGACTACCCTGTTGCGCGCCAGCTTTTTGCTGCAAGGCGATCAATCCGAGCAGGTGGTGCAGATGCTCGCGCCTTTGCAGGCCAGCCCTCGCTACGCTGCGGATGCCTATGCGCTCACCGCCATGGCCTATCTGCAACGGGGCAATACGCAGCAAGCGCTGGATGCGGCGCAACGGGCGCATGATACGGCGGGCAGGGTATTGCCGCAGTTGGCGCTGTCCTATGCTTTGCAAGGTGCGGGGCGTTTGGCGCAAGCCAGCCAGAGCTTGCACGATTACAATGCCCGCGCGCCGCAATCCGCGATCACTCTGGCGCGCGAGGCGGAGCTGGCACTGACGCTCGATCAGCCCCGGATCGCCGGAAGGCTGGTGGAGCAAGCGCGTGCCGTGGACGCCAGCCATCCCTATGTCATCGCCGTGAGCGGCCTGGTCTATCTGATAGACGGGCAGGCACTGGCGGCCAAGGCCGCGTTTACCGCCGCCTTGAACAGCGATCCCAAAGATGCCAAGGCATTGTTGGGGCTGGGCTTGGCGGAAATCAAGCAGGGCAATTTCCAGGCCGGACAGGAAAAACTACAGGCGGCAAATGAAGCCGAGCCCGGCAACGCGCTGATCCTCACGTATCTGGGGCGCTCGCAACAAAATCTGGGGCAAACCGGGGCGGCCAAGGCAAGCTGGCGCAGCGCGCAACTAGCCGATCCCAAAGACCCCGTTCCCTGGTTGTATCAGGCGCAGGCCGAGTTGCAGGCCAACCATCCGCTGGCGGCGCGCGAAAATTTGCGCGAGGCGCAAGCGCGGGCGGGCTATCGCTCGGTTTATCGCGGCGAACGTTTGCTCAGGGAAGACAAGCAAATATTGCAGACCAACCTGGCCGAGATACAGCGCCAATTGGGGCTGGAGAATCTCGCCTTCCACACCTTGTCCGACACGGCAGGCGAAAACAATTCAGCGCATTCAAGAAACCGGGCGGAGCTATTGCAGGGGCGCCGCTTCGGCGAATCGGCGCGGCGCAGCCTGCTGTTGCAAAGCTTGTTCAAAGAACAGCCCGGCGCTATCCCGGCGGCGCTGGATCTCTATGGCGATGGTGCGGGGCAAACCGGCGCAGCCAACCCGCAGCATGGCGTGGTCAGCGCACTCGGCGCACAGCAAGCCAGCTATAACAATTACGACGGGCTGTTTAATCGGCGCGCGCTGCTGGAGGCCGACGCCACGGGCGGCAGCCAAAATACCAGCGGGGCGCAAGTTCGGGCGGGGGTGGGCAGCGACACGCTGGGAATCGGCGTGGCCGGGCTTAATTTCAAAAACGACGGCTATGCCGCTTTTGAGAATCTCGACAACCGCGTGGCGCATGCGGTCGTGCAATGGCGACCGCTTCCATCCACGCAGGTGTTTGTGTCGCAGCAGACGTTTAACTCGCATTGGGGCGCGCTGTTTTATCCCGCACAAGCATATGCCTTTTATGACGCGATTATGGACGACAGCAAAATCACGCGGCTGGGCTTGCGTCATAAGCTGACGGAGGACGGCAGCAGCGAGTTGCGGCTGTTATCCAGCCAGCAGCAAACCAACCAGACGCTAGACACCTATAGCTTTGCCGCCCCGCCGGTTTACGGCTATAGCCAGACGGGGAACAGCCACACCCGCAGTGCGGAAGTGCAATATCGCCGCAGTGCAGCGGGCTACACCAGCCTGTGGGGTATACAACACGCTAGAGGGCAAATAAATTATTTGGGGGTTGGCGATAATACGGTGAATATGGCGCAGGTTTATGCGGCCTGGCAGCAGACGTTGAGCCCGTATTGGCAACTCGATGCGAACTTGGGCTGGGGGAAAATCGACAATCGGGATAACTTCGGGGGGCGTGCCGGCACTTACCTGCAGCGCTGGCTGCCCAAGCTGGGTGTGGTTTACACGCCGGAGCAGGGGACGCATCTGCGCCTGGCGGCATGGCAAGGCATGAGCGCTCCCGGTGTGGGCGACGCCACGCTTGCGCCGGTCAGCCTGGCCGGGGTGTTGTTGGCGCGCCCCGGTGACAACAGTCTAAGCGGCAAACTGGTGCAGGCCGTTGCCGTGAGTGGAGACCGGCAACTGAGTTCAACATGGTTGCTGGATGTGTCGACACAGCAACGCAGGACTGAACTGCCGGGCACAGATTATTATTCGGGACTACAAGTTTTGTTCCGACAGAATATTGATGAGTCCCGTTTGGCTTTGCACTGGCAACCGACAGCGCAGCCGTGGGCCGTGAATTTTGCGTGCGATTACGAGCGGCTCCAGAATGACCCGACTATTGCCGCACTCGACTCGGTCGATGCGCAGAAGCTGATCTCGCAGCAAGTGGCGATGCGCTGGTTTGCCAACGCGCAATGGACGGTGAATCTGGTCTGGAGCCACAATCAGGTAAGCGGCTCGCAACAGTTAATCGACCCGAACACCGGCAGTCCGCTTTATCCCGCCTATCAGAGCCGCTTTAATCAACTGGAGGCGGACATGACTTGGCATTTCATCGGTGCGGGCGACTTCATCGCGGGGGTGCGTAACGCCACCGACACAAATTTTCAATATACTGAAATTGACCCGCTTAACCCGCGCTTCAGCAAAGGGCGCATGGTGTACGGCAAGGTTAAGCTGGCCTGGTAGTCGTGAAATTTTTTTAACCACATAGGGAGTATGTAACCATGAAAAAAATGTTGCCGTTTTTGTTGGCGCTGATCGTAGCCCCGGCTTGGGCCGCAGATGAAATGCCGTTCCCCGAGGCCGGTGTCACTATCGAACTCAAAGGCGAGTCCGCAAAGCTCTCCGCTGTGCTGGGCGAGATCGAAAAAGAAACCGTGTATAAAGAAGCGGGCTGCGCTACCAAGCCCGCCAAAAAAGCCGCGAAAAAAGCGAGCATAAGCTGCACCAAAGCCGATGGCGCACTGCTGACCTTGCTCAGCAAAAATGCGCAAACAGTGCGTTGGAGCATATCCGGTGCGGCCTATCGTGCGGCAGCACCCATGGCTTGCCCCACCGGCTGTGTATTTATGAATTGCCCGCCCCCAGCCGGGCCGGTGAGATGCTGCAATACCGCCACGCATACCCCTTGCTGAAATAGCGGGAGCAGTCACCGCGTGGTCAACGCGGGTGACTGCTACTCGCCACTCTCAATAACGGCCGGGCAGCCCGACGCAACCCACAACGCGCGGCCGCCCATATCCAGATAAGTCAGATACGCCCGCAGGTCGAACTCCAGTTGCGCATACTCCGGCGCCATGTGCTGGCACAGTTGATAAAACGCCTTGTCGTGCGCGCGCTCTTTCATGTGCGCCAACTCGTGCACGACGATCATGCGCAAAAACTCCGGCGGCATCTCCCTGAACACCGCTGCCACGCGTATCTCGCGTCGGGTCTTGAGCTTCGCCCCCTGCACGCGCGAGATGG
The DNA here is from genome assembly GCA_964639585.1 of uncultured Gallionellaceae bacterium. Classification (GTDB taxonomy): domain Bacteria; phylum Pseudomonadota; class Gammaproteobacteria; order Burkholderiales; family Gallionellaceae; genus PALSA-1006. The sequence continues at coordinate 1,049 of CAZXDK010000014.1, read as the reverse complement.
TGGTGTGCGTGCCCAGCGCGTTTTTGATGATGTGAATCTTGCTGTCGAACGCCACCTTGCTTAACTGTCCCGCATTGCGCAGGTACTCGTTTTTGAGTTCCAGCACGTAGTCGTACAGCGCACTGTCGGTGCGCACCCCGTGGGCTTGCGGATATTTTTTCAACAGCAAGTCGGCGAGACGGTTCTGCTCGATCAGGGACTGCACTTGGGTCACAAGTGAGACGGGGTAGCCGGAGAGGTAATTCGGGGAAGGTTTAGGGTGCATTGGATTAGATCACTTTCGACCCGTTGCGATCATCTGTTGTAGGGGGCAATAAGCGTAGCGCATTGCACCGAGAAGCTCCATGCGGCGCAATGCCCGTTGGTTATTGCGCCCTACGTAGGCTTGCCGCATTGGCGCGGGCCGTGAATCAGCACCACGGGCGTATCTTGCAGAGCCTCGGTCAGGTGAGAAAGCGAGAATCGGGGATAGAGGATTGGATTAGTCATGCGGCCAAGTGTAACTTAGAGTATCGGCTAATTGAAACCTTTGTGGGTGTCCGAATGAAAGGCTTTAATTCAACCCAGATAGATCATTAGAGCCGCGCAGGTTTGCGTAGCCATATTTCCCCCTTTATAAAAGGGGGGAAGGGGGGATTTGAACTTCATCCGAGTGCAAAAATCCCCCTCACTCCCCCTTTCACAAAGGGGGAAGCGAGCTGCTTTTCCTAATGGATTATTCGGGTTCAAGCCACAAGGTTCACAGAGATTCCTACTTCAACCCGGATAATCCATTAGGTTCTTTATCCTCTCCCGCTTTCAGGGGGAGGGCTAGGGCGGGGGAAGGAACTGGTTCGGCTCCAATGCACTATCTGGGTTCAACAAATTATCCTCATGGCGAGGCTGTTACTTGTGCTTTCTCAGCGGGTCTAACAGAGCCGAAAGGCCGTTGTGATCCAGCTCCTGCATCAGCGCGAGCAGCAGGCCGATCTCGCCGGGCGGGAAGCCTTTGCGCGCGAACCAGTTGAGGTAGTTGCCGGGCAGGTCGGCGATGAGGCGGCCTTTGTATT
>CAZXDK010000013.1:0-52625 GCA_964639585.1 uncultured Gallionellaceae bacterium | reverse complement strand
ACCTAAATCCTAGTTCCTAAATCCTGCCCTGGTTCCTGTTTCTCAGAACTCTTCCTACTCTTCTTCGCTTGCCGGTTTGCTGGGGAGCGCCTTGAGTTTGCCTGCCGCTGGAGCAGCATGTTTCTTGGCCGGGGCGGGGTGTTTGGCGACCGGATGGGCGGCGGGGCGCGGGGCGGCAACGGCGCGGCTTTGCATGCCGGAGTTGTCCATCTTGAACACACCCACGGAGCGCGTGAGGTTCTGCGCTTCTTCTTCGAGCGATTCGGCAGCCGCAGCGGCTTCTTCCACCAACGCGGCGTTCTGTTGGGTGACTTCGTCCATCTGTGTGATGGCCCGGTTCACTTGTTCGATGCCCTGGCTTTGTTCGTTGGAGGCCGCACTGATTTCAGACATGATGTCGGTCACGTGTTTGACGGCATTCACGATCTCCTCCATGGTTTCTCCGGCTTGAGTCACCAATTTGCTGCCATCATCCACTTTGCTAACCGAATCGTCGATCAGATGTTTGATTTCCTTGGCCGCAGCCGCGGAACGTTGCGCGAGGTTGCGCACTTCGGCCGCCACCACGGCAAAGCCGCGGCCCTGTTCGCCCGCGCGCGCGGCTTCCACCGCCGCGTTCAGCGCCAGAATGTTGGTCTGGAACGCGATGCCGTCTATCACAGAGATGATGTCCACGATCTTGCGCGACGATTCGTTGATGCTGCTCATGGTGCCGACAACTTCCTGCACCACTGAGCCGCCTTTCTGCGCAACGGTGCTGGCGTTGTGCGCGAGCTGGTTGGCTTGTTTGGCGTTCTCGGCGTTTTGCTTCACCGTCGAGGTGAGTTCTTCCATGCTCGCCGCAGTTTCTTCCAGGCTCGACGCCTGCTCTTCGGTGCGCTGCGACAGGTCGGTGTTGCCCGAGGCGATTTCTTTCGACGCCGTGCCGATAGTGTCGGTCGATACTCTAATTTGGCTGATGATCTCTTTGAGCTTGTCGGATGTCGCGTTGGCATCATCCTTCAACTGCCCGAAGGTGCCGTGATATTCGTTAGTGATGCGGTCAGTCAAATCACCCTTGGCCAACGAACCGAGCATGCGCACCACTTCCTGCAAAGCGTGATCCGACGTCTTCATCAACTCATTGATGCCCTCGCCCAACTGCTTAAAGAAGCCTTCCTTGCCTTGCATATTGATACGCTGGCTTAAATCGCCACGCACGGCTGCTTCAACAATATTGGCGACTTCCTTTTCCACCGCAACTTCCGCGGTGCGATCTTTCCACTCCAGCGCCGCTCCCAAGCGGGTGCCGCGATCATTGATCACCGGGCTGGCCGCCAAGGCAAAAGTGCGACCGCCCACCACGATTTGGGTGCGATGCGTCGTATTGAGATTTTCCAGCATGGATTTCTGATGCGCCGGATTTTTATGAAAGCCGTCGATACTGCCGCCCAACAGGTTGGCCGCTTTAAAGTTCGGCAATTCCTTGCGCATATCAGCCTCGGCTACCCGCATCAACTCATCCACCGCTTTATTCATATAAATGATCTTGCGATCCACATCGGAGATCATCACGCTGGTGGAAACATTGTCCAGACCGATGCGGATACGCAGATTTTCGTTGGCGACCCGGCTTGCCTCGGCCACTTCAAAACCCAGCCGAACTTGCATCGACTTCAAGCCATCCATGAGTTGCCCCATTTCGTCCGCGCGCTCCCGCTCGATATGGTTGTTATATTTGCCTTGCGCCACATTTTGCAGCAGGCCGATAACCTGCCGCATCGGACGCAACACGTTGAACACCAGAGTAATGATCGCCCACAGCGCCAGCAGCACCCCCACAACGATCAAGACGATGGCCTGGGTGCGGATACTTTCAAAACGCGCTTCGGCCCGCTCGAATTCTTCTTTCGCGGTGCGCGACTGCAAAACTTTCAACTCATGCGCCTTCTCCAGAGCCATGCCCCCTTTGGGGGCGACCACATTGGTCATCACGCTGTTGCCCTCTGCAAAACGCCCTTGCAAGTAAAGCTCTTTGGCAACCAGCAGACCTTCCTTGACGAACACCTTGCGCAGCGCCTGATACTCTTCTGCCATGCGTTTTTCTTCCGCAGCCATGGCGGTCGCCGTATAGGCTTCCCATATTTTGGTGATGGTTGCGATGTTCTTGTCGACCACATCGGTATGCATGGTGATGGCATGGTCTTGCCGGGTGCTCTCCGGCAGGCGCGGATCGTGCATGCCCGCCATGTGCAATTCGCGGATATTGGCATTCATCAAATCCGATATTTCAGCGAGCCTTTGCAACGGCACCGTGCTGTCTTCGTAAACAGAACGCAATCCCTCATTGGTTTTGCTCATGCCCAGCAAGCCGATGCCGCCGATTGCGAGCAGCATTAAAGACACCGATGCGAGCGCTGTCACCATGCGCATTTTGATGGAGGCATTTTTCATCGGGCTCAAGCTCAGCAGGCCGGGCCTGACCACCTGCCCGTCCACAATACGCAGGCTGCCCGCTTGGCCGTTGCGGAACAATGCATAGGCGGACGCGGCTGCACCGATCTGCGCCGACGTGGGTTTGCTGCGCACCGACATATAACCGACACACTGTCCGTTCTCATAGATAGGTGTGGCATTCGCCAGCACCCAATAGAAGTCGCCATTCTTGCAACGGTTCTTGACCAGCCCTGTCCACGGACGATTTGCCTTGAGCGATTTCCACAGATCGGCAAATGCCTCCACCGGCATATCGGGATGGCGCACAATGTTATGCGAAGCTCCGATCAGCTCGCTTTCAGCGAAGCCGCTAATGCGCAAGAAATCTTCGTTGATGTAGGTAATAACCCCTTTGAGATCGGTTTTGGAAACGATGGAGTCGGTTTCCTTGAGCACGTATTCCACATTGGTGACTGGCTGATTGTTCTTCATAGCAACTTTAAAACTCCCAAGAAAACCTGCACAAAGATATCGTCAAATTGCCCGATTTATTATTGTCGATGCACTGCGTGCATCGCTTAAAACAAAAATATTTTCAATCTGTTGCAACCTGAATACGGAGCCTCCCGTCCGATTGTACTGATAGTTCATTACAGCGTCTATCGGTCCAATCCCCAAATATCCTCTTCCCAATCAGGAATTTTTTAGTTAGGATGCCACTTGAAAGCAAGCAGCCAATCTCCAACTTTACTCCGCAGCAGCAATTTTCCTTTTCATTACTTAAGCGAGACCCAATATGAGCGAACACATCCGTTATGTCACCGATGACACCTTTTCCGCCGAGGTGCTGCAAGCCCCGTTGCCCACGCTGGTCGATTACTGGGCCGAATGGTGCGGCCCCTGCCGCATGATCGCGCCTATCCTCGACGAAGTGGCGAAAGAATATTCCGGGCGCATCAATGTCGCCAAACTCAACGTGGATGAAAACCAGCAAACCCCGCAAAAATACGGCGTGCGCGGCATCCCGACCCTGATGCTGTTCAAAAATGGCAACATCGAAGCCACCAAAGTCGGCGCCCTGTCGAAATCCCAATTAACGGCTTTTATTGACAGCCACATCTGAACCCTTTAACCTCGCGCCTGTAACTATCCTGTTTCGTCCCCTGTGCTTCACACAATATTTGCAAATTTCAGACACTCAAGACAGTTTCAGTCGCGCGGGCTCTTCCCGTTTAACAGTAACATTCCCGGCTCTTTCCCTTAACCTCCGCACTCCATCCTATGCACTTATCTGACCTGAAAACCAAACACATCACCGAACTGGTGGAAATGGCCACCGCCAACCAAATCGACAATGCCAACCGCATGCGCAAGCAGGATTTGATTTTCGCATTGCTGAAAAACCAGGCGAAAAAAGGCGAAAGCATTTTTGGCGAAGGAACACTGGAAGTGCTGCCGGATGGATTCGGATTTCTGCGCTCACCCGATACTTCATACCTGGCAGGGCCCGACGACATCTACGTCAGTCCCAGCCAGGTGCGGCGTTTCAATCTGCACACCGGCGATTCCATCGAAGGCGAGATCCGCACCCCCAAAGAGGGTGAGCGTTATGTGGCGCTGGTTAAAGTGGACAAGGTCAACGGCGAACCGCCCGAGAATGCAAAAAACAAAATCCTGTTCGAGAACCTGACCCCGCTGTTCCCGACCCAGCACATCACACTGGAACGCGACATTCGCGCCGAGGAAAATATCACCGGACGCGTCATCGACATCGTCGCCCCCATCGGCAAAGGCCAGCGCGGCCTGCTGGTCGCTTCGCCCAAGTCCGGCAAAACCGTGATGCTGCAACACATCGCGCACTCCATCGCCTCCAACAATCCCGATGCAATTTTGATCGTGCTGCTGATCGACGAACGCCCCGAAGAAGTGACCGAAATGAGCCGCACCGTGCGCGGCGAAGTGGTCGCTTCCACCTTTGACGAGCCCGCCACACGCCACGTGCAAGTGGCCGAGATGGTGCTGGAAAAAGCCAAGCGCCTGGTCGAGCACAAGAAAGACGTCATCATCCTGCTGGACTCCATCACCCGTTTGGCGCGCGCCTACAACACCGTGATCCCGTCTTCCGGCAAGGTATTGACCGGCGGTGTGGATGCCAACGCGCTGCAACGCCCCAAACGTTTCTTCGGCGCCGCGCGCAACATCGAGGAAGGCGGCTCGCTGACCATCATCGCCACCGCGCTGGTGGATACCGGCAGCCGCATGGACGATGTGATCTACGAAGAATTCAAGGGCACCGGCAACATGGAAATCCATCTGGATCGCCGCATGGCCGAAAAGCGCATCTACCCGGCCATCAACGTCAACCGCTCCGGTACGCGTAAGGAAGAACTGCTCATCAAGGCCGACATCCTGCAACGCATCTGGTTGTTGCGCAAATTGCTCTATCCGATGGACGAGCTGGAAGCGATGGAGTTCTTGTTGGACAAGGTTAAAGCGACCAAGAACAACGCCGAGTTCTTCGATTCCATGCGGCGTTAAAGCGCATCTTAATTTTTTCAAAAAACAGTTTTGACGACTAGCCATGTTTATGTATAATGCGCGGCTCTGTAAAACCGCATTCTAGCGAGGACATTATGTACGCAGTTATCCAAACCGGTGGTAAGCAATACCGCGTTACCCAAGGTGAAACCCTGAAAATTGAAACCGTTGCCGGCGATGTGGGCGGCGCGATTGTATTGGACAAAGTGCTGATGGTTGGCGGCGGCGACAAAACTTCTGTCGGCATGCCCTTATTGAAGGGCGCTTCTGTACAGGCAACCATCGTTGCGCATGGCCGTCACGACAAGGTAAGCATCTTCAAAATGCGCCGCCGCAAACATTATCAAAAGCATCAAGGTCATCGTCAAAACTACACCGAAATCCGCATCGACGGTATCTCGGCTTAATTCCGAAGGAGCTAAAACATGGCATCGAAAAAAGGCGGCGGCAGTACCAGTAACGGCCGCGACTCGCACTCAAAACGACTCGGCGTAAAAAGCTACGGCGGTGAATTGATCAGCGCTGGCAGCATCATCGTGCGTCAACGCGGCACTCAAGTTCATGCGGGCGACAATGTCGGCATGGGCAAGGATCACACTTTGTTCGCCAAGATCACCGGCAAGGTAGAATTTGCGATCAAAGGTGCGCTGAAACGCAAAACGGTCAGCATCGTCGCGGTTTAATCGCTTCAGACGAAATGCAACAGGCCCTATCTGACAGGTAGGGCTTTTTTGTTTTAGCCCTTCGATACGCCCGCTACTCAGGGCGAACGGTGTTAAAGGCATATGAAATTCATCGACGAATCAAAAATCGAGGTCATCGCAGGCGACGGCGGCAACGGCGCGGCCAGTTTCCGGCGCGAGAAATACATCGCCAAAGGCGGCCCCGATGGCGGCGATGGCGGCTGGGGCGGCAGCGTTTACGCCGTGGCCGACCGCAACATCAACACATTGGTCGATTACCGTTTTGCCCGCCACCACCGCGCCAGAAACGGCGAATCGGGGCGCGGTGCGGACTGCTATGGCAAGGGCGCGGACGATGTGATTCTGCGCATGCCGGTCGGCACGGTTATCACCGATATCAACAACGGCGAACAAATCGCCGACTTGGCGCACGATGGGCAAAAAGCCCTGCTCGCCCAAGGCGGCAAGGGCGGCTTGGGCAACCTGCACTTCAAATCCAGCACCAACCGCACGCCCAGACAATGCACCCCGGGCGAAGAAGGCGAACGCCGCGAGCTGCAACTCGAATTGAAAGTGCTGGCCGATGTCGGCCTGCTGGGTATGCCCAACGCGGGCAAATCCACCTTTATCCGCGCGGTATCCGCCGCTCGTCCCAAGGTGGCCGATTACCCGTTCACCACGCTGCATCCGAATCTGGGCGTGGTGCGCGTCGATACCGAAAAGAGTTTCGTCATCGCCGATATTCCCGGCCTGATCGAAGGTGCGGCGGAAGGCGCGGGCTTGGGGCACCAGTTCCTGCGCCACCTGGCGCGCACCCGCTTGCTGCTGCATCTGGTGGACATCGCGCCTATGCACGAGGGCGTTGACCCGGTGCATGAAGCGCATGCCATCCTCAACGAACTGAAAAAATACGACGAGGCGCTGTATCAGAAACCGCGCTGGCTGGTGCTGAACAAGCTCGACCTGCTGGAAGACCGCGCTGAAAAAGTTGCCGCCTTCCTCAAAGCGTTCGGCGACGACACGCGCTACTTCACCATCTCGGCCATCAACGGCGAAGGCTGCAAAGAACTCACCTACGCCATCATGGAACACCTGACGCAAATCGCCGAACAGGAACGCGACGCCATCGCCGAAAGCGCGCAGGAAACCGAGATCGACATTCACGAAGAATAATTGCCGTCGTTCCGGCGCCGGCCGGAATCCAGTTAATTGAACAAGCCCTGCGAAGCAGGACAAATTCAAACTGCATATTGAATAGCTGCGCTGGATTCCGGGCTGCGCCGGAATGACGAGACCAAAAGATTTGCTGGATAAAATAACGTTATAACGAAAACCAATCCGATGAAAACCGCACTCCATCAAGCCCATCGCATCGTCGTCAAAGTCGGAAGCAGCCTTGTCACCAATCAGGGTGAAGGATTGGATATAACGGCTCTGGACAATTGGGCGCAGCAGATCGCCACCCTGCGCGACCGCGGTTGCGAAGTAGTGCTGGTGTCTTCCGGTGCAATTGCCGAGGGCATGCAGCGTCTGGGCTGGAAACAGCGCCCAAGCGCGGTGCATGAACTACAGGCTGCCGCAGCCGTCGGACAAATGGGGCTGGTGCAAGCATACGAAAGCTGCTTCAGACAATACGGCCTGCGCGCGGCGCAAGTGCTGCTGACCCACGCCGATCTCGCCGACCGCGAGCGTTACCTGAATGCGCGCTCCACCCTGCGCACCCTGCTCACTCTGGGCGTCATCCCCATCATCAACGAGAACGACACCGTCGTCACCGACGAAATCAAATTCGGCGACAACGACACCCTGGGCGCGCTGGTCACCAATCTGATCGATGCCGATGCGCTGATCATCCTCACCGACCAAACCGGTTTATACAGCGCCGACCCGCGCAAAGATCCAAACGCCACCCTTGTCAGCCTCGCGCAAGCGGGCGATGCTTATCTGGAAGCGATAGCGGGCGGCGCGGGCAGTTCCATCGGACGCGGCGGCATGATTACCAAAGTGCTCGCCGCCAAACGTGCGGCGCGTAGCGGCGCGCATACCGCCATCGCCTCCGGGCACGAACGCGATGTATTGCCGCGCTTGCTACAGGGCGAAAGCATAGGCACGCTGCTCACCGCCTCCGCGCTGGCATTGGATGCCCGCAAACAATGGCTGGCCGACCATCTGCAAGTCAGCGGCATAATCAAACTCGACGCGGGCGCCGTGCGCGCTTTGCGCAACGAGGGCAAGAGCCTGCTGCCCATCGGCGTCAGCGAAGTCAGTGGCGAATTCCAGCGCGGCGCGGTCGTTGCCATCCTTGACGAAAACGGCAACGACATCGCACGCGGGCTGGTCAACTACAACGCCGACGAAGCAAAACGCCTCGCGCGCCATGCCAGCAGCGAGATTGAAAATATCCTCGGGTATGTGGACGAACTGGAATTGATACATAGAGACAATTTAGTGTTGCTTTAGCAACACTAAATTGCGGTGAAGACTAACCTTCAGCTTACGTCGAAACCACAATCTCGTTCTGCTGTGAATCAAAAACGAGATTGCAGCGGCAACCTCTCCGCTGTAACAGCAGAACCAAACTACGGCAGCTTTTGTTTGATCGCCAGCACCGCCTGGTTGCGCAAAGTGCGCAGCAACGACAGTTGCCGGTCGGATATTTTCAAACTGTTCGAGTCCTGCATATCCGAATAGACCAGGCCGACGGCTTTTTTGTTCACCATGATCGGCAGCAACAGAAAGCACTGCGCATCCATCGTATCGCTGTACCACTTGGGTATTTTGTCTGAAATCGTGCCCGACCTGACATCCTCGATCACGATGTCCAAACCCTTGTCTATAGCCAGATGAAAAACGTCCGGCACAAAGGTCAGCGAAAATTTCAGGCGCGGCAAAATGGCATCGACATGTTCGCCGAAACCGAAGCGCGCCACCATGGTGTTTTGCTTGTTGTCACGGATAAATATCAGCGTATGTTTGAATCCCAGACTGCGGTATATCGTTTCCAGCACCATCAGCAACACATCGTTGAGCTTGTAGTCTTCCACCAGTGTATTGGTGACATCCTGAATGCCCGCGCTCAGCATCGCATCCGGGTCTCGCGGCGCAACGGCTTGGGCGTTCTCCTCGGCATTCAACGAGCCAAGCAAGGTCATTCCGTCCGTTGCGCTTGAAGCGCTAACCTCGGGTTCGGCATGCCCGCTCCACGTGCGTATTTTTTTCAGCAACGGACTCTTGCCCGCAGCAATGCCGAGCATGCCGGAACGTTTCGACAGGTCATTCAGACTATTTTCCAGTGCGCCGGAAAGTTTTTTCTCCGAGACGTGCGTCGCCCCCTCATAACGCGCGCATAGCTTATGCAGCTCGGCGCTCTTTTCTTTGACATCGGTAATGGCGGAAACCAGGCATAACTCATTTGCCAGATTCACGGTGACGCTCATCTGCTCAATATCGTTACGCGGCTTTCTGACTTTGTCCGCAGGCAATTTTTTCATGCCCGACACCAGCCGATGCGGGAAATTCCAGCTTTCAGCCACGCCGGCGCCCAGTTGATCGTAAGACAAACCAAATACTTTAAGCGCAGCCTGCGCCTCGCTGATCCCCTGGTCTTCCATCAGGCGGATGACTTGCCTGCTCTCCTCGAAGAAATAAAACGTGGCCAGCAATCTGCCCAAATTGTGGAACATCGCGCAGATCATGGCTTCTTCAGCCTCCCCCGGGCGACCGCCGCCCGATAATTCTGCCGCCAGAATACCGGCAAAGAAGGAGGAAATCACCTCGTCTTTCAGCTCCACCGCTTGCGATTTATTCTGTAAAAATTCCAGCAGAATAAGCGTCATGGCGATATTGCGCACGGTGTCGAAACCGAGAATAACCACGGCTTTCGAGATGGTGTTGATATTGCCGCCAAATTGTCCGAACGAAACGGTATTGACCAACTTGAGCAGTTTGTTGGTCAAGGCAAAGTCTTGCAGGATGACTTTCGCCAGCTTGCTGTGGCTTTCCGATTCCGAGGAAACAATTTTGTTGATCTCGCTCACGATGCCAGACAGCGCGGGGAAGTCGCTCTTGCTGCGCATGCGCCGCAATAAAAAATCCATCGTGCTGTGCGAGTCCGCGCCACCTTGCCCATCGCCCGCCGCTGTGGCATCCAGATAATTTAACAATGCCTGACGCATGGTTTGGGCATCGGGATAACGTTCTGCAGGATCCTTTGCCACCGCCTTGAGGATGATGACTTCGAGCCGCTCGTCGATGTCGGAATTAAGTTGTGACGGGGCCTCCAGCTTTTCGTTCACGACACGGTGCAAAATCTGAAAAATGGTATCCCCAACCAACGCCGGTTTTCCGGTGACCATCTCATACAACATCACGCCCGCAGAAAATATGTCCGAACGGAATTCCGCCTGGGAAGTGATGCGCTCCGGCGCCATATATTGCGGCGTACCGTCAATCTCGCCCGAATTTTCGGCCCGACTCCCCACATGGCGGGCAATTCCAAAATCCAGCAGCATAGGGTGAAAATTTGCCGTCACGATCACGTTGGCGGGTTTAATATCAAGATGCATCACGGACTTTTGATGCGCATATTCCAAACCGTCCAGCACCCCCGCCATCAGCCGCGCCGCGTGCGCCAGCGACAGCTTGCCGGAACGTTTCAACAATTGCTCCAGCGTCTCGCCCTCGATAAATGCGTAAACCAGATAAGGCGCGCCCTCGTACTCGCCCACGTCATGCAAGGTAACGATGTTGGGATGTTGAAATTTGCTGGTAATACGGGCTTCGCGCAGCAGGTTTTCCTTTTGTTGAGCGGAAGTCACGCGCAGCATTTTAATCGCGACTTGGCGTTCTAGTTGGGAATCCTCGGCCAGATAGACTGTCCCCTGCCCGCCTTTGGAAATCTCGCGAATGATTTTGAAACGGCCAATTGCTTCTGGAATTGCCATATTTGAAGACGCTATACTACTTGATGAATTTTAGCTGCGGGGCGCGGCGCCCAATGGGTGCAAGAGCTTCAGCGAGAGTGAATAAAGACATTCTCTGCCCGCGGCAAAGCCGGGCCAGCACACTGATTAAATCGCTTCCGCGCCAGTTTCCCCGGTGCGAATGCGTATCACTTGCTCTACCGTCGAGACAAATATTTTTCCGTCGCCGATTTTGCCGGTGCGCGCCACTTTAACGATAGCCTCGATGGCCGACTCCAGCATCTCTGCCGTCACCACAATCTCGACCTTGATTTTGGGAAGAAAATCGACCACATACTCCGCTCCGCGATACAACTCGGTGTGACCTTTTTGGCGACCAAAACCCTTCACCTCGGTCACGGTCAGGCCGCTCACCCCAAGTTCGGACAAGGCTTCGCGCACTTCATCGAGTTTGAAAGGCTTAATCACAGCTTCAATTTTTTTCATATTCTCCTCCCGCCTAGCTAATGTTATAAGTATAACTAAAAATCGTCCTGATAACGCACCGTAATCGGGTAGCGCCAATCCTTGCCAAAGCCGCGACCGGTGATACGCACACCGATTGCCGCCTGACGGCGCTTGTATTCGCTACCGCGTATCAACTGCACCACGCGCAGCACATCCGCCCCGGCATAACCTTGCGCAATGATCTCGGCAATGCTGAAATTTTTCTCCACAAAGCAGGACATGATGGCATCCAGCACATCGTAAGAAGGCAAACTATCCTGATCAGTCTGATCCGGTTTAAGCTCGGCGCTGGGCGCACGGGTAATTATACGTTCCGGAATCACGCGTCCCAAGCTGTTGCGATAAATCGCCAGGCGATATACCCAGGTTTTACTCACATCCTTGAGCACCGCGAAACCGCCCGCCATATCGCCATACAACGTGGCGTAACCGACCGTCATTTCTGATTTATTACCCGTCGTCAGCACCAGCGCGCCGGTCTTGTTTGACAACGCCATCAGCAACACTCCGCGTATGCGTGCTTGCAGATTTTCTTCGGTAGTATCCGCCGGCAAACCTTTAAACAGGGGCGACAGCGTTTCCTGCAAGGCGGTAAAAGCGGGCAGAATATCCAGCTCTTCGTAACGCACATCCAGCAGCCCCGCCATCTCGCGCGCATCATCTACGCTCATCTGCGCCGTGTACGGCGACGGCATCATCACCGCGCGCACCTTGTCCGCGCCCAGCGCATCCACCGCCACCGCCAGCGTCAACGCGGAATCGATACCTCCGGATAATCCCAGCAGCACACCGGGGAAACGGTTTTTCAGAATATAGTCGCGCACGCCTACACATAAAGCGCGGTAGATGCTGGCTTCATCGCCGGGCAGCGAATTCTTTTCTCCAGGCAGCAACTTTCCATGCCGCAGCTCGACTATGCCCAGCACCTCATCGAAAGCCGGAAATTGATGCGTCAAGTTACCCGCCTCGTCCATCGCAAACGATGAGCCATCGAACACCAATTCATCCTGGCCGCCCACCATGTTGGCATACACCACGCTCATGCCCGTCTCGCTTACGCGCTCGCCCACCGCATCGTAACGGGTGAGCTGCTTATCAAAATGGTAGGGGGATGCGTTCAACACCAGCAGCACTTGCGCGCCCGCGTCACGCGCGCATTGCGCCGCAGACTCTTCCCAGATATCGGCGCAGATATTGATGCCGAACTTGACGCCCTCCAACTCGAACACACACGCCGCGTCACCACAAGTGAAATAACGCTCTTCGTCGAACACGCTGTGATTGGGCAGTTCGTGTTTTAGATAGGTGGCAACAATCCGACCATCGCGCAGCACCGATGCCGCATTGTACCGGCTCTCGCCGCGCTGCCGCGGATGCCCGACGATGAGAACAATTCCCTGCGCCTGCCGCGCCAATTCATGCAGCGCGGCATCGCAAGCGCGATAAAACCCATCGCGCAGCAGCAGGTCTTCCGGCGGGTAACCGCACAAACTGAATTCTGGAGTCAGCAAAATGGCAGCGCCCAGCCCCTTTGCGCGATGTGCATAATCCGCAATCATTGCGGCGTTTCCGGCAAGATCACCGACAGTACAGTTAATCTGGGCAACGGCAATTTTCATTTTGAATATCTCAATAATTTCACGGTTAATCGGTAAATTGCAGCTGCTACACCGGGTTCGGTAATAGCGAGCGCAATTGCTGCCCCATCATTTTATCGAAATGATACGCCCCCAATTTATTCAAGCGGATTGATGCAAGAAACCGACGATGTGCCGGAACGAGCCTGGCTTGGTTGCCGCTTTCACTACAGCAGCCTATGCGGCGCCCGAGAAAACACTAGCCATGCTGGCGCCACATCCGGCGAGGCGCTGCGCGATCAATGATGCCTTTCCTCTCTACTGTATTTCCACAACGCGAGTCGGATTTAGCTTGGCATACGACGGCATAGCCATCCCGACCGGAGCGCCAATGTAGGTGGGATCGGCGATCACAAAATGACCGCCGCGATAGTCGATGGTAGCGTAACTTGCTTTCGTTTGTTTAAGCAGCACAGCGGTGGTCATGTGGCCGGGATAAAGCAAACCAACCACTTTGACGCCCATCAGTTTTTGCACTAGCCAGGCGAACAGCACCGACCTTTTCTTGCAGTCGTTGTAGGGATAATACATATTCTCCTCCACAAAGAAATACTTCTCATAGCCGAATTGCTCATCATCGGTCTTGTATGGAAATGCCTTTTGCACAAAAGCAAGCAGGAAATTCACCGCCTCCTCTTCTTCCATGGTTGCGGTGTGTTTCCCCAGTTCGCCCAGCAGGGCGTCGCGCAGCAAAGCACTGCCATCGGTATCAAAATACAGCTCGAACTCCGATTGCGGATATGAGCCCAGATACTCAACCAGTCGGCGATCATATGTTGCGGCGAATTTGATCGTTTTTCCTTTGTAGTCGAAAGAAAATGTGCGCTGCGTGGGCACTGCCTTGGTAAACCCGATAGCAGCGGCCTGAATATTGAGCGCATTGAGCTTGATCGGGTAGTTGGCCTCATAGGTGTAAAACGTGCGGATGCTGTTGCCATGATCCGCTTCCAACGCGGCGTAATAATTTTGGTTCATCACCCTGGTGAACTTGGTGGAGTACACCTGCTGCTTGATCGCGACGAACAGATGCACATCCGCACCGGAATATCCCAGCCGCACGTCATAACCGGATTTGATGAGAAAGAACCACAACAGCAGGCTTTGCTCAGGTTTGCGTTCGGGTTGCAGGGCGCGCACGACATCGCGCCAGAGCGTGACATATCCCCAGTCATCCAGTTTCAACTCGCGGTGCGCTGCGTTGACGGTTTGTATGGTCGACTCGTAGTTGCTGCCGCTCATCATTGTCCAAAAGTCGCTGAATGCCTCAGGCGTTGCCCCTCCTGTCAGGCGATACGACTTCCAGCGCGGATCAAATCCGAAGCGCACCGTGTTGCCATAAAAAGCCAATTCCAATTCATTTGCGGCGACCGACACCGGTTTAGGCTGCGGGGGGGGCGGCGTCAACTTGGGAACGATGGGCGCAACAATCACGGGTTTTGTTTCGGGAGTGGGTTTGGCTAATGGCGGAACGACAGGCGCTTTTTTGGGCTCCGGCTCTTTGATGCGAACTTTGCCCTGAAAGGTATCGAACTCGCGCCACTGGCTTTTCAGAAAATCGGCAAATTCGCGATCCTGCTTTTCTTTGTATTCTCGAAATTCTTTTTTAACCTGCTGCACACCTTGCTCTTGCTGCTTTTTATAGGCCTCAAAGTCGTCCTGGGCCGCGAGTGCTGCTAGCGGGACGAGTAGCGCCACTACCGGGATGAGCAACACGTTCATTTCACGCAGACATTTTAATTTCATAGCAAGCTTCCTCCTGTGTGCTGCCCTATCTGATCCATGTGCCGCAAGCACTGCGGCGGGCTGCTCCCGCCATACTTTATGAAAACGTCCGTACAATGCGGAAACCGGTAAAACTGTTAGCCAAACCCGGAAGAAGATCGCCACGCGCTGATGCGCGCACATAGGCAGAATGGCGGCCTTTCATAGTTTGGCTCTCCTGAAATTTTCCAATCAATTACTCGGGACTACCCATACCCATAACACATCTGAATCAGGGTCTATCCACTTTGCCTTGACCACGGCTTTCACATCGGATTGGCTGGTATGCTCTTGCGCCATACTCGTTCCGACAGTGCTGGAACGGCCATTCGCCACGTTGGTGGAAATAATTTGCCCTGCATCTACAGACACCCCGAAGCGCTTGGCAAACTCCACTCTGGCGCGAGAAATAGCCAGTTCCTCCTGCGCCACCCTGCCGCGAATATGCACTCCCGAGGAGGCCGACACACCATTGCCCGGATTGTCTATCCACACGGGCCTTTCGTTGGGGTTTGCCGCGCTGGGCGTCGGCGCTGTAGTGCTCACGCAGGCAGACAGAAAAATGGCTTGCGCCACAACCAGCAAAAAACCTCGATAGTAATTCATCAGGACAACTCCTTAATCTCGAACCTGGTTAAGCCACACAGCGGCATAACCCTCCAAAGTTTCCATATCCTTCATGGTTTCGCCGCTCAACGGGCGGTCATCCACACGCTTGCCATTGAACGACACCATCCGGTTTGCGCCCAATGAAAACTCGCGCTTGTACTCCACAAATTCTTCTTCCGTGTTTTTCTTGTACGCCTCGAAATCGCTTTTTTCCTTGTTCACCGCGGCTTCGCCCTCACGCTTGAAGGCCTCGAATTCATCCATTTCCTTTTTCTTATGAATTTCGAATTCTTCGCCCGGACTGGACACACTCAGCACCCCTTTGCGCATACCGACTTCATTGCGCTCTGGTGTATCCGTCACCAGAAAACGCGTGCCGCGTATACCCATGGTCGCCGTTTTCGTCCTCACCTCTAGCGTGCGATCCTTGCCTTGGATGGAATTCACCGCGTAGTAAATCGCCCCGGTCAGTTGACGAAAAAAACCGGCATGGTCATTTGCGTGATTGATCTCAACCTTGCTATTTTTTTCCATCACGATGAAACCGGTGTTGCCCACCCGCACCACTGCGCGCCCATCCGCTCCGGTGGACAAAACGTTGCTGGTCGGCAGCATACTCTTGGCGCCAACTTTTTTTTGCTTGCCGTCCGGTTTATCGCTCACCGTCACACCGCCTTCCGCCTTGACGATTTCTATCTTTTCAGCGGCGAGACCGGGAGCTGTCGCCAATAGTCCGAGTACACAAACGATGACATTAAAATTAGACAAAATATTGCGCATGATTATTTTCTCGTTTCCGTAGATAGCTCACCTTGAGCTTTTTCAGCATGAGCGCGTTGCTCGTCTGGAGAATTACCCGAATTGCGCTGTTGTCCCGCACAACCGGATACAACAGAAATAATTGTCAGGCAAAGAAAGATGGAAATAAGTGTTTTCATAGGGCGCTCCTTCGAAATCCGTCCGCATCAAAAAAAAACCTACGCCCGGCAAGAGCATAGGTTTTTTTCAGTTACCACAACATGCCATTACTTCTGCGCAGCGGCCTCGATTTTTTGCTTTGCAATGTCGGCAGCCAACTCATCCTGAGCCTTGCCGGCTTGGAATTTTTGCCACAAAGCGCGGTCATTGTTCATGCTGGTTTTGACTGCGCTCTCGGTCAGTTTTTGCGCCGCTGCCTCATCCAGACCTAACAGCACATACATGGTGCCATCCGGACCTTGGCGGCTCTTGTACACTCTTGTTCCGACCAAAGTTTCGTTGGTGATTTGTTTGGTCACCGAGGTGTTCACTCTATCCACAGTTTCATCTTTGCCCGCACCCGTGGTTTCAACATATTGCTTGATCATGTTGGCAACGGTAACTTTCATACGCTGGGCGAGTTGCACACGAGCAGAAGTCGCGGCCATTTGCTTCATGAAATCGATCCCGGCTTCGGTTTTTGCCGCCGAACCAACTGCGCTCACCGCAACACCCTCAACTGGCTCATCACAGATCCATCCGGGGGCCGCTTCTTGAGTATTCGGAAATACACAATCCGCAACCTTGGGTTTTGCTGCCACTGGCGCCGGCGCTTGAGGAGCGCTCGCACAAGCTGCGAGACCCAGAGCAACAGCGGAAACTAACAACACATTGGTAATCTTAGACATTTCAACACCCCTCATACAAGTTAATAAATTGGCCCCGAACTACTTGATCCTGAATCTTCTTCCAAGCGTAGCTTCTGTACTTTTAATGGTTATCCCCACTGTGCTGCAAACAACATGGATTGCAATCTACCTCAGGTCGAAAAAATCCACAAGCTTGAAATTATTACCGTGTCATTCCGCATACACCACCCGCACATTTTCAGTCCCAAGAAGAGCGCGTAAATCATTGAGCAACATATCCGGCAAGGTCACTTGCCACGCCTCGCCCAAGCGCAGCGGGGTGCTGGCAATCAGATTGGAATAGTGAATCACGACAGGGCATTTACCGCCGCACCAAGGCTTTAAGGTGTCTGCCAATTTCGCGGCAGAGTACGATTTTGGGGTGCCGCAAACGATTTCGAGACGCTTGGCAAATGCGGCGCGCGCCGAAGCGAAGTCGAACACCTCTTCCGCCGTGACACGCATCCCGCCGGAGTATTCGTCAAAATTGGCTTTGCCTTTTATCACCAGCAACTCGCCTTCTCGTATCCAGGTGCGACTGGGTTCGTAAAGGTCATTGAACACGCTGACTTCAAGTTGCGCACCGCCATCTTCGAGTTTGATGATCGCCATGCGGCCGCGCCGTGTCTGCTGGATGCGCACGTCAGCCACCATGCCCGCCAGCAGAACTTCCTTGCCGGCACGCCGATGGGCGCCGTTCTGCGGCATATTTGCCTGGGTCACGTCTGCCAGGCGCATTTTCACAAAGAGCGCCAGCTCAGCGGCAAATTCCTGATAGGGATGCCCGCTGAGATAGAATCCCAGACTGGTCTTTTCGTGTTGCAGTTGTTCGCGCAAACCCCAACGCGGAACATTCGCCATCTGCACCGGCATGTTGATGCTGACATCCTCGCCAAACAGGCTGTTCTGGTTCGCCGCGCGCGCTTGCTGATCGGCGCTACCCAACGCCGCATCAAGTGTCGCCAATAGTTGCGCGCGGTGGTCGCTAATCGCATCAAATGCTCCCGCTCGGATCAGCGCTTCGAGCGTGCGCCGGTTGACGATGCGGTTATCCACGCGATGGCAAAAGTCGAACAAATTCTTGAAACACCCGTTTTTACGCGCGGCGACAATATTATCGATGGCCGACTCACCCGTGCCCTTGACCGCCCCCAAGCCGTAAGCCACGGTCTTTTCGTCCACGGGTGTAAAACGGTATTCCGAACTATTGACATCCGGCGGCAATATGGTGACGCCCTGTTCCAGCGTATCTTTGTAGAAGCTGTGCACCTTATCGGTATTATCCATATCCGACGACATCGTCGCAGCCATGAATGCAGCCGGATAGTGGCACTTCAAATAGGCAGTCTGATAGGCGACTAATGAATAAGCGGCCGCATGGGATTTGTTGAAACCATAGCCCGCAAACTTCTCCATGGTGTCGAAAATCTCGTTGGCCTGCGCTTCGGCAATGTTATTTTTAGCCGAGCCGTCAACAAAAATCTTGCGCTGCTCGGCCATCTCCGAGGCTTTTTTCTTGCCCATGGCGCGGCGCAGCAAATCCGCGCCACCCAGACTGTAGCCCGCCACCAGTTGCGCGGTTTGCATCACCTGCTCCTGGTACACCATGATGCCGTAGGTGGTGGACAATATTTTTTCCATGCTCGGATGCGGATACACCACATTTTCCCGTCCGTGCTTACGGTTAATGAAGTTCGGGATGTAATCCATCGGCCCGGGACGGTACAGCGCGTTCAAGGCGATCAAATCTTCGAGACGGTCGGGTTTAGCCTTGATCAGCGTGTCCTTCATTCCGCTCGATTCAAATTGAAAAACTGCCGTGGTATTGCCGTTCTTGAAAATTCGCTCATAAACCAATTTATCATCGAGGGGAATGTTCTCGATCTGAAATGAGGAATCAGAAATCAGGATTGAGGATTGAGGATTGAGGCTTGAGGGTGAGGCGGCGGCGCTCGCGGCATCGGCAGACTTACTCAATCCTGAATCCTCAATCCTGATTCCTGAATCCTCAATCCTCAATCCTGAATCCTGTATCCTCAATCCTTTTATGTAACGCACCGCCCAATCAATGATAGTCAGCGTGCGCAACCCCAAAAAGTCGAACTTCACCAGGCCGACGGCTTCCACATCATCCTTATCCAATTGGCTCACGGATTTCTTTTCTTCATCCGCGCTGCCGCCTTCGGCACAATACAAGGGGCAAAAATCAGTGAGTTTGCCGGGGGCGATCAACACTCCACCGGCGTGCATACCGACATTGCGCGTCAGATCCTCCAGGCGCTCGCCCAATTCCAGCAATTCATCCACACCTTCTTCGCTGGCGATAATCGCATTGAATTCCGGTTCCATTTCGCGCGCTTTTTTCAGCGACACCGGCTTCACGCCCTCGAACGGAACCAGTTTGGAAAGGCGGTCGCACAGGCCATACGGAAAATCCATCACGCGCCCCACATCGCGGATTACCGCCCTTGAGGCCATCGTGCCGAATGTGGCGATCTGCGCCACGTTCGCCGCACCATATTTCTTGCGCACATAGTCGATCACCAGTTCGCGCCCATCCTGACAAAAATCCACATCGAAGTCGGGCATGGAAACACGTTCAGGATTGAGGAAGCGTTCGAACAGCAGCTCGTAGCGCAGTGGATCGAGATCGGTGATCCCAAGAGAGTACGCCACCAACGAACCCGCGCCCGAGCCGCGCCCCGGCCCGACAGGAACGCCGTTGGGGAATTTTGCAGCGCGATATTGCTTCGCCCAACGGATGAAATCCGCCACGATCAGAAAATAGCCCGGGAATCCCATTTTGATGATGGTATTGATCTCGAAATCGAGACGTTCGCTATATTCGGCCAATTTCGCACTGCGCACCGACTCGTCGGGAAACAGTTGCAACAGACGTTCGTGCAAACCGCGCTCGGACTCAATGCGCAAAAAATCATCCAAGCTCTCGCCGTGCGGCGTGGGGAAATCGGGCAGACAAGGCTTGCCGAGTTTAAGCGTGAGATTGCAGCGCTTGGCGATCTCCACGCTGTTCTGCAACGCTTCCGGCAAATCGGCAAACAACGCGGCCATCTCGGTTTGCGTTTTGAAATACTGTTGCGCGGTAAACGCCCGCACCCGGCGCTTATCATTGAGCACATAGCCCTCGGCGATACACACTCGCGCCTCGTGCGCCTTAAAGTCGTCGATGCCGAGAAATTGCACCGGATGCGTAGCAACCACAGGCAGCGCCAATTCTGCCGCCAGTTTTACCGTCTCGCGCAGATGAACTTCCTCGCGCGCGTAACCGTAGCGCTGTACTTCCAGATAAAAACGTCCCGGAAAAATACCCGCCCATTCGTGCGCGGCTAGTCGAGCGTTAGCTGCGTTGCCGTTCAGCAAAGCCACGCCCACTTCCCCCAAATGCGCGCCGGATAATGCGATCAATCCCTCGGCATTCGCCTTGAGCCACTCCTTGCGCACCTCCGGTTTTCCGCCATTCTGGTTCTCCAAATACGCGCGGGTGAGCAATTCGCACAGGCGCAGATAACCTTTATTCGACTGGCATAGCAATAATAAACGGAACGGCTGATCGCGCGCATTGTCGTTGCTCACAGTGACATCGCAACCGATGATGGGCTTGATTCCGGCTGATCGCGCCGCCTTGTAAAACTTCACCAGCCCAAACACGTTATTAAAATCGGTGAGCGCCAGCGCGGGCATGCCGTCCGCTTTGGCGCCCTCCACCGGAGGGCACACATGGATTTTTATCGGATTACCCTCATTGTCCCGGGAAAGCGAACCATCTCTCTCGGTTTTCCACACTTCCGAATCGAGACGCACAATACCGTCCGCGATGGAATATTCGCTATGCAGACGGAGGTGGACAAATAAAGGTGATGGCATATCAGCGTCAGGCCAGGTCAAATTTCACCAGCCCGCATTGGCAAAAGGACTCTGCCGGGATGAAATTAAAAAAACCGATAATTATTGAATGATGATTTGCTCAAGCAATACGTCGGCGATGCCTTCTTTGGCATCCAGCTCGATTGCCTTGTTAACTGCCGCCTTTGTTTCTGCAATCAGGCGCTGCTTACCGTCGGATTTTCCGATTTGCTCGGCAGTTTTTCCGCTCAGCAAAATGATCATCTCGTGCCGAATCACCGGCATATACAACTTCACCCTCTCCCCTGCTTCAGGCTTGGCTAATTTGAGCGTGAGGGAAACTTGTATCATTTGCTTGAGCCCGACCAAGTTTACGGTAAAAGGTTCAAGCTTCTCGTACGCGCCATTACCGCTCTCTTTGCCGCCTTCCGCATAAGCTTGCGTTGCAAATGCCCAGAAAAAAAACAATACCAGAAAACAGCATGTCCGCAAAACAGAGGTATTTAACGTTTGCATATTGATATCCTTGGCTCTTGCCGGATTTAAAAATGAGTGCGAAGTATAAGAGTGCGTCCATCTAAGCAAAACAAACCGGACACAGGCGATAGCACGGCAGGCACGGAAATAATCCCGGAAACCTCCTCCTGCGCCAAACATAGCACGCATTGCCTTACCACTTATCCGAAACAGCTTGCTTGTTCGCATACTCCAAAAATTCGTCAGTCCGTTTTTTGGCAATTTCGGTGGCTTTAATTAGGTCACCTTTGCTGTAAATCCCCCTCGGATTGGCGTAGCCGTTTTGTAGGAATTGAAAGTTAGTAAAAGTCATTTTTATTTTGTTGTCTTTGGTATCGATCCGAAGCGTGAAATAAATCTGATGGTCATAAAACTCTCGGATACCCACACCCACGATACGCCCAGAATCCTTATCTGCATCATTGATCTCAACAACATGGGATTCTCCAATCCAAGACTTGGCTGTCGAATAAATCTGTCCCTGGGTTTTACCTTGCACGTCCAAAATAAATTCGATAGGAGGAGCTTCTTTTTCGAGCTTATTAGTATTCTCCCAGAACTCTAAAAGACCGGCATAAGAGGTTGTAGAAACAAGCAGCGCAACAATCAAAACAAATATTTTCATGATTTCTTCCCTTATATTCAGCATGGTAAAAAAATCCAATCATCCCGATCAACTGCAAAAACATTAACGGGGCAACAAGAAAATGCCTCCGCCAATTATTTCGTCACCGGGCGATTTTACAGGGAATTGGCAAAACCGTAAGCGCAAAAAAATTCTGCCCGGTTCTTATTTCGACTTGGCGCCAATTCCGCCCCGCAAATCCAAAGCATGCAACAGGCGTTCGATAAGCTCCGCCGGGGTGGTCGATATAACCTCTCTTGGCACTCCGAATTTATTGGTCAAGCGCTCAATATCCTCGAAACCATAGGACGCCACAAAAGGATGCATGCCCGCACCTATGGTCGCAAGATAGTCGCTGTATTCATCGCCACAGGCATATGCCCGCGCCGGATTGATGCCAAATTTTTGGCGAGCCTGTTTCAGATACTCGACCTTGTCTTCACGCAAAGGAATACACGCCACAAAATCAAATGCATGAATATCGATGCCGTGGCGCCGAAACAGGTGTTTCAGCGTTTCCTCCGGTTCGGTCGTTACATTGCGGGTAACCAGCCCCACGCGAATATCGGGATCCTTCAGCAGCGTGAGCAGCAACGTATCCATACCTGGATACAAACATGCTTCATAACGGTATATTTCAGTCAAAGTCGCCAGCAGTTGATGGCGATTCTGCTTGCCGAACTGACGGCGCAGATTGGTGGGGAATTCCCGCAAACCACCGAGAAACTTGAACAGTTTGCGGCGTTTCTGAAAGCGCTCGAGATCGCCGATTCCCATTCCGTGCGTCTGGAAGGCAAGCTCGATGGCTTGAAACGCATCAATAGCCGTGCCATCGGCATCGAAGATCACCAATTTTTCAGAATTTTCGTACTGAGCCATCTGCTAATAGTAGAGCTATCGTATGACAAGTGCGTGAACACCCGTTTAGCGAGGTTAGTCCATTAAGTTTACTCAGCCTTCATTCAGCTTGGCATGTGCCGCAGCCAAACGGGCGATCGGAACACGGGGCGCGGAACACGACACATAATTCAGTCCGATCTGGTGGCAAAAAAGGATGGAAGCCGGATGCCCGCCATGCTCGCCGCATATTCCGATCTTGAGTGCGGGACGAGTTGCGCGCCCGCCCTCGACGGCAAGTTTCATCAAACTGCCCACGCCATGAATATCCAGCACTTCAAACGGATTGTCGTGCAGTATCCCCTTCTGGTTGTATGCCGGCAGGAATTTATTTTCCGCATCCTCGCGCGAAAACGAGAACGTAGCCTGGGTCAGGTCGTTGGTGCCGAAAGAGAAGAATTCCGCCTCTTCCGCCAAACTGTCTGCTCTTACGCAAGCTCGCACAACCTCGATCATCGTACCAAATTTGATCTTCGCTTTGATGCCGCTGTTTTTTTCGACATCGATAATAATTTGATCAACACAGCCTTTGACAAATCTTAATTCAGCCGGGGTGCACACTTGCGGCACCATAATTTCAGGATAGACCTCCAGCCCTTCCTTGATGCATTCCACAGCCGCTTCGGCCAGCGCGCGTATCTGCATGATATAGATTTCCGGGAAGGTGACGCCGAGGCGCACACCGCGATGCCCCAGCATCGGGTTGACCTCATGTAGCGCACGCACTTTTTTCAGTATCGCCTGTTTTTTGGTGAGCGCTTGCTCGACCAGATGCGGGTTAATGCTGCTCGATTTAATCAGTGCAATATCTGCCGAATTCAACCCGGCATCCTGTAGCAGCTCCAGCGTATTGGACAGGATTTCCATGCCGCCGACAGTTTTGTACAAATGGCGCAGCTCTTCGATTTCTTTGATCAACTGCTGTTCGGCGGGCAAAAACTCGTGTATTGGCGGATCGAGCAGCCGAATCGTCACGGGCAGGCCGACCATGGTTCCCAGCAAGCCCTTGAAG
This sequence comes from uncultured Gallionellaceae bacterium, assembly GCA_964639585.1. Classification (GTDB taxonomy): domain Bacteria; phylum Pseudomonadota; class Gammaproteobacteria; order Burkholderiales; family Gallionellaceae; genus PALSA-1006. Next base: position 28,993 of record CAZXDK010000013.1, on the reverse strand, counting down.
TCGGCGCGCTGAATGGGGAGCAAGCGGTCGAGCGCTTCCTGACGCTGCGCCTGATCTTCCGCGATAATCATTTCCAGCACGATGGGCAGCCGGTCGCTGGCATTGAACATGCGTTCGGTGCGGCACAGGCCGATGCCGCGCGCGCCGAATTGCAGCGCGCGTTTCGCATCGTCCGGCGTGTCGGCGTTGGCCATCACCGCCATTCTGGCTTCCTGATCCGCCCAGGACAGCAACACATTCAACTCGGCAGTGATCTCGGCTTCGATGGTCGGAACGATGCCCAGATAAACCATGCCGGACGTGCCGTCGAGGGTGATGATGTCGCCTTCGTGGATCACCGTTTCGCCTATGGTCGCCATGCGCAGCATGACGTTGACCTCTATGCCCTCCGCGCCCGCCACACAGGGTTTGCCCATGCCGCGCGCGACCACGGCGGCATGCGAAGTCTTGCCGCCCCGGCTGGTGAGGATGCCGCGCGAGGCGAAGAAACCGTGGATATCTTCCGGCTTGGTTTCTTCTCGCACCAGTATCACCGGCTTGCCCAAATTGCCCTGCTCTTCGGCGCGGTCCGCATCGAAAATAGCATGGCCGTAGGTCGCGCCAGGCGAGGCAGGCAGTCCCGTCGCCAGCGCTTCGGCGCTGGCCTTGGAGTCGAGGCGCGGGTAAAGCATCTGCGCCAGACTTTCCGGCGTTATGCGCAGCAATGCCTGCTTGCGCGTGATCAGCCCTTCCTTCTCCATCTCCACCGAGCTGCGCACCATCGCGGTGGTGTTCATCTTGCCGTTGCGCGTTTGCAGGCAATACAAAATGCCGCGTTCGATGGTGAACTCGAAGTCCTGCACTTCGTGGTAATGGTTTTCCAGTTTGGCGCGCAACTCCTGCAATTGCCGGAACAGGTCGGGCATCTCCTGCTCCATGTGGTCGAGAGGCTTGGGCGTGCGTATACCAGCCACCACATCTTCGCCTTGTGCATTCACCAGATATTCGCCATAGATCAGATTCTCGCCGGTGCCGGGATTGCGCGTGAAGCCGACCCCCGTGGCCGAATCGTTGCCGCGATTGCCGAACACCATGGTGCAGATATTCACCGCCGTGCCGTTGGCCATCTCGGGCGTGATCTTGAACTCGCGCCGGTAATCGACCGCGCGCTTACCCATCCATGAATCGAACACCGCCTTGACGGACAGATCGAGTTGTTCATACGGGTCACTGGGGAACGGCTTGCCGGTCTGTTCCTGCACCACAAGCAAAAACCGTTCGCTGATTTCCTTGAGATCGTCGGCATTTAGCGCAAGGTCATCCTTCACGCCACAATCCTGCTTGACCGCATTCAGTTCCTTGTCGAACAACTCGTCAGGCACGCCCAGCGCGATCTTGCCGAACAACTGGATGAAACGGCGATAGGTGTCGTAGCCGAAACGCGGATCGTCGGCCTGCGCGATAGTGCCGGCCAGCGTCTGCTCGTTCAGGCCAAGGTTCAATATGGTGTCCATCATGCCTGGCATAGACATGGCAGAACCCGAACGCACCGAAACCAGCAAGGGATGTTTGGCGTCCCCGAAACGCTTGCCGGTCTTGTTTTCCAGCACCCTCATCTGGGCGTGGATCGCAGCCAGCAACTCCTGGGGCAAACCATTGTTCGGCGCGGCGAGATAATCCAGACAGGCTGCGGTGCTGATGACAAAACCGGGCGGCACATTCAACCCGATCTGCGTCATCTCGCACAGGTTGGCGCCTTTGCCGCCGAGCAGCTTCTTGTTTTTCCCGTCACCATCTTCAAACGCAAAAACCTGTTGCTTCGTTTTGACCGAATCGTTCATGGCATGCCTCCAATGATGTTATTTCGCGATAATTTTATACTACAGCCCGGTATGGTTACTTCAATCCTGGAAATAATTTATATCGAACTAGTCGGCGCCATGTGCAGTTATTACCGTGCTCAAGACGATTTCATGCGGCAAGTTTTCACACACTTAACGACGACGGTACCCGATGCGCTCATCTCTAAGGAATTTCCGCCTCACTCATGCGCGACAAAATAATGTCCGTCTTGCGCAACAATCCCTTTGCTTCGCGGTGTTTGTCATAGTAGCGCGGATTGGGCACCATTGCCGCCAATTTCGCGGCTTGCTGCGGAGAGAGTTGTGCGGCGCTAACTCGGTAGTAATGGCTCGCTGCGGCCTCGGCACCAAACACGCCGTTGCCCCATTCGATCACATTCAGGTAAATCTCGAAAATACGCTCTTTCTCCATCATATTTTCCAGCATCAGCGTGATGATGGCTTCCTCTCCCTTGCGCCAAGGCGTGCGTTTTGTGGAAAGGAACAGGTTCTTGGCCAATTGCTGGCTGATGGTGGAGCCGCCCGCCACAATCTTGCCTTTCTTCATATTTTTCTCGTAAGCCTTCTGGATGCCGGCCCAGTCGAAGCCTTCATGATCGACAAACTTGGCGTCTTCCGACGCAATCAGCGCGCGCTTGAGATTATTGGATATTCGTTCATATGACACCCATTTCTGCTTTAACTCGGCTGCGGGATTTTTCTCGTGCATGGCCTCTAGCCTGTCCTGCATGAACGCGCTGGATGTCGGGTTGTGATCCACCCACCACCAGATGTGCGCCGCAATCCATATCTGATACAGCAGTATCACAACGAATAGCGCCAGCAGAATACGCCAGATCCACGACCAGATTTTTTTTATCATGCGCGCAATTGGGCGATAACCGGCGCCGTGTCCGGGCGCACTTCGCGCCATTTGAAAAAAGCTTCCGCCGCCTGCTCGACCAGCATGCCCAGACCGTCGGCTAAACTCGCCGCACCTTGCTCTGCGGCAAATTTCAGGAACGGCGTCTGTTTTCCGTACATCATGTCGTAGGCCAGAGCCTGCGGTGCGAACAGGCCCTGCGGCAACGGCGGTAACTCGTCCGATAAGCTGCTCGACGTGGCATTGATAACCACATCAAAAGACTTGCCCGCTAGCGCCGCATAACTGCTTGCGAACACCGTGCCATAAGAGGCGAACTCGGCCACCATCTGCTGCGCTTTTTCCACATTGCGATTGGCCACCGTGATGGTCGCGCCCGCGTTGAACAACTGCCATATCACGCCGTGCGCCGCGCCGCCCGCCCCCATGAGCAACACTTTTTTGAACAGCAACTTGCACTGCAAATTCTGCTCGATGTCGTTGAGCAGTCCCGCCCCGTCGGTGTTGTCGCCGAGAATTGCGCCGTCCCGGAACAACAGCGTGTTCACCGCCTGCGCCGCTTGCGCACGCCCGGTGAGTTGCTTGCACATCTTAAACGCCTCGAATTTAAACGGCACGGTGACGTTGCAGCCTTTATAGCCTTCGCTCATCAGCCGCTCGATAGTGGCTTTAAAACCATCCAGCGGCGCTTCGATGGCCTGATAGGAAATATCCTGCCGCGTCTGCGCCGCGAAGGTCTGGTGGATCAGCGGCGATTTGCTGTGCGAGATGGGGTGGCCTATTACGGCATAGCGGTCGGTCATGTGGGAAAACTCTCGATGATGAGCCTTGTTTGGCTGCGGATTATAACGTCAAACCGCCTGCCGCTTGAGCAGCACCGGCGCCCCCGCCAATACCATCATCCACACGATGGCCGCGCCTGCGGGCAGATCGAACCACACCGACAGCAGCAATCCCGCGGCATACCCCGCAACGCCCACCGCATAGGCGGCAGCTATACGTCGCTGCTTGAGTTTGTGTGTGGCTAACGCAGGCACGATGAGGCTGGCAAACACAAGGTAGATGCCGACCAGTTGCACCGAAGCGGTGACGGCAAGCGCGAACAGGCCGTAGAAAGCGAAGTGGCTATGCCTCTGCTGCGCGAACCTCCATGCGAACAATAATCCCGCAGTGAGTATGGCGGTGGCAATGAGCTGCGTGCCACTCACCCAGAGTATCTGCCCCACCAGCAGGTCTTTCAGATGCTCCCCCGCATGAATATCGCGGCTCATGAGCAGGATACCGAGACTGGCGGCAAGCACGAAAGTGAGGCCGATACCGGCCTCTTTGATTTCCGCTGCACTGCGTTCTATCCAAGTCAGCAAAGCCGCGCCGCACAGCGCGCTACCGGCGGCAATAAGTTGCACCAGCAGCGTCTGCCCGGCAAGATCGAGCAAGCCCGCGACGACCACGCCCAGCCCGGCGATCTGCGCCACCGCGAGATCGGCGAAAATCACCCCGCGCTGCAATACGCGCATGCCGAACGGAATATGCGTGGCGAGCACCAGCAAACCCGCGACAAACGCGGGTAACAAGATATCGAGTTCAAATGTATTCATTTAATCCCTGCCAGCAAGCGCGCAACGGTGTCGTCAAACAGACCGTACAAGTCCTTCGCCCTATCGCTGCCGCCCACCGTGTAAGGCAGTTCGACAACAGCAAGATGAGCCCGTTGCGCTATCCATTCCGAAGGTCGCCCATCCTGATAGGCGGCACGCAACACCATCTTCGCCGGATGCTGCTGCAACACGTTCAGCACTTGCGAAAGATGCGCGGCACTGGGCTCCATGCCGGGCTTGGGCTCCAGCGTCGCCACCTCTTTCAAGCCCAGCCAGTCGCTCAGATAAGGAAAACCTTTGTGCTGCACTATGACCGGCAGACCTTTTAGCGGGGCGGCCTGCTGTTCCCATTGCACCATGGCTGTTCGCCACTTTTGCGTAAAGCTGAGCAAACGTTGCCGGTACTCGGCAGTGTTAGCCGGATCTAATTGCACCAAACGTTGGTTGAGCGCTTGAGCGATAGGCAAAAAATTGCGCGGGTCGGTCTGGATATGCGGATTGCCCTGTGCGTGCACATCGCCATCGCCGCGATCCAGACGGGTCGGCACTTCCAGCATGTGCACGACGGAGGCGGCCTCGAAATAACCCGCACTGCCGGGTTGCACTGCATTGTTGCCGGACTCGCGCAATACCACGGGCAACCACGCCACCTCCAGTTCCGCCCCCGTGCATACCACCAGGTTTGCGCGGCGCGCCTTGGCGATCAGGCTGGGACGCGCTTCGACGCGGTGCGGGTCTTGCAACGCCGCAGTGGCAGTGTAAAGACCGACCTTATCGCCGGCCAATTCTTGCATGAGTGCGGCCCATTCCGGCTCGCAAGCGAAGATATTAAGTGCGGCGTGCGCGTTGGCACTGAACAGCAGGACAAAAACGAATAGTAGTTTTTTCATGTCTTCCCCTATTAATATTGGTGTGCGCCATGTGCGCCCAGACTCATTATGTATTGGACGAACAATTGCTTATCCGGCAAATTTTGCCTGGAAGCATCTTGCGCCAGTTGCAAGCGGAAGCGGGAAAATTCACTGGGGCTGTAATCAACCATCCAGCTTAACCGCGACGGATTGAAAGCGTAATCGGCGATGACATTGCCCGCATTCAACATGCCGACCTGCGCGACACCCGGATCGAGCCGGTCATAGCGCAAGCCACTGCGCCAGCGCGGTTTGAACTGATACACGCTTTGCACATACCAGCCGCCTTGTGTGAGCACGTAACTGTCGGTGACTTTCGCGCCTGCGGTGTCGTAGGTGAGCGCCCCGCTCTGGTTGCGGTGAAAATATTCGCCCTGCAGCTTCAAATAGCGTTCCCGGATATTCCCGTTTGGAGCAAACTTCCACACGAAATCCACCCCCGCCGTCTTGCTGTCGCCAGTGAAACTGTTGCTCACGCCGCCCGCCGCACCATGCAGATCAGGCACGGCATCGCTAATCGCGTTGACGCGCAGGGTCTGATGCAGCGAAACCCCGGCGCGCCAGCTGTGTTCGATGCCGATGTCGCCTCCGAAATGGGCGAACAACACGCCTGCATTTGAGCCATTTTTAGGCGTATCGCTCCCCGGAAAACCGCGCCCTTTACCGACTTCCCCGCCGATTTCGAAGAATAAATCGGTGGGCGCCAACCACTTGAATTGCACGCCGTCTTCTCCTAATTGATTACCCCACAGCGTGCCATATACCAGCGGCTGATCGACAAAATCCCAAGCGTGGGCATGTTGCTCGTTGAGATACCCCAACCCGGAAAAAAAACGTCCGAATTTCAGATTAAGGCCCTCGCCCAGCGAGGTGCTTTGCACGAAAGCGTTTTCAACACTGATGCCGCCGCCGGGGCTAAGCGCCAGCGTCGCCACCCCGCGAAATTCAGGGTCGATGTTGGCGGAAATGCCCAATTCTGATTCGCCAATATTAAAGCCTTGCTCGTGTCCGGGATTAGGGCTCATGGCAAATCCTGTAGCGGGCATTGCGGGATCGCGCTGCAGCTCTGCATATGTCCCGGCCAAAATCAAAGAAAATGCCGGGTTAAACGCGGCTTCAGTGTTGTTTCCCACAGCATGGGCAAGCGTGGCGTGGCCAAACAGCACGGCAATAGCCGTGCATATATAAATATTCTGGAACATGTATCACTCCGTGAAAAATAAGCTGAAAACTTCGCGCCTAAAGGGCGAAGGTAATAAAGGCAAAATTTAAACGGAGGCTGGTGGCGCGCGCGCCGCAAACGCGCTGAACGGAGAGGATGAATATCCGCTGAAAAGTGCGAAAACGTAGAAAAACTCAGGCGCTGCTGAAGATAAAATCAGGGAACTACTGCCGATGGCGCTGCCAATTTGCGCATAAACAGCACACAAATCGCACAGCTTGTCTTGCGGCAGAGAATGATCCTGCGTTTGCTGAGTCAATGAATGGCGCAAGCCATGCACAACGCCACCTTGCTGGGCAAACAGCAAAGCAAAGGCAAGCAGCAGTGGATAGAAAATCCTAGTCAGTCTCATGGCAAACGTAACTCTAACATACTAGCGGCAAAGAAAATAAATAGCATTTCGGGAATTGCGCAGACGCTCTTTAAGTTTGTTTGCAAAAAATATTTTCAAATCACCCTAAAGTTTCCCTAAAGCTTGCCGATAGCTGAGTCACCAACTACTGTAAGTTGGCTTTATCCCTCATTCAAGGAAAGGCTATATCATGGAAATTAGTTCAGGTTCAGCACATCTGAAGAACGTAAATGCCGTCCAACCACAAAATCCGCCAGTCCGTGCGAAAGAAGTAGAAAACGACAAGGACAAAGACGACAGCGCCGCCAAAGCGGCAGTGGCGCCAAGCGCACCGCGTCCCACAGTAAACACCAATGGTCAGGTAGTAGGCAGTCTGATTAACGCGCTAGCCTGATTTGTATGTTAGGTATGGCGCAACCCGTTAGCAAGAAAGGTTAATATGGCCATTTCTTCAGTTACACCAAGGTCAGTAGCTACCGCTCCGAGCGATGGCAAACGGAGTTATGTACAAGCACCTCCGGCTGCCCCCAGCACTGTGACCCAGAAACCGGTAGCTGAAGTCAAAACTCAGGCGCCGACTCAGGAGCATGTTGCTCAGGCAGTCAAGCAAGTGAACGAAGCTTTTACTCAAAAAGGGCAGAACCTATATGCCGCAGTTGAAAGAGATAAAGCGACCGGCATCAACGTGGTCAAGGTGCTCGACAAAAACACCCGCGAAGTGGTGAGTCAGTTTCCATCAAAAGAAATTGTCGCTATGGCAGCAGCGATGAGCCACTCGCAAGCAGGAAAAGGGCAGTTGATACACGTCAGTGCGTAAGTTGCATTTATTCCATTTCAACAAAGCCCGCATCAGCGGGCTTTGTTTTACCAGGGCGCTATTTTCGGGCTTGCGTGCCCCAAAACGTCATCACCATACCTGATCATATCGCTAACCAGTTGATATTTATTGCCTCAAGAATTGGCATGAGTATTGCTTCTAGCAATGCAATTGTTTGAATTCACCGTCCTTGAAAAACAAAAATCATGTTTTCAAGCAAAGCAATTCTGAGCAATGTTGTCATTGTGGCTACTATTTTTTCGGTATTCCATCCCCGCAAGCAAACCGTCTATCCTGTTTTTTGCGCCACTCATCGCAGCTCCCCCTAACCTGCCGCGTGAACTTGGGTTTGTGATTTTCTTTTGCTAATTTCTCTCCATACCCGCCATTTCGGCGGCTCGTTTTCAAATTATTCAAGGAGAGATCATCATGGGAAACCTGGCAAAAATCGAGGGCTGGAAACCTCTTTGCACCGATAGCCTGTTTGAGATACCGACCGACCATCCGGTCATTTGCATGGAAAACTTAAGTACCAGAGAACATGCATACTTCGACGTCAAATTAGACCGCTTTCTCTCGCAGCAAGAAGCCTTTGACGTATTGCGCGGTTATCACTACTAATCGGTGGACTGTAAAACGCTATTCGCTCTCCAGATGATCGTTGCTGGTAAACGTCCATGTGCGAGTGATGCTTAGAATGTCGGTTTCCTTGCGAATGTCGGGTGGAAAAACGCTATACGGGGCGGCGAGTCTGACGATACGCATCGCTGCCGCATCCAGAATACGCTGTCCCGAAGAACGGTTAATCTCGACGTTTTCCACACTGCCGTCGGACCTGATCGAAACCGTCAGCGTTAATTTCCCGTATATTTTTTGATCCCGCGCCTGCTGCGGATAATTCATATTGCCAATACGCTCGACTTTGCTGCGCCAGTCTTCGACGTATTGGGCGTAACGATATTCCTGAGTGCGCGCCCCGATAAATTTACGCTTGGGCAATTTTTCGTAAGCATCCATACTTTTGCCGATTTCGGCTTCCAGACGGGCGATCTCCAAGGCGCGTTGCACCAGGTCTTCACCGCTCGCCTCGCTGCTGACAGGTTGTTTCTCGATTTTTTCCTGTGGCACGCTGTAATTGCTTTTCAACTGAGTGAGCAAGCGCTTGGCTTCCTGTTCCAGTTGTTGCACCCGATGTGCGGATTGTTCCGGCGAAAATTGCTCGTCGTCGCTTAACGTCGGCAAGGGAGTTTTTGCATGGCGCTCATCGGCAGTATTGCCGCCTCCGTCGAGATTGTTCTGCGCCATTTTGTCTGCGTTGCTCGGGCGTGTCTTCGATCCGCTGTTGACCAAGACCACTTCCAGAGGTTGCAGCGGTGTACTCGACTCCCGATCAAGATGGGGAAACGCAAACCCGATGCCGAACAAAATGAATGCATGGAATCCGAGTGAGAACAGCAGCGAAAAGGCAATGCGTTGCCTGAAAAAAAAACGAATCATGTGGGCGTCGCCTCGACCGCCGCAACAAAACGCGCGGTGAAATTCAAATCGAGCAAATCGACCTCTCCAATTTCCAAAATCGCCCGAGAATTTGAAGGCATTTCGGGCAACGACGGAATGCGGTTCACCAGCGGAATATCAAGCAATCTGACCAGGTTTTCGCGCAACACCAAAACTTCGGTCTGTATTACCTTTTCCTGCAACAACCAGCGCAAACACCAGTAACGTTCCATCTGGCGCTGAAAATCGTTGTAGAGCGTGTACGCCGCGTCGAAATCGCGCAGAATGGCGAACAAGACAGTATCGTTCTGCGCATACGCAGGCGCTTCATTGCACAACAGGTTGATGATCTGGCGCTGATTCACCAAATCGATATAACGGCGCAACGGCGAGCTCGACCACATGTATTGCGCCACGCCCAAACCCTGATGCGGCGCGGCGACGGTGCTCATCCTCACCTTGCCGTTGTTCTGCGTGCGGTAGATGCCTGCCACCGCATTGTCGGCCAGCAACTTGCCCCATGTGCTGTTGACCAGAATCATCAACTCCGCCACCACCTTATCTATGGGCGAACCGCGCAGACGATTAGTGATGGTGATGCGGTCGTTTTCCACATAAAAGTTGTAGTCGACTTGCGTATTGTTGTCGCCCGTTTTGCCGCGCAATGCTTCCAGTTTGTTGGCAAAGTTCCACAGCACCCTCAACTCGTTGGCATATTCGTAATCAAACTTGCCCGCGGCGATGGTCGCCTCGTTGAACAAAGGCTCCAGCGTGTCATGGCGCAGATTGGCGGCGATGTGCAAACGTTCCAGACGACTTTCCGTTTCCAACACATCAAACGTGGTCGCATCCACTTCAACATACAGCGACAGCGCCGGACACACCTTGTCAGCGCACAAGGTAAACGCCTGCACCACATTTTCCGGCAACATGGTGATTTTGTCGCCCGGCATGTACACGGTGGAAAGTCGTTGCGCCGCAATCGCATCGACTGGCGTGTTCGGCAAAATACCCAGGGCAGGCGCGGCGATATGGATGCCCACGCGCCAATTCCCGTTCGCCAACGCCTCCAGCGAAAACGCATCGTCGATTTCTGTAGTGGTGGCATCGTCGATACTGAACGCATTGACCGGCGCCAGCGGCAATTCGGGATGCGCTTCCACGTCAAGCTGCGGGAAGCCAACACCCTTGGGGAAATTCTCGAACAGGAAGCGGTTCAAATGATAGTTGCGGGTGGAAGGCAAAGCGCCGCAGCGATGCAACAAATGCGCAGCCGAAAGATGCGTTGCCGCACATGCCGCCTCCAGCGCCTTCACTTCCAGAGTGTTTCGATCCGGGTTGTAAAGAATCTGCGGCAGTTTGTCGAGAAATTCCGGCGGCAGGGTAAACGCGCAGAGCTGCTCAACATAGCGCGCCTGCAATGCGGCTTGCTGACGTTTTTTTTCTGCCCCGGCAAGAGCCGCCTTCAGCGCCTCCGGTGGGGCAGCCTTATAACGCCCTTTACCTTTTTTATAGAAATGCATCGGTGACGAATGCAAACGTATCAACGCACCTGCTGCCTCGGTTGGCGTAGGCGCATGACCAAAGTATTCCTGCGCCAAAGCATCGAAACCGAACTCTTCAGGCGGGCATGATTCCCAAAGAAAATCCACATCAATGTCGGCAGAAATGCTTTCCGCCTGCGCCAGAAAATCGGCCAAACCGGGCTGCGCAAAGCGCAACATCACATTGGCCGCTTTAATCTTACTGCGCTTGCCATGGGTATTTTCCACCTGCAAAGAAGTGGTGTTGTCTTCCAAAATGCTGCCAACCTTAAAGCCGCCGTCTTCTTCGTAAAAAATATTCATCAGAAATCACGCCAAAATCGAGGCGCGATTATAACTCAGCCCATCCCGCAGAACTTTGTTCGTGCTAACCTGTCACTATGCCTGCCACCAAACAGGCGGTCGCATTCCAATATCACAAGGAGAGAAATTCATGAATAAAGTCATCCATAGCATCGTTTTTGCATCCTGCACCATAATCGCCGCTTCATCAGCATGGGCTTGCGAGCCTATGCACAAAGACCAAATGGGCGAAAAGTTTTCTGAGGAAATGGATACCAATCATGACGGCGCGGTTTCCAAGAAAGAATTTGATGCGTTTCACAACAAGCACTTCAAAGAGATGGATGCCAATAACGACGGCAAAATAACGAAAGAAGAAATGCAGGCTGTTCATGCCAAAATGTACAAGAAATTTGATGGCCTGATCAGCAAACGATTTGAGGCTGCCGATGCCAACCACGATGGCGCGTTGACCAAAGAAGAGGCAAAAGACATGCCGATGCTTTCCAAGCACTTCGATGAAATCGACACCAACAAAGACAGCAAGGTCACTCTCGACGAAGTTAAAGCGATGATGGATAAACATCATGCTGAAAGCGAGCAGAGCAACACTACAGAAAAAGCGCCAGAGAAGAAATAAAAAATCTACCGTATTAACGAAAAGAGCCGGCTAAGCCGGCTCTTTTGTATTTCAACAATTCTATTATTTGATTGCGAGTATCCAGCTAACGAGAGTCTTGATATCCGCATCGCTAACGGAAGTTGGCGTTTTGGGCATTTCCATCGTTCCGAAAGAACCCTTGCCGCCGTTGCGCACCTTGGCTTCCAGCTTGGCTTGTGCGCTGGCATCGCCCTTGTACTTGGCTGCGATCGACTTCAACGAAGGACCTACTACTTTGTTATTCAGGTTGTGGCAGGCTGCGCAATTGCTTTTCTTGAGCAAGGCCTCATTATCATCGGCGAGCGCGTTTCCAGCGAACAACAGTGCAGCAGACAATGCAACGATATGACTAATTTTCATGGTAATTTCCTCTATGGTTAAAACGGATTAAGAAAGCTCCACGCCCATTATAACGTATGGCATCTTAGGTTGTGTTTCAGAAAAATGATACCATCGCGTCTGCTTCAAAATGACCCGAAAACCCCGATGAATTCGAGCATACACGACAACGGAGAGCAACATGGCAGGCCATAGCAAGTGGGCAAATATTCAACACCGAAAAGGCAAGCAAGACGCCAAGCGCGGAAAAGTATTTACCCGTTTAATTAAAGAAATCACGGTAGCCGCAAGACTGGGCGGAGGCGACCCCGGCATCAACCCGCGTTTGCGCTTGGCGATGGAAAAAGCCTATGAACAGAACATGCCCAAAGATAACGTCGAGCGCGCGATCAAGCGCGGCTCGGGCGAACTGGACGGCGTGGATTACCAGGAATTGCGCTATGAGGGCTACGGCATCAACGGAGCGGCGGTCATGGTGGACTGCATGACCGACAACAAAACCCGCACCGTGGCGGATGTGCGCCACGCCTTCACCAAATACGGCGGCAACCTCGGCACCGACGGCTCGGTGGCCTTCATGTTCAAACATTGCGGACAAATGATTTTCGCACCCGGCACGGACGAAGACGCGCTTATGGAGGTGGCATTGGATGCCGGCGCCGAGGACATCATCAATAACGATGACGGCAGCATCGAAATCATCACCGGTCCGTATGATTTTGTTGAGGTGAAACAACGCCTGGAGGCGTCCGGCTTCAAGCCAGAGATGGGCGAAGTCACCATGAAAGCAGACAGCGAAGTGATTTTCACCGGTGACGATGCGGTAAAAATGCAGAAACTGCTGGACGCGCTGGAAGACTGCGACGATGTACAGGAAGTTTATACGACGGCGGTGTTTGAGGAATGAGTAGCAGGATTGAGGATTTAGGATTTAGGATTTGGGAGTGTCTCGCTGCTTGACGCACCATGCCGACCAACTCAATCCTCAATTCTCAATCCTCAATTCGCATCTTGGGCATCGACCCCGGCCTGCGTATTACCGGGTTCGGCGTGCTCGATAAAGAAGGCCAACACCTGCACTACATCGCCAGCGGCTGCATCAAAACACCGGACGGCGAATTGCCGGAGCGTTTAAAGGTCATTTTGACTTCGCTGGGCGAAGTGATCGCGCAGCACCAACCGCAACAGGTCGCCGTGGAAAAAGTGTTCGTGAATGTGAATCCGCAATCCACCTTGCTGCTGGGGCAAGCGCGCGGCGCGGCGATCTGCGCGGCAGTGCTGGCGAACCTGCCCGTAGCGGAATACACCGCGCTGCAAGTGAAACAGGCCGTGGTCGGCAACGGTCACGCCGACAAAGAGCAGGTGCAAGCCATGGTGCAGCGTTTGTTAAAACTATCCGGCACGCCCAGCCCGGATGCGGCGGACGCACTGGCCTGTGCCATCTGCCACGCGCACGGCGGCATGGGCTTAGGCGCATTGGCAACCAAAGGTTTTCGAGTTCGCAATGGAAGGTTGGTTTAAATGATAGGAAGACTGAGCGGCACATTGCTGGAAAAGAATCCGCCGCAGATATTGCTGGACGTGCAAGGCGTGGGTTACGAACTGGACGTGCCGATGAGCACGTTTTACAACCTGCCCGCATTGCACGAGAAAGTCGTGCTGCACACGCACTTCGTGGTGCGCGAAGATGCGCAACTGCTCTATGGTTTCGCCACAAATGAAGAGCGCCTGGCGTTTCGCCAGTTGCTCAAAATCAGCGGCGTCGGCCCCAAGCTCGCGTTGTCGGTATTGTCAGGCTTGAGCCTAGGCGACCTCGCGTCCGCCGTGGCCAACAAGGAAGTCGGACGCCTCACCAAGATACCCGGCGTGGGCAAGAAGACCGCCGAGCGCCTGTTGCTGGAACTGCAAGGCAAGTTCAGCGTCACTGGCACCAGCTCCCCGCATGACAGCGCGACCGCCTCCGCCGACAGCGACATCGCCAACGCTTTGCTGGCACTGGGCTACAACGAGAAAGAAGCCGACTGGGCAGCCAAGCAATTGCCCAAAGACGTCAGTGTCTCCGACGGTATCCGCCAAGCACTTAAGTTATTATCCAAAGCATGATCCACAGCGACAACCTCACCACCGAACCCCGCGTCATCTCCGCCGCGCCCGCCTCCGCACAGGAGGAAGCGCTGGAGCGCGCGCTGCGCCCCAAGCTGCTGGACGAATATGTCGGGCAGGAAAAGATACGCGGGCAACTGGAAATTTTTATCGAGGCGGCGCGCAAGCGCAAAGAGCCGCTCGATCACGTGCTGCTGTTCGGCCCGCCGGGCTTGGGCAAAACCACCTTGGCGCACATCATCTCGCGCGAAATGGGCGTGAATCTGCGCCAGACTTCGGGGCCGGTGCTGGAGCGCGCGGGCGACCTCGCCGCGCTGCTCACCAACCTTGAACCCAACGACGTTTTGTTCATCGACGAAATCCATCGACTGTCTCCGGTGGTGGAAGAAATCCTCTACCCCGCGCTGGAGGATTACCAGATCGACATCATGATCGGCGAAGGCCCCGCGGCACGTTCGGTGAAGCTCGACCTGCCGCCGTTCACGCTGGTGGGCGCGACCACGCGCGCGGGCATGCTGACCAACCCGCTGCGCGACCGTTTTGGCATCGTGGCGCGGCTGGAGTTTTACACGCCGGAAGAATTGCAGCGCATCGTCACGCGCTCCGCCTCGCTCTTGGAGTTGCCCATCTCGCCCGATGGTGCGCTGGAGATTGCCAAACGTTCGCGCGGTACGCCGCGTATCGCCAACCGTTTGCTACGCCGCGTGCGCGACTATGCCGATGTGCGCGCCGACGGCCATGCCACGCGCGAAGTCGCCGATGCTGCACTCGTCATGCTGGATGTGGATGCTTTGGGGTTGGATCTGATGGACAGGAAACTGCTGCTCGCCGTGATCGAAAAATTCATGGGCGGCCCCGTCGGCGTGGACAACCTCGCCGCCGCTATCGGCGAAGAGCGCGACACCATCGAGGATGTGCTGGAACCCTATTTGATCCAGCAAGGCTACCTGCACCGCACCCCGCGCGGCCGCATCGCCACCGCCAACGCCTACCAGCATTTCGGCTTGGCGCAACCGCGCAACGTGCACAACAAGGAATTATGGGATGAGTGACAAACAGTCATCTGTAGCGCAACGTTTAAGAAACGCTTAACACTTCATCATGACTGAATTCTTAAACAACAAGACCGGATAAATCCGGTCTTGTTTATTCTTGCTCGCTGTGAAGCAAATTACTCGTCTGCGACTTCCACTGGCAACGCTTCTGCAGGACGATCCATTAGCTCGATAAGCGCCATCGGAGCGTTGTCGCCTTTGCGAAACCCGAACTTAAGGATACGCGAGTATCCACCGTTGCGAGTTGCATAACGCGGCCCGAGTTCGTCGAACAACTTGGTGACGATTTCACGGTCACGCAGACGGGCAAACGCCAGGCGGCGGTTAGACAAGCTTGGAGTCTTGCCCAAAGTCAGGATGGGTTCTGCCACACGACGCAATTCCTTTGCTTTGGGCAATGTCGTCTTGATGACTTCGTGACGCAACAGGGAAACGGTCATGTTGCGCAGCATGGCCAAGCGGTGGCTGCTGGAGCGATTGAGTTTTCTGAGACCTAAACGGTGACGCATGATTATCCTTTCGTACTGCTTTTAACTTTTTCGGCTTATTTCTCGACCGGAGCAGGCCAGTTTTCCAATTTCATACCCAATGACAAGCCATGCTCTGCCAACACCTGCTTGATTTCGTTGAGCGACTTACGCCCCAGATTCGGGGTACGCAGCAGATCCGACTCGTTGTGTTGAATCAGATCGCCGATGTAATGAATACTTTGCGCTTTAAGGCAGTTAGATGAACGCGGGGTCAACTCCAGATCATCCACCGGACGCAGCAACATCGGATCAACCTTGGGCGCCTGCGGTTTCTCAACTGGCACTGGTGTCCCCTCCAACGCAGCAAACACGGAGAACTGGTCTACCAAGATACGTGCTGCATAACGGATGGACTCTTCAGGATCAATCGCGCTATTGGTTTCGATGTCCATGATCAGCTTGTCCAGGTCGGTGCGCTGTTCGACACGGGCGCTTTCCACAGAATAGCTCACGCGTGTGATCGGGCTGAACGAGGCATCCAATGCAATATGTCCTACAGAGCGCGTCGCTCCCGGTTGCTGGCGCGAGATCGCGGAAACATAGCCGCGGCCTTGCTCAACCTTGATCTCAATTTCCAGATTACCACCGGCAGTGAGATGCGCGATGATATGGTCGGGGTTAATTACCTCGGTAT
The DNA here is from genome assembly GCA_964639585.1 of uncultured Gallionellaceae bacterium. Lineage (GTDB taxonomy): Bacteria > Pseudomonadota > Gammaproteobacteria > Burkholderiales > Gallionellaceae > PALSA-1006. The sequence continues at coordinate 12,745 of CAZXDK010000013.1, read as the reverse complement.
CGGCATTCGTTTCAATATCTGCAGCAGTAACCACACCGGCGCCGGACTTCCTCAGGTGCAACGTCGCTTCACGGATATTGTGCAACTTGAGAACCAAACCTTTCAAGTTAAGCAGTATCTCAACAACATCTTCCTGTACGCCATCAATCGACGAGTATTCGTGTAACACACCGGATATCTTCACTTCGGTCACGGCATAGCCGGGCATCGATGACAACAGGATACGGCGCAAGGCATTGCCCAAAGTATGTCCGTAGCCACGCTCGAACGGCTCCATCACCACCCGTGCCTGGGTAGGAGAAATGCGTTGAACGTCGATAATACGAGGCTTCAGCAAATTGGTGTAAGTCATTATCTGCTCCGCGTGGATTACTTGGAATACAGCTCGACAACGAGGTGCTCGTTGATCGTAGCCGGTAATTCTGAACGTTGCGGCATAGCTTTGTATGTGCCTTTCAATGCCTTAACATCCACTTCGATCCACTCAGGAAAACCGCGCTGTTCAGCCGCCTTCAAAGCCGCAGTAACGCGCAATTGGCTTTTGGATTTCTCAGCCACTTCAACCACGTCACCCGGACGCACCTGGTAAGAAGGAATGTTCACACGCTTACCGTTCACCAGAATAGAGTTGTGACGCACTACCTGACGCGCTTCAGCACGGGAAGCGCCAAAACCCATACGGTAGGAAACGTTATCCAAACGCGATTCCAGAATTTGCAGCAGGCTTTCACCGGTAATGCCGCGAGCTGCTTCAGCGCGCTTGTAAGTCAAGCGGAACTGACCTTCCATCACACCGTAGATACGGCGCAGCTTTTGCTTTTCACGCAACTGACCGCCATATTCAGACTGACGCTGATTCTTTTTCTGACCATGTTGGCCGGGCGGATAAGCGCGACGCTCCACCGCACACTTGTCGGTAAAACATTTTTCAGCTTTCAAAAACAGCTTCTCGCCTTCGCGACGGCACTGACGACACTTTGCATCAAGATTTCTAGCCAAGATCTATACTCCCAACAATTTAGATACGACGCTTTTTCGGTGGACGGCAACCGTTATGCGGCACCGGTGTAATGTCTGAAACACTGGTGATTTTAAAACCCGCAGCATTCAATGCACGTACCGCCGACTCACGACCCGGGCCAGGACCTTTGATGCGCACTTCCAGATTTTTCACACCGCATTCCTGAGCAGTCTTCCCCGCCTGTTCAGCAGCGATCTGCGCCGCGAAAGGCGTACTCTTGCGCGAGCCCTTGAAACCATTGCCACCACTGGTAGACCAAGCCAAAGCATTACCCTGACGGTCAGTGATAGTCACAATCGTGTTATTAAAAGAAGCATGCACGTGGGCAATACCCTCGGCTACATTCTTTTTGACTTTCTTGCGCACTCTCGTGCTGTTGGTCTTAGCCATGTCTCAAATCCTCAATTAATTTACTTCTTCGCACCGGCAATCGCTTTACGCGGACCTTTGCGGGTACGCGCATTCGTGCGGGTACGCTGTCCACGGCACGGCAAGCCGCGACGATGACGCAAACCACGATAACACCCTAAGTCCATCAGACGTTTGATGTTCATGGAAATTTCACGACGCAAATCACCTTCCACCGTAAACTTGGCGACTTCGTCGCGTAGTTTCTCCATGTCAGTGTCACTGACATCTTTCATTTTGGTGGAGGTCACAACCCCCGCAGCGGTGCAAATTTCGCGCGCCCGCGTACGACCAATACCGTAAATCGCAGTCAATGCGATTTCAGCGTGTTGATGATTTGGAATGTTTACACCTGCAATACGAGCCATGCAGCTACCCTATCGTTCAAAAAGACAAAAATTATCCAGCCGTTGACAGACTTAATCAACCCTGGCGTTGTTTGTGGCGCGGATCACTACTGCAAATCACGCGAATCACCCGATTGCGCCGAATAATCTTGCAATTACGGCATACCTTCTTTACTGATGCTTGAACTTTCATATCGTTCTCCTAAAACCCTTACTTAACAACTTCATTTGGCGCGAAACACAATACGTGCCCGGCTCAAATCGTACGGCGACACATCAACTGTAACTTTGTCGCCCGGCAAAATGCGAATGTAATGCATACGCATTTTGCCTGAAATATGCCCCAGTACCACAATGCCGTTTTCCAGTTTTACGCGAAACGTCGCGTTCGGCAAAGACTCAAGGATTTCTCCCTGCATCTGTATGACATCTTCTTTTGCCATCAGCGCGCCAACCCACCTTTGAAATTGGCTTTTTTCAGTAAACTTTCATACTGATGCGTCATCATGTAAGACTGTACCTGAGCCATAAAATCCATCGTCACAACTACCAGAATCAGCAATGACGTTCCACCAAAATAAAACGGAACATTCCAGCGCACTACCAAAAACTCCGGCAGCAAACACACTAATGTAATATAAACCGCACCAACCAACGTCAAACGCAGCATGATCTTCTCGATGTAACGAGCAGTCTGTTCACCGGGGCGAATACCGGGCAAAAATGCACCGCTCTTCTTCAAGTTGTCCGCTGTTTCTTTCGGGCTGAATACCAGGGCAGTATAAAAGAAACAAAAGAACACTATCGCCGCCGCATAAAACAACACATAAATCGGCTGTCCAGGAGACAGTTTTTCGCTAATATCTTTCAGCCAAGTCATGCTTTGACCGGAGCCGAACCATCCGGCCAAGGTTGCAGGAAACAAAATAATGCTTGAGGCAAATATCGGCGGAATAACACCGGCCATATTCAGCTTCAAAGGCAAATGCGAACTTTGCCCGCCGTATACCTTGTTGCCAACTTGTCGCTTGGCATAGTTCACCAATATCTTGCGCTGCCCGCGTTCTACGAACACCACCAACGCTGTAATTGCAAAAGCACCTATCAACAGGAACAACACCAGCGGGATCGAAAACGCACCAGTGCGCGCCATTTCCAAAGTATTGCCAATCGCGCTAGGCAAGCCCGCTGCGATCCCCGCAAAGATGATCAGCGAAATACCATTACCCAAACCACGCTCGGTAATCTGCTCTCCCAGCCACATCAAAAACATCGTTCCCGTAACCAGTGTCATCACCGTAGTCAACTGGAACATCGCGCCCGGATGCGGAACCAATCCGGCTTGAGATTGCAAAGCCACCGAAATTCCGAAGGCCTGAAATATCGCCAGCATTAACGTGCCGTAACGCGTGTACTGAGTAATTTTGCGACGACCGGCTTCGCCTTCTTTCTTCAACTGCTCCAACTGCGGCACCGCAATCGCCGCCAACTGCATAATGATCGATGCCGAAATGTACGGCATGATGCCGAGTGCAAAAATTGTAAAGCGGGATAATGCACCGCCCGAGAACATGTTGAACATGCCCAAGATGCCGCCCTTTTGTGTCTTGAACAGATCCGCTAAAACTGTCGGATCAATTCCCGGCACCGGGATATGCGCACCGATACGGTAAACAATCAACGCTCCCAAGAGAAACCACAGGCGCTGCCCCAAGTCGCCGTACTTGTTAGCCTTAACTCCAGTGCTCGCAGCGTTCACAAATTACCCTTATTCAGCAACACTGCCGCCAGCCGCTTCTACCGCAGCACGCGCACCCTTGGTCAACAGCAGACCTTGCAACTTAACTGCACGCTTGATCTCGCCTGCCAGTATGACCTTGGCTGTCAAAGCGATTGCAGGAACCACTCCCGCTTGCTTTAGTGCCAGCAAATCGATAGTATCGACCGGCAAATTTTCCAGATCAGACAAACGCACTTGAGCGGTGTCGTTACGAGTCAGCGAAACAAATCCGCGCTTAGGCAGACGACGTTGCAAAGGCATCTGTCCGCCTTCGAATCCAACTTTGTGAAAACCGCCGGAACGCGATTTTTGACCTTTGTGACCGCGACCAGCTGTTTTACCCAAGCCAGATCCAATACCGCGACCAACGCGGCGCTTTGCGTGCTTAGAACCTGAACCAGGTTTAATTTGATTGAGTTGCACTTACGCCTCCCACTTAACCAAGTAATACACTTTATTGATCATACCGCGAACTGCCGGCGTATCTTCCACTTCAACCGTTTGGTTCAAACGACGCAGTCCCAAGCCGCGAATGCATGCACGATGCGATTCTTTCGTACCGATCACGCTCTTCACCTGAGTCACTTTTAATGTCTTAGCCTGTGCCATGATTACCCCTGAATTTCTTCTACAGTCTTGCCGCGTTTGGCTGCGATCTCGGCTGGCGAGTTCAGCGCCTTCAAACCATTCAGCGTTGCACGCACCACGTTGTACGGATTACTCGAACCGATGCACTTGGCCAACACATTACGCACTCCCGCCGCCTCAAACACGGCACGCATCGCGCCACCCGCAATAATTCCGGTACCATCCGATGCTGGTTGCATATATACCTTGGCCGCGCCGTGACGCCCGATCACTGCATGGTGCAAAGTGCCGTTTTTCAAATTCACTTTGGTCAATTTACGGCGCGATTCTTCCATCGCTTTTTGCACAGCCACCGGCACTTCTTTGGACTTGCCTTTACCCATGCCGATACTGCCGTCGCCATCCCCAACCACGGTCAAAGCAGCAAAACCCATAATGCGACCACCCTTTACCACCTTGGTCACACGGTTCACTGCAATCATCTTTTCGATGAGACCATCACCTTTATCTTCCGGTTGCTGATTCTTGCCTTGTGCTTTAGCCATGATTACCTCAACTTAAAACTTCAGACCATGTTCGCGCGCGGCTTCCGCCAACGCCTTAATGCGACCATGATATCGATTACCGGAGCGATCAAACGCCACCGCAGAAATACCGGCGCTCTGGGCTTTTTCCGCAATACGTTTGCCAACGACAGCTGCAGCCGCCGTATTGCCGCCGTTGCCGACTTCTTTGCGCACTTCCGCCTCGGCTGTCGAGGCACTAGCCAAAACCTTGCCACCATCGGCGGAAATCACCTGTGCATAGATGTGCAGGTTTGTGCGATGAATTGCCAAACGCACCGATTTCTGATCGGCTATTCTTGCACGGGTTTTACGCGCTCTGCGCTGACGCGCTTCATTCTTATTCAACATATCAGCCTCGATTATTTCTTCTTGGTTTCTTTGAGGATAACAACCTCATCCGCATAACGCACACCCTTGCCTTTATAAGGCTCAGGTTCACGGTAAGCGCGAATCTCGGCTGCAACCTGTCCAACCTGCTGCTTATCGGAACCAGTCAATACGATTTCAGTTTGAGTTGGCGTCGCTACTTTCACACCGGCAGGCATTTTATGCACCACAGGATGAGAAAAACCAAGCGTGAGGTTTAGTGCATCGCCGGCGGCCTGGGCACGATAACCCACGCCCACTAGCGTCAACTTGCGCTCAAAACCCTGGTTAACACCGATAATCATATTTGCCAGAAGAGCACGAATAGTGCCGGACTGCGCATTAGCTTGCTGGGTATCGTTAGTTGCCTTGCACAACAAGACATCGCCTTGGCGCTCAACGCTAACATCACCTTTCAACTCTTGACTCAAGGCACCCTTTGGGCCCTTTACCGAAATCTTGTTTGCAGCCAATGTCACCTCAACACCGGCTGGCACAACGATAGGATTCTTAGCTACTCTGGACATATTTCCTCCGTTACGCCACGATGCACAACACTTCGCCACCGATACCGTTGGCGCGCGCCTTGTGGTCTGTCATCAAACCTTTTGAGGTCGAAACAATAGCAATCCCCAAGCCGTTCATCACTTTGGGAATCTCTCCGCTGCCCTTGTACACACGCAAACCAGGGCGGCTGACACGCTGAATAGTCTCTATAACAGGACGATCAGCGTAATATTTCAGGCCAATCTCCAAGCTAGGCTTGCCTTCTTTGTCGATAACCTTATAGCCATCCACATAACCTTCATCATGCAGCACTTTAGCAATCGCCACCTTCAACTTGGAAGAGGGCATTACCACTGCAACTTTTTCCGCCATTTGCGCGTTGCGAATACGCGTCAACATATCGGAGATCGGATCACTCATACTCATAAATTCACCCTTACCAGCTTGCCTTGACTACACCAGGGATCTCGCCACGCATCGCGTATTCACGCAATTTCGTACGACCCAAACCAAACTTGCTGAACACGCCGCGAGGACGCCCAGTCAACGCGCAACGATTACGCAGACGCACAGGGCTGGAATTACGCGGCAGCGCCTGTATTTTCTGGCGAGCAGCGAAACGCTCCTCTTCACTCAATGTCATGTTGGTTGCAATCGCCTCCAACTGCGCGCGCTTGGCAGCGAACTTCTTCACTGTGTCGCGACGTTTTTGCTCACGGTTAATTATCGATAGCTTGGCCATATCACCCTCAACCCTTCAGTGGGAATTTGAACGCCAACAGAAGTGCCTTCGCCTCTTCGTCGGTCTTAGCAGTCGTCGTGATCGTGATATTCATACCACGCAACGCGTCGATCTTGTCGTATTCGATCTCAGGAAAAATGATCTGCTCTTTGACGCCCATGTTGTAGTTACCACGACCATCGAAAGATTTGCCGGAGATACCACGGAAGTCACGGATACGAGGAATCGCAACCGTCACCAGACGATCCAGAAACTCATACATACGCTCGCGGCGCAACGTCACCTTGCAACCAACCGGATAATCCTGGCGGATCTTGAAGCCGGCGATGGACTTCTTGGATTTGGTCACGACAGGCTTCTGACCCGAGATCTTCTGCATGTCAGCGACCGCATGATCCATCACCTTCTTGTCCGCAACCGCTTCGCCGACACCCATGTTCAGCGTGATCTTTTCGATGCGCGGCACTTCCATGACGGATTTGTAGCCGAATTTCTTCATCAGCTCTTGAGCCACTGAAGTCTTGTAGTAATCGTATAAACGAGCCATGCTCTTCTTACCCCTTAGGCAATCACTTCGCCGCTGGATTTGAACACGCGAACTTTGCGGCCATCTTCCAGCAACTTAACACCAACACGGTCAGCTTTCTTGGTCGCCGCGTTGTAAATAGCAACGTTGGAAATATGAACAGGCTTCTCCATTTCCACGATACCACCCGCCACACCCTTCACCGGATTCGGCTTTTGGTGCTTCTTTACCTTATTGATCCCACTCACCAGAACCTTGTCGTCCAGCACATTCAGCACGCTGCCACGACTACCCTTGTCCTTGCCGGCAATCACGATCACATCATCGTTTTTCTTAATCTTGCGCATGTTTTTTCCTTGCTCGCTTTACAGCACTTCGGGCGCCAACGACACGATCTTCATGAAGCGCTCATTTCGCAACTCACGGGTCACCGGACCAAAGATACGGGTGCCGATCGGCTCCAGCTTATTATTCAGCAACACTGCCGCATTGCCATCAAACTTAATCAAGGAGCCATCCGCACGACGCACACCCTTGGCAGTGCGCACAACCACCGCGCTGTAAACTTCGCCTTTTTTAACACGCGAACGCGGAGCTGCATCACGAATACTCACCTTGATCACATCACCGATAGCCGCATAACGACGCTTGGAACCACCCAGCACCTTGATGCACATAACGGAGCGCGCACCGGTGTTATCGGCCACATTCAAAACAGACTGCATTTGTATCATTATTCAATCTCCAACTTTGACCGCTAAACTGCGGCTAGTCTTGGAACCCGTTCGGGTTAGGCCGCCGCAAGCGACGGTGAAACGAAGCCGCGCATTATATTCGAAATTGCAAAAAACACAAGCGCTTTTTGCAATTACTTTCAGATTTACACTGCTACCGCTTTTTCAACCAGTTTTGAAACACGCCAACTCTTGGTTTTCGAAATTGGACGCGTCTCCTCGATAGTCACCACATCGCCCTGATGAAACTCGTTGTTCTCACTGTGCGCGTGATATTTTTTGGAAACACGGATGATTTTGCCCAGCACAGGATGCTTCACCTTGCGCTCGACCAGCACCGTCACGGTCTTTTCCATCTTGTCGCTGACGATCGTACCGGTCAGCGTCCGCTTCAAAATCGTTGTACTCATTGCTGCGACCCTTTTTCAGTCATCACCGTTTTAACGCGTGCAATATCCCGACGCACCTTGCGCAATTCACTCGTATTGGTCAATTGCTGGGTGGCCACCTGCATACGCAGGCCGAATTGCGCCTTGTTCAGCGACAACAACTCTTGTTGCAAGTCTGCCGCAGATTTAGCTTTCAGTTCGCTCGCCTTCATGATCATGTCCCTACCTGTCTAACAACAAATGTGGTAGCGAGCGGCAACTTGGCCGAAGCCAAACGGAACGCTTCGCGCGCCAGTGTTTCATCCACGCCATCCATTTCGTACAACATCTTACCGGGTTGAATCTCGGCAACGTAGTACTCCGGACTCCCTTTACCATTACCCATACGCACTTCGGCTGGTTTCTGCGAGATCGGCTTGTCCGGGAAGATACGTATCCAGATACGTCCGCCGCGCTTGATATGACGTGTCATCGCACGGCGCGCTGCCTCTATCTGACGCGCGGTTAAACGACCGCGTGCGACGGCTTTAAGACCGAACTCACCGAAACTAACCTTGTTACCGCGCGTCGCTATGCCGGTGTTACGGCCCTTTTGCTCTTTGCGGTATTTTCTTCTAGCTGGCTGTAGCATGTTTTGCCCCCGACTTTCTTACTTTCTTTTCCGGTTCAGCCACAACTGGAGCAGCAACTTCTTGCTGACCTGTTTGCTCACCCTTGTAGACCCAGACTTTCACACCGATCAAACCGTAGGTGGTCAGCGCTTCGGAAGTACCGTAATCGATATCGGCACGCAGGGTATGCAATGGCACACGGCCTTCGCGATACCACTCGGTACGCGCGATCTCGATACCGTTCAAACGACCGGAACTCATGATCTTGATACCCTGTGCGCCCAAACGCATCGCGTTCTGCATCGCACGTTTCATCGCGCGGCGGAACATAATCCGTTTTTCCAGTTGCTGGGTGATCGAATCGGCGATCAATTGTGCGTCGACTTCCGGCTTACGTACTTCTTCGATGTTCAGACCCACGTCGGGCAGGCCCATGCGCTTCTTCAACTCGTTGCGCAATGCCTCGATGTCTTCGCCCTTCTTGCCAATCACCACGCCAGGACGTGCCGTGTAGATAGTGATCTTGGCATTCTTGGCAGGACGCTCGATGACGATCTTGGAAACGCCGGCACCAGCCAGTTTCTTCTTCAGATAGTCGCGAACCTCGATGTCCTTCAGCAACAGATCAGAGAAATGTTTGCTGTTCGAGTACCACTTGGACGACCAGTTCTTTGTTACGCTCAATCGGAAACCGATTGGATGAATTTTCTGTCCCATGTTCAGCTCCCAACCGTAATCGTAATGTGACAGGTCTGCTTCTCGATGCCATTGCCACGGCCTTTGGCGCGGGGAATCATGCGCTTCAGCGATGCGGCTTTATCGATATAGATCGTCGAGACCTTCAGTTCGTCGATGTCGGCACCGTCGTTGTGCTCGGCATTAGCGATGGCCGAATCCAGCGCCTTCTTGATGATTGCGGCGCCCTTCTTCGGGCTGAATGTCAGAATCTGCAGCGCTCTGTCAACGGGCAGGCCACGAATCTGATCGGCGACCAGACGACCTTTTTGTGCCGACAGGCGAACACCTCTAATAACTGCTGTTGTGCTCATCATGCCTCCTTATTTCTTGGCCGCAGCTTTTTTATCAGCGGCGTGCCCTTTGAAGGTGCGGGTCAAAGAAAATTCGCCGAGCTTATGTCCGACCATATTTTCAGAAATGTACACCGGGATATGTTGCTTGCCATTGTGTACCGCGATTGTCAGGCCGACGAATTCGGGCAACACGGTGGAGCGACGCGACCAAGTTTTCACCGGACGCTTGTCGCTGGTGGCGCGTACTGCCTCCACCTTCTTCACCAGATGCAGATCAACGAATGGGCCTTTTTTAACTGAACGTGCCATATCTTCTTACCCCTTAAACCTGAAAGCGACGGCGAACGATCATGCCGCTAGTACGCTTGTTGCGACGTGTGCGGAAACCCTTGGCCGGAACACCCCACGGGCTAACCGGATTACGACCCGCTGCAGTCTTACCCTCACCACCACCGTGCGGGTGGTCAACCGGGTTCATCGCCACACCGCGCACTGTCGGGCGAATACCGCGCCAACGATTTGCACCGGCTTTACCGATAGAACGCAGGGAATGTTCGCCGTTACCGACTTCACCGATGGTTGCGCGACAATCCACGTGCACCTTGCGGATTTCGCCGGAGCGCAAACGCAACTGCGCATAGCTTCCTTCGCGAGCCAGCAACTGCACGGCAGCACCGGCGGAACGAGCCAACTGCGCACCCTTGTTAGGCAGCATCTCGATGCAATGGATGGTCGAACCCACAGGAATATTGCGCAGTGGCAAAGCATTGCCAGCCTTGATCGGCGCTTCCGAGCCGCTCAGCAATTGTGCGCCCACAGCAACACCCTTGGGAGCGATGATGTAACGGCGTTCACCGTCTGCGTACACCAGCAAAGCCAAGTGCGCTGTGCGGTTCGGGTCGTATTCCAGATGTTCAACTTTGGCTGGAATTCCATCCTTGTCGCGCTTGAAATCGACAATACGATAGTGTTTCTTGTGCCCACCACCCATGTGACGGATAGTGATATGACCATTGTGGTTACGACCGGCTGTTCTTGTTTTCTTTTCCAGCAATGACGCTTCCGGCTTACCCTTGTGCAAATCGGGATTAACCACGCGCACTACCGCGCGGCGTCCTGGAGAGGTTGGTTTGAGTTTAATCAGTGCCATGATATTTATCCTTGCTCGCTAGCGGCAAAATTGATTTCCTGTCCAGGCGCCAAGCAAACGTAGGCTTTTTTCCAGTCCGAACGACGACCGGAGAACTTGCCGAAACGCTTCTGCTTACCCTTGACGTTGCTGATCTGAACGCTATCCACAGTCACCTTGAACAACATCTCGACAGCAGCTTTGACTTCCGGCTTGGTCGCATCGGATGCAACGCGGAAAATCACTTGCTCGTTCAGCTCAGCAACAAAAGTCGCCTTTTCCGAGATCTGCGGAGCCATCAGCACATTCAGCAAACGCTCTTCATTGAATTTTTGCGCGCTCATACCAGCACCTCCTCAATCTTGGCAACCGCATTGCGGGTAAGCAATACTTTATTGAACCGCACCAGACTAACCGGATCAGCCTGATGCGCTTCCAGCACCAGAACGTTCGGCAGATTGCGCGAAGACAAGTACAGGTTTTCGTCGACGCTGTCAGTGATAATCAGAATGCGCTCAGCGCCGAAACCCAAACCCTTGATCTTGTCAGCCAGCAACTTGGTCTTGGGGGCTTCCAGTGTCAGATTATCAACCACCGTCAGACGATCTTCGCGCACCAGTTGCGACAAGATCGAAGCCAAACCGGCGCGATACATCTTGCGGTTAACTTTTTGCGTGTAATTTTGATCCGGGCTGTTCGGGAAAATCTTACCGCCGCCGCGCCATATCGGACTGGACGCCATACCGGAACGAGCACGGCCCGTACCTTTTTGAGCCCATGGCTTACGCGTGGATTTGGCGATTTCGCTGCGCCCTTTTTGCTTGCTGTTGCCAGAACGCGCATTAGACTGATAAGCCGTCACCAACTGGTGCACCAAGGCCTCATTATATTCGCGACCAAACAACTCATCGGAAGCTGACATACTCGCTGCCGCCTGTCCGTTTGCATTGATAACTTTAAGTTCCATTATGCCCCCGCCTTCACTGCCGGGCGCACGATCACATCGCCACCGGGAGAACCTGGGATTGCACCCTTAATCAACAATAATTGGCGCTCAGCGTCAATACGCACGATTTGAAGATTTTGAACCGTACGCTGCACGTCACCCAAATGACCAGTCATACGCTTACCCGGAAACACACGTCCCGGATCTTGCGCCATACCGATAGAACCCGGCACGTTATGCGACTTGGAGTTACCGTGTGAAGCACGGCCCGATTTGAAGTGGTAACGCTTGATAGTACCAGCATAACCCTTACCAATGGTCACGCCAGTAACGTCAACTTTTTGACCAACCTGAAACAGATCAACACCCAGCTTGCCTGCAACTTGCATTGCAGCAGCCTGCTCGGGAGTAACCGTAAATTCTTTCAATTTGCTACCCGCCTCAACTCCCGCCTTTGCAAAATGCCCGGCAGCAGCCTTGGTTACACGGCTGGCACGGCGCGTACCAAACGCGACCTGCACAGCACTGTATCCATCCGTAGCAGCGGATTTAATTTGAGTGATGCGATTATTGGACACGTCCAACACAGTCACCGGCAACGACGTTCCGTCATCGGTAAATATGCGGGTCATGCCAATCTTGCGACCGACAAGTCCTAAACTCATTTTACTTTCCTTTTATTAAGGGGCTGACTTCAATTGGTCAACCGATTCAACAACCAAAACTACCGCACTACAAAACTACTATTGCAACTTGATTTCCACATCCACGCCAGCCGGCAAATCCAACTTCATCAGCGCATCGACCGTCTTGTCTGTAGGATCGATAATATCCATCAAACGCAAATGGGTACGGATCTCAAACTGATCGCGCGAAGTTTTGTTCACGTGCGGAGAACGCAGCACGTCGAAACGCTCAATCTTGGTGGGCAAAGGAACGGGCCCTTTCACCACAGCGCCTGTGCGCTTTGCGGTATCCACAATTTGCAATGCGGATTGATCGATCAAACGATAGTCAAATGCCTTCAGGCGAATGCGAATTTTTTGGCTTTGCA
>CAZXDK010000012.1:0-52666 GCA_964639585.1 uncultured Gallionellaceae bacterium | reverse complement strand
CGCTCATCAGCAAGATCGCGCCGCTGGCCGCCAAAGGCACGGCGATGGGGGTTTACAGCAGTGTGCAATTCCTCGGCGCGTTCTTCGGCGCGGCGATGGGCGGTTTGCTGATGCAGCATTTCGGGCATGACGCTGTTTTATATTTCGCCATCGCGCTGCTGCTGTTGTGGCTGGCGGTCGCCAGCACCATGCAGCCGCCTGCCGCCGTGCGCACCAGGCTGTACCAGTTGCCGGTGCTCGACGAAACTGCGGCGCGCAAGTTGCAGCAAGCTCTGGCACAATTACAGGGTGTGCGCGAGGTATTGGTGGTGGCAACCGAGCAGATGGCTTGTATCAAAGTAGAGATGAGCGGGTTCGACGAGGCCGCAGTTGAAAAATTGGTGATGCAAGGGGCATAGTGTGCTCCCTCACCCTAACCCTCTCCCGGCGGGAGAGGGAACAATAGTGAAAAACCTTACAACTTTCAAAAGGGGCATGACATGTCGGTGAACAAAGTAATTTTGATCGGGCGTTTGGGTAAAGACCCGGAGACCCGTTACATGACCAGCGGCGAGGCGGTGACCAATGTGTCATTGGCGACTTCGGAAAATTTTAAGGACAAGAGCGGCGAGAAGCAGGAACGCACCGAGTGGCATAACCTCGTGTTCTACCGCCGTCTGGCGGAGATCGCGGGCGAGTATCTGAAGAAGGGCTCGATGATCTACGTCGAAGGCCGCATCCAGACGCGCAAGTGGCAGGACAAAGAAGGCAAGGACCGCTACACCACCGAGATTATCGTGAACGAAATGACCATGCTGGGCGGCAAGGCCGGTGGCGCGGGCAGTTTTGAAGTGGTGGAAAACCAATCCTCGGCGCCCGCCCCAGCGCGCAGCGCTCCGGCGGCAAGACCGGCTGCCGCGCCTGCGGCGAAGAGCAACTTCGACAACTTCGACGACGATATTCCGTTCTGAGTCTATCCGCTAGCGCAATACAAAAAATCCCCTATGCCAGTCAGCATAGGGGATTTTTGTTTGTGCGGATCAAACCGGCGATCTCGGGTTTTGACTGTTGTCCGGGCATCGGGGAGTGCAATGCCCAGCGGATCGTTCACAGATTTCGCATCACATTTTATAGCTCGCTTGCAGCCACAGCGAGCGCGGCGCCATCGGCAAGTCATAGGGGAGGGCGCTGGTCGGATAGGTGGGCAGATTCCCCGGTGGGGCAAGATAAAGCGTGGGTTCAAGCACCGTGGCGTTGAACAGGTTGCGCACCGAAGCCGCGAATTCCCATTTGTCGTTGTGGTGCGCGTTGCGCGTGTTGCGCACGGTCACGTCTACCGTGGTGTAGTCCGGTGCGGGCGCACGGGTGTCGCCCTTGGCGCGGCGGCGATCCGCAACCCAGTCGATCTGGGGGCTGAGCATCCAGTTTTCGGCAAAGCGCCAATCGGTTCTGGCAAATACATGCTTGTGCGGTGCGTAGCCCGCATCGGCATTGGTGATGTCGTCTATGGATTGCTGCCATGCATAATTGGCGGTCAGTAGCACATTGCGAGTGGCATCCCATACGACATCAAGTTCCCCGCCGTCGCCGTGCAGTCGTCCGGTATTCTGGAACGAGAGTCCGACTCCGCTAGGCTTGGCTACGGGGCGTATCGCATCTTTGATGTTGTACTGGAAAAGATTCAGGTTGAACTTGACGTCCTCACGAGCTTGCCAGGAAAGGGCGGCTTCCCGCGTTTCGATGCGCTCCGGTTTCACATCGGGGTTGCCGTCACCCGCAGGGTTAACACCATATTGCTCGTTGACTGAAGGGGCACGGAAGGCTTGCCCGTAGAGCAGCTTCGCGGTCAGGTTGTAATCGGCGTCCCAAACCAGAGCTAAGCGCGGGTTGGTGGTTGCGCCAAAATCGGAATAGTTGTCGCGACGCACGCCAGCGGTCAACGACCAATCGTGCGCAAAGCCCCATTCATCCTGAGCATAGAAGTAATCGTTGAAGCGGCGATGCGGGATCAGGTGCGGCTGAATGGAGGAATAGTCAATCAGTGCCCCGGTGGGGACGGGAACGCCGAGCAATGGCCCAGCGGCGGTATTCAACCAGAAGTTTTTGACTGTCCTGACTTGGTACATGTTGAGGTCTTCGTGTCCGAGACCGAGCCGCACGTTATGGTCGGCAACGCCGGTATAAGTGGCGTAGCCTGAGGTCCTGAAATGGCGCTCCCAGCGAGCGGGGGTGCCCAGCATGCCATTGGCAAACAGTCCCGATACGGATGTGCCGGTCGAAACGCCGAGCAAGGCAGCTACCGCCGCATCGTTCACGGTGACGTTCGGTAACTTGGTGCCGGGCGGATACATGGTGTAGGAAGTGTCTTCCATGTGATAGAGGTAACTTGCAGTGAAACCCAAGCCCCAGTTCCGGGCAAACTGCGCATCTGTCCAACTCAGGTCGGCATTGATATGCTCTGTTTTTTGCACTCCTGTGGGATCCAGCGCTAAAGTAGTACCCGGACCCGTTCCAGAGTTGCTGCGCAACTTGTAGCCACCGCGCAGACGCCAGTTGTCATAGCCGAGATCGGCTTGGGCATCGACGACGTCAGCAGCGGTGTTCAACGATCCCGGTGCCAGGCTGGAAGTTCCGCCGAAGGCCTGATTGAGCCGAGTGGCAGCATCCGCGCGGATGATTTCTTTGATGCCGTCTGTGTGTCCCGCTTGCAGATAAGCCGCGACATCCAGCGCGCCATGTTGACTGCCGTGCTGCATCCAGACGTTGCGGGAGTTGAACGAACCGACGCGCGCACCGAGTTCGGTTCCGGGCGCACTTTCCGCTGTCTTGGTGATGATATTGATGACGCCGGAAAAGGCATCGGCGCCGTACAACGCTGAACCGGGGCCGCGGATGATTTCGATACGCGCGATATTTTCCAGCAAGGGCGCACCGATGGATTGACCGCGGTCTCCGCGAAAGAGGGTATTGGTCGGGATGCCGTTTTGCAATATCAGCACCTCAGGATTGGTGGTCTGGTTGCTGCCGATGTTGCGTATCGTATACATCGAAAAGT
Source organism: uncultured Gallionellaceae bacterium (assembly GCA_964639585.1). Taxonomy (GTDB): domain Bacteria; phylum Pseudomonadota; class Gammaproteobacteria; order Burkholderiales; family Gallionellaceae; genus PALSA-1006. The sequence goes on along the minus strand of CAZXDK010000012.1, from coordinate 49,632 downwards.
AAGAATTGGCGGAACGCGTAACGTGGATACCGGGCACAGACTCCATCACTTCATCAAGGTCTTTTGCCCCCATGTTTCTGATGTCTTCGGCGGTGATTACCGAGGTCACGGACGGGGCTCGGCGCAACGATTGCAGGTTGCCGGTGGCGATGGAAACGAACGACCTGTCGCCGTAGGCCAGAGCCAACTCTTCTTCCTCTTGGGGCTGGGCAAATGCTGCGTTGACCGATGCCAGCGCAAAAAGCGCGGCATAGAGTTTCCGTCGGTGTGATGCATGCATGCTGAAACTCCTCCCCTTGTACTGCGCGTATCTTAAGGGCATATCTAAAAATTCAAATTTCGTCATTGATGAAGCAGCTAGACTATCCACTAAGCTGGCAAGTGGCTGCTTATCCGGCGCAGGCCGGAATTCAGCGATTCCAAATAACATGCTGTTTTGTCAGGGGCGATACTATAGCAATAGTACTGGGCTTAGAGTGAGTCGATACAAATTTGATCGAATTAAAGATTATGCTGCATCTGCAGGTAAAACGCGCGACCGGCAAGCGGCAGGTCGGAAGGCATGCCCACGGATTTAAAGGTTGGTTCTCTGGCATCGCGGTTGAACAGGTTCGTCACCTTCGCGCTCACTTCCCAATTATGGACAAATTTCTCGCGCCGCAAGGTTATATCTACGATGGCGTAATCGGGAATCTGCGGACGGGTGTCGCCCGGCTCGCGCATCCGTTCCGCCACATGGTTGACCGTGGCGCCCAGTTGCCATAGCGGCACAATGCGCCAGTCGATACGCGCGAAATACCGACGATGCGGCGCTAGACCCGCATCCAGTCCCGTGGTGTCGTCCGTTGAACGTTGCACTGAAACATTGCCGGTCAGGCGCAAATTGCTGGCGGCTTCAAAAGAGGCCTCTAACTCAAAACCACGACCGGTCTGCCCACCACTACTATTCTGATACACGGTGCCTACGGGCAGAATAATGTTGCGCATGTTGTACTTGAAAAAATTCAGATCGGTTTTCAGGCGGGATGCCGGTTGCCAGGAAAAGCCCAGTTCATCCGTGATGATGCTCTCCGGGTTGATGTTGGAGTTGCCGACGACGACGGGATTATTGAGGGCGTACAGTTCCGAGAAGGAGGGGGCGCGAAAAGCCGTGCCGTGCATGGCTTTGATTATCAGGTTGTAGGTCGCGTCCCATACCAGCGCGAGGCGCGGGTTGGTGGTGCCGCCAAAATCCGAGTAGCGGTCATGCCGCACTCCCGCCGTGAGTGTCCAGTCCGGTGCGAAATTCCATTCGTCCTGAGCAAATACATAGGACAAGTTGCGCTTGTGCGGGAGCAGATAGGCTAGCGCCGGATTGCCGGAGGCATCCACCAGTCCTTGCGCAAGAGGCGCGTAGGTCGGGCCGTAATTTTTTGTCTCTTGCACTGCATACATATCCTCAATCCGGGCGCCCGAGCCTGTGCGTAGCCGATGGTTTTCAAAGCCGGTGTAGACGGCAGAAACGCTGGCATGGGTGTGCTGCTCGGAGTGTCCGGGGTTGCCTATCATCCCGTTGGGAAAAGCATTGACGCCAATCACAGCGCCAGCGGGGAATAGTGTGTAGGTCGGAGCACCCGGCGTGTCCTTGATGTCGAAATACCCGATAACCGCGGACACATCCCAGTTTTTTATCCAGTCGGCTTGGTCGTAACTCAAATCCAGATAAAGCCTGGATGGGTGAGTGCGCGCGTAAGGATCAAGGCTGCCGCCCAAGCCTGCGCCGCTGCCCAGTTCCCGTTGCTGGTAAGCCGCGCGGAAGCGCCATGCTTCATAGGATAAATCGGCGCGCGTATCGACCGATTTGTTCTGCGCGTTGACAGATCCCGGCGCGAGCGATACTGCTGTGCCGAATCTTGCATCCATTTTGGTTTGCGCATCCTGCCCGATGACGCCATTCTGGCCATCGGTATTGCCCGCGCCAAGATAGAAAGCGGCATCCAGTCCCCCCAGTTTCCCGCCATATTGTATCCAAGCGTCTTTGGTATTGAAGCTGCCTGCACGCATGCCGTATTCGATGCCGTTGATGTCGGCGGATGTTTTGGTAATGATATTGATCACGCCGGAAAAAGCATCCGCGCCATACAGTGCCGAACCCGGCCCGCGGATCACTTCGATGCGCGCCACGTTCTCCAGCGGCATGCCGCCCCATAGCTGGCTGCGATTGCCGGAAAATACATTGGTGATGGGGATGCCATTGACCAGCATCAATATCTGCGGATTTTGTTTGGTGACAATGCCACGAAAGTTGTAGATCGGATTCAGGGCGATGCTGTTCATGGAAACATGCAATCCGGGCACCGATTCCAGAACACGATCCAGATCGGTCGCGCCCATGGCTTTGATGTCTTGGGAGGTGATTACGGTTGTGCTGGCGGGAGCGCGGGTGATGTCTTGCAGAGTGCCCGTGGCGATGCTGATGGTGGTGTTGTCGCCGTAGGCTAGAGCCAAATCTTCTTCTTCGGTGGTTTGGGCGGCTGCCTCACCGGCATAGGCAATAATCAGAAAAACAAAAAATAACTGGCGTTTATTTAAGGTATGCATGCGCCCCCTTCATAATTCTAAAATTATTGCAGCTTCGGTTTCACACTCAATCTTCAAGGCACAGGTCGTGCCGAGACACCGGTGTATTCAATATCGGCGCAACGCAGCGGCAGAAATGTATCGGCGGCTTTATCGCGCGCGTCCACATAACAGGCGGTGACGCCGCTGGCAACCCACATGGAGAGTATCCGATAAACTTCTTCACCTGTATAACCTTGATCCGAAAGAAAAGCGGACATGTAACCGTTGATGTTCATGCTCTCGTCAAAATTTGCTATCAGTATTTTTTCAATTTGATAAGCCAATTGCATATGCTCACCTACAGGAAATCCCAATTTTTTCTGATATTTCTCCATCGCCACCACCCGCTCATCACCTCTGGCCAGAGGGCGGGCGTATCCCATGATATTGGGTTTGCCATTATGCTTGTTGCACTCATTTTCGATTATTTCTTCGACGCTGTTACCATTTTTATAATCAAAAATGGCTCTTTGAATAAACTGCATGCCTCCCAACATGGTTTTTGTTCCATATCTTTTTGCATCTGCCGCGAGGGTTCCCGCAGTGGTTGCCGCCATGACTGATGTCCGTGTCGTGCCGCCAAGCGCACCGATCTGGTTGCACCAAATGCGCGGGTCCGGCCAGCTTAAACAAATATGGATCGCATCAAACCAATCAGCCACACGGCGTTCCGGCAAACGTCCCGTGGCGTTGAGTATCACTAATTGCATGTAGGAAACCTTGCCGACCAGATCATCCATCATGGAGTAACCATGATTGAAGACTCCCTTGCCGATCACCCAGCCCCCTTTCTTGCTGTGTATCTTGCCTCGGCGCTCGTCCCAAAGCCGGTAAGCATCGTCATTCATATTTGATGACATAATTTTCGTCCTTTACAAAGGGCATCGCGGTCACGGGTTTATTGGCCAGTTCCACACCATGCGCCAACAGGCCGGGCGCGCCCAGCAACTGAAACAGCCCCGCACCGGCGCGGGGGGTGAAGCCGAGATCGGTAAAAACGGCGGCGGCGATGGCCGGAGGTAACCAGCCGAGAGCATGCTCATTCAGGGCGTCGGCAAAGGCGCAGCCCCACAACAGAGTGTCATGTTTTCCCGGCAGCCCGGCCAGATGGTGGGCAATCTTCGCAGTCATCGTATCCACCCCGCCAAAACGGCTGCCGAACCCCGGGGCGATGTGCCAGTCACCTTCTCGGGGCGGCATGCTGTTTGCCATCAATTCGTGAGCCAATTGCTGTGGGTTGTTTTTGCTCTGTTTGTGCAGAAAGTCCATGGCGGACTGCGCTTCGGCGGCGCCCAAATGGCTACCGCTATAAATGGACAAGGCAATGGGCAGGATGTGTTCGCGGTCGGTGCTGCCGACTCCGGCATTCATCGCCGCCCGTGTGGCAGGATGGCGCGGGCCCGGATTGATGAGTGCGACCATCAGATGTTCCAGCAATCTCGCCTCATCGGCATCGGGCAATTCGCCGCGAAACAACAAATAGAACACTTCAACAAAGCTGCGTTTTTGCGTCAGTTCCAGCAGATCATAGCCGTGGCAGAGGCATGAGTCGGCGAGATAGGGGTTGTTCGGGCTCTCGATTTCTTGCCATATTTTTGTGGTGCTGCGCTCTGCAAAAACATCGTTACGACTTTCGACTTTCCTTCTTTCTGCGGACATCAATGTTCCCTTTAATCGCCTTATGGACCCCTCTAAAAATTCGTCGCACCGGCGAAGGCCGGTGCCCAGTTGATTGAAAATACTGGATTCCGGCCTTCGCCGGAATGACGAAATCTGAATTTTTAGAGGTGCCCTTATGTCGCGTCTGTTACTTGCCCAAATGATAACTTAACTCCGCAAAGATACTGCGCCCGGCTAAAGGGTAATCAGATGGAATTGTGCCATTGCTAGGCTCGCGACCATCCGCATTAAACAGGTTGCGCACCGAAGTCGCGAACTCCACGGACTGGCTTAACTGTTTGCGCACGGTCAAATTTACCAAGGTATAGTCGGCGATGTTGACGCGACTATCGCCCGCTGCCCGCACCCTGCCCATTACCCGGTTGGCGCTGCCATAAACAGACCAGTCATACTGCGGTTTCCATAAGAATGAAGCCGAAAGGAGGCGTCCTGGAGCATCGGGAACCGTGGTGTTTGCACCCTCGATTATCGAGTGTTGCAAAGCAAACGCTGCTCTAAGCTCAAAGGTGTCACGGGGCTTCCATTTGGATTCAAACTCAAAACCGTAACCATCTTGCCGGTTAAGGTTCTGTGCCATCAGGCCGGCAGCGCTAGGGGAATAACCAATCAGGTCTTGCGCCTCGTAATAATAGGTGTTGAACAGATGCTGCCAGGCAAAGGCGGGGCGATAATCGAAAGCCAATTCCATCGTGTGAATTTTTTCGGGTTTAAGCTGTGGGTTGCCCAGAATGGAGGGATTGTTTTTTACATAGAGTTCGGAAAAAGAGGGGGCGCGAAAAGCGGCGCCATATAACAGCTTGCTGGTGAGGTTGTAACTTGTTGCCCAAACGAGCGCCATACGCGGGTTGACCGTGTTGCCAAAGTCGGAATAGCGGTCATTGCGCACCCCGCCGGTAAGCGTCCAGTCCGGCGCGAATTGCCACTCATCCTGCAGGGCGAGATACCAGGCTGTGCGTTTCTGGTTTGATAGAAAGATGTAGGAGGTTCCGGTCACGTCGGTTAATGTGCCGGGAATGATCCAAGGGCCGGCTGTGTGTCCCACCTGTGCGGCCGGTGTGCCCGGCCCGAAATTCTTGGTTTCATTCGTCGCCACGCGCTGTTGGCTGGCGCCGATATTGGCGCGTATCAAGTGTCCGGCTTGTTCTGCATATAAAGCATTTAACTCCAGACTGTCATTATTAAATACCAAATTCGGGTTGCCCCAGACGCCATTGGGGAAGCTGGTCAAACAGGCTGACCCAAGACCTGGCACGACGGGGCAATTAGCGTTGGGGGGAGTCGCAATATTGCCGTCATCGCCTATCGGCAAGACCGTTCCCGGCGGAAGCAGCAGGAATACGTTTTTATCGTTTATTTGCTGGAGCGTTAAGCGTGTACTCATCTCCCAACCCTTCAGTTTTTCCGGGAAGCGGTAGCCGGCGTCAACTTGATAAGACTCAATATTGTTTTTTCCGACCGGGTCGATCGCCTGGGCTGCGCCCGGACCAACCCTCCCATCGCGCTGAGACCAGCTCGAAAGGCTGATATCCCAGCGATCATTGGCGAGGCCGATACGGCTGTTGAGTGTGTTATAACCCGTCTGCAAGGGGTAAGCGGTCGCATAAGAGGGGGCGCCCATCAGCGTGGCAAGATCACTGCCGACTTTCCTGTTCTGGTCGCCGTCGCTCATGGCCCATTCCATGTTGAACGCGACCTGCCAATCGGCAACACGTCCACCATACTGAGCCCAGCCTTCTTTGGAGTTGAATGAACCCGCGCGCGCGCCCACTTTCAGGCCGTTTATTTCATCCGCGCTCTTGGTGATGACATTGATCACTCCGGAAAAAGCATCCGCCCCATGCACGGCTGAACCGGGGCCGCGTATCACCTCGATGCGCGAGATATTCGCGACGGGCAGGCGAAAGGTGCCAATACGCGCACCGCTGTATGTGTCTCGCACCGGAATGCCGTTGATGGTTACCAGAACCTGGGGGTTAAAGCCAGTGTGTATGCCGCGAATGGAATAGAGCGAGTTCAAGGTTTTGAGGGGAGAGGCCGAGACATGCACCCCGGGAACCATTGCCAGTGCTTCGTCCAAGGTGGTGGCGCCCATATTCTGAATGTCCCTGGCGGTGATGATGCTGGCAACGGCGGGAGTCAGATGAATCGGTTTCTGGGTGCCGGTGGCGATGCTGGTCAGCGCATCGCTATCGTACATTTTCGCGAAATCTTCTTCTGCGGTTTCCGCGCCCAGAGCTGTTGTTGCCGAGAAGAACAGTCCCGATATGATGATCAAAACACGCTGATTTCTATCCATTAGCAACTCCCCCTCTTTTTCGTCTTTGACAGCAAAAACAGCGCCGCATTTCTGCTGCTTATTTTGCCCTAGTTTGCCTGTTCGTGAAATAAAGATTTCTTTACAAATTTAAAGTGTGAGGCCGTGCATGGTGAGGCTCAAGCCGAACGGAGTTGCCACTCCAATTCGCGCCGGATCAATCGCGCTCATTTCAATGTTCCCAGCGTTTTCATAATCGTGCTTAGTCGAAGGCTAGTCGTTCTATCAAAGTTGGATAGGGGGGAACGGGTATGGCGAATTTCATTCTTAGGGGCGGCATCTTTGCCATGCCCCTTATGCTGCGCCTGCCCTGAATAGCCAGTTACTTGCCCAAGTGATAACTTAACTCCGCAAAGATACTGCGCCCGGCTAAAGGGTAATCAGATGGAATTGTGCCATTGCTAGGCTCGCGACCATCCGCATTAAACAGGTTGCGCACCGAAGTCGCGAACTCCACGGACTGGCTTAACTGTTTGCGCACGGTCAAATTTACCAAGGTATAGTCGGCGATGTTGACGCGACTATCGCCCGCTGCCCGCACCCTGCCCATTACCCGGTTTGCGCTGCCATAAACAGACCAGTCATATTGCGGTTTCCATAAGAATGAAGCCGAAAGGAGACGCCTCGGAGCGTCGGGAACCGTGGCGTTGCTACCCTCGATTTTAGAGTGTTGCAAAGCAAACGCCGCTCTAAGCTCCAAGGTGTCACGGGGCTTCCACTTCGATTCAAACTCAAAACCGTAACCATCTTGCCGGTTAAGGTTCTGTGCCACCAGGCCAGCGGCGCTCGGGGAATAACCAATCAGGTCTTTCGCCTGATAATAATAAGTGTTGAACAGATGCTGCCAGGCAAAGGCGGGGCGATAATCGAAAGCCAATTCTAGCGTGTGAATTTTTTCGGGTTTGAGCTGCGGGTTGCCTAAATTAACGGGATTGTTCTTCACATATAGCTCGGAAAAAGAGGGGGCGCGAAAAGCGGCGCCATATAACAGTTTGCTGGTGAGGTTGTAACTCGTTGCCCAAACGAGCGCCATACGCGGGTTGGTCGTATTGCCAAAGTCGGAATAGCGGTCATTGCGAACCCCGCCGGTAAGTGTCCAGTCCGGCGCGAATTGCCACTCATCCTGAAGGGCGAGATACCAGACAGTACGTTTCTGGTTTGACATATAGACGCTGGGGGTTCCGCTCACGTCGGTTAAAGCGCCGGGAAGAACCCAAGGGCCCGTGGTATCTCCCACCTGTGCGGCCGGTGTGCCCGGCCCGAAATTCTTGGTTTCATTCACCGTCATGAGCTGCTGAGTAACGCCAATATTCGCGCGTATCAAATGTTCTGCTTGTTCTGCATATAGAGCATTTAATTCCAAGCTGTCGTTATTATAAATTCCTTCCGGGTTGCCCCAGACACCATTGGGAAAACTGACCAGACAGGCTGACCCAAGACCCGGCACGACGGGGCAATTTGCGTTGGGGGCAGTCGCAATATTGCCGTCATTGCCTATCGGCACGACCGTTCCCGGCGGAAGCAGCAGGAATACGTTTTTATCGTTTATTTGTTGGAGCGTTAAGCGTGTACTCATCTCCCAACCCTTCAGTTTTTCCGGGAAACGGTAGCCAGCGTCAAATTGATACGATTCAACATTATTTTTTCCGACCGGGTCGATCGCTTGGGCTGCGCCCGGGCCAAGACCCCCATCGCGTTGCGACCAACTCGAAAGGCTGACATCCCATCGGTCATTGCTGAGGCCGATACGGCTATTGAGCGTGTTATAACGGGTTTGCAACGGGTAGGTGGTTGCATAAGAGGGAGCGCCCAGCAGTGTGGCAAGATCACTGCCAACCTTTCTGCTTGGGTCGCCGTCGCTCATGGCCCATTCCATGTTGAACGCGACCTGCCAATCGGCAACACGTCCACCATACTGAGCCCAGCCTTCTTTGGAGTTGAATGAACCCGCGCGCGCGCCCACTTTCAGGCCGTTTATTTCATCCGCGCTCTTGGTGATGACATTGATCACTCCGGAAAAAGCATCCGCCCCATGCACCGCCGAACCGGGGCCGCGTATCACCTCGATGCGCGAGATATTGGCAACCGGCAGGCGAAAGGTATTAAGACGCCCACCGCTGTAAGTGTCTCGCACCGGAATACCGTTGATCGTCAGCAGAACTTGGGGGTTAAAGCCGGAGCCAATGCCGCGTATGGAATAGATCGAATTCAGGTCTTTGAGGGGGGAGGCTGAAACATGCACCCCGGGAACCATCTCCAGTGCTTCGTCCAGTGTGGTGGCGCCCATATTCTGAATGTCCCTGGCGGTGATGACGCTGGCAACGGCGGGAGTCAGATGAATCGGTTTCTGGGTGCCGGTGGCGATGCTGGTCAGCGCATCGCTATCGTACATTTTCGCGAAATCTTCTTCTGCGGTTTCCGCGCCCAGAGCTGTTGTTGCCGAGAAGAACAGTCCCGATATGATGATCAAAATACGTTGATTCCTATCCATTAACACCCGCTCCTCTTTTTCGTCTTTCAGCAAAAACAGCGCCGCATTTCTGTTGCTTATTTTGCCCTAGCTTGCCTGTTCGTGAAATAAAGATTTCGTTACAAATTTAAAGTGTGCAGCCGTGCATGGTGAGGCTCAAGCCGAACGGAGTTGCTACTCCAATTCGTGCCGGATCAATCGCGTTCATTTCAATGTTCCCAGCGTTTTCATGCGCAACATCATGGGCGGTGCTTCTTCGCCGTCGATGCGCACGTCGAGCAGCGTCGGCCCTTGGTGTTGCAGGATTGCGTCGAAATCGAGCGCATCCAGTTCTTGCGGCGAGCGGATGATGTGGCCGGGGATGCCCATGGCTACGGCAAGTTTGCAGTAATCGACCTGCGGCAGTTCGTAGGCGATAGGTTCGGCCCCGGCTAGCCGCTGGCCGTGCTTGACCATGCCCAATGCGCTGTCGTTGAGCACGACGAAAACGACGGTGAGTTTTTCCGTGGCAGCCACGGTGATCTCCTGTCCGCTCATCAGAAAAGCGCCGTCGCCGGTGATGCACACCACCGGGCAAGCGGGGTTGCCGCGCGCGATGCCGACCGCCGCGCCTATGGCCCAGCCCATGGGGCAAAAGTCCATCATCACGCGCAACCAGCTGGCTGTTCCCGAGCGTTGATTGAGTTGCTGGCGGTTGGGCGTTGCCCGCATCTGTTCGATGCGCCTGTCGTGGGGTTGGAGGTAATGGGTCGTCCACACCATGCTGTTGCCGGAGTCGGCAAGAAAGCGCGTGTCGGGCGGGCAGCGCTCGGACAAGGTTTTCATGAGGCGCTGCGGCTTGATCGGTATGGCTTCGGAGCGGTAGCTTTCGGGCGACAGCAAGGTGATTCCGGCCTGGCTGCGGCTGAAGTTTCCCACGGGTTCTTCGGCGTTTTGGATGTTGAACGACGCGTCGTTTTTCAGCAGTCCGATCAGGTGCTCGCATACCGCGCGGATGTTGCCGCGCACATGCAGCATGGCCATCGGCGAACGCATCAGGTTGTCTTCGGAATTGTCGATGTGCACCAGGCGTTCATTGAGCAGCGAGTCGCACCAGCCGCCGCTGACGAACTCGCTGAAGCCGGTGCCGAAAGCCAGCACAATATCCGGCGCACTGGCCAGCAGGTTGTGTGCGCTGGCGTGTCCGCCCAGACCGAATACGCCGCAATAGGCCTTGTGGCGGGGATTGATGTAGCCCTTGGCATCGGGGGTGGTGATGAATAGCGCATCGGTCAGCTTGACGAGGAGCATGATCGCTTCGATCGCCTCAATGCACGAAGCGCCGATCACGAAGGCCACGCGCGGCGAGCGCACCAGTTCTTCTTTGAGCCGCTGCACGGCATGGATGTCGATCAGGACGGGTTCCTGTTGGTGCAATGCCGCCAGATCGTAAGTGGGTGTGGCGCCCGGCGCCGCGTCGCGCAGGATGTCAAGCGGGATCGCCAGATGCACGGGGCCGCCGGGAGCTTGATGCGCTTTCATCAGGGCATTGGTCAGTTTGCGTTCAAATTGGCCGGGGTGGGAAACCATGGCGTTGTAGCGCGTGCAATGGTCGAACATGGCAAAAGCGTTGACGCCGGTGCTGGATGATTCCTGCAAGGCGCCCCTGCCGAATGAAGACAGAATCGGCAGGCCGCTGATCGCCAGTAACGGAACATTGTTGTCGTGGGCGCAGGCCACGCCGGTGATCATGTTGGTTGAGCCGGGGCCGGAGGTGGCGCAGCACACGCCCAAGCGGCCGGTCTCGCGCGCATAGCCGTCGGCCATGAACGCCGCGCCCGCTTCGTGCCGCGCCACGATAGGCCTGAGCCCTCCGCGCCGCTGGCTGCGCGCCATGGCGTTGAACAGCGGTTCGATGGCGCCGCCCGGCACGCCGAACACGTACTCGACGCCGAGCTGCTCCAGATAGGCCACCAGCAAATCGGCCACTTCCAGCCGTGGTGCAACAACATCGGGATATTGCCCGTCCTTCTCAACGAGGCTGTCAAGAAGTGGAATACCTGCGCCCATAATTTTGTAACTCCTCCCGGAGATGCTAAACATCTTGTTATTATTGGCCGATGAAGCTCGGCGCACCGGTCTATAGCCGGTTATTTGTGCGTGAAATCCTGTTTCTGCAATTTGCGCGAAATATTTTTTTATCCACAAATACAGTGCAAGGCCAGTGTAAAGCTTGCTATGATTGGACGCAAGAGCAGCTAACGAGGGATGTTGGACTGCTTGCACGATCTGGAGCTTGCTTGAACTATACCCAAAAAACAATCATGCGCATGTTCACAATTTTTTTAAAAGCCTGTCTGGCGCCGTTTGCCTTGCGTCAGGCCAGTCTGCGGGTCGGCGTGCTGGCGGCTATGCTGCTGCTGGATGGTATCGGTATGGCTGGCGCCATTCCCATTGATGCCGACGACCAGCCCCGCAAAAATACTTTGGCGCAGGAAGATGAGGATTACACCGGGACGCTGCGCGCCATGGCGCCATTTATACTCTCGCCCGTTGCGTCGCATGAAGGCAACGCCGAGTTGAGGCGCGCCATTGAGGCATACCCGGAGGTGGTCGTGTTTCCTATCATGGCCGCGAATTCGTCCGGGATCGTTGCGAGCCGGAACATAACCAACAAAATTGCGCAGGCAGCGGGGATAGGGAATATCGCGGTCATCTACCCGGATATCGGCGAACCCTACCGCAGCGTATTCACCCAGATCATCGATGGTATCGAGTCCAAGGCCAAGGGGCGGGTCAGCAATTTTGCCGTCGGGCCCAATGTGGATGTCGGTGAATTGAGTAATTCGCTGCGCCGCCAGGATACCAAGGTGGTCATCGCGCTGGGGCGGCAGGGCGTGAAGGTGGCTTCCGCGCTGGATAGCAACATCGGTGTGGTGGTGGGCGGCGTATTGACGACGCCGGAAAATGAAGCGCGCAATTTGCAGGTGAACAGCCTGTCGCCGGATCCGGCATTGCTGTTCTCGCGCCTGAAAGGAATGATGCCCAAGGTGCGGCGCGTATTCACCGTATACGATCCGCGCCAAAATGCGTGGTTGATGCGTTTGGCGAAAGAGGCGGCGCGCGCCCAGGGGCTGGAGCTTACGGTCTATGAAGCGCAGGACTTGCGCGGTGCGATGAACGCTTACCAGCAGATACTCGCAGTCGGCGAGAGCGGTCAGGATGCTTTATGGTTGCCGCAGGATTCCACCACGGTGGAAGAAAGCACGGTGTTGCCCATGGTGTTGCAGGAATCCTGGACGCGCAATCTGACGGTGTTTTCCAGCAGTTTCGGCCATGTCCGGCGCGGCGTGCTGTTTTCGCTGTATCCCAACAATGTCGAACTGGGACGGCATCTGGCCGGTTCCGCGCTCGGTTTTCTGGCTACCGGCGGAAACGAGTCGCCCGGTATGATTCCGTTGCGCGAAGTGTTGATGGCAATCAACCTGCGCACGGCCAAGCATCTTGGACTGAATACCAACCGCGCGCAAAGTTTCGACATGGCGTACCCTGAGCAATAGGCGTGCGGGTTATGGGGAAAAATGTATTCACGACGTTTCTTCAGCGGCTCACCTTTGAGCGCCAGCTTGGTATCACGGTGACGCTAGGCATACTTTTCCTGGCATTGTTTTCTTCCATAGTGGGGTCGTGGCAGGGCAACAAGCGCGTGCGCGACAACCTCATAGAGCAGGGGCAGAACATCACCGAAAATCTGGCGCGGCAAAGCTCGCTGGCGCTGATTTATTCCGCTCCCGACAATGCCTCCGAAGCGGTAAACGCCACCATGGCATTCCCCGGTGTGGTCGGCGTGGAAATACGCCATGCCAGCGGTCTGGTGTTGTTGGCGCGCGGCCACGCCAATCTGACCGAGTTTATCAACCAGACGCCCGCCACCGATGGCTTGCAAGCCGCTGCCATGCTTGATGCTGAAAGCGGCAAAGCATGGCATTTTGCCGCGCCGGTCTACTCGCAGGCTGCTGCGGAATCGCCGTTTAACGATGCGGTCAAACCCGAGTTTCTCGGCAATGTTTCGGTGGTGATGAGCAAGGCGGCGCTGGACAAGATGACCTCCGACATTTTTATGAGCAACCTGGTCACCTCGTTTTCCTTCGCGCTGCTATTCCTGTTTCTGATCCGCATCCTGACCCGCAATGTGGCGCGGCCGCTTAATCACTTGTCGCATAGCATGGAGAGCGCCAAAATGGGCGAGTCGCAGGTGCGCGCCGTACCCGGGGGGCCGAAGGACATTGCCGCTATGGCGCTGGCGTTCAACAGCATGATGGCCGTGCAGGAAGAGCGCGAAGCGGCCTTGCGTATTGCCGCCATCGCCTTCGAGACGGAAGAGGGCATGATGGTGACCGATACGGATGCGGTGATTATCCAGGTCAACCAGGCGTTCACCCGGATAACCGGCTACAGCGCCGAAGAAGCGATCGGACAAACCCCGATTTTGCTCAGATCCAACCGCCATGACGCGGAGTTTTACCTGGATATGTGGGAAAGCATAGGGCGTCACAACTACTGGCAAGGAGAAATCTGGAACCGGCGCAAGAGCGGTGAGATCTATCCTGAGTGGCTGAATATTACCGCCGTCCTTGGCAAAGACGGAAAAATCACCAATTATGTGGGGTCGTTTATCGACATCACCGAACGCAAACGCGCGGAAAATGAAATCCATCATCTGGCTTTTTACGATCCGCTCAGCCAATTGCCCAACCGGAGGCTGCTGCTGGACCGCCTGCGTCAGGCCGTCGCCACGGGCGAGCGCAACCATAGCGGCGGCGCGCTGCTGTTTATCGATCTGGATAATTTCAAGACTCTCAACGATACCAAAGGGCACGGCATCGGCGACTTGCTGTTGATTGAAGTGGCGAAACGCCTGCAAGCCTGTGTGCGCGAAGGCGACACCGTGGCGCGTTTTGGCGGCGACGAGTTCGTGCTGCTGCTGGAGGGCTTGAGCGAAGAGAAAGCGCAAGCCGCCGTGCAGGCGCGGGGTGTCGGCGAGAAAGTGCTGGAAGCGCTCAACCATCCCTATATGCTCGAAGGCAACGAGTTTCACAGCTCGTCGAGCATGGGCATCACCCTGTTTTTCAACTACAAGGAGAAGCTCGACGAACTGCTGAAACAGGCCGACACGGCCATGTACGAGGCAAAAAAATCCGGGCGCAACGCCCTGCGTTTTTTTGACCCCGTGATGCAGGAAGAGTTGGAAGCGCGCTCCCTGCTGGAGGCGGGCTTGCGCGAGGCGTTGCGCAGGCAGGAGTTCCGGCTTTACTACCAGATGCAAGTCAACTATGCGGGCAGCGTGCTGGGCGCGGAAGTGCTGCTGCGCTGGATACATCCCGAGCGCGGATTGATTTCGCCGGTGCAATTTATCCCGCTGGCCGAAGAGAGCGGACTCATCATTGCGATAGGGGCGTGGGTGCTGGAAACCGCCTGCCGACAAATCAAGGTTTGGGAAGAAAATCCGCGCACCCGCGATTTGCAGCTTGCGGTCAATGTCAGCGTGCGCCAGTTCCGCCAGCTCGATTTTGTCGCGCAGGTGAGCGAAATAATCAATAAGACCGCCATCAATCCGCGGCGTCTTAAACTTGAATTAACCGAGAGCATCGTGCTCGACGATGTCGCCGACACCATCGCCAAAATGCAGGCGCTCCGGCAAGTTGGCGTGAGTTTCTCCATGGACGATTTCGGCACCGGTTATTCGTCGCTGGCTTACCTGACGCAATTGCCGCTGAACCAGCTCAAGATCGACCAGTCTTTTGTGCGCCACATCGGCACCAAAGCGTCCGATTCGGCCATCATTCAAACCATCATCGGCATGGCCAATAACCTGGGCATGGAAGTCATCGCCGAAGGTGTGGAAACGCAGGCACAACGCGATTTTCTTGAGGCGAACGGCTGCATGCTTTATCAGGGTTATCTGTTCGGAAAGCCGGTGCCGCTGGATGAATTTACCGCGTTATTAAGCGCGCAGTAGCCGCCGCACCGGCCAAGATGGCTTCCGCATGAATATTTATCCATTTCCCTATCCGCACCGTGAGCAAAGCATTCACCCGTGAAAACGACGATGCCGACGACGATGAAGAATTGTCGGCGCTACCGGCCATCCCCGCCGGAACAAAAAACTACATGACCCCGGCTGGCTACCGCAAGCTGAAAGAGGAATACATGCACCTGCTCGACGTGGAGCGCCCGTCCGTGGTGCAGACCGTTTCGTGGGCGGCGGGCAACGGCGACAGATCCGAAAACGGCGACTACATCTACGGCAAACGCCGCCTGCGCGAAATCGACCGCCGCCTGCGCTTCCTCGCCAAACGTATGGAAAATTCCGAAGTGGTCGACCCCGTGCAGCGCCAGGGCTGCGAACAAGTATTCTTCGGCGCAACCGTCACCGTGTGCCACGAAGACGGCACGGAACGCAGCTACAGCATCGTCGGCATCGACGAAGCGGACGCGGGCAAAGGCCTCATCAGCTGGGTCTCGCCGCTGGCGCGCACCCTGCTCAAAGCGCGCGCCGACGATGTGGTGAAGCTGCAACTGCCGGGCGGCGCGGAAGAGCTGGTGGTGGTGGAGGTGAGTTATCGGGGGATTGAGTTGTGAGTGGGTTTGAGTTGGAAGTCTCTGTTCGAACTTAAGGAGATTTTTGCTATTTGTTCTGGTGCAATTTATAGCAGAGGTTGTATGAGAACTACATCACGAGTACTTCAAGTCATAGTGATCCTAACAGGTGCACTGTTCTTGTTTTCGACCATTGCTCACAACGAGTATTTTGCAGCGAGTGTAGTAATAGTGATCGTCGTATTATTTTGTTCCATTCTTGGCTTCTCGGGGATTGATCCCGAGCTTAAGAATTCGGTAGCCCGAAAATATTTCCGCGTTGCTGCATTCTTGGGAGTTCTATGTGTTGTAGGAACTACCGTTTTGTTGGTGATCGCACTTTTCAATGGTGAATTTCATCAAGCTTTACGCCTGTTGGCGGTGCTGTCATTGATGCTGTCTCCTCTTTGGAAATATCGTCGCGAAATACCGGAATGGCTGCGTAATCCCGCGTAGGGCGCAATAACCAACGGGCATTGCGCCGCATGGAGTTTCTTCGGTGCAATGCGCTACGCTTATTGCACAACAACAGGGCGTTAGCGGCCACCCTTGCTTTTAGCTTCAGTTGATGCGTAGCGCGCCATCCCTCAAAAACAGAACTCGTTTATGCAAATACGACCGTCACATGCCCCTCTGTGCGTGAACGCGGGGCGGACTTTACGACTATCTGAATATCGCGGCCTAAACGGGTGAGGCATTCCAGCATTTTTGTTTCCGAGATGCCGCGAAACTGCCCGCGCAACAGGCCGGAAAGTTTAGGCTGGGAGATGCCCAATAGTTCGGCGGCTTGAATTTGAGTCAGTTTGCGCTGCTTGATGATGTCGCCGATTTTGGTTGCCAGTTGCGCTTTGACTAGCATTTCTTCGGCATCGGGCAGGCCGAGGTCGGCATATACGTTGATGTTGCCGCGTTCGATGTTGTTCATTTGCTTACTCCTTCTGCATGATGCTGCGCTGATTTCAAGCGGTCACGAATTAGCTCCATATCCTGCTTGGGTGTTTCAATGCCCTTGTGTGATTTCTTCTGGAAACAATGAAGCACTACATACCGCATTACCCAGCCGGACTGTGTAGACGGCCCGATAGGTGCTGCCGTCATCGTTCTCAACAACTTCCAGAACACCCGCCGACCCAAAGCTTTTGAGCGGTTTTGCTTGAGGATGTTTTCCTCCATGCTGCGCTAAATGAAGGGCGAATCCAAAGACATCGATAACCTCGGGTGGCATCGACATCAAATCCTTTTTTGAGGAGGCAACCCACTCTAGCGGCTTGACGTGAACTGTGTTTATGGCTTGATTATATCTATATGGAGATAAGTATCAATCTTGTCGCGCGGGCAACATATGCGCATTGACAATTTCTTCTTCATGTCAGATTATAAAAATATGAATCGCACATACACATCCCATCAACGCATCGCCGCCGCCCGAGCTACACGAGCCCGTAGCGCGTGCCGTGCTGCGTTCGAGAGATGCGTTGAGTCAGGTTCTGGATTGATGTAACCAACCACTGAATAGCGATTTCGAGAAGGCCACGGCACAAACCGTGGCCTTTTTGTTTTTGCACCACAAGGAGATTTAAATGCAGACAGCACAAGCGCTTTCCACCGACAATTTGATGCCCGTTACGCAACGGCCGGACGTGATCTTCGTCCGCGGCGCAGGGGCGTATCTGTTCGACGCGCAGAGTAGGCGTTATCTCGACTGGATGCAGGGGTGGGCGGTCAATTGCCTGGGGCATGCCGCGCCGGTGATTGCCCATGCGCTCGCACAGCAAGCGACGGCGCTCATCAATCCGAGCCCGGCGTTTTACAACCTTCCCTCGCTGGAGCTATCCAATCTGCTCATCAAGCATAGCTGTCTGGATCAGGTGTTCTTCGCCAGTTCGGGCGCGGAGGCGAATGAAGGCGCTATCAAGCTGGCGCGCAAATGGGGCGAACTCAACAAACAAGGCGCGTTCGAGATCATCACCTTTGACAACGGCTATCACGGGCGCACGCTGGCGACGATGTCGGCCAGCGGCAAGCCGGGCTGGGAGCGGCTGTTTGCACCGCAGGTGCCGGGCTTTCAGAAGGCGGCGCTGAATGATATTGATTCGGTGCGTCGCTTGATATGCGCCGACACGGTGGCGATTATGCTGGAGCCGATTCAGGGTGAGGCAGGCGTCATCCCGGCAACAGCGGAATTTATGCGCGGGCTGAGAGCGCTTTGCGATGAGCACGGGCTGCTCCTGATTTTGGATGAAGTGCAAACCGGCTGCGGGCGTACAGGCACTTTGTTCGCCTACGAACAACTGGGGGTCGAGCCCGACATCATGACGCTGGGAAAAGGGCTAGGCGGTGGCGTGCCCCTGTCGGCTTTGCTGGCGAAGAAATTTTGCTCCTGCTTTGAAATGGGCGATCAGGGCGGCACGTATTGCGGCAACCCGCTGGTGTGCGCCGCCGGGGTGGCGGTGATGCACAGCCTGCTGGCGGAAGATTTTCTCGAAAACAGCCGGAGGATGGGCGAGGAGCTTGCCGGGGGGGTGCGCGCCATTTCCAGGGAGTCCGGCCTTGGCGAGGTCAGGGGAGCCGGGATGTTGCTCGCCTTGGAACTGGGCGGAAATGATGGCGCGCAAGCGGTCAAGCTCGCCAGAGCAGCCGGTTTGCTGCTCAACGCGCCGCGCCCGCATTTATTGCGCTTCATGCCCGCGCTCAACACGACCTCCGCAGAAGTCGCCGAGGGATTGCAGATCCTGCGGCAGGTCTTGCGGACGGTCGGCCAATAACTTAACCCCCGGATTATCCATTAGACCCGGAATTCCTTGTAGGAGCGGCTTCAGCCGCGAAAGCGCTTTCGCGGCTGAAGCCGCTCCTACAGGAGGTTCGCCGCCTAATGGGCAATCTGGATTAACCTGAAAACACAAGGAAAACACCATGACAAAGACAACCACACCACCTTCATCCAGAACGCAGATTCGCAGAGTGCGCGAACGCGGACATTATGACCCGCAGACGGTTGAGTCCATCGCGCGGGAAGCGCTGATATGCCACATCGCATTTGCCGACGACCACGGTGTGCACTGCATTCCGACGGCCTGCTGGGTGGATCGCGGCAATTTGTATATTCACGGCTCAAACGGTAGCCGCATGATACAGGCGTTGATGGCGGTCGAAGCGAGCGTGACGGTGACACATCTCGACGGTCTTGTTCTGGCTCGCTCGGCCTTCCATCACTCGATGAATTACCGCTCTGTCGTGGCTTACGGAAAGTTCGAGAAAGTCGAATCGGAAGCGGAAAAGATGGCAAGCTTCGAGGCCTTTATCGAGTTTTTATCTCCAGGTCGCTGGCCGCAGGTGCGCCAGCCCAGCCGCAACGAGCTGGCTGCAACCACGGTATTGCGCCTGCCACTCACCGAGGCGGCGGCGAAAATTCGCGACTGGGGTGTCAAAGACGATGAGGCGGATATGCGGCAAGCCGTTTGGGCGGGGGTGATCCCCTTGAGCATGGTAGCGGGCAAGCCGGAGCCGGATGCGGGGTGCGAGCAGATGCCTGCACCGCAACAGCCGGATTTCCGGCGTCGCTAATGCGCCGGATGAAATGTGTCGTTGGCTGATTTATTTTACCCGGATAATATTGACATTTAATTTTATCCGGGTGAAAATGCGCCATCGTTTTTTATTGCAAGGACATGGCGCATGAACCCCACACTATCCTCCACATGCAGCGCCTTCGCCGACACCCGCTGTGTTGCGCAAGGCGATTTGCATTCCGTTGCCGCTGCGGTCAAGCAGCTCATCGAGCAAGGCGAGCAAGCCCATGTTTTGATTTTCGACGATGTCACCAGCGAACCTGTCGAGGTGGATTTTCGCGGTAGTTTGAAGGCGGTCTTGGGGCGGTTGCCGCAGCCTGTGGTTCCCGATGCCGCGGCCTCCGAAGATGCGGCGGTGCGTGCGCCGGGGCGCCCCAAGCTCGGCGTGGTGGCGCGCGAGGTGACTTTGTTGCCGCGCCATTGGGAGTGGCTGGCTGCGCAGCCGGGCGGCGCGTCTGTCGTGTTGCGCAAACTGGTCGAGGCGGCGAGCCGCGCGAATGAAGACAAAGACCGCATGCGCCGGGCGCAGGAGTCGGCTTATCGATTCATGGCGGCGATGGCGGGCAATCTGCCAGGGTATGAAGAGGCGGTGCGGGCGCTGTATGCCAACCAGCCGGAACAGTTTGGCGCGCTGACCGAGGCGTGGCCTGCCGATATCCGCGATCACGCCCGCATGCTGGCGTTGCGGGTGTTTGTTCCTGCTTAGTCACGTACCCGTCAAGCGATGTCAGTACAGACGAAGATTTTGCATTACGCTCCTACATCACACCTCTTTAGTTTTGGTTCGTCCGGTTTTGGCAAGAGGTCTGTACTCGGCGAAATATTTTTTGATTCCCACAATATTTCCATCTGTGATTCGTCTTCACAGCTATGGATACAACGTTAAGTTCAAACGCGCTGATGGCCGAGCAGGATAAACGCATCACCGAAACGATTGCACGCGAACGCGGGCGGCTGCGGAATTTCATCCGCCAGCGCGTGCCGGATGCGGGCGAGGCGGAGGATATTTTGCAGGATGTGTTCTTCGAATACGTCGAGGCATACCGTCTGCCCGAGCCTATCGAGCAGGTCGGTGCGTGGCTGTATCGCGTGGCGCGCAACCGCATCATCGACCGTTTCCGCAAGAAGAGGGAAGAGCCGTTGCCGGAGACGGGCGAAGACGAGGACGGGCATTGGCTGGACGAGGTTTTGCCGTCACCCGAGGCGGGGCCGGACGCGGCCTATGCGCGCGGGGTGCTGCTGGAAGAGTTGTTGGCCGCACTGGAAGAATTGCCCGAAGAGCAGCGCGCTGTATTCGTCGCCCACGAGTTGGACGGGCGCAGTTTTAAAGAGTTAGCGGCGGAAGGCGGCGTGAGTATGAGCACGCTGCTGGCGCGCAAACGTTATGCGGTGCTGCACCTGCGGGCGCGGTTGCAAACGATCTACGACGAGTTTGATTTATAAAGGAGAATTGAGATGAACTGCAAAATGAAATGCTGGAAAATCGGTGTGTTGGTGGTGCTTGGTGTTGCCGCGCTGGGCTGGGTGGTGATGGCGCTGTGGAACTGGCTGCTGCCGAATTTGTTTGTCGGGGTGCATGAAATCAGTTACGTGCAGGCGATAGGGGTGCTGTTGTTGAGCAAGATATTGTTCGGCGGGTTTCGCGGTCACTGCGGCGGGCATGCCAAATGGCATAAGCATCGCTGGGAAAATATGACGCCGGAAGAACGCGAAAAATTCCAGACCGGGATGAAGGGTTGCTGCGGTTCGAGCAAGCCGGATGGGGGTGTGCCGAAAGAGTAATGCTGGTCGTCTCCGCGCGTTACGGGCTGCCGGAACGAAGGGGCGGTTTTCCGTAGAGCGCGGACTTCCCCCCTTTGCAAAGGGGGGGAGGGGGGATTTGAGAGAGGATGATGTGCCACGATTTTAAATCCCCCTTACTCCCCCTTTTTAAAGGGGGAAACTGCTGGTGCTGCGCCATGAGCGGCTCACGGTTTTATCAGCGCCTTTGAGGCGCTCACCCAATAAGCCTCCGGCTTTGCCGGAGGTAAGTTAATTCAGTCGCTTGACTTAATCAAGCGACTGAATTAACGTGTGCCAACTTTCGATTGGGAACGAAACATGATCGCTAAAAAAGAAACCTGCTGTCTGTTGCTGAAAACGGCGCAGCGTTTGCTCGGCCATCAGCCGACTTCGCAGGAGGAAACGCGCTGGCGCTTGCTGCAGGCGGCGGCCGAGGTGTTTGCCGAGGTCGGCTACCACGCGGCGACCACGCGCGAGATATGTCGCCGCGCCGAGGTCAACCTGGCTTCCATTCATTACTACTACGGCGACAAGGCGGAGTTGTACCGCGAGGTATTTCGCCTGCCGTTCCTCAACGAGTGCAATACTTTTAATGCGCTCGACATTTCTCTCGTTTCGTTGGAACAGGGTTTGCACGCTTTCTATCAATGGTTCTTCCCCCCGGTCGCGGAAGAAGACCCGATGACGCAACTTTTCATGCGTCTGCACGCGCGCGAGGAGGCGGAGCCCAGCGGTGTGCTGGGCGATGCGATGACCCAGGCTTTCCGCCCCAATCACGACAAGATGCAGGCCTTGTTGTGCCGCGAGTTCGGATTGAAGAAGCCGGACGTGGAGGTGGATAGATTGACCTTTGCGCTACTCGGTCTGGCGACGGTGTATTTCCACAACCGCGCCGCAATCGATATTTTTTCCCCTCGCCTGATCGACGGGCAGAAGTCGCGCGAGCTGATGGCGGAGCGGCTGGTGGGGTATGCCGTGGCGCTGGTCGAAGCCGAGCGTATGCGTCGTGCCGCGACTACAAGGAGCAAGAAATGAGTCGGCGATGCATCTGGGGGGCGCTCATGGCGCTGGCGCTGACAGGGTGTGCGGTGGGGCCGGATTTCAAGCGTCCCGAAACGCCACCGGCACAGTGGCATGCGGCGATGCCGCATGGCGGCAAGCTGGAGAGTCTGGATAAATGGTGGCAGCAATTGAACGACCCGTTGTTGAGCGAGCTGATCGTGCATGCCGAGAAAAACAGCCCCTCTATCGACATGGCGTTGGCGCGCATGAATGAGGCGCGCGCCAATGCCACTATTGGCGGTGCGGGGCAGTACCCGACCTTGGTGCTGGGAGCCGGGGCCAACCGCAGCCGCTCGGCCTTCGGCCAGCAAGTGATCGAGCAATCCGTGAACAAGATCGGCTTCGATGCGAGCTGGGAGATCGACCTGTTCGGCAAGAACCGGCGCACGGCGGAAGCGGCGCAAGCGCGTTTCGGCGCGGGCGAGGCGGGTTGGCACGATGCGCGTATTTCGCTGGCGGCGGAAGTGGCCGATGTGTATGTCGAGCTGCGCCAGTGCGAGGCGGCATTGTCCATCGCGGAGCGCAACCGGCTATCGCGTGTTGCGGTGCAGGAGGTCACGCGCATCAAGGAGGCGGCGGGATTGGCTACCCCGATGGACGCGGCACGCGCGCAGGCGAGTGAGGCCGAGGGCGACTCGGCTTACATCGCCAAGCAGGGCGAGTGTGCGCGGGTAATCAACCGCCTGTCCGCGCTGAGCGGCATTGAACACAACAGTTTGCAAGCACGTCTCGCCGCACGGCACGGACAAATTCCCATTGCCAATTTTGTCGATGTCGGCAGCATCGCCGCGCAAGTGCTAAGCCAGCGTCCCGATGTTGCCAGCGCGGAATGGAGCCTGGCGGCTGCCAGCGCGGACATCGGGGCATCCAAGGCGGCTTTGTATCCGAGCCTTACGCTGGTGGGCTCGGTGGCCAGCAATGTCGTTTATATGAACGGCCAGAGCGCGCATGTTCCGACCTGGTCGTTTGGTCCCAGCCTGTCGCTGCCGCTGTTTACCGGCGGACGCGGACTAGCCGGGGTGAAGGCCGCGCAAGCCCGCTACGATTATGCGTTGGCGAATTATCAAAAGACCGTGCGCGAGGCGGTGCGCAATGTGGAGGACGCCCTGGTGCGCCTGAACGTGGCGAATGCGCGCGCGCACGACAGCGACAGGATGCAGGAAAAATACCGGCAGTTGTTTCAGGCGACCGAGGCGCGCTTCAACGCCGGTTTGAGCAACCGCATCGCGCTGGAAGAGGCGCGCCGCGGCTGGTTGCTGGCGCAGGATACCGCCGCGGCGCTCGACCGCGAGACCGTCTCGGCCTGGATCGCGCTGTACAAGGCTTTGGGGGGCGGCTGGGATAAAACGGCGGGTTCCGGCAAGCTCGCAGACAACTCGAATTCGCAGAAGTGAAAAACTTGCGCAGCGATTCGTTCGCCTCCTCGCCCGCTTGCGGGCGAGGATGGAGGTGAGGGATCGGGCACGGTAAATTTTTATCAAGGGCGGCATATTTGCCATGCCCGATAGGAGAGCGGCATGAAAAAATCGAAATACGTTTTATTGGTGGCGGTGTTGATCGCCGTTGCCGGTTCATTCCTCGCCTCAAGAGGCGCAAACAAGCCGCAGCCTGCGGCGAGCGTAGCCGCCAAACCCGCGCTGACAGTAAGCACGGTGACGCCGGAAACCGTGCAATGGGCGGAGCGCGTGACGGCGAGCGGGCCGGTGCTGGCCTGGCAGGAAGCGATCATCGGCGCGGAAATCGGCGGCGTGCGTCTGGTCGAACTGCAAGCCAATATCGGCGACCATGTGAAGCAGGGCGATCTGCTGGCGCGTTTGGCGGACGAGATGCTACTGGCAGATGTGCATCAGCAACAGGCCGCAGTCGATGAGGCCGCCGCGCGTTATAACGAGGCCGCAGCCAATGCGCAGCGCGCGTTGCAGATCAAGGATTCCGGCGTGATGAGCGCGCAGGAATTGCAGCAATTCGCCAATGCTGCCGAGATCGCCAAAGCGCAGATGAAGTCGGCGGAAGCGCGGCTGGAAAACGCCCAATTGAAATTGCGTTACACGCGTATCGTCGCGCCGGACGACGGCGTGATCTCGGCGCGCAATGCGACGCTGGGAACGGTGGCGCAAGTCGGTTCCGAAATGTTTCGCCTGATCCGCCAGGGCAAGCTGGAGTGGCGTGCCGAGCTGACCGATGTGCAGTTGCAGCAGGTGCGCGTCGGGCAAAAGGTGCAAGTGCGCACCGGCCCGAACGAGGTGGTGTCCGGCGCGGTGTTGCGGATTGCGCCCGCCGTGGATATGAGCACGCGCAACGGCTACGTTTACATCGGCCTGAACGAGAACAAGACGCTGCGTGCGGGCGTGTTCACGCAGGGTGAATTCGAGCTGGGGCGGTCAAGCGCGCTGACCGTGCCGCAGAGTGCGGTGGTGGTGCGCGACGGTTTCTCCTATGTGTATCAGGTTGGCAAGGACGGGCATGTGGCGCAGATGAAGGTGACGGTTGGCAGGCGACAGGGCGATCGCATCGAGGTGAGCAGCGGCATAGCCGCCAATGCGACGCTGGTGGCCAGCGGTGCGGGTTTTCTTAACGACGGCGATCTGGTGCGCATCGAGCCCGCCAAAGCCGGAAGCCAACCCGGCGTGACCTCAGCCCAAACGACTGCACACCAGACCAACATCTAAAATCGAGGCCGACATGAACATCTCCGCATGGGCGATACGCAACCCTATCCCCTCCATCCTGCTGTTCGTCATGCTCACGCTGGTCGGGCTGGCGAGTTTCAAGACCATGCTGGTGCAGGATGCACCCGACATCGAGCTGCCCATCGTGGTGATCACCGCCAATCTGGAAGGCGCCGCGCCGGTGCAGATGGAGACCGAGATCGCGCGCAAGGTCGAGAACGCCGTGGCGAGCCTGGGCAAGGTGAAGCACGTCTACAGCAACATCACCGACGGCACCGCCCGGGTCTCGGTCGAGTTCGATCTGGAGAAAGATAGCAACGAGGCGGTGGACGATGTGCGCGACGCCATCAGCCGCATCCGTTCCGAGCTGCCCAGCGACATGAAGGAACCTATCATCTCCAAGGTCAACACGGCGGGACGCCCGATCATCACTTTCAGCGTCTCGTCCGAGCACATGGACGCGCAGGATTTGTCGTGGTTCGTGGATAACGACATTTCCAAGAAGTTGCTCGCCGTGCAAGGCGTGGGCAAGTTCACGCGCATCGGCGGCGTGGACCGGGAAGTGCGCGTCGAGGTCGATCCGCTCAAGGTGCAGGCGCTGAACATTTCACTGGCGGACATCTCGCGCCAGATCCGCAAAATCCAGCAGGAGTCCTCCGGCGGGCGCACCGACATGGGCGGCGCGGAACAGGCGGTGCGCACCATAGGCACGGTGCAGACCGTGGAAGAGCTGGCCGCGATGGACATCGCGCTGATGGACGGGCGCCACTATCGTCTGGATCAATTGGCGACGGTGACGGATGCCAAGGCGGAGAGCCATTCCTACGCGCTGCTCGACGGCAAGCCGGTCATCGCTTTCGAAGTCACCCGCACCAAGGGCAGCAGCGAAGTGAGCGTGGCGCAGGCGGTGCGCGCGGCGGTGGACAGTCTGAATGCGGAACATCCGCATATGCACATCGGCGTGGCGTTCGACTCGGTCGAGCGCGTCAAGGAAAACTTCGAAGGCTCCATGCATCTGCTGTACGAGGGTGCGATTCTCGCCGTGCTGGTGGTGTGGTGGTTCTTGCGCGACGGGCGCTCCACCTTTATTTCGGCGGCGGCGCTGCCGCTGTCGGTGATCCCCACTTTCATCGGCATGCACTATCTGGGTTTTACGCTGAACATGGTGACCCTGCTGTCGCTGGCGCTGGTGGTGGGTATTCTGGTGGACGATGCCATCGTCGAAGTCGAGAACATCGCGCGCCACCTGCACATGGGCAAGACGCCGTACCAGGCGGCGATGGAGGCGAGCAACGAAATCGGTCTGGCCGTGGTGGCGACCACCTTCACGCTGGTGTCGGTGTTCCTGCCCACCGCCTTTATGGCGGGCATCCCCGGCAAATTTTTCAAGCAATTCGGCTGGACGGCGGCGCTGGCGATCATGGCCTCGCTCGTGGTGGCGCGGCTGCTCACGCCGATGATGGCGGCCTACATCCTCAAGCCTTCTGTGGAAGTGAAAGAAGAACACGGCAAGGTGATGCAATTGTATTTGCGTCTGGCGCGCTGGTGCCTGTCGCACCGGCTGGCAACCTCGTTCATGGCGGTGGCGTTTTTTATCGGCTCGCTGAGCCTGATCCCGTTATTGCCCAGCGGCTTCGTCCCGCCGGCGGACCGCGCGCAGACGCAGGTGACCATCGAGTTGCAACCCGGCAGCACGCTGGATCAGACGGCTGCCGCAGCCGAAGACGCGCGCGCCATTTTGATGAAAGTGCCGGAAGTGAAAGCGGTGTTCAGCGCGGTTGGGCGCGGCGCGGGCGGCGACCTGTTTTCGGCGGGCAGTGAAGCCGATGTGCGCAAGGCCAACCTGACCGTGACGCTGGTGCACCGCTCCGAACGCAAGCTTAAACAGTCCGAAGTCGAAACGCTGCTGCGCGAAAAAATGCAGGCGTTGTCCGGCGCGCGCGTGACTGTCGGCACGGGCGACAACGGCGAAAAATTCCAGTTGCTGCTGGCGGGCGAGGACCCGCTAGCGCTGGTCGAAGCGGTGCTAGCGGTCGAGCGCGAGTTGCGCACCCTCAAGGGCCTGGGCAACATCACCTCGACCGCGAGCCTGGTGCGTCCCGAAATCAGCATCCGCCCGAATTTCGCGCGCATGGCCGATCTGGGCGTGACGGCGGAGAGCGTCGGCGAAGTGGTGCGCATCGCTACGGCGGGCGATTACAGCGCGGCGCTGGCCAAGCTCAACCTGCCGCAGCGGCAAGTACCGATCCGCGTGCAGATGCCCGAGTCGGCGCGCGAGCAGATCGACGTGCTCGCGCAACTGCCGGTGCATGGCAAAGCGGGTAACGTGAAACTGGGCAACGTGGCCGACATCACCGTGAGCAGCGGCTCGGCGCAGATCAACCGGCTGGACCGCAGCCGCAACGTGGCCATCAACATCGAGTTGAACGGACGCCAGCTCGGCGATGTCGTTGCCGAAGTGAATAAACTGCCCAGCATGAATGCGTTGCCGCCGGGCGTGAAGCGCGGCGAGTCGGGCGATGCCGAGCGCATGAAGGAATTGTTCGGCAGCTTCGGGCTGGCGATGCTCACCGGCGTGCTGTGCGTGTATATCGTGCTGGTGCTGCTGTTCAAGGACTTCCTGCAACCGTTGACCATACTCGCGGCGTTGCCGTTCGCTTTCGGCGGCGCGTTCGTGGCGCTGCTGCTCACCCACAGCAGTTTCTCCATGCCGTCGCTGATCGGCTTGCTGATGCTGATGGGCATCGTCACCAAAAACTCCATCCTGCTGGTGGACTACGCCATCATGGCGCGGCGCGAGCAGGGCATGAGCCGAAGCGAAGCGCTGATGGATGCGTGCAGCAAACGCGCCCGCCCCATCGTGATGACCACCATCGCCATGGGCGCGGGTATGCTGCCGATCGCCATGGGCCTGGGCGCGGAGCCCAGCTTCCGCATGCCGATGGCCACGGCGGTGATCGGCGGCCTCATCACCTCCACGCTGCTTAGCCTGTTCGTGGTGCCGGTGGTGTTCACCTATGTGGACGACCTGATGGAGAAGTTCAAACGCCTGCGCCGCAGCGATGCGGAGATGGGGATGCAGCAGGTTTGACGCAGGCCGTTTGTCAATGGCAGGAGCGAGCCCTCCCGTGATTGTTGACGCAAGCCGGGCTCGCTGAGGCGCCGCACCAAGCCAGCGCTACGCACTGCGGAGAAATCCGTTAGCAGCGCCTAAGCTATCGGCAACAACGGGCGGTGGATTGCCGTTACAATTCGCCCATGTCTGAATTTTACGCACTCGTCCCCGCCGCCGGCTCCGGTTCCCGTATGGGCAGCGAGCTACCCAAGCAGTATCTCGACCTCGCCGGACACCCTATGATTTACCACGCGCTCACAACCTTGTGCTCCTGCCCGCATATCGGTGCGGTGTTCGTGGTGTTGGCGCCCGACGACGAGCATTTCAAGCGCTACGACTGGTCGCACTGCGCGGGCAAGCTGGAGCCGCTGTATTGCGGTGGCGCGACGCGCGCCGAGAGCGTGGCGAACGGCTTGCTGGCTTCGGAGCTGGAGCTGGACGACTGGGTGCTGGTGCACGATGCGGCGCGTCCCTGTTTGACGCAGGCGCATCTGGATAAATTGATCGCTGAGCTGCGCGACGACGCGGTGGGCGGCATTCTCGCCGTGCCGGTGGCGGATACGCTGAAACGCGCCGACGCGCAGCAGCGTATCGCCTGCACCGAGAGTCGCGAGAAGCTGTGGCAGGCGCAAACGCCGCAGATGTTCCGCGCCGGATTGCTGGCGCAGGGCTTGCAGCAGTGCCGCAGCGTCACCGACGAAGCCTCGGCCATCGAGGCCTTGGGCTTGTCGCCCAAACTGGTGGCGGGCGATACGACCAATTTCAAGGTGACCTATCCGCACGACATCAGGCTGGCGGAGTTGCTGCTTCAACAAGGAAAATAATCATGCGTATCGGACAAGGTTTTGACGTTCATCAACTGGTAGCGGGGCGCAAGCTCATTATCGGCGGGGTGGATATCCCGTATGAGAAAGGTCTGCTCGGGCATTCCGATGCGGACGTGTTGCTGCATGCGATTTGCGACGCGCTGCTGGGCGCGGCGGCGCTGGGCGACATCGGCAAACACTTCGCCGACACCGATGCGAAATTCAAAGACATCGACAGCCGCATTCTGCTGCGCGATGTGATGGCTAAGATCGCGGCGGCGGGCTACCGCGTCGGCAATGTGGACGCCACCATCATCGCGCAAGCGCCCAGGATGGCGCCGCACATTCCGCAGATGGTCGCCAACATCGCGACCGATCTCGGCATCGCGCTTAACGCGGTGAACGTGAAAGCGACCACCACCGAACACCTAGGCTATGCCGGGCGCGGCGAAGGCATAGGTGCGCAGGCAATTGCGTTGCTTATTAGCCACGGATGAACACGGATGTTCACGGATAACCTCGCTATGTTTTATTCTGGATGGAGAAAAAAATTATGTTTTTATCCGTGTCAATCCGTGTTCATCTGTGGCTGATTGTTTTTTAATGCGAATTCTCTCAATAGAAACTTCCACAGAATATTGCTCGGTCGCGCTGTGGCAAGACGGCGCGCTGATGGAGCGTTGCGAGCTGGTCGGGCAGAAGCATTCCGAGTTGTTGCTGGCGATGCTGGATGGCTTGCTACAGGATGCGGGATGCAGGATGCAGGATATGGATGGCATCGCCTTTGGCAAAGGCCCCGGTTCCTTTACCGGCGTGCGCATCGCGTGCGGCGTGGCGCAGGGCTTGGCGTTCGGCGCGGGTTTGAATGTGGTCGGCGTGTGTACGCTGCAAGCCTTGGCACAAGCTTCCGGCCACGACAAAGTGATTGCGGCGTTGGATGCGCGCATGGGCGAAATATACCTCGCGGCTTATGAAAAATTTGACGGAGTCTGGGAGGAAATACTCGAACCGTGTTTGTGCAAAGCTGCCGACGCGCCATTGTTGGCGGGGGCGGGGTGGTATGGTGCAGGCAGCGGTTTCGCGGTGTATGAGGCAGAATTGTCGGCGCGTTATGCGGGGCAATTGAGTGGCATAGATGCGAGCGCGGTGCCGCAGGCGGGCGCGGTGGCGCAAATCGCGGCGGACGAATTCGCCCAAGGCAATGCGGTGGATGCGGCGCTGGCCTTGCCGCTGTATTTGCGCGATAAGGTGGCGTTGAAGACGAGCGAGCGGGAAGCGGAGCGCGCTCTAACCCCTCGCCCGCAAGCGGGAGAGGGGTTGGGGTGAGGGAAGGGAGTTTCGTTCTGCGCGACATGAGCACCAGCGACATCGACGCCGTGCTGCGCATCGAGCAGCAAGTTCACGCGCATCCGTGGACGCGCGGGAATTTCAGCGATGCGCTGGCGAACGGTTATCTGTGCAAGGTGGCGGAGCAGGACGGTGAGGCTATCGGCTATGCCGTGCTGATGCAGGGCGTGGACGATGCCGAGTTGCTCGACATCGGCATTGCCGCAGAGCAGCAGCGCCGGGGTTGCGGGCGCGCGCTGCTGGGAGCCATGCTGGTGCTGGCGCGCGAGTTGGGCAAGCAGCGCGTGATGCTGGAGGTGCGCGCTTCCAATGCGGCGGCGCTGGGCTTGTATCGCGCTTTGGGATTTGTCCCCGCCGGGTTGCGCGGCGGCTATTATGCGGGGCAAAATGGCTGTCGCGAAGATGCGATTTTGATGGAACGAAAACTGTGAACATCCGAGACGAAGCTGTCCTGCGTGAATTCAATCTTTATCCGCTGTGGGTGCGGCGGGAGATGCCTGCGCCGGAAGCCGATGCAGGAGCGGCCACTTCGACAAGCTCAGGACAGGCTTTAGCCGCGAATCGCGAAGAGACGAGCGGGATGGTGAGTGATGCTCGGGCGGCATTCGCGGCTGAAGCCGCTCCTACGATTGAGGTGGGAGATACGCAGGTGGAGGCAGCGGTGCTTAATGTTTCGACCCCCACCCCAACCCTGATGGAACAACTAGCCAATCGACTAAGCCCGCAAGCGGGGGGGAGTGTTCCTGCTGCGGCGGTGAGTTGGCCGGAACTCAAGCAGCAAGTACACGACTGCACCGCGTGCAAGCTGCGCGCGGGGTGCACGCAGACCGTGTTCGGGGTGGGCGACGAAAAAGCCAGGTGGCTGTTTGTCGGCGAAGGGCCGGGCGCGGATGAGGATGTGCGCGGCGAACCCTTTGTGGGGCAGGCGGGCAAGCTGCTGGACAATATGCTGGCTTCGATCAAGCTGAAGCGCGGCAGCGATGTGTATATCGCCAATGTCGTCAAATGCCGCCCGCCTGACAATCGCACGCCGGACGCCGACGAGATCGCGCAATGCCTGCCTTACTTGCAGCAACAAATTGCCTTGATCAAACCCAAACTCATCGTGGCGCTCGGCAAGACAGCCGCCACGGCGCTGCTGGCGCGCGATGCCACGCTAGGCTCGCTGCGCGGCACGGTGCATGACTATCACGGTACGCCGCTCATCGTGACCTACCATCCTTCCTACCTGCTGCGCAGTCCGCTGGAAAAAGCCAAAGCATGGCAGGATTTGTGTTTCGCCGTGCAAAGGATGGCGCAATGAAATTCCGCGACTACAGCCTGTCCACGCGCATCACTTTCGGGGCATTGCTGCTGGTGGTGACGGGGGGCTTGCTGTGGATCAACTACGAAAACAGGCGCCTGCATGAAACATATTTACGCGAACGTGGCGGCGACCTTGAAACGGTGCTGCATGTGGGGCAGGTGCGTCTGGTCAAGTCGATTGAGACGCTGCGGCAGGACGTGTTGTTTCTTGCCGACACCCCGCCCATCTCCGGTCTGGTGCGGGCCAGCCACAATCATGGTTACGACGCGCGCGATGGCAATTCTTACGCGATTTGGGAGGCGCGTTTGCAGGAGATTTTTGCGGCTTTCCTGCGCGCGCATCCAGACTATTCTCATGCCCGTTTTATCGGCGTAGCGGACGGTGGTCGCGAGCTTGTGCGCGTCAATGTCCTTAATGGGCGTATTGCGGTGGCGCCGCACAGCGAATTGCAAGCCAAAGGCGACCGGGATTTTTTCAAGGCCGGACTGACGGCAGCCAAAAGGCAGGTGCGCCTTTCCGAATTCAATCTCGAACGGGAGTGGGGCAAAATCACCGTGCCGTATCGCCCCACTTTGCGCGCCATCACGCCGGTGTTCGATGCGCAGGGGAATTTGTTTGGCATGGTTATACTCAATATCAGCGCGCCCGCTTTGTTTTCCCCTGTGCTGGCGGCAATACCGTCCGGCGTGCAGGGCTACATAGCAGATCAGCGCGGGCGCTATCTGTTTCATCCCGACGCCAGTCATGCGTTCGCATTTGAGTTGGGCAGCAGGGAAAAAATCACCGATGACTTTCCCGCGTTAAGCGCGTTTTTCGGTACGCAGACGCAGAATTATTTACCCTTGCAAGTCGTGAACCAGCCCCGGGACGCGTATCTGGCGGCGGAGCGGGTGTACTTTGACGCGGGGGACGCCAGTCGTTTTTTGCTGATGGCGTACTATATTCCCGAAGCGGTGGTAAGCCGGCAAGCGTATGGCATTAGCTGGACGGGAATTATGAATGCCGCCGGGGTGACAGCCTTGTTTGCCATCTTGTTCATGGTGATTTTGCGCAAAACCTTTGCTCCGCTCAAGCGCATTACCGAAGCCGCAAAAAAAATTGCCAGCGGGGAAGATCATTTTTGCCTCAAGGTGGATGGCGGCGGGGAGATCGGCGATCTGGCCAAAGCCATTAACGCCATGCTGGATAAATTGTCGGAACGCGAAGTGGTAAAGCAGGCCTACGATTTTCGCAAAAGTCTTATAGAGGCCACGCAAGATGGTTATTGGCTGTTGGATGCCAATGGTTTTTTGCTGGAGGTGAATCAGGCCTATTCCAGACTTTCCGGTTATACCGAGGAGGAGCTGGTGGGCATGCATGTGAGCCAGCTGGAAATGTTTGGCCTGGAAAATGGCGAGGCGGTGCATATTGCCCAAGTCATCGGGCAGGGCGGCGGTCTGCTCGAAACGCGCAACCGGCACAAGGACGGGCATGCCATCGAGCTGGAAATGTCGATTACCTGCCTGCGTGAGAAGCAGCAATTTGTCGTTTTCTGCCACGATATCTCAAGCCGCAAGCGCGCCCAGGAAGTGATGCGCGTTGCCGCCGTCGCTTTTGAAACGCACGAGGCCATCATGATTACCGACGCCAACGCCAACATCATCCGCGTCAATCAGGCTTTTCAGGACATCACCGGTTTTAGCGCCGAGAACGTCATCGGAAAAAATCCGCGCATCCTGAGTTCAGGGCGTCAGGACAGGGAGTTTTATGCGGATATGTGGCAGCAGTTGTTGAACAACGGCAGTTGGACCGGGGAAGTCTGGGATAAGCGCAAGAGCGGGCAAATCTACCCCAAATGGCTGACCATCACGGCGGTCAGGGATCATTTTGGCAAGACCAGCGAGTATGTCGCCATCTTCAGCGACATCACCGCGCGCAAGCGCGCGGAGGAGGAAATACGCAATCTGGCGTTTTACGATGCGCTAACCCGTCTGCCGAACCGGCGCTTGCTGATGGACAGGTTGCGCACGGCGCTGTCGGTGGCGGCGCGCAACAGCCAGTATGGTGCGGTGTTGTTCCTCGATATGGACCGGTTCAAGAATCTGAACGACACCCTGGGGCACGATTTTGGCGACTTGCTGCTGACCGTGGTCGCGGAACGTATTCAAGCCTGCGTGCGCGAAGTGGATACGGTGGCGCGTTTGGGCGGCGACGAATTTGTGATCCTTATCGAGGGCTTGGGTGAAGTTGCCGACAAGGCTTCGCAAAAAGTGTCGCTCATCGCCGAAAAGATACGCACTTCCCTGTCCGAGCCCTACCCGCTGAAGGGCAATTTGCATCACAGTTCCCCGAGCATCGGTGTTTGCCTGTACCGCGACAACGAGGAGTCGGCGGACGCCTTGCTTAAACATGCCGATATGGCAATGTATCAGGCCAAAGATGCGGGGCGCAATGCGGTGCGTTTTTTCGACCCCGCCATGCAATTGGCGGTGGAGGCGCGCGCGGCGCTGGAGGTGGATTTGCGCCGTGCGTTACCCAACCATGAATTGCGCCTGTATTACCAGATACAAGTGGATAGCAGCCTGCGCGCCATAGGGGCGGAGGCCTTGGTGCGTTGGGAGCACCCGATACGCGGCTTGGTTTCTCCCGCGCAGTTCATTCCGCTTGCGGAAGAAAGTTCGCTGATTCTGGACATCGGTTGCTGGGTGCTGGAAACGGCGTGCCGCCAACTTGGCGTATGGACCGCAGACGAAAAAACACAGCACTTGATTCTGGCCGTGAATGTGAGCGCGCTGCAATTCCGGCAGGCCGATTTTGTGGGAAGTATCGCGGGCTATTTACGCAAATACGGGATTGATGCAGCGCGCCTGAAGCTGGAGTTGACCGAAAGCGTGGTGCTGAACGATGTAAACGACGTGGTGGCGAAGATGCATGAGTTGAAAGCGCTGGGGATCAGATTGTCCATGGATGATTTCGGCACGGGCTATTCGTCTTTGGCGTACCTGAAAAAATTGCCGCTCGACCAACTCAAAATAGACCAGAGCTTTGTGCGCGACATCGCGACCGATGCCAACGATGCGAGGATGGTGCAGACCATCATAGACATGGCGGAAAATTTTAATCTGCATGTGATCGCCGAAGGGGTGGAGACGGAGGCGCAATTCGCTTATCTGCGGCAGCAAGGCTGCATGGCGTATCAGGGTTATTATTTCAGCAGGCCGGTGCCGATAGTAGAGTTTACGAAATTGATCTGATTGCCCACGCTGTAACTTGAATTAAGCAGTCTTCGGTTATGATAAACCCAGATTGTCCATTGGGAAAATCACGTCATTCCGGCCTGCGCCGGAATGACGGAGTCTGAATTATTAGAGGCGCTCAAAGGTTTGGTTTTTTAATCCGCGAAAATCTGCGGATACGCGTTGTTTGTTTTTGAATTGGAGCGACCAGCATAGCCCAAAGGTGTTAGCCAGTATGAACATACAGAACAATGAAACAACGATCACCGTCCTCGTGGTGGAAGACAGCAAAGTCACCATGAAGGTGCTGTGCAATTTTTTGGGGCGCATGGGCATCGTGCCGCTGACGGCGGCATCGGGTGCGATGGCCATCGACATATATCACCGTGAGCAGCCGGACATCATCCTGCTGGATGCGCAATTGCCGGACATCGATGGTTTTGATGTGGCGCTGAAAATCCGCGCATTGGAAAAGATGGCGGACTGGACGGCGATTATTTTCCTGACCAGCATGTCGACGGACGAAGATTTGGCGCGCGGCATCGAGGTCGGCGGCGACGATTACCTGATGAAGCCGATCAGCGAGGTGGTGTTGAAAGCCAAGGTCAGGGCCATGCTGCGGCTGGTCGAAATGCAGCGTTCATTGGTGAAATTAACCGAGGAATTGAACGAGGCGAACATCAAACTGCAAAGACTTTCCGCCACCGACGGGTTGACCGGCATCGCCAACCGGCGCATGTACGACGAGTTGGCGATACGCGAATGGCGGCGTTGTGAACGCATGCAGAAGCCGCTGGCGCTGGTGATGGTGGATGTCGATCATTTCAAGCTGTTCAACGATAAATACGGCCATCAAACAGGCGACGAATGCCTGAGAAAAGTGGCCGAGCAGGTGGGCAAAGTCGCCCCGCGCGCCACCGATCTTGCCGCGCGTTACGGCGGTGAAGAGTTCGTGCTGGTGCTGGGCGAGACGGACACCGACGGCGCGAAGTGGATCGCCAACCGTCTGCGCCAGCAGGTGTCGGAACTGAACATCCCGCATTACGCCACCGAATCGCGCCATGTCACTATCAGTTGCGGCGTCGCCGCCGTTGTGCCGGATGCAAAGCTCTCACTGGAAGTGCTGCTCAAATCTGCCGACCATGCGCTGTACCAAGCCAAGAAAGGCGGGCGGGATTGCGTGGGGACTGGGGAGTACGGGGTGGTGGAGTAATCAGCGCGTGTAATCCGCCCAGTTGTTCGGCGTCTCGTACAAGCGCACCCGCTCCAGTTTCAGGTCGTTGCCGAACGTGTCTTTATAAGCGTCATCCAGCAGGTCGAATGCGACCCTGGCCAGATTCTCCGCAGTCGGAACCACATCCAGGATAACCGTCTTGTGACCGGGCAAGGTGCGCAGAAAATCCAGCACGACCTGGTCGTTGCGATACACCAGAAAAGCGTGATCCCACGCGTGAACCACGCGCTCGTTGGCGATGCGCTTCACATCCGAAAAATCCATCACCATGCCCTGCTCGGAGACGCCCTCCGCCGTAATCACCTTGCCCGACAGGGTGATCTCAATCGCGTAGCGATGGCCGTGCAAATGCCTGCATTGGCTGTTGTGGTTGGGGATGCGGTGTCCGGCATCGAATTCCAGGCGGCGGGTGATGTGCATGATGGGCGTGTTCGGTTGAAGTGGCGCGGATTATAGCTTGAACGAACGAATTGATTCCTTGAAAGCGTGTACCGAAAGTTCATCGTTCGCAGCGGTATAACGCAGTGCCATATAACGCCTCGCAACTTCAAGCATGTTGTCCGCCAAATCCGGTCGTGCGGCGGCGACGCGCTTTGCATAGTCTTGCGCTCCTTCATGCGGCGCGCGCGGCAAGCCGGCCTTCTCCAGTTTGCGGCAGAGCTTCAACCAAGCGGCTTGCACGGCATCTTTTTGCGGCACGGCCAACCGGCGCAACATGAACAGAGTGTAGATGCCAACCAGCATGGCAACGCCTGCCAGCATGTCCAGCGCCATTTTTTCCCAGGAGATGTCCTCCATGCCCAAACGGGTCAGAAAGGCGAATTGGCGTTCGGTGTTGTAGCCCAATACCCACTGGTTCCATTGGTTGGTGAGCGCGTCCAGATTGAAGCGCAGATTGAGCAAGAACTGCGATTGCGTGCGCGCCAAAAACGGCAACGCGGCATTGTCGGCGACAGAGGTGCTGAGTCCGTTCAGGATGCGCCCCGGCGCGATGGCGGCGGTGGGGTCGTAACGCACCCAGCCGCGACCTTTGAGCCACACCTCGGCCCAGGCGTGGGCGTCGGATTGGCGCAGGATGTAGTAACCGCCGAGTTCGTTGTATTCGCCGCCCTGATAGCCTGTCACCACGCGCGCCGGAATACCCGCCGCACGCATTAAAAAGACGAAGCTGGAAGCGTAGTATTCGCAAAATCCTTGGCGCGTGTCGAACAGGAAACTATCCACACTGTGAGTGCCCAGCGGCGGCGGTTCGAGGGTGTATTCAAAGCCGTTGCGGTTGAAGTAGGCGAGGGCCGCCTTAACGATTAACTCGTCCACCCCGTCCACCCCGTCAGGGGGGCGGTTGCCCCCTCTCCTGTCGGGGGAGGGTTGGGGTGGGGGAGCACTCTCATTTTGCTTGCGCCACTCCGCGGCCAACTGCCGCGCGCGCGGGTTGTATCCGCGCGGCAAAGCCAGTGCACGCTGTATCTGTTGCGGCGGCTCGTCGAGATTGGCGCGGTAGCTCAATTGCGAAGTGGCGCTGTAGCGCAGGCGCGCGGTCACCAGCGCTTTGTTCAGCAGTTGAAAATCCGGCGTGAATTCTGCGGGAACAGAAACCTGTGTGGGCATATCCAGCGCGAACAGCCAGGGTTTGTTATGCGGCTCCAGCGTTACGTCGTAATTTACCGGTGAGCTGATATTTTCCAGACGCGGCGCCTGCAAGGTGGCGTTGCGCCCGCGCGTCCAGGTGCGCCCATCGAAGTCCCATAACACCGGGCCGCGCCAGTACATCTGGCTGCGCATCGGCGCCTGATTTTTGTAGGTAACGCGAAAGGCGACCGCATCGGACAGCGATAATTTGCTCATGCTGCCGGGCGCCATGGTGTCGGACAAACCGCTGCTGCTGTAAGCATCTTGCGGCAAGCCCCACAACGGGCCTTGCACGCGCGGGAACAGCACGAATATCAGCAGCGACAGCGGAATGGCCTGCAACAGGATAGTGGCGGCGATGCGCAGGCGCGGTTTGAACGACAGTGTTCCGGTGTTCATCTGCACCCAGGTCGCCAGGATCACCAACAGGGTGAGCAGCATGAACAGCGCGGTAGGGATGCTCTGCGAATAAAAGAAATTGGTGATGATGACGAAGCAGGAAAGAAAAAGCAGCACGGTGGCATCGCGCACCGCGCGCAATTCCAGCAGCTTGAGTGCGGCGAGCAGAATCAGCAGCGTGACCCCGACTTCGCGCCCGAACAGCGTGTGGAAGCCGAGCGCGATACCGCCCACACAGGCGAGGGTGACGCTTAGCAATAGCCAGCGCGCGGGCAGCGCATTGCCGCTATACGTGAGGTAGGCGCGCCAGGCCAGCAGCACCGCACTCACGCCGCTAACCCACAGCGGCAAATGCTCGGCATGCGGCGCACTGACCAGCAGGACGCAGGCGATGAGGCCGTAGATGAGCGGGGCGGTGAGTTTCATGTCGGGTAAAAGGCCATTAGCCACGGATGAACACGGATAGTCGCGGATAAACCGCGCTCAACGGCGAGGTCATTCCCGCTGCCGGAGATATTAAGAATCTGCTTGCATCTGTGTGCATCAGTGTTCATCCGTGGCTGGTTAATGTTGCTGAGTTTAGCCCATACAATGCCAACGTCCGCAAACATTCCGCGCGATGATTCGGGCTGTGCTGCGGCAGGACTTCAGCACCGGGCAAACGTAGCCCGTACATCAATCCTTGTGCATCGGCGTCCAGCACCCAGCGCGTGAGCAATTCCAGTTTGCGTTCGGTTGCGATGTTGGGCAGTTGCGCCCAATCCAGCCACAGTTCCCGACCCTGTTGCGCGGAGAATTGTTTGACCTGTAAGCCTTGTTCGCGTGCCCATGCTTTCCACGCGATACGCGGCAAAGGATCTCCCGCCACATAATTGCGCAGGCCGGAAAAATCTTCATCGCCCGCCGTAATCAGTTTGCCATTGCCATTTTGTGCTGAGATGGCGGGCAAGGGTTGCGCTGCGGCGGGCTTGGGGTAAACCAGGCAGCGCACATCGAAATGTATATACGACCACGGTTTGAACAGGCCCAGCGGATACTCGGTATATAGCGTCAGCCGTCCGCTATCCATCCAGCCGCGTTGTGTTGCGGGGATGGCGATCTCAACGGGAGTGGAACGTTGCGCGGGCAGGTCGAACACCGTGTGATGATTGTCATCGTCGTGCAGGTGAATTTGATAGCGGGGAAGTTTGCCCGGATTGTTGAAGTGAAAGACGAAGCGCGCGGTTTCTCCGGCAAACACCGGTTCGACATGTCCGGCGTGAATCTCCAGTTGCGCAATGTTGCGGAAAGCGTGCAGCATGCTCATGCCGCCCGCGGTGGCGAGCAAGAATGTCAGCGTGTAGCCCAGGCTTAGGTTGTAGTTGATGTCGCCGAGCAGCATCAGCACCAACACGAAGGCGAAGCCCAGCCCCTGGCGCGAGGGCAGGATGTAGACGCGCCGCTGATTGAGCACCACGGTGCCGGTCTCGACGGTGCGGCGGAATGCCCAGGCGCGGAATTTTTTGCGGAACGAGTTAAACACGAATGAGCGGTCGTGTGAGTCGGATCAGCTAAAGTGATTGAAGAAATGCACCGCTTGTTCAGCCTGATCGGCGACCAGCGATTTTGTTTCGTCAATTTGATCGGGTGTTATGCCCAGCGCCTGCCAGTCTTCGGCGGTGATCTGCGGATCTATATATTCGTTTAGGCCAAAGGATGGCAGCAGTTTTTCGGCGTGATGAATGATG
The DNA here is from genome assembly GCA_964639585.1 of uncultured Gallionellaceae bacterium. Taxonomy (GTDB): domain Bacteria; phylum Pseudomonadota; class Gammaproteobacteria; order Burkholderiales; family Gallionellaceae; genus PALSA-1006. The sequence goes on along the minus strand of CAZXDK010000012.1, from coordinate 10,089 downwards.
CGCGCGAGTAATTTTCCCTGCTCATTGTCGGCAGCTTCAGGGGTGTGATGGTGCTGCAAAGCGCTGACGATTTCTTCGGGCAGATGCCAATGGTTGACCAGTTCTGCCCCGAGTTCGTTATGCGTCATTTCCAGCATTTCGCGTTCCACATCCAATGCGGGGCGCTCGCGATCATGGTCCAGTTTGTCGTGCAGTGCATCGCTGCGCTGGGGGTCCAGAAAGGCGAGTGCCAAGTAGCCGATATCATGCATCATCCCGGTCAGAAAAACATGATCCTCCACGGGGCGGATATTTCGCGGCATGGCGCGGGTGATCGCGAGCATACCAAACGCCACGCCCATATTGTGCAGCCACAAGTTTTGCAAATCGAAGCGACCAGCCGGTTTTTTCATCAGTGAAATGATGGCAATTCCCATTGCGACAGTTCTGACACGCGGCAAACCGAGGATGAGCGCGGCATGTTGGACAGAGGCAATTTTTCTGGAAGCGCCCAGCAGAGGCGTGTTGGCAAGACCGATAATTTTGGCCGAAATTTGGGCGTCTTGCGAAATGAGCAGCAACATCTGCCGCTCCCCCTCTTCTGTGTTTAATTTGAGAGTTAGCAATTTCTGTGCGATGGCCGGCATGGCGGGCAGACTGTCGAGTTTTTTGATGGCGGCTCGCAGGTCAACCGGGGAAGCTGTAGAGGTCACTATGTTCATCCAAGTTAAGGTGTCGTTGTTGGCTTTATTTGGGGGGTAAATTCCAGAGGGGTAAATTTATCCGCCGCGGTGGGGGGCGTTGCTGTTGCCGGTGGGGGCGGATCGAGATTCAGTATGAATTCCAACGTGTGCGGTTTGTCTTCTGCCAGGGATGGTGCGGGATTCGTGTCCCATTCCGGAGCGGGGGGCGGGTTTTCATTGATATCTTGCTCGAAACGCATGAGGCCATCTTTCTGGTGTGCCATCAGGAAATCTTCGACGCTGCCGTCTTTGGCGGGGTCAAAGCCACTCAGCATGTGTTCTACCTGCTGCAAGGAAGGCAGTTCACTATTCAGTTTTGATGTGCTATTGATCTCCTGTTGTATCAGCAAGGCATCATTTATCTGGGCATGACTGATCAGCCGTTTGGTCAGCAGATAGTTGCCAAAACGTCCATGGAGCTTGGGGTCGAATTCAGATAGGCAATTTCTCATGTCTTCCGGTGATATGTGCCCCAGCTCCACCAAAATGTCGCCAATGTGGCGGCGCGGACGATGGATAGGGGAGGGGAGCCAGGGTGCGGATTCAGTCGGATTGGTTTCATCGCTATACAGCGGGTGGTCGTTGTCCACTGTGCGTCCGAGTGCCTGCACGGTTTTCCAGGCGGCGCTGCTCTTGTTCAGGCGGCGGAATTTGCGCGCAGCCGCTTCAAATTCCTGCGATTGACCACACGAAGAATAAATCGAAAACAGCAATACCCATGCATTGTCGCTGGACGGGTGATGTCCCACATATTCGGCGAGCATCTTGATGGCTTTGTCCGAGTGGCCGTAGATTACGTACAGTTCCGCCTCTTCCAGCAGCTCGACTTCTTTTTCCTTGCCCGATTTTACCTGTATGTCTATGTCCCGTGCCGGGGCGGACGGCTTTTGTTCTATCGGTGAGTTGCCATCTTGTTTTATTGGGACAAGCGGGGGGGCATTCTGTTCGGGCGGTTGAATTATTATCGGCTCTACCCCGGCTGTCGCTGTTGTTTCTGACGGATAGTGCCGCGCTTTTCTTTTGGCGATCCAAAACAAGCCCAGCACTACCAAAGCGATTGCGGCGACAATTGCCTCAGTCGGGACCAGGCTGCGCCAACTTTGAGATTTAACGGTTTTTGTTTCCGGCGGGGCAACGGGATTGGAAATTGGAGATGCAGATGCCGTGCTCACGGCAGATGCGCTGCCTTGCAGTTGAGCCAGTTTAAGGCGTATCGAGGCGAGCTCTTCCTGCATGAGTTTTAACTGGTGCTGCATGGTCATAAAGCTGGCGGTTTGATCATCCTCGTCCATTAGTTTTTGCCGAGCCCGCAGCTTTTCTATATTTTCGGGGGTCAGTGTGCCGATACGCGTAAGATCGAGCGGTTCGCCCGCTAAGGTTAATTGAAACTGGAGCTCGCGTTTTTTGCGATGGGAGAGTTTGGAGCTGTTTTTATTGCGGGGCTTGTTGACGGTCTGTTCCCGTGCAACGGGGAGAGCAGTTCTTTCCGGGGGACGCGCGGTAACTGTTTTACCCCTGTCGTCGGCGCCGTGGATTATTGTGGGGGCAGCAGCGGGGGCGGGCGTCACGTTTTGCCCGGCGACAGTAGCCGTCTCAATTGTGGTATCGGGGTGAACGGCTTGCGTTGACGCGTCGGCAACCTCCGGCAGTAAAGTGATTGTTTTTGAAATGCTGCCCCAGCCATTGCATTGCACACGCAAGCGGAAAATTGCATAGGGTTCGTTGAAAGCGTTGCGTGATCTGATGTCTATTTTTTGTTTGTCGGCACTTAACTTGACTGTCAGATTGCGTAATGTTTGCGGGGGGATGCTGTTTTCGGCGATGTCATCGGCGACAGTGAGAAAAATACAGGAGTCGTCAACTGACTCTTCCGCCCCGATCTGCAAATCCACCTGCGCGAACAATGGTTCTCCAAGATTGCTGTGCAGGGTGACTTTGTCTATCCCGATTGCCAGTGCCGAGGGCAAAGCAAAATAGCTGCTTAGCAGAAGGGGCAGGATACGGGATAGCAATTGCATCATCAATGAAATATATATTGTCGTGGCAAAGTCGGGTGTCGTGCGATACAAATACAAACTGCCCGATTTCGAGTAAGCATCAGGCGATGCCGCCGGTTGATAAGTTTTTAAAATTCAACGGGGCATCCGGCTTAATCACTTTTAGTTTTTTTGTTGTCGGTGATGTGTCTTTAAGTTGGCGAATGCTACATAAGCGCCGGGGCTAACGCAATGCGGTGAGAAAAATATTCGAGTTGCGCAAACAGTATTTTTCCGGTGTAAGATTGCGCATCATTTTGCAAGCCGGTAATAATGAATAAAAATCGTCCCAAGCATCTCGCGTTGCACCTGATAAAACTTCCTTTGGCCGGTTACGTATCCATACTGCACCGTATCAGCGGACTCTTGCTGTTCCTGTCGCTGCCTGTGTTGCTGTGGGTGTTGCAAAGCAGTTTGCGCTCCATTGAGACCTACACGCAACTGCTGGAAGCCTTGCGGCATCCCTTGGGCAAGCTGGTATGGCTGGGTTTGCTGTGGGCGTTCCTGCATCATTTCTGCGCGGGCATCCGCTATCTGGCAATTGACCTGCACCTGGCTTCCACGCTGGAAAAAGCGCGCGCCAGCAGCCGGTGGGTGCTGGGCGCTAGTTTGCTGCTAACCGTATTGATAGGGGCGAAACTATGGTGAATCGTGTGGTGACGGGCGCGCATTACGGTTTGCGCGATTGGCTGGCGCAGCGCATCACCGCCGTGGTGATGGCGCTGTTTACTTTGTTCGTCGCGGTGTATCTGCTGTTGCAGCCTCGCGTCGATTACGACATGTGGACGGGGCTGTTCTCCAACAACGTGATGCGCTCCTTCGCCTTGCTGTTCCTGCTGAGTCTGTTCTATCACGCATGGATAGGCGTGCGCGACATCGTGATGGATTACGTCAAGCCTGCCGCTGTGCGTCTGCTCGTGCATGTGCTCGTCATTCTGGCATTGGTGATGTATGTCATCTGGTCGGTACAAATTTTGTGGGGGCTTTAATGTCGGTGACTAAGCGTACATTCGATGTGGTCGTGGTCGGCGCGGGTGGGGCGGGTATGCGCGCCGCTTTGCAGCTTTCGCAGGCGGGGTTGAAAGTGGCGGTGCTGTCGAAAGTGTTCCCGACGCGCTCGCACACCGTCGCGGCGCAGGGCGGTATCGCGGCCTCGCTGGGCAACGTCAAGGAAGACAACTGGCACTGGCATATGTACGACACCGTGAAGGGTTCGGACTATCTGGGCGATCAGGATGCCATCGAGTATATGTGTCGCGCCGCGCCCGAAGTGGTGTACGAGCTGGAGCATTTCGGCATGCCGTTCGACCGGCTGGATAGCGGAAAAATTTACCAGCGTCCATTCGGCGGTCATATGCAGGATTATGGCAAAACGCCCGTGGACAGGGCCTGCGCCGCTGCCGACCGCACCGGACACGCGCTGCTGCACACCTTGTACCAGCAGAATGTGCAGGCCAATACCAACTTCTTTGTGGAGTGGATGGCGCTGGATCTGATTCGCGATGAAGACGGCGATGTGCTGGGCGTGGTGGCGATGGAGATCGAAACCAGCGAGGTGATGATTTTGCATGCGCGCGCCACGTTGTTCGCCACGGGCGGCGCGGGGCGGATTTTTGCGGCCAGCACCAATGCCTATATCAATACCGGCGATGGTCTGGGTATGGTGGCGCGTGCAGGCATTCCGCTCGAAGACATGGAGTTTTTCCAGTTTCACCCGACCGGCGTGTACGGCGCAGGTGTACTCATCACCGAAGGCGTGCGCGGCGAGGGCGGTTATCTGGTGAACAAAGACGGCGAACGGTTTATGCCGCGCTATGCGCCGAACGCCAAGGATTTGGCCAGCCGCGACGTGGTGGCGCGCGCGATGGCGACCGAGATCAAGGAAGGGCGCGGCTGCGGCCCCAAGGGCGACCACGTGCTGCTCAAGCTCGACCACTTGGGCGATGACGTGATCCGTCACCGCTTGCCGGGTATTCGTGACATTGCGCTTAAATTCGCCCACGTTGATCCGGCGCATGCACCTATCCCCGTGGTGCCGACTGCGCACTACATGATGGGCGGCATTCCCACCAATTATCACGGCCAGGTCGTAGCACCCCACCGCACCGCGCCGGAGGATGTGGTGCAGGGGTTCTACGCGGTGGGTGAATGCGCGTGTGTGTCGGTGCACGGTGCAAATCGTCTCGGCTGCAATTCGCTGCTCGATTTGATTGTGTTCGGGCGCGCCGCCGGACGCCAGATCATCGAAGACCTCAAGCTCAACCCGCATCACAAGCCCTTACCTGCCGATGCGGCAGACCGTCCGCTGGCGCGTCTGGCGCGCTTGGAAAATCAGAAGCAGGGCGAACGCGTGGCGGATGTGGGTGCGGATATGCGCCATGTGATGCAAACACACTGCGGCGTATTCCGTTTCCCCGATCTGTTGTCCGAGGGCGTGACGAAGATACGCGAAGTCGCCGAGCGCGCGAAAAACACCGTCATCAACGACCAAAGCAAAGTCTTCAACACCGCGCGCGTCGAAGCGCTGGAGCTGGACAATCTGATCGAGGTGGCGCAGGCCACCATGATCGCCGCTGCCGCGCGTGAAGAGAGCCGCGGTGCGCACGCGCGCGACGACTTCCCCGAACGCGACGACAAGAAATGGTTGAAGCACTCGCTGTTCTACAGCGAGGGGCAACGTCTGGATTACAAGCCCGTGCGCCTGAAACCGCTCACGGTGGAATCATTCCCGCTCAAAGCTCGCGTCTATTAGTCACTTGCCAGTCAAATGATCTTAAGAAATAACAAGACTTTCTCACGCGGAGACGCGGAGGTCGCGGAGAAAAACACAGCGGACGGAATGTCTATATTCTCCGCGTCTCCGCGTGAAACCATGTTTGGTTCCGGCTCGTCCGGTTTAGGAGCGAAAAAATGAAATTCAGAATTTACCGCTACAACCCGGACGCCGATGTGTCGCCGTACATGCAAGACTACGACCTCAAGCTTGAGGCTGGCGATGCGATGTTGCTGGACGCGCTGATGATGTTGCGCGAACAGGATGACAGTATCGGTTTCCGCAAATCCTGTCGCGAAGGTGTGTGCGGTTCGGATGCAATGAACATCAACGGGCGCAACGGTTTGGCCTGTATCACGCCGCTGTCTGCGCTCAGGCAACCCATAGAGATTCGTCCGTTGCCGGGGCTGCCTGTTATTCGCGATTTGATCGTGGATATGTCGCAGTTCTTCAAGCAATACCATTCGATCAAGCCCTATCTGGTGAACAACGATCCGCCGCCGGAGACCGAGCGTTTGCAGTCGCCCAAAGAGCGCGCGGAACTGGATGGCCTGTACGAGTGCATACTGTGCGCTTGCTGCACGACCTCGTGCCCCTCGTTCTGGTGGAACCCGGATAAGTTCGTCGGCCCCGCCGGGTTGTTGCAGGCCTACCGCTTCATCGCCGACACGCGCGACCAGGCCACGGCGGAGCGCTTGGACAATCTGGAGGACCCGTATCGCTTGTTCCGCTGCCACACCATCATGAACTGCGTGGACGTGTGCCCCAAAGAGTTGAATCCGACCGAGGCCATCGGCAAGATCAAGGACATGATGGTGAAAAGAATCGTATGAGGATTGAGGAGTTAGGAGCTAGGATCGAGGAGCAGGGAGCGAGGGGGCTCAATCCTCAATCCTCAATCCTTGATCCTGCGGTTTTGCAACGTTTGCGCTGGCGCTGCCGACGCGGGCTGCTGGAGTTGGACATCGTGCTGGGACGTTTTGTTGAACACGGCTATGCGGGTCTGGACGACGCGCAAAAAATCGAATTCGACATCTTGTTGGACCTGCCGGATAACACGCTGTGGGATAGAATCATCGGCAAGGAATTAACTGAAAATGATGCGCAGAAAAAAATGTTGGAATTGATTAACGGGGCTTAATAAGCAGGGGTTGAAAATATGGAAAACAAACGTGTTGCAACGCTGACTCTGGATGACGGGCGCAGTGTCGAGCTGCCCATTCTGTCGGGCACATTGGGGCCGGACGTGATCGACTTGCATAATCTGGCGAAACTCGGGGTGTTCACTTACGATCCCGCATTTTTTTCGACGGCAAGTTGTTCGTCCAAAATCACCTTCATCGACGGTGACGCCGGATTTTTGTATTACCGCGGTTATCCCATCGAGCAATTGGCGGAACAATCGGACTTTCTGGAGGTGTGTTACCTGTTGCTGAACGGCGAGTTGCCTACTGCGGCGCAAAAGGAGGAGTTCCGCAGCCTCATCACTCACCACACCATGGTGCACGACCAACTGGCGCGTTTCTTCAACGGCTTTCGCCGCGACGCGCACCCGATGGCGGTGATGGTCGGCGTGGTCGGCGCGCTTTCTGCTTTTTATCACGACTCGCTCGACATCAATAACCCGGAGCATCGCGAGATTTCTGCGCACCGTTTGTTGGCCAAGGTGCCGACACTGGCGGCGATGGCCTACAAATACAGCGTCGGCGAACCCTTCATGTATCCGAAGAACAAGTTCAGCTATGTGGAAAACTTTATGTACATGATGTTTGGCACGCCCGCCGAAGACTATGTGCCTAACCCGGTGCTGGTGCGCGCGCTGGAGCGTATCTTTATTTTGCATGCCGATCACGAGCAGAACGCCTCGACTTCAACGGTGCGCCTGGCCGGTTCCAGCGGCGCGAATCCGTTTGCCTGTGTCGCGTCAGGCATTGCCGCGTTGTGGGGGCCGGCGCACGGCGGCGCGAACGAGGCGGCGCTCAAAATGCTGGAGGGAATGGGGGATGTGTCGCGCGTGAAGGAATACGTGCAGGGTGTGAAAGACAAGAAATACAAATTGATGGGCTTCGGCCATCGCGTCTACAAAAACATGGACCCGCGTGCCGCCGTGATGCGCCAAACCTGCTACGAGGTGCTCAAGGAACTCAATCTGGAAAGCAATAAATTGTTTGAACTCGCCATGGAACTGGAGCGCACCGCGCTGAGCGACCCGTATTTCATCGAGCGCAAGCTGTATCCCAATGTGGATTTTTATTCCGGTATCGTGCTGCGCGCTATCGGCATCCCGACCAATATGTTCACCGTGATTTTCGCGGTGGCGCGCACCATAGGCTGGGTGTCGCAATGGAACGAAATGATCGCCGATGCGGAACACAAAATAGGACGTCCGCGCCAGTTGTACCAAGGCGCGGCGAAGCGCGATTTTTTGCCGCTGGAGGCGCGTTGAACGAACCCGTGAATTTCCTTAAGCTGATGCACGACAGCTCCATGCTGTCCGGCGGCAACAATGCCTTCGTCGAAAGTCTTTACGAAGATTTTCTGCGCAGCCCGGCCAGTGTTCCGGCCGAGTGGCGCGAGTATTTTTCAAAGCTGGCGTCGGCCAGCACAGCGGCGGATGTGGCGCATAGTCAGATACAGCGCGCTTTTGCCGCCTTGCCCGCCAGCCATGCGCCGTCCGCGCAACAAAGCGACGAGATGCGCAAGCAGGCTTCGGTGCTGCAACTCATCAATGCGCACCGTTTCCTCGGCGTGCGCGTCGCCAACCTCGATCCCTTGAATCGCCACACCAAGCCGCAGATCGCCGAGCTTGATCCGGCTTATTACAATCTGGATGAGACCGATCTCGACTCCACTTTCAATACCGGTTCGCTGGTGGGCGGGGCGCGCATGACGCTGCGCGACATATTGCAGCGTCTGCGCCGCATTTACTGCGGAACGGTAGGCGCCGAATACATGTACATCACCGCCGTTGCGCAGAAACGCTGGATACAGTCGCGTCTGGAAGGGGCGGGCGGTGAACCCGGCTATCCGGTGGAGACGAAAAAACGCATCCTCGAACGCCTGACCGCAGCGGAAGGGCTGGAGCGGTATCTGCACACCAAATACGTCGGGCAGAAACGCTTCTCGCTGGAAGGCGGCGACACGCTGATTCCGCTGCTGCACCACTTGTTGCAACGCGCGGGCGAGCAGGGTGTGAAAGAGACCGTTATCGGCATGGCGCACCGCGGGCGCTTGAACGTGCTGGTGAACACGCTGGGAAAATTACCCAAGGATTTGTTCGCCGAGTTCGAGGGCATCCATCTGGAACATCTCACCTCGGGCGACGTGAAATACCATCAGGGATTTTCTTCCGATATCGCCACGCCGGGCGGCACGATGCACGTCACCCTGGCCTTTAATCCATCGCACCTGGAGATCGTCAATCCGGTGGTGGAAGGTTCGGTGCGCGCGCGCCAGCACCGTCGCAAAGATCATTACGGCAAAGAAGTGCTGCCGGTGCTGCTGCACGGCGATGCGGCCTTTGCCGGGCAGGGCGTGAATCAGGAAACCTTCAACCTGTCGCAGACACGCGGCTACCGCACCGGCGGCACAGTGCATATCGTCATCAATAACCAGATCGGTTTTACCACCTCCGATTCGCGCGATACGCGTTCCTCGCTCTATTGCACCGATGTGGCGAAGATGGTCGATGCGCCGATTTTCCATGTGAACGCGGACGATCCGGAGGCCGTGATGCTGATCACCGAGCTGGCGTTCGATTTCCGCATGCATTTCGGCAAGGATGTGGTCATCGATATGGTGTGTTTCCGCAAGCTGGGGCACAACGAGCAGGATGAACCGCTGGTCACGCAACCCTTTATGTACCGGTTTATCAACCAGCACCCCGGCACGCGCGCGCTGTACGCCAAACGGCTGGTGGAGCAGGGTGTGTTGGCGGCGGACGAGCCGGACGCGATGGTTGCGGCCTATCGCCGCGCGATGGATGAAGGACGCGATCCCCTGCAAGCCGTGCGCACCGGAGTCAAGCACGAGCACACGGTAAGCTGGACCAAATACAAAGGCAATGTGCCGTGGAATACGGCGGTGCAGACTTGCGTTCCGCTTCCGCGTTTGCAGCATCTGGCCGAGCGCCTGACGAGCATTCCGCAAAATTTCAAGCTGCATTCGCGCGTCGAAAAAATCATCGCCGATCGCGCCGCAATGGGGCGGGGGGAGTTGCCATTGGATTGGGGGATGGCGGAAAATCTGGCTTATGCCAGCCTGTTGGCCGACGGCTATCCGATCCGTTTGTCGGGAGAAGATTGCGGGCGCGGCACTTTCTTCCATCGCCATGCGGTGTTGCACGACCAAAACCGGGTGCAGTGGGACAAGGGCTATCACACCCCCTTGCAGAACATCGCGCCGGATCAGGCGGATTTCATCGTGATCGACTCCACACTTTCCGAAGAGGCGGTGATGGGCTTCGAGTACGGTTACGCGACGGCGGAGCCGGATACGCTGACCATCTGGGAAGGCCAGTTCGGCGATTTCGCCAACGGCGCACAGGTGGTGATCGACC
>CAZXDK010000011.1:0-53705 GCA_964639585.1 uncultured Gallionellaceae bacterium | reverse complement strand
CACCAGCCTTCTAAGCTGGGGGTTACAGGTTCGATTCCTGTCGGGCACGCCAATCAACCTATTTATCAACAAGTTCAATGGTGGCTGTAGCTCAGTTGGTAGAGCCCTGGATTGTGATTCCAGTTGTCGACGGTTCGAGCCCGTTCAGCCACCCCATAAATTACCCAGCGTACCGCCGAGAGGAATACCTAATTGCATAGAGGTGTTAACGTTTTTTCGGACAGTGCGACAAATGGCAGCCTTGCTTCCCCCATTCCTCGGATGGATCGGTAAACGGGAAGCAAGCACCCGAAAAGACGTCACGTACCGGTATTTGGCAAGTATTATTCACTGATAAGCTCTTAGTCACTTGCGAACTCCACCCCCAACCGGAGTATCGAATTCTGCGTATTCATCCCAATCCTTTGGGCCGCTTCTGAGGTAATAGTGGCGCTCATGCTCGGTCACCGTCATGTTTTCATTTTGCGCAACAAACTTTGTAACCGGTAAATCCACGACATAATCGGAAGGAGAGAATTGGAGTTTTTCGAAGGGGGACTTTTGCAACATGCGGTTAACGATATGCGAAATCGCCAAATAACTGGTTGGCTTATCAATCGCAAGCGTACTGGCATCAGACTGCACATCGCCGCCGATAACTTTAATTCCGACAGGCACCAGTGTAATGGCTGGCGTTGGAATTTCGCGCAAGCCTGCTATTTGCCGCTTGTCGCCCCGCACAGCCGCACCATGCTCTGGAACCATCACTACAACCGCTCGTCGCCCCGACATCTCCAGACTCTGCATAAAGTTTTCCATGTTGTCCAGCAGCTTGGACAGGCGCGCCTTATAAGTCTCTAAACTATTCGGACTGGCTCGTGTGCCGAACAAGTGATTACCGTCATGCAAGCTAATCGTGTTGTAATATAAAGCCACTCGCTGGCTGTTAGATTTTTGTCGTACGGCCAACCAGTGATTTAGCACGGACAGATCATCATAAATTGGCGATTCGTCAAAGGCATATTGTGCGACCTCTACCCCATCCAAAGGCAAAGCTGGAGCTGTCAAGCGACCATGCATACGCACTTGCCCCAGAAAGTCATCAAATTTTCCGTCATGGTTCAGGGCCAGATTAGGCTCGAAACCACTGCGCAGCAGACTGTTCATCAAATAACACTTTTCCGGCACTGGCGAATACATGTGGGCATGCTCTTGCTGCCCGCATGTGGCTCGCAACAAATGAATGGCGCCAGGCCCACTATAAGATGCGACTGAATTAAACTTCTCCAGCAAAATATCGAAGTGCTTCCATAGCGGATGCCGCTCCAAGCCGACCGCGCGCACATCGTCCCATGCCAGTGAACAAACATGGAGGAAAATCACATCGAATGGAACAGCATTCGCGGACGGCGTCGAAAATGAAATTGAACGCTGCGCTTCATCGGCAAAAAATTTTTGCACAATTCCGTCCATATCCGGCATGGCTTTTTCTGCAACTTTGCCGCCCGGAAAGATCTGGAACAAGCCGACCGCTGCCATGCAGGCAATAACCAGCGCCCCGAGTCGCACTCGACGCGACACGACCCAAAACACGCCCCAAGCAACGACCAGTATTCCGACCAAGGATAAATTAATGAAACGCGAAATTAGTTCGACCAGATATGCAAAACTGAAATTCGACACTAACGATGCTTGCGAAAACAGGCGAGTGACAGGAGGCAGCCAGGAATCATAATAAAGCAGGATCAGGGCAAGCACTACGGTCAGCGCATTTTTGATCTTGCGCCACAGCCTGGATGAGGCCGGAATCAGGATGAATACGGCAAACGCAAGATTTCCCAGCACATGAAAAGCAATCGCCCCTTTCCAAAACAGGATGAGCTTTGCAAAAAAGTAATAACTCCACTGCCCCAGCGAAAATCTTGTGTTGATAGGCGCTGTATTTTCAGTCGCCCCTGCAGCCGTTCCCGGCTTAGGCTCGACCGCCTTTTGCAAGTCGGATTGGACGGCAGCGGGCGGGGGTGCTGTCGGCCTCGATGTTTCCGACCCGTGCGCATTGGAGTTTTTTGTCTGCTCTCCAAGCCGATCAAGGTATGCCGACCAATTGGGGAGTTCTTGCTCTGCAGGACGCTTCACTTGCAACTCCTGCAACTGGAGAAAATGAGTGCTGTCAATTTGTAGTGCATGGCGGAGTAAATGGCGGACTGTTATATGGTAGCGCTCAATGAGTTCACAGGACAACCCCGCATGATCCGATGCGGCACGAATTTGGCCGGAGAATTTACATGGAGTAATTTCAACTGGCAATCAGGCGATCAAACTATAGTCTGGACATGGAATGCAAAGGTAAGTTAAATTTCTTTTTTTAAATCTGCGGGAAGAATTATCATTATTATATTATGAGTATGCTGCTTATTGGACTTACCATTTTGGTGCTGGGTGAAAGCCACATGTCGCTTAACGACCAACTGATCTCCACTTTGCCTGACGACCTGGTTCAGCAAGGCGCAAAAGTCTTTTCTTATGGCGCTTGTGGCGCGTCAGCAGGCGACTGGCTGAAGGCCAAAGCCGTGCCTTGCGGCGCGATTAGAGTCGATGTCGGCCCGGTCAGGGTACGCCCGGGCGACATCGCCAGCACCCAACCCGTAGGAAATCTGATTGATAAACATCACCCGGATCTTATCGTGGTTGTAATCGGCGACACAATGGCAAGCTATGGCACAACGCCTATGCCCAAGAGCTGGATATGGCAGGGCGTATCCTCTTTGACAAGAGAGATCAAGGCACATGGAACGCGCTGTGTGTGGGTCGGTCCAGCATGGGGAGAAGACGGCGGCAAGTACAAAAAAACCAATGAGCGGGCAAAAGAATTTTCGGACTATATGTCCACACTGGTAGCGCCTTGCACATATGTTGATTCGCTGAACTTCTCCAAGATCGGCGACTGGAAAACAAAGGACGGGCAACACTTTGATAAAGCGGGCTATGAGGGCTGGGCCAAAGGAATCACCGATGCAATCACCTCCCCGGAAATTTTGCCCACAATAAAACCGTAACACGGCACTGGTTTGCCGACAGCCCATCATGCCAGCCTTAACCGGAACACCGGGAACCGTCGCATGCGCTTGAGGTATAATCCGCATAAGCCCCCTAATTCAACCCAATCGCCGATCATCACATCACCATGCGAGCTTCATGTTAGCGTTTATGTACAGATCACTGCGCTATTTACTGTTTACGCTGATTATCAGCCTTCCATTCTCTGCGGCGCAGGCGACCCAGGCAACTTGCGAAAAAACCTGGCTCGCCTGGGAAAACTTCAAAAGAAACTTTATCGACAAGGATGGACGGGTGGTGGATGGCAGCACGGAGGCCATGAAAACCACCTCCGAAGGCCAATCCTATGCGCTGTTATTTTCACTGGTCGCCAATGACCGCACAACTTTCGACCTGCTATTGAATTGGACCGAGAAAAATCTCGCGGCAGGCGATCTCACCAGCAACCTGCCTGCCTGGGCATGGGGCAAAAAGGAAGACGACAGATGGGGAGTACTGGATAACAACTCGGCCTCGGATGCCGATCTCTGGATGGCCTATACTTTGGGTGAAGCGGGCAGGTTGTGGACGGATCGCCGCTACGTTGCACTCTCTTCGCTGATGGCGAACCGGATATTGTCTGCGGAAACTCTGGAGGTTCGCGGGTTGGGCGTCGTTTTATTGCCGGGAAGCAACGGCTTTACACCCTCAGCGACCAGTGTACGCTTGAATCCGAGCTATGCCCCCCTGCAATTGATGCGCTGGTTTACCGCACACAGCAAAGATCCGCGCTGGCCTTCATTGTTGGCCTCATCCAGACAATTGATAATCGGTTCGTCTCCCAAAGGCTATGCGCCAGATTGGGTAATTTATGATTACGGACAAGGATTCCGGCACGACTCCAACGAAAAGAGCCCCGGCGAGAAGCGCGACGTCGGCTCCTATGATGCGATCCGCGTCTATTTGTGGGCAGGCATGCTGAATCGGGACGATGAGGAGCGGCAATCGTTGCTGGAAGCATTAAAACCGATGGCGAAATTTGTGGAAAGCCACGGCTATCCGCCCCAGTCTATCCATACTTTAACCGGCGCCTCCGATTATCAGGGATCCAGCGGTTTTTCAGCCGCTATGGTGCCATTCTTGCAGGCTGTTGGGCTAAATAAAGCCGCTGATGCGCAACTCCAGCGAATTGAAACGCAACCCGTAGCAGAAGACAGTTATTACGATCAGGTACTGAGCTTGTTCGCGCTGGGGTGGCACGACAGCTTGTACCGTTTCGATCACAAAGGAAATATCACCCCAAGCTGGATTTCCCAATGCCCATGAAATTACGCGCCTTGCCTTTTGCCCTTGCCCTAGCCGGCCTTCTCTCCGCCCCTGTAGCTGCGTTTGCGCAAAGTGATACGCCTGCGGAAATGTTGCTGCGCGGCGCCCAAAAATGGGTCGCCAAAGACCGTTCTGATCTCGCAGAAAATTTGCTGAAAAAATTAATTCTGATTGAACCGACATCTCAGGAAGCGCTATTCATGCTCGGCAATATAGAACTGAAGAAGGGCCAGCCTGATGAGGCGTTGCGCTATTTGCATTCATTGAAACAAGTGGCGCCTGACAGTCCGCGCACCAAGGAGCTGGGCGATTTGCACCGCATGGCGACGACCGGCAAAGCCACATTGGAAAAAGCCCGCTCGCTCGCCCAGTCCGGCAAAACGGCGGAAGCGGAAAAAATGCTCAACCAGCTTTTTAATGGCAAGCCGCCCAAAGGCGATCTCGCCATCGAGTATTACCGTATCACCGGCGCCTCCAAGACCGGATACAATCAGGCGCAGAAAGAGCTTGCCAGCTTGTACAAGGAAACCGGGGACACCCGCTACCGCCTTGTCGAACTTGAGTTGCAAGCAAACCATCCCGAGTATTTGACCTCCGCCATCCGCGGCTATGAAGAATTATCCGGCCGCCAGGACGTCAACCCCCGCACCCTGCAGGAGAACTGGCGGATCGGCTTGTATAAACATCCCGACAACAATGACAAACAAAATGCCATTCAGCATTTTTTGGCCGCCTACCCCGGAGATAAGGAAATGCGAGAGCTGCTGGGTGATGTTAAAAAGAATATTGCCGGTCAAGCCCTTTTTGCAAAATCCCCAAGCATCGTCGCTACAGTAAGCCCCTCGCTCTCCCCCACCCTCTCCCTCTCCCCCAAGGCCGCCGTCAAACCTGCGCGCGAAAAAAAACCGCTCAAAAAAAAGCAGCCTGACGAAAGTGCCGCGCAGAATCCGGAAGAAGCGCCTCCGCTAGTGCTAAATCCGGACATCGTTGCACGTACGGAAGCATTGGATGCGCTGGATGACGGGAAGGTGGAGCTTGCCGAAACATCCCTGACTGACTTGCTCAAACGCAGGCCGGAGGATGTTGAAGTGCTAGGCGGACTAGGTATTGTAAAACTGAAACAGGGCAAACATGCCGAGGCCGAAAAATGGTTTACACTAGCTTTACAGGCGGCACAAGCGGCAAAAAGTGAAACAGGAAAATGGAAAAGTTTGGTCGCAACAGCGGGCTTCTGGAAAAACATACGCGCAGCAGAAGAATTGCTAAAAGATCGCAAACTGCCCGAAGCTGAAGCAGCTGCCCGGCAAGCGCTTGCCATGAAACCCGCCCACCCCGAGGCTCTGGTTTTGCTGGGAAACATCAAGGCCGCTGGCAATTCCCCTGCCGAAGCGGAACAATATTTTCGCGATGCGCTCAAGGCGGAGGGCCATAACACTGCCGCGATGATCGGCCTGGTCAGCGTGTTGGTGCAAGAGCAGCGTAGCGAAGAAGCCTTGGCGCACATACAACAGGTTCTGCAAAAATATCCGGCGGAATGGAATAAAAACCCCGGCGGCATGGCGCGCCTGCTGCGTGAAGAAGCGAACCTGCATATCGCCGCGCGACACCACGGTCAAGCGCTTAAGGCGTTGGAAAAGGGAGTGCTTGTCGCCCCCCGAAATCCATGGTTGCGTTTCTCTCTAGCCAAATTATACGTCAGCCTCAATCTGCCCCCGCTGGCCAAACGGGTCTTGCAGGAAGGCGCGGAGCTGGCGCCCAAGGATCCCGAAATGCACTATGTTTTCGCACTCGTGCTGCTCAGCATGGATGACTATGCGGGTGGCCTTGACAGTTTGGCACAAATTCCCGAAAAGGATCTGACCCCGCCGATGCGGGAAGCTCGGGATCGCGCATTGATCCAGTACTATATCCAGCAAGCCGACAATAAACTCGCGCACGAAGACCGCAAGGAAGCCATCCGCATCATGTCGATCGCGGAAACGCAGGCGGGAACCAATATTCCGGCGGTAGAACAAGTCGCCGAAGGCTGGTTCAAACTGGGCTTACACAAACAGGGGCTCGCGCTCATGCGCAAGTTGCCTCCACCCGTTCCGCTGGACACCCAAGTGTATTACGCCTCTTTGCTTAACCGGGCCAAGAAAGATCCCGAACTGATCGAATATTTGCCCTCATTGCGCATTCCGGGCGGAAGCGACGAGACCGCAAAAAAATACCGGGAGCGCATCCGGGATATTGAATTCTCCATGGCCAACAGGCAATTCGACAGGCTGATGAATGAAGGCAAGAAGGATCAGGCGCAACAACTTGCCGACGCTGTCCTGAATGCCAGCCAACTGAGTAATGCCGACTACTTCAAGATGCACCGGACTTATTTCTCCCGCGCCGAATTGCCGGAAAATGCGATCACTCAACTCAACCAGGAAAAAGAACAAAATCCGAATGACCTGAATATCAGGTGGGAGCTTGCCTATGCCTACTATCAGGAAAAACAAAACCGCAATGCGCAAAGAGAGCTGCAAGAACTCCTGCCATTAACCCCGAGCGATGATATTGACAGGCGTCTGCGCATTGCCCAACTCCGGCAAAGCATGCAAGATGCAACGGGTTCGCGTCAAATCATTGATGACTTGACGCGCCGCTACCCGAACAACACCGAGGTATTGTTGCAAGCGGGGAATCTTGCGCGCTCGGAAGGGCATTACAACGAGGCCATGAGCCACTACAAAAAGGCAAAAAAACTGGCGCAACAAACCACGCCTGCAAACGCCGCGTCCAAAATCGCGGTACAGAAACCCAACACGCCACCCGACATTACGCTCAACCTGTTGCCCGCCCCGGCTCAAGCGCATTCCGGCACGGAAAAACAGGCTGGCCTCGTACAGCCCCTGTTGAGCACCCCCGAGAGCGCCCGGCTTTACCGAACCGTCATCGCGAGCGATGTTGAACCAGTAAAATATACGGGCAAGAATGCCGCCGCACTGGCGGAACAGGAAATGGCCGACATCGCATCAATACATTCCGGAAAAATCGAAGTCGGACTCGATATTCAATCCAAGCAGGCAACGGATGGCACCTCGACATACAACGCGACAGAAATTCCCGTGCTTGCCAAATTTCCGGTTGGTTACGAGGGGCTGGGATCGGTGCAGATTGACAAGCTCGATATCGATGTCGGCGCACTGCCTTCCACCTTTGCCGATGCGGCGCGGTTTGGCAAAATTAAAGCCTACAATTTTGTGCCCGCACAACCATTGGTCACGAAATCTTCGGGGGTTTCGGTGGCGCTGGGCTATGAGCAAGACTCGGTGAAAGCCGACGTTGGCGTAGTTGGCATCGGCTTCCCGGTAAAGAATCTGGTGGGCGGATTGCGCATGGGGGGCGACGCAGGCCGCATGAGTTACTCGCTCAGCCTGTCTCGCCGTCCGATAACCGGCTCGCAAGTCTCGTATGCCGGCGCAAGAGACCCGGTGTCGGGCGAGGTCTGGGGCGGTGTCACCAATACTGGCTTGTCGCTCTACCTGTCCACTATCGTGGGCAGTTTCAATGCCTCCACGTTTGCATCTTATGGGTTGTTGCGCGGAAAGAACGTATTAAACAATACGCGCTTGTACCTGCGCGCCGCAATAGACCGGGACATCTATACTGACAACGATATGGCGCTGAATGTAGGGCTCAATACCAATTACATGAACTATGCCAACAACCAGTCGTTTTACACGTTTGGCCACGGGGGGTACTACAGCCCTCAAAGCAGCTTGAATTTGAGTTTACCGATCACATTAAGCGGTCGCTATGATTTGCTTTCCTATCAAATCAGAACCAATGTGACCTATTCACGCACCAGGGAAGATACGGTCGCCTATTATCCAGGCGATGCAGATTTGCAAGCACTTGCCGGAGGGGCTATGTATACGGGCGGCCCCGGTGGCGGCGATGGCTACGGCCTGCGCGCCATGGCAGAATACCGAATTGCCCCGAATTTTGTAATTGGGGGGCAATTTAACATGGATAGATCTGCTTACTTCGCCCCTAACTCTCTGCTATTTTATTTGAGGTATTTATTCAAGCCGGAAACAGGCCCAGTCAGATTGAATCCCGATCCGGTTACGCCGTACTCGCAGTACTAAACTTTAAATCCGGGGTATCCAAGATTGTCCAAAAATCAGCGGCAAACCTATAACCCGCTCTTATCAAGTCGTTCCAGCCATTTGCGCTCGGCATCTTTTATGGGCATTTCGATCACGCGTTCCGGGACTTCCCAAACAAGGAGCTTGAGAGGCTGGTCGCGGAAAGTGGGGCTGGCGAAAAATGCCGTTGCCGCCCCGCTGAAGTCCCCGCCATCCTTGGCCAAATTGGCCACCGCTTGTCCGAGATGGTGTTCCAGGAACGGGACAAAGTTGCTGTTGCGCGAATAAGATGTGCCGATCAGCGCAATAGTGGGCAGCCCCGCATCGCCGAACAAATCATCGCTTGCAACGGTGACCGGCGCAACTTTCGTCAATGGGGCAAGCTCAACCTTGGGACGCAAAAAACCGGGCAGCCCATCCAGTCCGGCCAAGCGTACCAGGTCGCCGGATCGAGCGATATTTTCGGTGCTCAGCGTTACGTCACCGGCGTCTGCTGCAGATACCCATTTGAGCGCGCGCAAGCCGGATGCGACCGCTTCGGCGGAGCCGTTGGCGCCCGCCTCATTCCAATGGGTATCCGTGTGGTAATACCGGTCTCCCGGCATATTCGCCAAGGTGGGAGTCAAGTCCAGCGTTTCAACACCGCCAGATTTAAGCGCATCCAGCCAACTTGCGATACGCATATCGAACAAGCTGGAGCGGCGCAGCCCGCACAGCTTTGCGCGTTCAATGCGGGTCTTGTCGGGCACGACAACCACGAACAGCTTGATGCCGCGCTGTTGCAACCGCCGGTCGAGTTTCGTCGCCAGCGTCGCCCTGAATTCGGCGGCCTTGAGCCTGCCGGGATGAATTTCCAACTCATCGGTCAGGAACAGCCAGTCATCACAACCGGCACGCACCCGCCCTCCCCAGTCACCTGTCAGATTCCATTGCAGCCCGTGCTCAACGTGACTAAAGGGGGAGCCCAGCACAAAGTATTGATTGAGCAATTTGGTAAAGTGCCGGGTGGATTCCCCGCTCAGGATTTTGGCCGGGTCGGTTAATTCATCCCAGTCCTTGCCGGGCACATCCTTGAGCGAGATAAGGGACACTGCCAGCCCCGTCAGCAGCAGCAAAACAAAAACCAGCGCAGGCGCAAGTGTCAGGTATTTTAGTTTCATCAACATGGCTCGCATTGCTGTCAAAATTGAAAATACAAGAACGGGGGAGATTGTTGCCCGGTCAGCACGATCAGCGCATAGACAAATGCGAGCACAGGCCAAATCGCGCTCCACAGCTTCGCGCCAAATCTTTCCCAGCCGGTCTGTGAGATGCGCGTCGAAGGATAAACGATGCACACGATGCCGATCAGGAAAGACACATAGATCATCGGGCGCATCGCCAATGACACGGCATCCCCCATGGTCATGCCGTTAAAACCCAATTGCCCGCCCCACACACTCAGCGCCGCCGAAAAATCCGCCGCGCGAAATATCGTCCATGCCAGCATCACGACGAGCAGCGTAAGCAGGCGCGAAGCAACAACAGGCATTGCATACCCCATAGCGTTATAAGCGCGGGCGACGCACAACGCAGAGCCGTGGATAACACCCCAGATCAGGAAATTCCAGCTTTCGCCGCCATGCCATAAACCGCCTATTGCCATGGTCAGCATCAGGTTGATATAGGTTTGCACCCGGCCATTGCGATTGCCACCTAGCAGGGAAATATATAAATAATCGCGCAGCCAGGCGGACAAGGTCAAATGC
Source organism: uncultured Gallionellaceae bacterium (assembly GCA_964639585.1). Taxonomy (GTDB): domain Bacteria; phylum Pseudomonadota; class Gammaproteobacteria; order Burkholderiales; family Gallionellaceae; genus PALSA-1006. The sequence goes on along the minus strand of CAZXDK010000011.1, from coordinate 43,489 downwards.
CAGCGCCGCCAGAAATCCTGTATCGACACGGCCAGGTAAGGGTTGTTGAAGTTCGGCTCAAATTTGAAGCCCAGCATCAGCCCCAAACCGATCGCCATTAAACTGTAGCCGGCAAAGTCGAAATAGAGTTGGATGGTGTACGCGCCGCAACCTATCCAGGCATCGACCAACGACGGACTGGCTTGCTTGAACACCAGATCGACCAAGGGCGACAATGGGTCGGCAATCAGCACCTTCATCGAAAAACCGATCATGAAACGGCGCACCCCGGTTGCAAATTCCTCCACCGAAAAAAAACGCTCCCTGAGTTCTTTCTCGATCACCTTGTAACGCACGATGGGGCCGGCGATCAGATGGGGAAACATCGCGATGTAGGCGCTAAAAAATGTGAATTTATACTGCGCCTGGACATGCCCCCGGCGCACGTCCACCAGATATGAAATAGCGTGCAGGACAGTGAATGAAAGTGCGATCGGAAGAAAGATTGTCTCCCACGCGATGAGGGGATGATCTTCGCTACCCCAAATATCGTTGAGCGAGCGCACCACGACATTGGCGTATTTATACCAAGCAAGGCTGGCAAGATTAGCCAGAATTGCTCCCGCCATCATGCGCGTTTTAAATGTCTCCGATCCAGACTTGTCGATCAATATCGCTGCTAGCCATGTGATGATGGTCAAGGCAATAATCAACAGCAAGAATTTGGGTGTCCACCAGGCGTAAAACAGCCAGCTGCCGAGCAACAGCGTGTGATTGCGTAACCGTTGCGGAGTAAGGAAGTAACACGCAAAAAAAACCGGCAAAAACAGCGTCAAAAATTCAAGCGACGCAAATACCATAAGACTCTGACTCCCTGCTCATGCGGTTGTGTATGGCGTATGCTGGCGGCCTAGTTGGCATCACGCGCAAAAAACGCTAGTCGTGCATTTTTCAACGACAGCAAGAAAATGCTGTAGCGCTCTCCCGCCTGAAGCTGTTCCATGTCGACGGTGGTTTCCGCAGACTGTCCGGCGCATGCCAGCAAGACTTTCAGTTTGACCGGGTTAACCAGGCGGCGCTGAACCGTAGACGGCTTGACATCGCTCAATATCGTGGCGCTCTGCGCGCCCCCTTTCATCGCCGCCCCGGTGCACTTTGCATCCAGATTAAACAATGCCAGCGAAGCGCGCATGGCATTAAAATCTCCCGGGGTCTCTTTCACCTGGCTCGCGGTAACTTGCGCGGCGCCGTTCGGCAACACGGCAATCGTGATGTACTCCCACGGTTTGCCAACCACATCGACCGGCACCTTGTGCGCCCCCGCTTGCACGGTTGCACTTACCTTCGAACCCGCCTTGGCCGCGAAAAAACGCGACACGCGCCCTTCTGCTTTGGCGCTCAATTCTATTTTCGACGACCCGTTCGACGAGATGATGGAAATATCGCGCTCGGTTCCATTTACAAACCGGATATAGGATGACTCCTCCCCGGGCCCGGTTTCATACAGCTCCGTTTCGGCATAAGCCGCAGCCAAAGAAAAAAACAAAATGAACGCGGCAGAAGAAATGGACAGCACATTAATAAATTTGTTCATCATCAGACTCAATGTTTGATTTTTTGCAATACATCGGACGCAACAATCTCGCTGGTAATGGCGTTGCCCCAGGCTCGATAACCTTCGTCAGTAAAATGCTGACCATCGCCCGGTATGGTACTCCACTCGCCCGGCGCGGACATTTTGAGAGAGTTGACGTAAGTGCAAGGCGCAACGATGTCCGCGAGGTAATCGGATGTCTCTTTTACCCGGGAAAAATTCTTGCCGTACTTGCCGCCTTCGCTTCCCCAGGCTGGTCCTACCCACACACAACTCGCTCCGCTGGCTTTGATGCCCTTGGTCAAAACAGAGACCTGCTCCCATATCCAGGATTTTGGCAACGCGGTGCTTTTATAGCCCGCCATCGTATCGCCGTTAACCACCACGATCAAATCCGGGTGATGTTCGTTAACCAATTCGGATAACGGTTTCGTTGAGGCGGCCTCGCCGTCACGCTTTCTCACGGGCCCATTATCCAGTCTGAAAGCACTGCCGCAGGGCGGCTGAACGCGTTTCATCCAAGCGCTGGCGGGCGTGCCGCACGCGCCATAGGAGTAGACCTTGGCGCCCTGTTGCATCAATCCATCGTGCAAGGTAGTAATCAGGTAGTCCGGCGTTGAAAGGTGGCTATCACCGATAACCAGAACGGTAAGCCCAGCGAGAAGCAAACTCATGATCCTATCCTTACATAATGTAGTTGAAAAATTTTTTGAAACTTATGTGCTGGCATGTTGGATATCCAGCGAAAACGAACATTTTAATTCGTGCCAGACAAAGTTCAGCCTAATGATTAACATTTCTTTTACCCGGCATCACATTCTTCCAAAGAGGTGGCGGCTCGGCAAGAGGCGTTTGATTTAAATTTATGGACAACTCCAAGGCAACCTGACGCAGCAATATTTCTGCTTCGGAGTTTCGCCCCTGCCTGACCAAAGCATCTGCACGATCAATCTGGACGTGAGCCCAAGCTGTTTTTTGCAGACTGATCATATCAGGTGTACGTGAGACAGGTAAAACTCTGTCCAGCGTATACAACGTTTCCATCCAGAGGCCTTGCTCTGCATACAATTGGGCACTGGCGTATAAGGCGTCAGGCAAATCCGGGCTGACTGACAGGACGCTCTCTATCTGAGCCCGCGCTTTTGCAAACTCCCCCGCGCTTCGATAAATTTGCGCGCGATCCAACCGGGTATCCATATTCTGCGTATTGTTCAGCAGCTCACCTGCCCGCGCTGAGCTGGCGTCATTCTGATTATCCTGATTTTTTCCAGGGCGCAACGGCTGCGCCTGAACAATTTCGCCACTCTTGCGCAGTGGTGCAGTTGCTGCGCCGGGTGAGGTGAGCGCCTGTATTTTTTGTCTGATCTGATTTGCCAAGTCATTTCGCCCGTGCACCTCCCAGTAGCGCGCGCGATCGTCCAACTCCAGCCTTGATGGCTTGAGGTTGGGCGCCAGTGGGGGGGCATTTTCTGATAAGGAAGGAAAACTTTTCGAGGCAATAAAATCTTTTCCCGTCGAACCCGAATGCGCCGTGATTGCAGCAGCGCTGTTGCCCACGGTCGCATTTCTCCCCGATGCCACACCGGCATCTTTTATCTGCGCCAATGTTAATTGATTGTGTATTTTTTCGGCCAAGTCGCTACGGCCACGACTTTCCCAATATTTCGCGCGATCCAGTTGCTCCGACTTTGATTGCCCGACACCGCCAGCCAATACCGGGGCGTTCTCCGGTATACCGGACTGACTCTGCAAGTTAATAGAATTTTTCACCCTTGCTCGTTCCTGCGAATCTGAATGCGCCGTGACTGCAACTGCGATGTTGCCCACTGCGGCCTCTCTTCCCAATGCTACATCGCTATTTTTCGGCTCCGCCAGTTTTAATTGATTGTGTATTTTTTCAACCAAGTCGCTACGGCCACGATTTTCCCAATATTTCGCGCGATCCAACTGCTCCTGTCTTGGTTGTTTGACGCCGCCTGCCGCGACCGGAGTGTTTTCTGGCGTCTCGGACTGACTCTGCAAGGCAATAGCGCTTTTTAACGTTATTCGCATCGTCGCAGCGGAATGTTCTGTGATGGCAAAGGAATTGCTACAAGCCGACGCATCATTGCCCAATTCCGCAACCGCATTTTTCTGTTCCGTCAGTTTTAGTTGATTTCTTATTTTCGCGGCAAAATCGCTGCGACCATTATTTTCCCAGTATTTCGCACGATCCAGCATCTCTTGCCTTGATGACCTTAAGGGCGGGGCGATAATGTCCGAGGGGGGAGCTTGAGCAAGCACAGGAGTGTCTGCTTTTGCGTGATTTGGGCAAACCGTCGCAACGCCCAGGTCTCTCTTCTCCAACTTAAGCAGCAATTCTGAATTCGTTTGGGAGTAGGAATTGCCGACTCCAAGCACGCACAAAAATATTGGCAGTTTGAAAAATAATTCAAACCCGGCTATTTTATTTCTGGATATGCAATCTTCCACGGCACGACAAGCAGTTCTTGCAAGGCGAAAAACAGAACGTTCTCCCGACCGCAACGCTACCGGCAAAATCGGCGACTCACCACCGGAAGACAAGTCGGCTTGTGCTTCCGCAAGCAATATCGGACTGACCTCGCAGCAAGCAAGCAAGTGGTTCATATCGTAAAAATATTTTTCATTTATCCACGGCAACGTTCGGGCAAATATCTTGCGATCATTGGCGACTATGGAAAAAAGGGATCAGCTTTTCATTTCGATTACTGTACGCCCTACACTCATCGGTCAGCCCACGCCCGTCGGGCTGTTTCTGATTTAGGTCAATGCTGAATGCCTACTCTAGCCTCCAACTTCGTTGCCATTACATAGACCAATGAGCGACGCATGCCACTGACAACAGAATACACCCCGCTTCTATAAGCGGATGTGCATCCATTATTTCCTCAACAATCGCTGGGCAGCAAGCTTGCGCAACAAACGGAAAACTACCGCCGCCAGTAACAATGCCGCCAATCCGGCCAAGACAAACAACAACAACGGCTGTTTGGATAAGTACCAGTGTAGCGCTGTCCACCAAGGCAGCTTGCCAACGTAATAGGTAGGCCCCATTTGGAAGCCTTCGATGCGTGTCCCACTCTGCAACACCAGATCGCCATGGAAACGCTCCGTCGTTTTCGGATCAAACATGGAGGCAGCTAGTGCAGATATCTGGTCAGCACTATCCCCGCTAAGCACCACCACGCTACGCCCTTTTTTCAGAGGCGACTCAAATGCGACCAGCGCGCCCAGCCCCCCTTCGCCCTTAGTGAGCAGATCGCCGGCGCGATGCATTGCATCTTCCAGATCCTCATTTTCCCAACGGGACATCAAACGCTGGAAAGGGCTGGGCAGTTTGAGCTTGTGTGAGCCATTTTCCAATAGCGGATGCATTTGATCCGCCCACCGCGCCAACAACGGTTGATTGCCGACAGTTCCTATCACTATCATATCCTTGTCAGCATTGGCATCAACATTGGCGGCAGAGACAAGCACGTGCCGGATTGCGGGATAGCCGGTCATCTTGCCCATGCGCCCCATCAACATCAGGTAGGTTTCCAGATCGGCTGGCGCGGCATTGTCCGGCATGACTACGGCGGTTTCAGACAAGTCGGCCATGCGCGTAAAGGGGAAGCCGTCGTTGGCAAAAAAGCTCAGGTTGGGCAGCGCCGTGTAATGCGGGAACGACGAGAAATCGATAGTCGAATCCGCATCGACCGCCCCCCGTTCGTTGTAAAGATAAACGTCTTTGCATGACCCCTGTTTGGTGTAGTCGAAGAAATAGCGCAGTTGCAACTGGTTCTGCCCATAAATCTTGTCGTGTGGAATCAGCATAAGCTCCTTGCTGCCTACCCTGCCATTCTCGGGCAACAACGCTTCCCCAACTTTTTCCAGCTTGCCCGGCACGCTGTCCAACGGCAACGATTTAACCAGAAGATCGTTGATATGGACATTCAATGTTGATTTATCAGCCACCGGGCGCTCGGTATAACGATAATGCAATTCCAGTGGCACACCCTTGCTACGCCATGAAAAAATATCGGGTGGAACGTTAAAATTAACTCTGACCGAGTCCGGCGTAAATCCTTCCACCTGCAACTCATGGGGTCTGGATAATTCGCTGAAGTGAACCGGGCGGTCGGTGGGAATCCAGTTGGGCGCATCGTAAGGCTTGCGCGCAGGAATGTCCTGCAACTGCGTGACGTTGACGTAGCTCCCGGTGAGAGTCGGCCTGCCCAAGGCCAAGGCTCGCGCAGCAAGCCCCAACTCGTTTGCATCGCGCCCCATAATCAGCAACAGCTTGGCATTGGGGTTGCGGGGGTTGGTCACCACGGCGAGACTTGCCCCAGTGATGGCGGGAAGGCCCAATCCTTCGGGCGGTGCCCCCAGGGCAACGACCACGCCGTTGCCTACGGGCAAGGTGTTGATCACGACCGGGAACTCTGCGCCGCGATAGCCGGACAGGCTGCCGAACCAGGACGCCACGACGCCCGCAGCATGCAGCACCTCATTGTTAGGTTGAGCAAAAAAAACAAAAGGCAGCTTCAGCTTGCGAATATCGAGGCGGTCAAAAAACGGGGCCGGAAGAAGCCCTAGATCGTTCGGCAATCTCAAGTGCCGGACGGTAAGATCGAGTTTGCTTTGATTGCTGACATTCGCCCATAGCGTCGAATGCATCGGATCTTCGCAATCCCTTGTATAGTGGGCAATCAGTCCAAGAGTCAAGCGATTAAAATCGATTAGCAAACTAGGATCCAGTTGTACTTCGCTCGCATGAGAATCATTCTTTTCCCGCGGAAGGGGCAATGAAGTCATTAACTCGTCATTCAACATAATCTTGAGATGCGACAGCTCAGGAATTAATGCCGGCGACCAGCCATACATCAAACTCAATTTTGCTGCTGTTATAACCTCGTCATTGCGCATCGAGAATGACAAAGTTCGCCGCCCATCAACGCTGCGCAATTCAATAGGTTGTAACGCTCCCAATTGCTCAAGCGTCAACGAGTAGTGGCTGAACTCAGCTGAAGTTTCATTCCCCGGAGACACCGGTGCGGCAACAGCGACATCGTTCGTGGCTGGCTGGGGGAGCTGGGCTGCATAAGCCACATTGGCGTTGAAGGTAATGCAAGCCAGGCTTAACAGCGTCATACGCAAAGAGCTATGACTGCCGGAACTCTTTAATCCAGAATTGTTGTGCGTTTCGGTCATAATTAACTCGTAAGTAATTCATCCATTTAAAAAATTCTTGTACAACCTGAAACTGCCCGGCAATTGGCAGCACAAGCGACGTTTTCAAACCAATTTTAGCTCTTCTTCTCCGAACTGCTCGGCCTGAGCAACAATGCCCGCCCAAAGCGCGACACCCACCTTAGCCTACCCGACGAAATTTCATTCGAAACTGATACAAACAATTTCGTAGCAAAAATTTTTTGATAAATCACACCATGCGGCAATTTATTTTTTATCTCACCCAGATAAAAGTCCTGCGCACTTGTGGCTATGTGACGTCTTAATTGCCTGAAACCTCTAGTGCCATGAAGTAGAATTTCTTTCAACCCCTCTGTCGGACGGTCGTAATCATGGCTGCTCTTGCCTTCCAGCCATGCATCGGCACGCGCCAAGGTGCATTGCACCAGATCTATTTGCTTCTGCAAATCAAGCTCGCCGAATTCAATTCCGATTTCACTTCTTTTGGCAAATACTACGCGTGCAGGAAACATGAATTCCCGCTCCCCCAAAAACAGCGAAACAGTAACATTACTGTGCAGTTCAGCCAAATCAGGTGCAGGCATGAGCAGCCCCAGACCGCCCTCGGAATAATCTACGGTAGCGCAAGCTATGCTACGGCCATTGCCCAGTTTGAGTATGGCTTTTTGCTTATAGCTAACGCGATGGCTCGAACGCACTTGTTTGGATTCTGTGGCGACCGCCACGGCGGCCCCCAGGATCACGAGGTTGTATACCGTCCAAACCAGATTCAGGATAACGGTCTGCTGCTCGAAGGTGTTCCACCAGAACAGGCGCACCACCCCCAACATCAACCCCGCGACATTGAGGGACAGCATAATGAGGTATGGCGCGCCTATCTTCCAGTCGAAAAACTCCTTTTCAACCTTTCCCCCTTTGGCTGTCACGTTGAACTTCCCCAGTTTGGGATTAATTAGCGCGGTCACGGTGGGCAAGAAAATGTACCAGGCAAGTGTTGTCTCATAGACTTCCGCCCAGAAAGAATGGCGGTGCGCGCCCTGTATGCGCGAGTTTGTCAAATTGGCCATTATCAAATGGGGAAAGGCGTAAGCAGCAATGGCGAGCGCCGGCGCCTGAATAATATGCGCCTGAAAGAATAAATAACTCAGCGGCGAGAGCAGAAAAACCATCCGCGGCAATCCATAAAAAAAATGCAGCATGGCATTTGAATAGCATATCCGCTGCATCAAATTAAGCCCCTTGCCCAAAAAGGGGTTGTCCGACCGGAAAATTTGCGCCATCCCCCGCGCCCAGCGTATGCGCTGCCCGACATGCAAGGATAAACTCTCAGTTGCCAATCCTGCTGCTTGCGGAATGGAAAGGTAGGCAGTCGTATAACCCTGCCTATGCATTTTTAATGCCGTGTGAGCATCTTCAGTCACGGTCTCAATTGCCATGCCGCCAATTTTTTCCAATGCCGAACGCTTCAAAATTGCGCAGGAACCACAAAAAAAAGCGGCATTCCAAAAATCGTTGCCATCCTGGATCAGCCCATAAAACAATTCGCCTTCATTGGGCACGCGACGAAACGTGCCGAGATTGCGCTCAAAAGGATCGGGCGATAAAAAATGATGCGGGGTTTGTATCATTGCCAGCTTGGGGTCGCGTGCGAACCACCCCATGGTCAACTGCAGGAAAGATCGCGCCGCGATATGGTCGCAATCAAATATAGCGATGAACTCACCTTGGGTCTTAGACAGCGCCGCATTGATGTTTCCTGCCTTGGCATGGAAATTGTCTGCTCGTGTCAGATAACCGACGCCGACACTTTCGGCAAATTCTTTAAACTCATCGCGGCGACCATCATCGAGAATATAAATTTTTATCTTTTCGCGAGGCCAATCTATTGACAGTGCCGCCAAGACAGACGGGCGCACAATTTTGAGAGACTCATTGTATGTGGGGATATAAATATCCACCGTAGGCCACAGTGAACTATCTTGAACAAGAGGTTCCGGCTTGCGTTTAAGCGGCCAAATCGTCTGTGCGTAACCGAACAACAACACTATCCAGGCATAAAGTTCAGCCATTATCAAAGTAACGCTGAAAATGCCATCCAACCAGCTGTCAAGTCCCAGCGTTTCAGTAAAACGCCAATACAAATATCGGCTGGATATATTTATGGAAAATGCGATCATGATCAGCGTGAACAACATGCCGGTGTGACGGCGCAACAGCATGCTCAGACCAAAAACCAGGCCACCGTAAATAACCTGCCATTCCAGCGTCAGGGGTACGGTAACCGTGATCGTAAAAAATATTGCGGCCACAGCCAAAGCTGCAAATCGCCAATAACGATGCTCCCACCCGCCCCACTCAAACACCGCCAAAGCATATTTTTTCAACATCAGCAAACTAGCAAGCTTGAGTATCGATTTGCTCTTGTCGGCAGCGGTGATTTTTGCGGAATGCAAGGGCTATCCTCAAGTTGAAGATGCGCCGCAAGGCAATCCATCTATTTTCTTTTGCAGCCAAACCGATAGCAATGCCAGATCGGCAACCGCCTGACTATGAGGCGCATACTGCAAGGCCGGTTGCTGAAACGCAAGTGCTTCGCTCAAGGACTCATCGCGATGAATGCTATTAGGTGCCAAACGTTCGCCCAGCATATTTTGCATGACGGTTTGAATATCACGCTTAAGGGGGAGTGCCGCATCGAATTGGTTCAACACATAGTAGGAACCATAAAAATCAGCCCGGTCGGCGCAATAGTAATCAAGCAACTCTTCGATGGCGCCCAGGGTTGCGTACGAACCCGCATCCGGGATCATCACCACCAAGATTAGTTGCGCAACTGAAAGCGCCTGCTGCACATATACTGACGGCCCAGGCGGGGTATCCAAAATTGTGATGGTATCCGCCCCATGCTCCAATATGGCGAGATTGTCTGCCAACAAATTGGGGGTTTCTGCGAGAGCGGACTCGAACATGATCCGCTCAATTTCTGACGCCTTGCCAAAGGGTATGAAACTGACGCCATAAGCGCTGTCATACTCAGCAGCCTGCCAATTATTTTGTTTCAGCGTTTGATGAACCAGCCCTATTGTGGCACTTAAATCCGCCCCGAAATGCACGCGCAATGCGTTTTGAGGGTCGAGATCAATCAGCCTGCAGCTGCGCCCGCTAGCGGCCAAGGCGCAAGCCAAATTAGTAGTCACGGTAGTTTTACCCACCCCCCCCTTTGGGGAAATAACAGCTATTACGGTCATTATTTTTTTAGTCGTTCCAGCATACTCCGCAAAGAATTTTGCGGCAAACATACGGTCTCGGATTGTGGCGTGCCGAGCAAGCGTGAGAATGTTTCATGAAGCGAATTTTGACTGGCTTGAATAGGCAAAACATTGTTCGGCGCATGTCCGGCTTGCGTTTGTAAGTTCTTTGGCGGTGAATGTCTGGGCGCTTCCAACGCGCTAAACAAAGCACCTAATGAGCCGGCAGGTTGAACTGAGGAGGGGGGGGCGGCGCGCATCTCTCCAATGGGATCAACAGCAGCACTGTGCAGCCCGACAGCGCTGTGCTGCGCTACAGATGGGCTGACACCTGAAACCTTGCGCCCCGCTGTTGAGGGCGCGCTGCTTAGCGCAGTCGCCCTGAGTTTGGGAGCATCCTTCATCTCGTTCTTCATGGCGTTAACGATAGGCCAATTTTGCAGCGCCTTCTCTTCCGCATATTTTTGTTTTATTTCATGGTAAGTCTCTGGCTCACCCGCAAATTCGCGAAAAAGATTTTTAATATCAACATTAGGTGTTTTTTCCATAACCCATTATCCACGCGTAATTTTCCGCCCCAAACTCACACTGTTCTGCCAAAACGAAATACCAGCAACAGCTTATTGGGCTCAGCGGGTTCTGCCTGAGTAAGCCGCAATGCAGAACCGGCGCTGATAACGGAGAACCAGTGAGCATAAACCCCCTCCAGAATAGCGGGAGACCATGCCAGCGCATTTTCACCAAATGCGCTTTGGAGCGGTGCGGCATGGTGCTCAATAAACAATCCGTCATTTTTCTCGATCAGGTGCACCCATCCCCAATTTATATCAAACCAAATGGAATTGATGGAAGCCTCCAGTTCAGCAATTGTGTTACCCGCGGGGGTGGGCAAATTCTGCGCCATAAAGTTACCAAGGCGCGCCATCAAAACGCGCAACTCATTGGCCGGAATTTGCGCGCCTAATTCGCTAGCAAAAGCCGCCAAGAATGCACTCCATTGAATTGAACAATGCTGCTTGGCAAAGTAGTCCAAATTTTCTTCCAAATAATTCATTACATTTCCCCGCAAAGTGCCAAACAAATAAAATCAATTAACTTCAGCATACCTGAGCATTCATCCTGCACGGATGTCTCTCATTGATATCCGAATGACGTACATAAAAATCTCATCGCTGGGTAAAATGCCCGCAACATGGTTAATGTGAGGATTACAAACCATTCGACGATTACTCAGCCAGCCTTAAAGCGGATCACATGCATAGCAAGTGAGCAACCAACACGGCTCTCTTTTCCAAAACGGACAGTTACACAAATCACCACTCCGATGAAGTAGCAAAATTCACCAAACTCCCCCCGCTTCACCTACAACAATAGCAAGCAGACTCAAGCGAAGGATTAAGCAACTAAAACTGCCACTTTAAAATCCGGAAAAGCCATAAGCCCCCCCACAAGGGGAATATAGCAAATGGACAATCCAGAGTGTATCCGCATTCAAAATTTTAACCACATTTCCGTATTATAACAATTTTTCACTTTCCGATAGCACACTGTAAACCGTACAATTTTCGGTCGAGCGCAGACGACTGACAGTTAATAAAGATATTCGAGTTAGAACGGCGTGTGGCGCGAAGAAGCTGGAATTTACCAGAGTACAGAAGAAGCCTCCTGCTCATAGGAAGCAATCAACAATGCGGGGAATCGGGATTTATGCACCTGCCCAAGCGCTAAAAACACGATCAACAAGCTGATTCTAAATCAGCTTTCCACACCGGCAAGAGGAACAGATTATTCGGAAAAGGCGACCATGCAATTTTTTGATTATATGGTCGGGGTGGAGAGATTCGAACTCCCGACATCCTGCTCCCAAAGCAGGCGCGCTACCAGGCTACGCTACACCCCGAAGAGGCGGCACTATACAGATGACGCATAAAAAAATCAATTATGTTCTTGAGATTTTTTTAATATTTGCGGCATGGCCAACATGAGGTAATAAACCATAGACCACAAGGTAAGCAAGGCAGCAAGATAGATCAGCAGCGTTCCCAATTGCCGCGATGAAAAAGACAGCACGGGCTCCTGGTATAACAACAACAAAATCGCAATCATCTGAAAAGTGGTTTTGACTTTACCCAGCATTGAAACCGCCACATTTTTGCTGCTGCCTATCTGCGCCATCCATTCGCGCAAAGCCGAGATTGTAATTTCACGGCCAATGATGATAAAAGCGATGACAGCATCAACATAGCCGAATTTCACCAGTACGATCAACGCCGCAGTCACCATAAGCTTATCGGCCACGGGGTCTAAAAATGCGCCAAATGCCGAAGTTTGCTTAAGATACCGCGCCAGATACCCATCAAACCAGTCTGTAATCGCGGCCGAAGCAAAGATGAGCGTACTGACCAAGTGCTTGTTGTGTATGCTTATTGTTTCTTCCGAAAGATAGCACACGGTGATGAATACGGGAATCATCAGTATTCTGAACCAAGTCAGCAGATTGGGAATATTGAGCGGCATCTTTAGTGTAAGTGTCGGTAAATTTTTTCTGCGAGCGGGGGACTAATTCCTTCCACTCGCGCAAGTTCTTCAATGCTGGCCTGTTGCACGCCCTTCAGTCCACCGAAGTGAGTGAGCAGATTGCGGCGACGCTTATCGCCCACCCCCTCAATATCCTCCAGCGATGAAGTGGTGCGCGCTTTACCGCGTCGCGCCCGGTGGCCGGTAATGGCGAAGCGGTGAGCCTCATCGCGTACTTGCTGGATCAAATGCAGGGCGGGACTGTCGGGCGGCAATTGTAACGATTTTTCCACACCGGGGCGCATTAATTGTTCCATGCCCGCTTTGCGCTCCACGCCTTTGGCAACGCCAACCAGAGCGATGTCGAGTCCGAGTTCTGCCATCACCTCCACCGCCATGCCCAGCTGCCCTGCTCCGCCGTCTATCAGGATCAAATCGGGGCGCTTGCCCTCGCCTGTTTGCAACTTTTGGTAGCGCCGCAGCAGGGCCTGACGCATGGCCGCATAGTCGTCACCGGGAGTAATGCCGCTGATGTTGTAGCGCCGGTACTCCTGCGGACGGATGGACAGTTCGTCATACACCACGCACGATGCGACCGTGGCTTCGCCCATGGTGTGGCTGATATCAAAACATTCGATGCGCTTCAAGTCGGGAAGCGACAGCGTTGTGCGCAGCGCGTCCAAACGCAAGGTCTGCCCGGCTTGCAATCCCGCCTGTCGCTGCAAGGCCAACAGTGCGTTGGCCTGCGCCATTTCCAACCATTGTCGCCGCTCGCCCGTCACGCTATGACGTATCTGCACCTTGCGCCCGGCCTGCTCGGTCAATAGCTGTTCCAGCGCTTCATCGGTCACTTCGATGCTGGTGATAATCAGCGGCGGAACACTGCTCTCCAGATAATGCTGCGCGAGAAATGCCTCCAGCACCTCGACACTATCCTGCCTCTGCACGTCTTGCGGAAAGAAAGGCTTGTCGCCCAAATGCCGCCCGCCACGCACCACAGCCAGATTGAGGCACAGCGCGCCTTCCGCCTCGACCACCGCAACGATGTCGGCATCGGTATCGCGCCCGCTCTCTACAAATTGCTTTTGCTGCACCGTATGCAGTGCCCGCAACTGGTCGCGCAATGCGGCAGCATGTTCATACTGCATAGCCTCGGAAGCCCGCTCCATCGCCGCGCGCAAACGATTTTCGACCTCGTCGAATTTCCCCTGTAACAACAGCCCGGCGTTGCGCACATCCGTGGCGTAGTCCTCGGCGCTAATGAAACCTACGCACGGCGCGCTGCAACGGTGTATCTGGTGCAACAAACATGGCCGCGTGCGGTTATTGAACACGCCCTCCTCGCAAGTGCGCAGCTTGAACACCTTTTGCAGCAGATTGATACTGTCCTTTGCGGCCTGCGCGTTGGGATAGGGGCCGAAGTATTGATGGCGCTTGTCGGTCGCACCGCGATAGTAAGTCAGGCGCGGCGAAGGGCCGCCGGTAAACACGATATAGGGGTAAGACTTGTCGTCGCGGAACAGAATGTTGTAACGCGGCTTCAACGTTTTGATGAGATTGTTTTCCAGCAGCAGCGCTTCGGCTTCGGAGCGCGTCACCGTGATTTCGATACGCGCGATATGCGACACCATCAGGCGGATGCGCGGCGACAGATTGCTGATCTGGAAATACGAGCCGACGCGCTTCTTGAGCTGATTGGCCTTGCCAACGTACAGCACCTGCCCGGCTTCGTCCAGCATGCGATACACGCCGGGCTGCAAGGGCAGCGAAGCGACAAACGACTTGGAGTCAAAAACAGGCTGATTCAAGATAGGTAGAGATCATTTAATGATGCAAAGGATGTGGGTTATATAGAGGCTCAATCACATCATATTTTTTAAGCCCGCCGCAAAATCGCTTGCGCCCCCGTTGGCGGGATGCCGCACCGAGCCCGCAATTGGAATCGCCATTTCCCGTAGCAACCCTTCCGATTTTTTTCCGACTGCGATAATTTTGGCGGATGGAAACGCTTCGATTAATAGCCGCAAAGCGGGTTCGCCAAGCCTTATCTCGGACGGAGACGGGGTTCGGTTCGACCACAGATTATCTGTACGATAGGGGTGTAACTGCATCGCATTCCACAGAATAGTGCGCTCCGCTATCCCCAGGCGGTAAAGCGTTTTCCAGACTATGGTGGCAGACGGCTCGGAGAAAGGTAATCGCCTGATTGATAGCCTGCCTGCCAGCGCAGGAATGCGCGGAATAGCGCCCTCGCCCAGCAGGCGTTCGCTGGTAAAGGCTATGCCGCTATAACGGCAGCCCTGATAGCCGGGCGCTTCTCCGGCCAGAATGAATTCGGGTGCGCAGTCCAAGTGTAGCGACAAGCGCTCCAGTTTTTCGACCGGGCCATTCCCGGCTGCATCATGCGGACATTGGTCTTTCCATGGATTGAAAAGCCCGGGAAGCCCGGCAGGAAGTGTCTCGATCAGGCTGTGAGCCAGTGATAATTTGGGCATAAAAAAAATATTTGCGATTACAAAAATTCATTTGAAATCGTTCAGAATAGAGTGCAGAATTGTACCGTAACCAGCGAGCATAGCTTTCCGTGTTTGCTCAGCCCATCGGCTGGTATCTTTAAAAGGAGTCATTATCATGATCAGTTCCGTTTCCCCTGGCAGCTACAACTCCCCCTCCGTTCAACCGCAGGCTCAAGCGCAGCCGGTGTCAGAAAAGAGAGCTGAAACCGTCCGCGAAGATAAAAGCAAAACCCCACCGCCGCCTCCAGCAGAGCGCGCTGCAGCCACCGTCAACACGAGCGGTCAAACTGTCGGCACTATCGTCAACACCAAGGCGTAAGCCATAAAAAAAGCCCCGCAAAGCGGGGCTTTTTTATTCCAGCCTCACCTCACGAATTATTCAGCCACCGGAGTTGTCGCCGCCTCTTCCTGAGGTAGCAGCGCTTTCATGCTCAAACGCATACGCCCTTTTTCATCCGCTTCCAGCACTTTCACCTTGACCATCTGTCCCTCTTTCAGATGATCCGACACACTCGCAATGCGCTCATTGGAGATTTGCGAGATGTGCAACAGCCCGTCTTTGCCCGGCAGGATGTTGACGATAGCGCCAAAGTCCAGCAGCTTGACCACCGGGCCTTCGTAGACCTTGCCCACTTCGACTTCGGCCACGATGTCTCCGATACGCTTCTTGGCCAACTCGCCAGCCTCGCCGCTCACGCAGGAAATGGTGATATTGCCTTCGTCGTCGATGTCGATGGTGGTGCCGGTTTCTTCGGTCAGCGCGCGTATCACTGCGCCGCCCTTGCCGATCACATCGCGAATCTTTTCCGGGTTGATCTTCATCTTGATCATGCGCGGAGCATGCTCAGAAACTTCGGGACGCACGGTCGGCATGGCTTGCTTCATGAGGCCGAGAATATGCACACGGCCTTCACGAGCCTGGCTCAATGCGACTTTCATGATCTCTTTGGTGATGCCGTTGATCTTGATGTCCATCTGCAAAGCAGTGATGCCTTGCTCGGAACCGGCCACCTTGAAGTCCATATCGCCCAAGTGATCTTCGTCCCCCAGGATGTCGGTCAGCACGGCGAAACGGTTGCCGTCCTTGATCAGTCCCATCGCAATACCCGCAACGTGGGTCTTGAGCGGCACGCCCGCATCCATCAACGACAGACAGCCGCCGCAGACGGAAGCCATCGAGCTGGAACCGTTGGATTCGGTAATTTCGGAAACAACGCGCATGGCGTAGCCGAATTCTGCTTCGCTGGGCAGCACCGCAACCAGCGCGCGCTTGGCCAAACGACCGTGACCAATTTCGCGACGCTTGGGCGTGCCTACACGACCAGTTTCTCCGGTTGAGTACGGAGGGAAGTTGTAATGCAGCATGAAGCGGTCAGAGTACTCTCCCTGCAACGCATCGATGATTTGCGAATCGCGCATACTGCCCAGCGTGGCGACAACCAGACCTTGTGTCTCGCCACGGGTAAACAATGCCGAACCGTGGGTGCGCGGCAATACACCGGTGCGGATAGTGATAGGACGCACGGTGCGTGTATCGCGCCCGTCGATGCGTGGCTCGCCATTGAGAATCTGGCCGCGCACGATCTTCGCTTCCAGCGCGCCGAACAGTTCATTCAGCAGATTCTTCGATGCATCGGGGAACTGCGCTGCCAGCGCTTCAAACACACGGTTGCGGATACCGTCCACCTGCGCTGTGCGCGCCTGTTTCTGGCGGACAGCGTAAGCGGCTTTCAGCTCTTGCTCGGCCAATTCATCCAGCTTGGCAATCAACGCGGCATCCTTAGGAGCAGCTTCCCAGTCCCACGCATCTTTGCCGACGGCATCGGCCATTTCATTGATGGCATTGATAACGGCCTGCATTTGTTCATGGCCGAACACCACCGCGCCCAGCATCACTTCTTCGGAAAGCTCCTGCGCTTCGGATTCAACCATCAGCACGGCTTGCGCGGTGCCCGCAACAACCAGATCCATCTGCGATGTTTTGAGTTCGTCTGCAGTCGGGTTCAACAGGTACTGACCGTTGGCATAACCCACGCGCGCAGCGCCGATAGGGCCGTCGAAAGGAATGCCGGACAAAGCCAAGGCTGCGGATGCGCCTATCATCGAAGGGATGTCAGAGTCGATTTGGCTATCGGACGACATCACGGTCGCCACGATTTGCACTTCGTTGTAAAAGCCTTCCGGGAACAGCGGACGCAACGGACGGTCGATCAGACGCGAAGTCAGAATTTCCTTCTCGCTTGGGCGGCCTTCACGCTTGAAGAATCCACCGGGTATCTTACCCGCGGCATAAGTGCGCTCTTGATAGTCAACGGTCAGCGGAAAAAAATCCTGTTCCGGTTTTGCGTTCTTCAGGCCGACAACCGTAACCAATACCACAGTGTCATCCAGACTCACCATGACCGCGCCTGTAGCTTGGCGCGCTATTTCGCCTGTTTCTATTGTCAGTTGGTGATTGCCGTAACTAATCGTTTTTTTATAGTGACTCAAGGTAGACCTCTTTAGGAATGACTGGCGCAACTACGCCGGGGTGAATACAACACAATCGAAATGACACGGGCCGCAAATGCGACCCGCTGTCTTGTTACTTGCGCAAATCTAGGCGCTTGATCAATTCGCGATAACCGCCTTCATTCTTGCTCTTCAGGTAGTCGAGCAACTTGCGGCGGCGGCTGACCAAACGCAACAAGCCGCGACGGGAGTGATGATCCTTGTTATGTTCTTTGAAGTGCTCTGTCAGATAATTAATGCGTGCAGTGACCAATGCTACTTGTACTTCAGGGGAACCGGTGTCGCCCTTTGCGCGCTGATAATCAGCCACGATTTGCGATTTTTGTGCCGTGGTAATAGCCATTTATACTTCCTCTCCAATAAAAAAGTGCGGCATTTTACCCTCGAATGGGTAGTCTGCTCAAGTTAATTCGCACATCGCGCGGAGAACAAATGAAATATCCCGGCCTCTAGCAAACAACATCTCCGGCTATGGAGTAAACGTCGAAATTCCGTGTAAATCTGACTCGGATTTTGTATTGACCACCCTCTTGGCCTCCATAAAACCCAATGTTAGAGCATAGCCCCACCCTGCCAGGGCGCCATACAGGTGAGACGCCGTCACCACATTGCCGCCTATCAAGCTCGCGGTGTTTTCAGAAGGGCCAAAGTAAAATTCCCCGAACAATTTTGCAATCAGCAATATTGCCCCGGTAAAATATACGAAACGCGATTGCGGCAAGACTGTGTGCTGCAAACCGTATAACGCACAGCCCGCCCACAAGCCATGCAAGATGCCCGACATCCCTACATACCAAACCAACTCCGGTTGCAGCCACCACAAGCAGAAGTCGATCAGCACTGCGGAGAAAACCAGCAAGCCTATGCCGTGACGAATTGGCAAACCACCCCATTGAAATTCGCAGATCAGAAACAGCCCCAGCAGATTAAGGAGCAAGTGCGGCAGGCTCAAATGCACCAGATGCGCGGTCACCGCGCGCCAAATCTCCCCGACCCCCAGCGCATATCTGTCGTAACACAAGCGCGCCCCCCCATCTGTCCAGCAAGCCAGCATTAACGCGATAAAAACCAGCACCAGACAGAAACCCCATTTGGCATAAATGGGGCGGGTGACGGCAAGTTGTGAGGTGGCCGCCATCGTTTACTTGCTCCAGTAACCACGGCGCAACCTCAGCCCGATTGCGAACAAAGCCAGTATGGCCAGCATCGCAGCATCCAGACTGCCGCCGCCCCCTTTCCCGCCCGCCGAAAAAGGGGATGTCACTGCGGGGGCTGCCGTCACCGTGATGTTCACCGTGCCTTGCATGCTGTTGGAGTTGTATTGATCGCTGGCGTAATAGACCAGGGTGTAATTACCGGGCGGAGTAGCGTTCGGCCAACTAAAATTTCCCGTGGCACTAAGCGTCGCGTTGATGCGCAGATTCACCGCATGAAAGATGAGCTGGGTATCGCCATCCGCATCGGTCGCAGTGACCGCAAAATTGAGCGCCTGCCCCGCCACCACTGTTTGCGCAGGTACAGGCTTCAATACGGGAGGAGAGTTGACCACCACCACGGCGGTTGCCGAGCCGGTTTGCCCGCCACTATCGGTGACCGTCAGCTTGAACGTATACGTGCCGCCAACCGATGCCACAAAGCTGGCGTTCGGCGTATTGGCATTATTGATCGATATTGCGGAAGGGCCGGCTTGCCGAGTCCAGAAATATGACGCTATATTCCGCCCTGCTCCGGTAGTTGCACCACCCGACATAGTGACGGTGTCGCCGGGCGCAACGACTGCGGGCATGCTATTCAAAACAACGACAGGCGCACTTAGCGCCGAAGGTTTGACTGCGCTCAGCGCCTGGTAAGCATCCAACAAGCCCGCTCCGCACATACCTGCATTTCCCGCTTGCGTGCAGATGGTGCCGGGCGGATGCGGGCGGGCGGAGGATTGCAAATAGGCCGATATTTGTGCCGGGGTGAGCGCCGGGTTTACCGATAACATCAACGCTGCGACGGCAGCAACATGCGGCGTCGCCATACTGGTTCCCGAGTAATCCATGTAGGCATCACCGCCGGGAGAGGCGACAGGTGTGGTTGTGCCACTATTGATAAGCGAAAATATGCCGGGATAGTGCGCGGTAATGCAATTGGCGTCCATTCCCCCGCAGTCGCCGCCGGGGGCGCTGATCGTTGTTCCCGGGCCGATGGTGGCATACCAGGCGTTGTCACCATCAATCGCATTCGCGGTCACAGCGATGACCCCGGTGCAGTTTGAAGGCGGGCCGATAGTAGAACCGCCATCATTGCCGGCTGCAACCACGATCACCTTCCCCGCTTTGACGATGTCCGTCACCGCACTTTGATAGGCGGCAGAACATGGGCCGCCGCCGCCGCCCAAACTCATATTGAGCACCTGCGCCGGATGAGGATTGCTTGGCACACCCGTTACCGCCAGCCCCGCCGCCCAGCGCATACCGTCGATGATATCGGAATCATAGCCGCCGCACTTGCCCAGCACCCGGACCGGAAGCAACTGGACATTGGGTGAAATGCCGGCAATACCGATGCCGTTGTTCATTTGCGCCGCAATAGTCCCGGCCACATGCGTGCCATGCCATGAACTGGGCGTTAACTTATTGACCGGTCGATTGCGGGAATCCAATGAACCACATGCATAAAAAGAGGAAGTAAGCGCAATATTCTCTGCTCCCGTAATCCAGTCGCCGGGATCCTGGGCATCGGCATCCCTTCCATCGCCATCGTTTGCGGTCGGAACATCCGAGATAAAATCATAGCCGGGCAGCATTACCGCGCCAAAATCCTGATGTGGGCGGTAGCCCGTGTCCAACACGGCAACGGTGACTGTGTTGCTACCCGCACTAATACTCCAGGCATTGGGCAAGTTAGCGCCGCCCAGATTCTGGGGGGTCGGAACAAAAAGATTCCATTGGCGGGCGGTGTAACTCGGATCGTTGGGTATAAGGAAAAGAGGATGTTTAAGCCGGTCAGGCTCGGCCAACTCCACACTGTCATCCTGCATCAACCGCGCCGCGATAACGCGCGCTTCAGACAGGGTGACTGGCTTTTCCAAGCGAATGACATGCCCTCCCCCCGACATCTGGCGCACCACGGACATGGGCACTTTGGAGGTTTTCGCCAGCCCGCTGGCGTCGCGCACCCGTAGCGCGCTTCTCAATTGATCTCCGGCGCGGTAGCGCGGCTTGACCATGAGTTGCGACACCATCTCTTCCTGGGGGACGCTGCCGCTTACAGCCTGCGTGAAGTATCGTCCCGCTTGGCGCGCAAGCGCGTTCGGATTAGCCACCGCAGCCAACGCCACCTCGGAAATAACAGTAGCGAGCAATATGCCTATGCACAACGACGTCCGGATAACTCTTGTAAACATTTACTAAACTCCAACAGTCAATAATGACTCAGTGAAACATCATAGCGCCTTCTTTTTGGCATCCAACTCCAGCCATTCTACGTCTGGATGCTGCCCGAGTCGCTCCTGCCCCCGCAAAAAATCATGCGCATTACCGGCCCATTGCCTGATAACACAAGCGCCGCCCGACATGGGACGGACTAATTCCAGTGACAACTTGCTAGCCGAAGATAGCTGCGCGATTCCCGCCGGATCGCACGAAATGGTGTTGGGCTTAAACTTGATCATCAATTGCTGCGATATCATCGTCGCGGCGATGGGGCGGGAAATAGTTTGTGTAGCCGCTACGAACTGGGGCGCATGACATCCGGTCAAGGCAAAAATTAACATCGCGTTGCAGATGCCCCATATGATTTTCTCAATACACATTTCCCCTCCTGCCAGCGTTGAGTCTCAAGCTGCATATAGCTTATTGATCCGGCACGAGTTAAGCGCGACCGCCGTTCGCGCCGAGAGTCGAAGCACAAGAATCCATATGCATGGCTCAATGCGCGTGGATTCCCGGATAAATTGCGCCGGATCAATAATGCATTGCCCTGTTCATTTTATGCCCCTGCCGAAATAACTTGCCATGACAAGCTTATAAACTCACAAGCTCGTATTTTACCAAATCAGATTGATCACCACAGGAAACCGCCGGGAATTGATTTATCCTTCCTGCAAGCACTTGCAGCAGGACGGCTGCGACCGCAAATGAAGTGACGGTATTTTTGGCCAGAATAAAACGCTAGTCCAATCTCATTGCGTGATTATTTTTTCATACACTGCTTGCGTTTTGACAACCTGCAAAATCCATCAGCCCCCTTGTCAAGGAAAGGCTGGACGGGGTTTAAACCACCTCAGCGCATCACCGCCAACATCGCCCCCGCAATATCGTGCAGCGGCATCACCCGCTCCACCGCGCCCAGCTTGAATGCCTCTTTCGGCATGCCGTACACCACACAGGTCGCCTCATCCTGTCCCACGGTCTTCGCCCCGGCGTCGCGCATCTCCTTCAATCCGCGCGCCCCGTCATCGCCCATACCCGTCATGATGATGCCCAGCGCATTTTTTCCCGCGCACTGCGCCACCGAACGGAACAGCACATCCACCGAAGGCCGGTGACGGCTGACCAGCGGGCCGTCCATGATCTCCACGTGATACTGCGCACCGCTGCGGCGAAGCAGCATGTGCCGTCCTCCCGGCGCGATCAGCGCGCGCCCCGGCATCACGCGGTCGCCGTTCTTGGCCTCGCGCACTTCGATCTGGCACAGGCTGTCGAGGCGGTTGGCAAACGCCTCGGTGAATTTTTCCGGCATGTGCTGTACGATCACAATCCCCGGCGTCACATGCGGCAGGCGCGTCAGCACGGCTTCCAGCGCCTGCGTGCCACCCGTCGAAGTGCCCACCGCCACCACGGTATCCGTGGTCTGCGCCATGGCGTGCGTGTGCTGCGGCAAGATCGCATCCGCCGTGAGTTTCGGCTCGTTATGCACCGGCACCAGCCGCCTTACGTTGGCTTTGGCCGCCGCTTTAATTGCATTCGCCAAGTCCTCCGATGCATCCTGCAAATATTGCTTCAGGCCGACCGTCGGTTTGGTGACGATGGTCACGGCGCCCGCAGCCAAGGCCTGCATACTGGTTTCCGTGCCCTTGCCCGTCAGCGTCGAGCAGATCACCACGGGCGTGGGGCGTTCCGCCATGAGCTTTTTGAGGAAGGTAATACCGTCCATGCGCGGCATTTCCACATCCAGCGTAATCACATCCGGCCAGTCTTTCAGCATTTTTTCCAGCGCGAACACGGGATCGGAGGCCGTGCCTATCACTTCAATTTCGGGGTCTTTCTCCAGCTCAGCCATCAACACTTGGCGCACCACGGCCGAATCGTCCACAATCATCACGCGAATACGGCGCACACTAATCTCCTGTCGTTCATTGGCTTGTTTGTTTCTTGCGGGACACCCTCTTGCCGCGCGATAACCGCGTGCTTCACCCAGACATGCCCGCTCCATACATCGAAAATCACATTGCGGTGCCCGTCGCCGCCGAGATGCGCCGCCACGCAATTAAAGCCGTGCTTGACCACCAGCTTGCGTGCGGTCTCGACATTTTTGATGCCCACGTTGCTCACCGAATTAGTTCGGTCCGGAAACATATTGCCGCCGCCGAACAGCTTCACCTCGTACTCGCGGTGCGGTACGCCCACCGCGTCGATCTCTTGCGTCAGCAACTCCACCGCCTCGTCGGCATAACGCCCGTCCAGCGACGTCGTCCTGATACCGCGTTTTTCCAACGAACGGTTGGGCAGCATGTAATGGCACATTCCCCCCATCAGCAAAGCCGGATGCCAGAACGTCAGCGACACGCACGACCCCAGCACCGTGCGGATGCGCGTGTCGCGGTCGCCGCAATACAGGTCGCCAGGCTGCAAAAATATCTCGATAACGTGCGGCGGCTTAATCATCTCAAGGCTTCCTATACACCGACGGCATCACCACCTTGAGCGTATCCGTCACGCCGTTGAGGCTTTCCGAATGGCCGATGATGAGATGCCCGCCCGGCGCCAGCAGCGACAGCATGCGCGCCACTACCTGACGTTTGGTTTCCATGTCGAAATAGATCATCACATTGCGCAAAAAAATCACGTCGAACTCGCCCAGCTTGGGCAAGGTTTCGTTCAGGTTCACCTGGCGGTATTGCACGCGGTTGCGCAATTCCTTCGCGATCAAAAACTTCCCGTCCTGAGTGCCGGTTCCTTTCAGACAGAAACGCGTGAGGTAGTGTTTTGGAATGTCTTCGGCGCGTTCCATGGCGTACAGCCCGCTGCGCGCGCGTTCCAGAATGCGCGAGCTGATGTCAGAAGCGACGATCTCCCACGGCGACTCGCCCAGCACATCCGCCAGCAGCATCGCGAGGCTGTAGGGCTCCTCGCCCGAAGAACTCGCCGCGCTCCACAAGCGGAACGGTTTGCCCGGCTTGCGCGCCGGCAACACCTTGTCGCGCATGAATTCAAAATGCTTGGGCTCGCGGAAAAAATACGTCTCGTTGGTGGTCAGCAGATCAACCGCCATCTGCAACTCGCCGTCCGCACCGCTATCCTTCATGACCAGATGAAAATATTCGTCGAAACTTTTCAAGTTGTGATGCTTCACCCGCTTCGCCAGCCGCCCGCTCACCAGCGGTTTTTTGGCCGACGACATACTGATCCCCGCGATGTCGTAGATCATCGTCTGGAACTGTTTGAATTCTTTATCGCTAAGCGCGAGATCACCCATACAACTTATCTCCTGTGTATTTGACTCCCTTCTCCCGCAAGCGGGAGAAGCTGGGGATGAGGGATGGTGAACTGACTCCAAGCGTGTTTCAACTCAACGCCCCTCACCCTAGCCCTCTCCCGCTTGCGGGAGAGGGAACTGTTTTTTGCTGTTTATCCGTCCACCGCTTCCTGAGCAAACGATTGCGGCAACACTGCAAACGCTGCCTTCGTTATCGGTTTGCTATACAAATATCCCTGCGCAATATGGCAACCGTAGGCGCGCAAAACATCTGCCTGCTCCAGCGTTTCCACCCCTTCCGCCACCACTTTCTGGTTCAGGCTGTGCGCGATGGAGATAATCGCCTTCACCAACTCCGCATGATGCCCGTCTTCGGTCACACGGCTGGTGAATGAACGGTCTATCTTCAAAGTATCAATCGGGTAACGCGCGAGATAACTCAGCGATGAGTAGCCCGTGCCGAAATCGTCGATGGCAATAGTGATCCCCATTTTCTGGAATTCCTCCAGCATAGCCATCACCACTCCGTCCTCATCCAACAGCAAACTCTCGGTGATCTCCAGCTCTATCCATTCAGGATGGCAGCCAGTTTCTTCCAATGCCTTGCTCACAGCATTCACCAAATTCTCCGACTGGAACTGCCGCGCCGACAGATTAATCGCGATCTGGTGCAGGGATTTGCCGTGACCATTCCACTCGCTCGCCACACGGCACGCATCCCGCAACACCCACTCGCCTATCGCCACGATCATCCCGTTATCCTCGGCGATAGAAATAAACCTGTCCGGTGGGATCAAGCCCTGTTCCGGATGATTCCAGCGTAACAGCGCCTCCGAACCAATCAGCGCCCCGCTGGACAAGCATACCTTGGGCTGGTAGTAGAGTTCCAGCTCGCCGCGTCCAAAACCATGATGCAAATCACCTTCAAGCCTCAATTTCTCATGGGAAATGTCCGTCTGATTTTTTGAATAAAAACGAAAATTATTACGCCCGGAATGCTTGGCAAAGTACATCGCCGAATCGGCCATCATCAACAACTCATCCCCAGCTTCACTATCCGCCGGATACACCGCGATGCCGATACTGCAAGTAACGAAGACATCATTACCATCGAGCGAGAAGGACTCCTTGAGCGATTCGAGGATTTTGTTCGCGACCACGCCCATGTCGTCGCCAGCACGCACCTCCGGCAACAGAATCGCGAACTCGTCTCCGCCCAGCCGCGCCACCGTGTCGTAGCCACGCACGCAATACGTGAGCCGTGCCGCCGCCTCGCGCAACAGAGCATCGCCCGCCGGATGCCCCAAGCTATCGTTCACCGCCTTGAAACGATCCAGACCGACTATCATCACCCCCGCCAGTTGCCCGTGCCACGAGGCATCGGCCAGCATCTGGCGCAGACGATCCTTGAATAAAACGCGATTCGGCAACGAAGTCAGCGTATCGTAGAACTCCATCTGGTAAACCCGTTTGCGATGCTCATTCAGCTCGGTGATATCGCGCCCCACCGCCAGTACACTGACAACGGTATCCGCCGCATCGCGCTCCGCCATCAAACGGATGTAACTGCAAATATTCCGGCCATTCCGATCCGTCCAACTCAGTTCAAAGCCAGTGCTCACGCCGGTCTCAAACACTTCACGGACTTTTTTTTCATAGATGTCCGCATTCGGTCCGCCCGGATACTCCGTCGGCATCTTGCCCAACAATGCGGCAACGCCGCCTTCGACCAACATACCGAAAGCCGGATTGGCATAGATGCAACGGACATCAGGGTTGTAGCGGGCAATAGTGTCGGGAACATTCTCCAATAAGGTGCTCAATTCCTGTTCACGCGCAACAAGCGTATCCTCCATACGCTTGCGCTCGCTGATGTCGCGTATCGCGGCACAAACATCCCCGGCATCGGAGAGACGCGACAAACTTACCTCCACAGGAAACTCGCTGCCATCCTTGCGGCAGGCACGCAAACTGTTGAGCATCGCCGGAAGCCTCTGCGCACCGCTCGCAAAAAAACGCTCGCGTTTGACGACATGGGCTTTCCGCACATCGGGCGGCAACAACATCTCCATCGGCTGACCGATCAACTCGCCTTCCGCATAACCAAACAGTTTTTCGAGATGCTCGTTGACCAGAGAAATATTACCCAGATTATCGGCCACCACCATCCCGTCCGGCGCAGAACGGATGATGCCGTAATACCATGCCTCGGTCTGTTTAATGAGTTCATGGGAAGCCTCCAACTCAACGGCCTGCATTTTCAGATGGTCATTCAGTTCGTTAATGATCCCGACATGTTCGCGCAAAGACTCTTGAGCCCGTTTGCGCTCGGCAACCTCCAGTTGCAATGCTTCATTCTGCTTCTCCAACTTCTGGCGCAACGCACGCAACTCCAGATGTGTTTTGATCCGCGCCCGCGTCTCCTCGACTTGCAAGGGCTTGGTGATGTAATCCACACCTCCCACGGCGAACCCTTGCACCTTGTCTTCAGTCGCGCTCAGCGAAGTCATGAAGATCACCGGAATATCGCGGGTGCGGTCTTGCGCCTTCAATCGGCGGCAAACCTCAAACCCATCCATGCCCGGCATCATCACGTCAAGCAGGATCAGATCGGGCACAGCAACTTCAAGCCGTTGCAAAGCCTCTTCTCCGTCCAAAGCCACCAGCACATCGTATCCGTGCGACTCAAGACTTTCGACCACCACCCCCAGATTCGCCGCGGAATCATCCACCAGCAGGATCGTGTGTAAATGTTCCTCTATCTCAGCAGGAAAAATATTTTCGCTTCTCATCATATAAACCGTTCTATCGCACTGTTAATTATTGCTCGCCGTCAGGTCAAACTCGACCACCACTTCTGAACCGCTACCCAGGAATTGCACCGAACTGCACATCTTGTATAGCAAGGGGATGCCCCTGCCGTAGCACCGGGTGTTATCCGTGATCCGGGACGGCCAACGCTGATGGTCGAAACCGTCACCGCTGTCTTTCATGCGGATACGCAAAAATGCGCTGCCGTCACCATTCTTGAATTTTTCCAGGTGCAGATGTATCTGCCCGGCATCGGCGCAGGAGAGCCGTGCGGCGCGTTCCTCGAAATACCTCTCCATACCGTCAGCATGATGTTTCAACCCGGAATCGAGTTTCAACACCCCGTGATCCAATGCGTTATTGAACATCTCGGATAGGATCAAAAATATCTCGCCAACGCGCTCCGCGCCCTTTTCTATCTGACGCACAATATCCAGTAACAGCACCACCACATCCAGTTGCTGTAATTGCTCCACCTCCAGCGTCAATGCGAATTGCCATCCGGTTTTCATCTGGCCTTGTTCGCGTACTTGCTGTTGCCGCGCCACGTCCTTCCCGGTGAACTTACTGTGCGACTCGCATCGCACCTGCATCAACGCGATGTCATCATTATTTAAAGTCCCGGCCCCGCAATAGCTAGCAAGCGCCCCGGTGAGAGCCTGCCAGCGCGCATCCCAATCGGAGGACTCGGCTACGGACAACAAACGCGGCAAACCGAATGCCTCGCCGCTTGCGTTCTCCAGTTCGATCACGCCATCCGAAAACATCAGCAGGCTGCACGTCTCGTCGCGATAGGAGAAATATTCCACCGAGGCGTCAAACAATTCGGTCGGCAAGATGCCCATGGCCATATGGCGCGGCTTGAACTGGTAGGCGACTTTACCCGTGGCATTCAAAACAATCGGAGGCGGACATCCTCCGCTCCAGACTTCAATCTTTTGCGTGTCGGTATTGATAGACACCAGAATCGCTGCCACAAAATGGCTTACCGGAAGAGCATCTCTGACCTTGCGGTTAATTTCCCTGGCAATGGCTGCAATACCGAAACCTTTGCCAGTCATCGAATGGAATGGATGGATCACCGGCATCGCCGCCAGTGCAGCCGCCAGTCCGTGTCCGGTGCTGTCGGCCAGCATCAGGTGCAGACGTCCATCGGGAGTACGCGCGGCCGCGATCAAATCGCCGCTGAAATTTCCGGCGGGTTGCAAATGGAACTTCAGCTCCGGGTCTTTAAGCGTATCCAGCGCGATCAACCGATCCATATAGCCGACGGCGATATGCTGCTCCTCGTCCAGACGATCAAGATTGTCTTCCTGCACCGCGACCTTTTCCGCAAGACGTCGCCTCAAATCCTGCAATGCCAGATGTGTCTTGACCCGCGCCTTCACTTCGTCGAATTGCAAAGGTTTGGTCACATAATCCACCGCTCCCGCGCCAAATCCTTGCACCTTGTCTTCAGCTCCATCCAGCGAAGTCATAAAGATCACCGGAATATCCCGGGTGTGCTCCTGCGCTTTCAAGCGCCGACAAAGTTCAAACCCATTCATGCCCGGCATCATCACATCGAGCAGGATCAAATCGGGGGTGGCAAATTCAACCCGCTCCAAAGCTTCTTTGCCATCCGCTGCCACCAACACCTCAAAACCGTGACGCCTCAAGCCCTCGCCCAACAAGTCCAGGCTGATCGCCGAATCATCCACCAGCAAAATGCTGCGGGAAAGAATTTCCATTTCGGTAAAAAGAGGCAGCGCTTTTTCAGTTTTCATTGTTCAAGTTCCTTTCTGTTCCGGCATTGCTCTATCAGACCGACGAGTGCTTTGGTCTGAAAACTCTGGGTTAACCGGCGCAACTGATCGGCAAAAGGCAGATAGCGGCTATCCGCTTCGGCCAGATGCTCCGCATGGCGCATCACGTCGCGCATGCTGCCGCGCAAGGCATGAGCATGCAAAATATCCAGTTCTTGTTTGGGGGGGACAGACAACATCGGTATTGTCTGCGCGACGCGCGTTGCAGCTTGCTCCGCGAGCGCCACCGCATTGACTGTTGCGCCTCCCGGCTGCCCGGCTTCCATGTCGATTTCAAACGAAAATGTGCTCCCTGTTCCAGGCTCGCTTTCGACCTTGATGTCGCCGCCCATCAAACGCACCAGCTTGCGGCTGATCGCCAAACCGAGGCCGTTGCCACCGGCACGGCGACTGGTATCACCGATCTGCTCAAAAGGCAGAAAGATATTTTCCAGTTCCCCTGCTGCGATACCGATACCGCTATCCTGCACCGCAAAGCACAGGCGCGATGGCGCGATGTAATTCACCCGCAAGGTCACTTGCCCGCTATCGGTGAATTTGACGGCATTGGACAACAGGTTGAGCAAGACCTGACGCAAGCGCTGGGCATCGCCCCTGACCACCGCTGGCAGATCGGCATCCGTCTCGCAGGTGAATGCAATATTTTTCTGCTCCGCCCTGACGCGGATGATGCCGATGACGCCGCTGAGGAACGACTCCAGTTCGATGTCGCCGGGGATCAGTTCGAATTTATCCGCCTCGATGGCGGCATGATCGAGCAGGCCGTTGATGAGCGTCAGCAGATGTTCGCCGCTCTGCTGGATGATGTGCAGCCCGGACATTTGCTTTTCTCCAAGCGCATCGCCGAGCAGCAGATTTTGGGTATAGCCGAGTATGCCGTTCAGCGGCGTGCGCAATTCGTGGCTCATCTGCGCCATGAACGCGCTGCGCAACTGTGCCAGCCGCAGCGCCTCGGACAATGCAGCCTCTCGCGCCACATCCATTTTCTGGCGCTCAGTCACATCGCGCACCGCAGCACAGGTCGCCCCCACCCTGCCGTCGAGATCGGGCAGCCGCGACAAACTCACATCCACTGGAAATTCCGAACCGTCTTTGCGGCGACCAGACATATCTTTGGCTGCCCCGGAAATTACGTCACTCCGGCGAAGGCCGGAATCCAGATAATTAAAAGTTTCTCGCGCAAGCGAGCCAACACCTTGTTTTTGTCTGCTTCGCAGAGTGTGTTTTATGACTGGATTCCGGCCTTCGCCGGAATGACGGCCTAATGGATTGCCTTTATCCGAATGAACGGCATCTACGGCTTGCGGTAACAACACCTCGACATGACATCCCGACAACTCGCCGCTCCCGTAACCGAACATCGCTTCGAGCTGCGCGTTCACTTGAATGATGCGCCCCTGCTCGTCCACCACCAGCATGCCATCCGGTGCAGAATGCAAAATACTGCGGTACCAGGCTTCGGTCTGCTGGAGCTGCTCCTTGGACATTTCCAATTCCACCGCCTGTTCTTCCAGCGCGCGCGCATTCTGTTCCAGATGCATATTCAGTTCGTATATGCGCTTGAAGTTGTTTTGCAGTTCGGCCTCGGCTCGCTTGCGCACGGTGATGTCCTGCACCGTACCCACCATGCGCACGGGCTTGCCGTCCGCATCCCTGAACACATTGCCCTGCGCGTGCACAGTGCGCACGCCCCGGCTGACAGAAACAACGCGGTGATCAAGATCGAACGGCGTGTCGTGCTCGAACGCCGATTGGACCGCCGCGACCACCCGCTCCCGATCATCGGGATGCAGCGACGACGTGAAATCCTCGAAGCCCGGTTCGGCGGGTCGCCGGTCCGGCGTATAAATTTCGTAAGCCATTTCAGACCATTCGACGCGGTTTCTGACGACATCCCAATCCCAACTGCCCAACTGCGCCAGCTTCTGGGCATCGTCCAGCATCTCCCGCTTGTGGCGCAACTCATTTTCGATGCGCTTGCGTTCGGTGATGTCGTTCGCCATGGTCAGCAAACCCGCCACCTCTCCCTGCTCGCCGCGCTCGGGAACCACGCGCATGGAAAAATACTTCATATTGTCCGAACGATCCTTGCCGCCAAATTCGATCTCTCGCGGCTCGCCACTCTCCAGCACCTCGCGCAACCGGTCTTCAAACTCCCGAACCGAAGCGGATACCACGGCGGCCATTTCGGACGGACGCTTGCCCAGCGCTTCTTCGACACTCACCCCGTTCGCCACCTCCCAGGCGGGATTAATGTAGATACGGCGCAATTCGCGGTCGTAGCGCACGATGACATCGGGAGAATTTTCCGCCAGCGTGCGGAATTCGCGCTCGCGAACAGCAAGTGCCTGTTCGATGCGTTTGCGCGCGGTGATGTCGCGTGCCACGGAGAGGGCGAACTTCTTGCCGTCCTCTTCAAACTGTACGCCGCCAAT
Organism: uncultured Gallionellaceae bacterium; assembly: GCA_964639585.1. Taxonomy (GTDB): domain Bacteria; phylum Pseudomonadota; class Gammaproteobacteria; order Burkholderiales; family Gallionellaceae; genus PALSA-1006. The sequence goes on along the minus strand of CAZXDK010000011.1, from coordinate 12,175 downwards.
TTCGACCGGATAAGTGTGCCCGTCCCTGGCGCGGTGACGTGTCTCGAGGGTGGATGCGACGCCGAGCGGTGACTCCTTGATAATTTTCAATATCACCTCATACGGCACATCCGGGTCGATGTCACACACATCCATGGCGAGCAACTCTTCGCGGCTGTAACCCAGCGCACGGCAAGCAGTGTCATTCACATAGACAAAACGGAGCTTCTCGTCCATCAGATAGACAGCATCTATCGACATGTCGATCGCACGGTCTAGCAACTCCATTTTCTGCTGCGCCCGCTTGCGCTCTTCGATATCGACCATGATGCCGTGCCAGACGATGCTGCCGTCCGCCTCGCGCACGGGGCTGGAACGGAATTCCGCCCAGCGTTCCGGCAGCCCCGGACGACAGATGCGGTACTCATGATGAATTGGGCTCATCGCCCGCGCCGATTCGGCGAGAGCGGCAATAATGCCGGGCGCGTCGTCGGGATGCGCCAGCGCATGCAGCGCCGCAAAATCGTCCTTCACGTCCTCGGGTTTCAGTCCGTACAGCTTTTCGATGCCGGGGCTGGCGAAAGGAAAACTGCCGTGCCCGTCCGGCGTCATCCGATAGCTGTAGACAAAACCCGGAAAATTGGCGACGAACTGCTTCGTCCGGCGTTGCGCATCCTTCAACTCGCTGATGTCCCGGGCGATAGCGAGCACCGAGACCACTTGCTCGAACGCATCGCGCTCGGGCACCAAACGCATTTGGTAATCGCGATAATCCCCGCCGATGACAAAACCGAGGTCGATCTGGATGCTCTCGCCACAGTCAAACACGTGATGGACCGCCTCCAGAAGTTTGGGTCTCTGCTCGGGGATCAGTACCGAGTCGTCGGTAAACCGCTTGCCGATCAACTCCGCCCCGGACTTGCCGCCGAGTTTGCAAGCCATGGTGTTCGCATAAAGTCGGCGACCATCGCGGTCATAGCGGTAAATCGGATCGGGACTGTTTTCGGCGAGCGCACGGAATTCGCGTTCGCGGCGCTGCAACTCCGTTTCCAGCCGTTTGCGCTCGGTGATATCGCGACCGATTACAAACACGCTGACCACCTTACCAGACTCATCCCGCTCCGCCGTCATGAGCATATGATGAATACTTTCCTCCCCGTACTGATCCAGTACCGTGAGCGTGCTTTCGACATCATTGCCGCCGGAAATCACCCGTCGCATAGCGGCTTCATAGAGGTCGTAACGCCCGTCGGCGACCGTTTCCCTAGGCGTCTTGCCGAGAAAAGGCACAATAGATCCGCCCAACGCCACTTCGAATTGCGAGTTGGCATAATAAAGGCGGCACTGGCGATCATAGCGAAGAATAATATCCGGGGCATTCTCCACCAGCGTACGAAACTCATGCTCGCGTTGCGCCAACTGCGCTTCCATCTCCTTGCGTTCGGTAATGTCGAGCATATAGCCGTCCCAGCGCGTGCCGCCGTCCGGCATGTGCTGCGGCGATGAGTACACACCGATCCAGCGCACCCCTTGTTGCGGATGGATGATGCGGTACTCGACATGATAGAACGTCAGCTGCTGCGCGGATTCTTTTACCAGGCAAGCCACCCTTTCAGCGTCGTCGGGATGGGTCAGCGCGATGATGGGCGAGTAATCCTCCGCCACCTCCGCAGGATCAATCCCGAACAAATCGCGGATACCCTCACTGGCAAACGGCATAGCATAGCGACCATCCGGATATCGCAGCAAAGTATGGAAAAATCCGGGCGCGTTCTTGAAATATTGCGTCATGCGCTGGTTGCTTTCCTGTGCTGCCGCAGATAAGCCCTTATTCAATTCTGACAGCCCAAGCGAAACGCGGGTCATCTGATGCATCTGACGCGACAGCAGCAGCATGGATAGCAGATAGGCCACCACGATGACACCGGCAAAAAAATGGAAGCTATCGCCTACAGACAGCAAGCTCAGCGCCAGCGGCGACAATGACGTCAACAGGAAGGCCGCTGCTGCGGGCAGCACAGGCGCCTTGCTCACACAGGCAAACGCGGAAACTCCGGCAATCACAAACAGCGACAATAGGTATGCCAGATCGAACTGATAGGTCGGGAATATCCATATGCTGCTGCCCCAACCCATGCCCAAAAAAGCCGAAGCGATCACGAACGCAATTTTCCATTTGGGCATCTCGGCAACTACGCCATGCCCGTGCCGCAAGTAGCGGTGCGCGAGGAGAAAGCTCAACGACAGGATCACACCCATGACTGCCAGCCATGCCGATAATTTCGCGTGCTCCACGACGGGCCAGAGCGCCGCAACCATCAGCAACGAAACCAGCAAGCCGAATATAAAAATGTACCAGATCCGCTTGTAGGCTAAATAAAGCAGCCCGTCTTCCTCTTGTACTGTCATTCCAATCATCTGTACCTGTTACCTTAAGTTATAGCGAACTGCAAAGTGCAACGGGTTAGTTGAATCCAGATTGTCCATTAGCAAAAATTACGTCATTCCGGCGAGGCTGGAATCCAGATAATTAAAAATTTCTCGCGCAAGCGAGTCAACGCCATTTTTTGTCTGCTTCGCAGCGTATTTTTTATGACTGGATTCCGGCCTTCGCCGGATAACCAGCCACTTGCCAGCTTGCTGGCTTAGTGGATTGGCTATGCGCATAAATATCGCCCGCCTGAAACCCTCAATTAGCCGCGCGCTAGGACAGCTTCAGTTTTTTTAACATTGAAAAGAAGCACCGCGCCCCCGGCATCACTACCGTCACATCCATGCCGGAGCAATGCACTTTCCGGGTGCGGCATAGAACGTGGCCTGTTATGTTCCTTTTGCAGCAGCGAATCATTCAACGCATCGTTCATATCCAAATAGCGATCCCACATGAGCGACGACAGCCTCAGGCAAAGCTGCATAGGCGTGGTACAACGCTTGCGCTCGATGTCGATGCGCCAGCGAATTCCGGCAATGGCGGGAGCCGAATCAACATTCATATGCCCGCACACTTCACTTACCACCTGATCGCGGCGACGCTCGAACGCCTCCGGATCGCGCTTGGCCAACTCGGCCCAGTCGTCAAAATCAAACTTGAATCTGGAACTCATCTATTTCTCCTTACAGTTCGTAGGGTGAGCACGTTTCATGTGTCCACGCGGTAATGTTCTGTGCAAACAGCGTGGGCACAAACAACGTGCCCACCACTTACCCCTTAAAATTTCACAAATTCCGATTCGTCATGCGAAGGACGGGCGACGGCCAGTTTCGTCGCTCCGCCCTTGGCGGGCTTGCTCGCTGGTTTGGCGAAGCCGGTATGCGCCACGCTGTGTTTCTCGACGGATGTGCCGCTACCCCCCACCTTGAAGAAGCTCATGAGTTGCTGCAACTGTTCGGCGCTGGCGCTCATTTCTTCCGCCGTGGCGGCCAGTTCTTCGCTGCTCGATGCGTTTTGCTGGGTGATGCTGTTGAGCTGGTTCATCGCGGTGTTGATCTGGGCGGCACCGGAGCTTTGCTCTTCGCTTGCAGCGGTGATCTCTTGCACGAGGTCGGAGGTCTTGTTGATCGCGGGCACGATCTCGTCGAGCAGCTTGCCTGCCTGTTCTGCTTTCTCCACGCTGCCGCTGGCGAGTTCGCTGATTTCTTGTGCGGCCACTTGCGAGCGCTCGGCCAGTTTGCGCACTTCGGCAGCCACCACCGCGAAGCCTTTGCCGTGTTCGCCCGCGCGCGCCGCTTCTATCGCGGCATTGAGCGCCAGCAGGTTGGTTTGATACGCAATGTCGTCGATGATGCCGATCTTGCCCGCGATTTGCTTCATGGCGGTCACGGTTTCCTTGACGGCTGCGCCGCCTTCGGTGGATTGTTTGGCCGCTTGCGTGGCCATGCCGTCGGTGACTTTGGCGTTCTCCGAATTCTGGTTGATCGAGGCGCTCATCTGCTCCACCGAGGCCGAGGTCTCTTCTACCGAGGCGGCTTGTTCGTTGGTCGCTTGCGACATGCTCTGCGCCGTAGCGGAAACTTCTTCCGAGGCCGAGGCAATGTTGGAAGCCGCACTGTTCACTTCGCCAACAATCTCAGAGAGCTTCTCCACCATGCCTTTGATGGCGGACAACATGCTGCTGTTGTCGCCGGACTTAATTTCGACATTTACAGTCATATCGCCGCTGCTAATCCTGGACACCACCTCCGCAACATAGGCTGGCTCACCCCCAAGTTGCGTCAGAATACTGCGTGTAATCCACGCTCCCAGCAACATTAAAACTCCCAACATGATCGCCGCACCGCCCAGCATCAACGTTTTTGACGAACTAACCGCCTTCTCTCCAGCATTCGCGGACACATTTGCCGCATCCACGTTAATCTTGACAAGTTTTCCGAGACTGGCCTCAGCCTTGGCAAATAAAGGCTCGGCTTGTTCATTACGTTGATAATATTCGACGAACAGCGCTTTCTGTTGCTTCTCATCCGTGTTTCGACTCAAGGCGGAAGTGGTTTCGGTAATTTTTGCGTTAGCAGATTTCCAGTCACTCCACTCCTTGATGAATTGCTTCCAGACCACATCTTCCTCAGCCTCGCGGGACAGCGGCTCATAGATCTTCCAGCCTTCCTCAATACGCTTCCAAATAGCTTCTTTGTCCCTCAGCTCTTCGGCAAATCTGGCTTGTGACTTATAGTCGTTCTCCCAAAAAGCAACTTTCCGATCAGAGTTTGCTATGGCCGTTTGTCCCTCGTTGATGATTTCCAAACCAAGCACCGAAGGCAGATTGTTCCTGCCGATAGCCTCTACAGAAGCCGCTGTATTCACCAGCCCGATCCATCCGACTGCTCCGACAATAAGCAGCGCTAACAGTGCAGCTGTCAATAAACCAATAAGTTTTGCCTTTAGTGTCAATTTATTCACGATTAATTAACTCCATAAAATTAATTTTCCAACCCGCCTGCAAAGCTCGTCAGGCAGAAGTACCCAATATTCAAAACATTCTCCTAGTTGAAACATTATTTTTTATGATGTAGCCCGGTAGGGGGCATGGTTTATAACCACTACAAATGGGAACCTGACGGCCGCGCCGTAACCCATACGCTCTGCCCATGCGGTTTGCATCAAACATTTCCGCATGGGCACAAAGGCGTGCCCACCCTATGCAAATACCTTACGCCGCGACAGCCGTACCGCCCACTCCCGCAAAACTCGACATCTCATCCAGAGACAGCACCTTATCCACATTCAGGATGATGACGAACTTGCCGTTCACCTTGCCCATACCGTGGATGAAATCGGCGCGCACCTTGGCGCCGAACGACGGTGCAGGTTCGATTTCGCTGGCTGGGATGTCCAGCACTTCGTTCACCGCATCGACCATCACGCCCACCACATGCTGCTCACCGTCGTGCTCGACCTCGATGATGACGATGCAGGTGCGGCGCGACACGGTGGTCACTTCCTTGCCGAAGCGCGAACTCAGGTCGATCACCGGCACCACAGCTCCGCGCAGATTGATCACGCCGCGAATGAATTCCGGCATGCGCGGCACTTCGGTAAGGTTGCCGTATTCGATAATTTCCTTGATGCGCAAAATGCCGATAGCGAATATTTCGCTGTTCAGCATGAAGGTTAAATACTGATGTTGCTGTTCATCCTGCGCCACCTCACCGGCGACGACAGGCAACGATTTGTTGATTGTTGCGACTGCGTTCATTGTGCCTCCTTAATCTATCTGATAGGACCGTTCGCCCTGAGTTTATCGAAGAGCCATTCATGGTTCGACAAGCTCACCACGAACGGCCTTCTTCATTTCTCCAGAACCTCTGAGTATCCGTAGGGTGGGCACATCTTTTGTGCCCACGCGGAAATATTTTTTGCCCACAGCGTGTGGCAGAGCGCGTGCTGTTGGAGATTTATCCCCTTACAGCCACGGCCGCCCCCTTTAATTCAGATTTCGTCATTCCGGCGAAGCCGGAATCCAGTGTTTTTAATCAACTGGACACAGGCTTCGCCGGTGCGACAAATTATTAGAGATGCCCTTAAAACTTCACAAACTCGGATTCATCGTGTGCCGCGCGAGCAAAGGTAAGCTTCGTTGATCCACCTTTGGCTGGCTTGGCTGCACCCGAATGAAACGCCTGCTGCCTGGCAGCGCCACTGCCATCCACCTTGAAGAAGCTCATGAGTTGCTGCAACTGTTCGGCGCTGGCGCTCATCTCTTCCGCTGTCGCGGCCAGTTCTTCGCTGCTCGATGCATTCTGCTGAGTGATCTGGTTGAGCTGGTTCATCGCGGTGTTGATCTGCGCTGCACCGGTGCCTTGCTCTTCCGAGGCTGCGGTGATCTCTTGCACCAGTTCGCTGGTCTTGTTAATGGTCGGCACAATCTCGTCCAGCAGCTTGCCTGCCAACCCCGCCTTGCTCACACTGCCGCTGGCGAGTTCGCCGATTTCCTGCGCGGCTACTTGCGAGCGCTCCGCCAGTTTGCGCACTTCGGCGGCCACCACTGCGAAGCCTTTGCCATGCTCACCCGCACGTGCCGCTTCTATCGCGGCGTTCAAGGCCAGCAAATTGGTCTGGTAGGCGATGTCGTCGATGATGCCGATCTTGCCCGCAATCTGTTTCATCGCGGTCACAGTTTCCTTCACGGCTGCGCCGCCTTCGGTGGATTGTTTGGCCGCTTGCGTGGCCATGCCGTCGGTGACTTTGGCGTTCTCCGAATTCTGGTTGATCGAGGCGCTCATCTGTTCCACCGCAGCGGAAGTCTCTTCGACAGAAGCGGCTTGTTCGTTGTTGGCCTTGCTCATGCTCTGCGCGGCGCCCGATACCTCCTTGCTCGCGGAAGCGATGCTGCTCGCGGTGCTGTCCACTTCGCCGATGATCCGCACAAGCTTACCGACCATCGCCTGCATCGCGGCCAGCAATTGTCCCGTTTCGTCTTTGCTGCTCACTTCGATCCGCACAGTCAGGTCGCCTTCAGACAGCTTGTTGGCCACGTTTACCGCTTCGTTCAACGGACTGACAACGAAGCGCCCCACCCCCCATCTGATCAGGAAAAACAGGATAACTTGCACCACTAACTGCCCCCAAATTAGCCACAGAACGATTTCATGTAAGCTCTTGAACTCATCGCTCAGATCAATCTCGATGTCTGATGCCCCGCTAACACCGCCAACCTCACCCTGGTGACAGCTTAGACAATCCGTACCATGGAAATCGCGGCTGAATAAATAAGGGGTGATAGTACGCAACACGGGCACACCATTCCGTTCCTCAAGGGTAAAGGATGTTTTTTGGAATGCAATTACATTCTGTTGCGCGTCGTCCCTTATTTGCTCTTCCGGCAACCCCGCGCCGTATTGCTGCGCCACCTGCGCGGCGCGCACCAGGTGCAGACCGATAATATTTCCCGAACTGGAAATCTTCTGCACCAGAAGCTTACGATTGCTGGCCTCGCCGATTGTGCCGGTCACCATCATCAAGTTGGCCCCATCGATCACCTGGTTGGCGATTAATTCGGAACGTTGCTTTACCGAACCGACCATGACGTTTTTCACCATGTCGGCAACGATGAAGGTAACCATGCTGAGCAACACCAGCAGTATGGGCTGAATCAATATCTGCAACTTCCATTGCAACGACAGGTTCTTAAACATTTTTACCTCTTAAATTTAGCCTAATGGATTATTTGGGATGAACCAATAATCCGATCCCATGTTGAACGGGCTCAGGCCGTGCTCATAATTTTGCAGCGACTCTTCATGTGGCTCAGTGTGCCTATCACCTTGCCAGAAATCTCCGCATACTCGCCCGCGAGCAACTTTTCGGCTTCGCCCGACTTTCCCTGCTGCACATTGCGGATAATGTGCGCGGCGCAACGGTGGAAGCTGGCATGATCCTGGCGCAGATGCTGAAATTCGTCGTCAGAAGAAAAACGCTGTCCATCGCCGTATATCCATTTCCCCAGCGCGCAGGCATTGTCTTTCTCGACGACGGCGGGGTCAGAGCACTTGCTGTGATCGGCGATACACATGCGCAGCTTGGTTTTCCACTGCGTATGCGCCTCGATGGCAGCGGTAAATACTTGCGGATCGGCATCGAGCGATGCGCCTTCCACCTTGAAAAATCTCATCAACTCTTGAAGCTGTTCCGCAGCTCCGCTCATCTCCTGCGCCGTCGCGGCCAGCTCTTCCGTGGCACCCGCGTTCGATTGGGTAGTCTGGTTAAGTTGGCTCATTGCGGTATTGATCTGTGCGGCACCGGTGCCTTGCTCCTCACTGGCGGCGGTAATTTCCTGCACCAGTTCACTGGTTTTGTTGATAGCGGGGACGATTTCGTCCAGCAGCCTACCTGCCCGCCCCGCCTTGCTCACACTGCCGCTGGCAAGCTCGCCGATTTCCTGCGCGGCCACTTGGCTGCGCTCGGCCAGTTTGCGCACTTCGGCGGCGACCACCGCAAAACCCTTGCCCTGTTCGCCGGCGCGCGCCGCTTCAATCGCGGCATTCAATGCCAGCAAATTAGTTTGATATGCGATGTCGTCGATGATGCCGATCTTGCCCGCGATGCTCTTCATCGCGGTGACGGTTTCTTTCACCGCTTCACCGCCTTCTACGGCTTGTTTGGCGACTGCGGCTGCCATGCCGTCAGTGACTTTGGCGTTCTCCGCATTCTGGTTGATAGAAGCGCCAATCTGCTCGATAGCGGCAGAAGTCTCTTCAACCGAAGCCGCCTGTTCACTGCTCGTTTTGCTAATACTCTGTGAAGTGGCATGCACCTCTTGCGAGATACTCGACAAACCATCCGCCGCACTCCGCACATCGTCGATAATCTGCGCGAGCCTGCCCGTCATGGTTTGCATGGCGGACAGCAACTGACCCGTCTCGTCCCCGGACGACACGTCGATCTTCGCCGTCAGATCGCCCGCCGAAACCTGCTGAACCACCCCCAGCGCATAACGCAAGGGGCGCACAATGGACAGCGCGATCAACACGGCCAGCACAATCGTCGCCACCACGGAAATGATGACCAGCCAGGTGATGACTTGCCGGGCGTTATCCAACAACTCGCCAAACTGTTCGACTGAATCGGCAGTATCTTTGCCGACCCGCTCGTCCAGCTTTCCCAGTGCCGCATAAATCGGCTTATCCGCCCCCTTAATACTTTTATCCATCTCCTCGATACCTTTGCCATCGGCACGCAGCTGCACCAGCCTGCCCATCGCATCCAGGTACGAGTTTGCCGCCGCATCAATTTCCATGAGCAAGCTCCGTTCTTCCTCGCTCAGTTTCGGCAGCGCGCGATAGGCACCGGCAACCCGTTTTATTTCGGCCATGTCTGTCGCAAACTTTTTGTCGTACTCACCGCCGCGCAACAGATAATTTTTAAAATGGTGAATACCGTCGCCCAAAGCACGGTTGCCCGCGTTAATCAGCGTTTTCTTTGCCACATCGGTCTCGGCAAAACTCTGCCACTGCCTGTCCGTTTGACTGAACACCCAGGCCGAATAAACGCCAAACAGCAGCAGAACCAGCACGGCCGCACCAAAACCCATACCCAGCTTCACACCAATTTTCATATTTTTGAACATTGCATTTCCTTCTCTAATTTAAAGTTTCCTATTGACATAAATTTCGAGTTTTCCTCCTGGATGCAACATTGCTGTTATTTTTATATGCTGTAATTTGTTTCGACAAATTCGCTAACCAAGCTCGCTCCACCCACATGTGTCACGCCGCCGTTGCTCTTCCTGGTTGCGATTGCGTTCATTTTTTCTCCTTGGGGGTTACTCCCTTCTCCCGCAGGCGGGAGAAGGGCCGGGGATGAGGGGCTGTGCGACACACATAACGTGATTTATTGCTCCACGCCCCTCACCCTAACCCTCTCCCGCTTGCGGGAGAGGGAATGAACTTCTTAGAACTTCACAAATTCCGATTCGTCATGCGAAGGACGGGCGACGGCCAGTTTCGTCGCTCCGCCCTTGGCGGGCTTGCTCGCTGGTTTGGCGAAGCCGGTATGCGCCACGCTGTGTTTCTCGACGGATGTGCCGCTACCCCCCACCTTGAAGAAGCTCATGAGTTGCTGCAACTGTTCGGCGCTGGCGCTCATTTCTTCCGCCGTGGCGGCCAGTTCTTCGCTGCTCGATGCGTTTTGCTGGGTGATGCTGTTGAGCTGGTTCATCGCGGTGTTGATCTGGGCGGCACCGGAGCTTTGCTCTTCGCTTGCAGCGGTGATCTCTTGCACGAGGTCGGAGGTCTTGTTGATCGCGGGCACGATCTCGTCGAGCAGCTTGCCTGCCTGTTCTGCTTTCTCCACGCTGCCGCTGGCGAGTTCGCTGATTTCTTGTGCGGCCACTTGCGAGCGCTCGGCCAGTTTGCGCACTTCTGCGGCGACTACGGCGAAGCCTTTGCCGTGTTCGCCGGCGCGCGCGGCTTCGATCGCGGCGTTCAAGGCCAGCAGGTTGGTCTGGTAGGCGATGTCGTCAATGATGCCGATTTTGCCCGCGATGCTTTTCATCGCGGTCACGGTTTCTTTGACGGCTGCGCCGCCTTCGGTGGATTGCTTGGCCGCTTGCGTGGCCATGCCGTCGGTGACTTTAGCGTTTTCCGAATTCTGGTTGATCGAGGCGCTCATCTGCTCCACCGAGGCCGAGGTCTCTTCCACCGAGGCGGCTTGTTCGTTGGTCGCTTGCGACATGCTCTGCGCGGTGGAAGATACCTCCTCAGAAGCCGAGGCGAGGTTGGTCGCGGTGCCGTTTACTTCGCCGATGATTAGCGCCAACTTCGCTCTCATTTGCTTGATCGCTGCCAGCATGCTGCTTGTATCGCCGGGCCGTGTATCGACTTGCACGGTCAAATCGCCTGCGGCTATCTTGCCGACAATCTCTGCCGCATAGTCTGGCTCGCCACCAAGTTGACTCTGCAATTTCCGCACCAGGCGATAGGCCATGATGGCGGCAATGACTAACACCAGAATGCTGCCGCTAATCAGTACGAATACCGCGCTGGATTTCGCACTTCCAGCCAAGTCTGATTGCGCCTGCGCATGTTGCATTTCCCGTGCTGTCATCTCTTCCAGCGCAGCACTCACCTCGCTCCCTCTGGGGGCGTACTCCTGGATGACGCGCGACAGTTGCTCCTTGTCGTTGGCACGTATAGCGGCAAACACCAACTGCGTACTGGGTATATAGGCAGTCCATGCCGCTTCGGCCTGAACACTCAATTTTCGGGTGTCTTCGTCTGCGGCAAGGGCTGCGCCTTGACGGAGCGCCTGTTCAAATTTCTCCCGCAATTGCACCACATCAGACTCAATCTTCCGACGCTTCTCCTCATCGGTAGCTTGCATGAACTGGTACATATAGAGTCGATACTGCACTATCAGCCGCGTGTTCTCACTCAACAAATTGAGACGGGGAATGCCGTTGCGGTTCACATCGTCGGCTGCCCGGAACACCCGTTCGATCTGAACAACAGAACTGACAGCGATCGCCGTCATGCCAACACATACCAGCACCACCAGCGCCAGCACCCGGAAGTTAACTGTCATTTTCATCATTCGACTCATCTAAAATTAAATTTAGCTTTTTTCATCGTTCCCTCGCGCCGCGTGGGCATCGAGGTGTGCCCGCCCTACACGAATGCCTTATGCCGCTACTACCGTACCCGCCCCCACTCCCGCCAAGCTCGACATCTCATCCATCGACAGCACCTTATCGACATTGAGTATGATGACGAACTTGCCGTTCACCTTGCCCATGCCGTGAATGAAATCGGCGCGGATCTTTGCGCCGAACGACGGTGCGGGTTCGATCTCGCTAGCGGAAATGTCCAGCACTTCGTTCACCGCATCCACCATCACCCCCACCACATGCTGTTCGTCTTCGTGCTCGACTTCTATGATGACGATGCAGGTGCGCCGTGATATTTCGGTACTGTGCTTGCCAAAGCGCGAACCGAGGTCGATCACCGGCACCACCGCGCCGCGCAGATTGATCACGCCGCGAATGAATTCCGGCATGCGCGGCACTTCGGTAAGGTTGCCGTATTCGATAATTTCCTTGATGCGCAAAATGCCGATAGCGAAGACTTCACCGCTGAGCATGAAAGTCAGGTACTGCCGCTGCTGTTCTTCCTGTGTGGCGCCGTTGGCGACAGCAGGAAGCGAGCTATTGATGGTTGCGATTGCGTTCATTTTTTCTCCTTGGGGGTTACTCCCTTCTCCCGCAGG
>CAZXDK010000010.1:0-54592 GCA_964639585.1 uncultured Gallionellaceae bacterium | reverse complement strand
GTAGTCGCCTTCGTCGCACAGCACGAATTTGATTTCGTCGTGCGCGTTGAGATGCTCCAGATTGCTCCACAGGTTTTTTGCCATTTCGCCCGAAGCTGGCGTTTTGATGTCCAGCACTTTGGCGACGCGCGCATCCACGGCGCTGACATCGAGCGCACCGCTGGTTTCCAGCGACACGCTGTATCCTGCATCGCATAAAGTTTGCAGCAAAGTAAGGCAGTTTTTTTGCGCCAGCGGCTCGCCGCCGGTGACGCAGACATAACGTGTCGGGTGTGCCTTTACTGCCTGCATGATCGCCTCCAGCGTCATGCTGCTGCCGCCGGTAAAAGCGTAAGTGGTGTCGCAGTAGGTGCAGCGCAGCGGGCAGCCGGTCAGGCGGATGAAGGTAGTGGGTATGCCTGCCCGGGTGGTTTCGCCCTGCAATGAATAGAAAATTTCACTGATGCGCAGCTGTGTGCGAACGCTGGAATCTGACATGGCTAAACGGTATGCTACTTGATCTCGGCAAGGCGCTTCTTGGCTTTAACAGCGATATTGCTGTTGGGGTATTTTGCCGCGATTTGTTTGAGTGTGCGCTTTGCGGCTCTGATGTCTTTCAATAACTCTTGGCAATCCGCTATGTTGAAAAGCACATCGGAAATTTTGGGGTAGGTGTCAAATTTCTCAACGATGATCTGGTAATTTTCCAGACTGTTTTTGTAGTCTTTGAGCAAGAAATAGGTATTGCCCATCCAGTAACGGATATTTGCGGTATGGGTAGACTGCGGGTAACTATTCAGGAATTCCTGAAAGGCGATGAGGGCGTTTTGATAGCGCTCGGCTTTGTAAAAGCCGTAAGCGGCTTCCAGAGCGCGGTTCTCGGCGACCGGGTCGTCGGTTTTGGCTTTTGCACCGCTGGCTTTGTCGGCAACGGCGGTATCCACGGCCTCGAAGCGGCGCAAGCGCCCGTCAAGATCCACGTAATAATCTTTCTGCCGCTTTTCCGAGTCCTGCAACTCGTGCGTCAGTTCTTCATTCTGTCCGCGAAGTTTGCGCAATTCGGCGATCTGCGTCTCCATGGACATTTGCAGGTCGAGCATGGCGCTGGTTTGTTGTTTGTTTGCGGCCTCCATGTGGGCCAGCAATGCCTCGGCTGCTGCCAGACGCGCTTCAAGCCTGGACTGAGATTCGACCAGACGCGTTTCAGCCTGCTTTATTTGCTCGCGCGCTTCGTCATCGCTAAACAGCCCCGCAGAAGCCGGGGCTGTTATAAGACTCAGTGCGCTAATAATGAGTAAGTGAAACCGAAGCACACTTAGTGTTGGTAGTTGTAGTTGATGTCGGCGCGACGGTTTTGAGCCCAGGATTCTTCATCGTGTCCCGCAGCCATCGGCTTTTCTTCACCATAACTGATGGTGTCAATTTGGGTTGCCTTTGATCCGGTCAGCACCAGGGCTTTCTTGGTGTTGTTAGCGCGGCGTTGACCCAGTGCCAAATTGTATTCACTGCTGCCACGTTCGTCGGCATTGCCTTCTACGCGCGCTTTAACATCGGGATGGCTGGACAGGAACGCGCCGTTCTCTTCGATGATCAAGCGGTCTTTATCTTGCAGAGCATCTACGTCGAAGGGGAAATGCACGCTACGCTTTGCCAAAGGATATGCGGGGTCGTTGGGTAGCAGAACCTTGGCAGTCGCCTCGGCCTTGGGGGCGGCTTGAGTCGTCGCTTCTGCAGCAGGTGCGGCTGGTGCCGGAGCCTCGGCTTTGGGTTGAGGCTTAGGCTGCTCTGGAGCTGGCGCAGGCGCTTTGGAGCTGCTGCAAGCAGCAAGCAGATTAACGAGGATCACACTCAAAACTAATTTCTTCATAAAAAGCTCCTTCACTTAAAAGTTATTGACCGTTAAACGGCCCCCACATCGGCTCTCGAATATCCCCCTGTTGCGGGGTCATTTTCTGTTTCACTCGACCATCGCTCGAAACGGTCGCCAATATACCACGCCCGTTGGTCTCGGTGGCAAATAGTACAAGTTTTCCGTTCGGTGCGAAACTGGGTTTTTTCTCCCATCCGCCAAGGGTTAAGGTCTGAATTTGCCTGGATTCAAAATCCTGAACCGCGATATAAAAACTTCCGCCGTTGTAATGGGAAAAAACAAAACTCTTTCCATCCGGGCTGCAGCGGGGCGAGAAATTATGTTTGCCTTCAAAAGTAAGGCGCTCGGCGCTTCCCCCGCCGACCGGCATACGGTAGATTTGTGCGCTGCCGCCGCGATCCGATGTAAACAGAATATATTTGCCATCGGGCGTAAAAGTAGGTTCGGTGTCGATGGTGTCGCTCATGCTCAAACGTCTAAGATCGCTGCCATTGGCGCGCACCAGATAGATTTGCGAGTTGCCGTCATGCGTTAACACAACGGCGAGTTGCTGGCCATCCGGCGACCATGCGGGGGCGCTGTTGCTGCCCGGAAAAGCGGCCAGCAGTGTGCGTTCCTGGGTCAGCAATGACTGCACGTACACCATTGCCCGCTCGCTTTCAAAGCTGACATAGGCCAGGTGTTTTCCATCCGGCGACCAGGCCGGAGACATAATCGGCTGGTTGAGCCGCAATACCGTTTGCTCCCCGGCGCCGTCGCTGTCCGCAACCACCAGGCGATTGGATTTGCCCTGCCGGTTGACATAAGCGATGCGGGTGCTGAACACGCCGCGCGCGCCCGTCAGCTTTTCGTAAATCGAATCGGCGATGCGGTGGCCGATCGCGCGCAATTGATCCCCATTGGAGGTGACCGTTTCGCCCAGCAACTGGGTTTTCTTTACCGTGTCCAGCAATCGGAACAGGACTTCGACACGACCGTCCGCCAGCTTTTTCGCTTTGCCAAAAGCAAGCGCCTCCACTTTTGTCCAATCATCCAATTTAACGTTGCTCGTGTCTTGCAGCACCTTTCCTGCCGGATCGACCAACTTGAATAATCCGGTACGAATGAGGTCGTTCGCGATGACTTCACTGACGGACTGCTCTAGCGCTTCTTCCCCGGTGAAAGGAAGAATGGCGATGGGCAGTTGATGTTCTCCTGCGCCGGTGACTTCGATATCCAGCACCGCGTGCGCAGGAAAGGCAATACATAAAAAAATGATCAAACAACTGCATAAACGCAGCATAGTATTTCTCCTTAAGGCTTTAATGACAGCCGCAACTCGCGGAACATTCTGGCCAGCGCGGCATCCTGTGGCATGGGCAAGGGCTGCGCTTTGTAGATCGCGCGTTCTGCCGCGCTATCGTATGCGGCATTGCCACTGCTCTTGATCAACTTTATATTATCCATTACCAGACCGCCCGGCAAAACGATAACCATGAATATAACTTCGGCGTTTTCCGGCACATCGGGGGGCATCACGATGTTGCGTTTGATCTTGGATTGGATCATGCCTTTATACCGTGCGACTTCACTTTGCGTGGCGGCGTCCATTTCGGCGCGCATTTTAGTCCGGAGTTCTTGAACGCGTTCATTTTCTTGCGCCAGGCGTTGTTCCGCCGCCAGCTGCTTTGCTTGCTCTTCTTCAAGCTGTTTCTTTTTTCTCTCTTTTAATTCGATGTCGGCCTTTGCCGGAGCAAGCGGCTCAACGATTTTTTTTGGGGAGACCGGCTCTATTTTTGGGGGCGCCGGTTCTATTTTGGGGGCTATAGTCTCCGGCAATGACGCTGGCAAAGGGGAGATTTCCGGCGCAGGCTCGGGCAAGTGATCCCACATTTCCACCGCCATGCCTTGCTGGGGTTTCACATGCCAGTTAAATCCGAAATAAAGCAAAGAAAAAAACACGCCGTGAACCAGCAATGCCAATGCGCCGGCGGAAAATTTATACGGTTCGTTATAGGCCGGAGTGTTCATGGTTTAGCGCGATTTGGTAAGCAGCCCGACCCTCTTGACCTGTTGTTGCTGCAACAAATCCATGACGTTGATGACTTCTTCATAACGCACATTTTTATCGGCCGAGATGACCACGGGTTGGTCTGAATTCTTTGCCTGTTTTTGTTTCAGTATGGCAGACAACTCATCGCGCGAAACTGGAAATTCCCGCCCGCCCTCGCTGTGGTCGCGCAATGCCAGCGTGGTATCCTTTTTGATGATGACCTCTACCGGGGCAACGGCCGGCGTCGCCGACTTGCCTACGCTGGGCAAGTCGACCTGTCCGGGGTTCATCAGCGGCGCGGTGATCATAAAAATCACCAGCAATACCAGCATCACGTCGATATACGGCACGACGTTGATCTGGCTCATTTGCGGAGGTTTGGCGCGGCGGTAAGAACTCATTGCTGCACCTCCGACAGAGCGCATGGGTCGCTGCGCAGCAGCGGGGAACCCATCGGCCTACCCCTTGCGGGTACGTTACTAATGAGGAGGTGCAAGGCAGCCATTCCCGCGCCCATCGCACCCCCTCTCCTCAATCCTCTCCCGCATGCGGGAGAGGAGGCGATTGCTCTTTCCCCCTTTGGGGGAAAGTTGGATAGAGGGCTGGCGCACCGTGTCATTGCTGCCTCTGCAAAACGTTGGAAAATTCTTCCATGAAACTCTCGAAGCGCGAGGACAAGCGTCCCACGTCGTGGGCGTAACGGTTGTAGGCGATCACCGCGGGAATGGCCGCAAACAAGCCCATCGCCGTGGCCACCAGCGCTTCCGCAATGCCCGGCGCGACGTGCGCCAGTGTTGCTTGCCCGACATTGGACAAGCCGCGAAACGCATTCATGATGCCCCATACCGTGCCGAACAAGCCCACGTATGGGCTGACCGAACCGACCGTCGCCAGAAACGAAAGGTGCGATTCCAGTTGATCCATCTCGCGCTGGTAAGTGGCGCGCATGGCGCGGCGCGTCCCGTCCATCACCGCATTGTTATCCACGTTGCTCTTCTTTTTTAATTTCACATATTCGTTCAGACCCGCGCTGAAAATGCGCTCCATACTTCCCGCATCCGCACCCGCGCTACGCACATTCTGGTACAGATGGTTCAGGTCGGAGTCCGCCCAGAAAGATTCTTCAAAGGCCGTGCTCTGGTTGATGGCGCGGCGCACGGCGAACATTTTCAGGAAGATGTACCACCACGACATCAGCGACACCAGCAACAGCAAACCCATCACCAGTTGCACCAGAATACTGGCGTTTTGAATCAAGTGCAGAAACGATAAATCCTGAATCACATCCATTGCCTTAGCTCCATTCTTTGCGCAATACCTCCGGCACACTCACCGGTTTAAAAGTTCCCACATCGACACATACAAGATGCACATCGCCCTCGGCCAACAACCCGTCGTCGCGCAAAACCGTTTGCAACAACGTGACGCGACTGCGCCCGATGTCTTTGGCTTCAGCGGTAACCGTGAGCAAATCATCCAGCGCGGCCGGTTTCAAATAATCCAGTTTGAGCGAACGCACTACAAACATCACGCCCAGCTCCTTCATCAAACCCGCATTACTATAACCGAAAGAGCGCAACCACTCAGTCCGCGCCCGCTCGAAAAAGTTCACATAACTGGCGTGATACACCACGCCGCCCGCGTCGGTGTCCTGAAAGTACACGCGGATAGGCCAACTGAAAACAGCTGCTTTTTTTGTCACTATGTCTCCTTGTAAACATTACGCCAGCACACTTCAGCCTGGCTCGCGCTACGGTTGATGACCCGGCTTAAAATGAACAGCAGATCGGATAAGCGGTTGAGATAGGGCAAGCCGTTTTCGGGGCCCGCTTCAGCGCGCATCATCAGCAGCAACTCGCGTTCCGCACGGCGCGCCACGGTGCGTGCGACGTGGCACAGCGCGGCAGCGCGAGTGCCGCCGGGAAGGATGAATTCTTTAAGCGGCGGCAGGTCGGCGTTGTAGTGCGCAATGGCGGCATCCAGGCGCGCGAGTTTTTTTTGAGCCACGCGCGCGGCAGGGCAGGCGAGTGCGCCCCCCAGATCGAACAGGTCGTTTTGTATGTCCAGCAGCAGGGGGCGCAAATCGGGGGGCAGTGTTTCGGCCAACAAGACGCCGAGGTGACTGTTGAGTTCATCGACGGCGCCTATGGTTTGAATGCGCGCACTGTCTTTGGCGACACGCGAGCCGTCGGCTAATCCGGTGCTGCCGTCATCGCCGCCGCGCGTGACGATGACGCTCAAACGGTTTGCCATTATTGCTTCTCCAGGCAGGCCAGATAAATTGCCGCATCCGGCGCGGTGTTGTGGCGCTGCGCCTGCCAGATCATTTCACCCAGACACTCCATTATCGCGTGTTGCGCTTCGTGCTCAGATGCGTACTTGTGCGTGAGCCGGGTGAACTGTTCGCGGATGCCGTGCGGCTGGCCGATGGAAATCTGTTCCTCGATAGTCAGATGCATCATCAGGTGCAGGAACGGATTCACCACGTTGCCGTCCGGAGCATAGTCCTTGTCCTGATTGCGCTCGGGGTCGGCGAACAGCGCGTGGTATTCGGGATGCTTGTCTATGAGTTGCGCGCTGAGGTCTTCCAGCGGCGTGAGCAATTCGCCGGATTGGCGCTTGCGCCATGTCTCAAACAGAAATTGTCGGGCCTGATCGCGGGTGGGGTTGAACATTGGGCTACCTTTCAAGTGCGCGGGATTGTCCAGACTTAAACGATATTCGTCAATGCGGGCCGCTTGCGGATTGTGTCCGGCTGCCGGCGGTCAAAACAGTTTTTCGCCATAGTGGGGGCTTTAGATTTGGCAATTTTTGCCGATATACAATTTTGTAAATTTGTACGGCGTGGCGTTAGCCGAAATGTCCTACGGCGAAGATGGATTGTATAGAATGCTCGGCGTAAATAATTGGGCGGTTTGTCATGGGGGCGCTGCAATGCGTTTCCCCAAGCATCGGCACGTGTATTGAGCAGTGTGAATAATAAAGAGGGCGCTATGAAATCAAAGTTTATATTCGGCAAGCGAAAGAATGGCATCGACCCGAGTGCAAAAAATCTGCCGCACGCCCTTCTTGCCGACCTGCCGGATAACTTCGCAACGGAACCTGCTCTGCAAGCAAAGCACAGTGAAAACAAAAATATTAGCGACGTCAGCATCCCGGACGCCCCGCTGCTTCTGGCTGAAAATAATGCCGCAGCAGTCACTACTGGCTCGGATGCCATGCCCGCAGCTAACACTTCATCCGGCCCGGTTATTACATCGGAAATTCCCGCCCAAGCTGCGAGTACCGCTCAACCCGCGAGCGAACACAAAACAAGCGAGGCCGCAACGGGTGCGGGGAGATGGGGTTGGGACACGGTGGGGATCGTGGGCGTTGCCGCAGTGGCAGCAGTCGTGGTCGGCAAGGGAGGCGCTGTCAATGTGGCGTCAAGCTCCAATACGCTGACCGGTTCCGTGGCCGACGGGAAAATCAAAAGCGCCAAAATCTATATCGACCTGAATAACAACGGCAAAGCCGAGGCCAACGAAGACACCGGCATCGTTTCCAATGATCTGGGCAACTATTCCGGAACCACCTCGCTAAACCCGATCGGCCACACTATCCTCGCCGTGGGAGGCAGCAATATCGACACCGGTCTGGCGAACACGCTGGTGTTAAAAGCTCCTGCCGGGTCAACTATCGTCAACCCGCTGACTACCCTGCTGCAAGCCACCATGGCGTCCAATCCCAAGTTGACACTAGCCCAGGCAGAAGCACAACTGCTTACCGGACTCGGGTTTACTTTGTCCGGAAAGCAGACGCTCGGCAGCTACGATCCGCTTGCGGTGCTGGCGACAAACAGCACGGATGCAAATGCGCTTGCCGCGCAAAAAGCGGCCGCCCAGATTGTTGCGATTGCGGTCGCCGCAGCCGCTTACGATACGACTTCCGCCACCTTGAGCGTTGCGGCTGACAATGTTATGGCCGCTATCGCCGCCAGCGTGAGCAGCCAGACAAGTAAACTGGATTTGGGCAGCAATGCGGTTGTCACTGCCATATTAAAAACACCCACGATCACCCTCGCTGCGGCAGACAAGGTCGTCAACGGCATCGTGATAAATACTCAGGCGATCTCTGTTGCGTCCGACCTTGCCGCAGTGTCCGCCATACAAAAAACCGCCGGTTTGCCGCCGTCACTGGGAGTTGCTTTACAGGCCGACACCGGTAGCAGCGCCACGGATGGCGTCACTAAAAATAGCGCATTAACCATCACCAATACCCAGTCGAAATGCGTCATCGAATACAGTCTCGACGGCGGTGTGACATGGAATAAAAGCTTTACCCCGGCGGAGGGTGTCAATACTGTTAATGTGCACCAAATAGATGCGGGCGGAAATGCGTCTGCCGCAACCGGCATCACTTTCACGCTCGACACCATCGCCCCGGCCGTGGTGATCGCCTCGGCGGCGACCAGCAAAGTGTCCGCTCCCGTGGTGAGCGGCGCCGCCGAAGTTGGCGCCACGATCCGCGCGGTGATCGCGGGGGCGACTTACAGCACCACGGCAAGCGACGGCACGTGGAGCGTCAGCACGGCCAGCGCGACACCGGTGAGCGGCAAGCTGGCGTTAAACCTCACCGGCGGCAATAGCGTGTCTGTCACGGCTACCGATACGGCAGGCAACACCTCGGCCGCCGTCACGCAAACCTTGGTGCTTGATGCGGTGGTGCCGTCCGTCCCTGTGTTTGCCAATGTGCCGGGCGCAGCCAATGCCTCTGCGGCTAAAGCGCTCGCCGGGGCGGTCACCCTTAAAGCGGATTCGGCGGCGATGGTTTCCGTGATATTTAGCAACGGCAAGGCCAGTGTCACCAAGACGCTGACTGGCAGCGGTGCACCGCAGACGGTGGCCTTGACGCAAGACGATCTCACCTTTCTGGGCGATGGTGCGATCACCGTCAGCTCAACAGCGAGCAACGCATCGGGTAATGTCAGTGCGGCAGCCACGACCAGCTTCATTCTCGACACCGTTCCTCCAACCGTCGCGATCACATCGGCGGCGACCAGCAAATTGCTCGCGCCCGTCGTGAGCGGCACTGCCGAAACGGGCGCCACGATCTCTGCCGTGATCGCGGGGGCGACTTACACTGTCACGGCCAGCGGAGGTGTGTGGAGTATCAACACCGCCAGTGCGACACCGGTGAGCGGGAAATTGGCATTAAACACTGCCGGAAACAATAGCATTGCGGTTACGGCCACCGACGCCGCCGGCAACGCCTCGGCTGCTGCTGTCACGCAAACATTGGCCATCGACGCCGTCGTGCCCGCCGCCCCCGGTTTGGCCGTGATTTTTGGCGCGGCAAATTCGTCCGCAGCAAAAGCGCTGGCTGGCGCAGTCACCGTTTCCGGGGAATCGGGGGCGACGGTGGCGGTGACCTTTAGCAACGGCAAGGCCAGCGTCACCAAGACATTGACGGGCACCGGTGCGGTGCAGCCGGTAGCCTTGACTGACGCAGACCTTAAAGCATTAGGCGATGGCACGATTGCCGTCAGCGCCACCGCGACTAACGCCGCAGGCAATGTCAGTCCGGCGGCGGCACCGACCAGCTTTATTCTCGACACTGTTCCGCCTGCCGTGGCGATCACTTCCCCGGCGGCAACCAAAGTGTTGACGCCCGTGGTGAGCGGCACCGCCGAAGCCGGTGTAACGGTTGCCGTGACCATCGCGGGGGCGACATACAGCACCACTGCCGGCACAGGGGGGACGTGGAGCATAGACACCGCCAGTGCACAGCCAGCCAGCGGAACCTTGGCCTTAAATGCCACCGGCAGCAATAGTGTATCGGTTACCGCCACCGACGCCGTCGGCAACACTTCGGCGCCTGCCACGCAATCCTTGACGCTGAATGTTTTGCTGCCCGCAGCTCCCGTTGTTGCCATCACTGCGGGCGCAGCCAATGCGACCGCAGCGAAAGCGCTGGCCGGTGCGGTTACGGTCAATGCGGAAACAGCTGCGACGGTGTCGGTGGTCTTCAGCAAAAGCATGGCCAGCATCACCAAAACGCTGACCGGCACGGGCGCCGCGCAGGTGGTGACCTTGACGCAAGCCGATCTCACCGCCTTGGGCGACGGTACGATCACCGTCAACTCGACGGCGACCGACGCGGCGGGTTATACCAGTCCGGCGGCGACCTTCGTCAGCTTTGTGCTCGACACCATCGCTCCCGCCGCCCCGGTCTTTGCCATCGCTACGGGCGCGGCGAACGCCAGCGCAGCGAAAGCGCTGACCGGTGCGGTCACCGTCAATGCGGAAACGGGTTTGCCGGTGACAGTGACCTTGACCAGCAGCAAGGCCAGCGTCACCAAAACGCTGACCGGCACGGGTGCGGCACAGCCGGTAGCCTTGACGCAAGCCGATCTCACTACCTTGGGTGACGGCCCCATTACCGTCAGCAGTTCGACGCTGACCGATTTGGCCGGTAATGTCAGCCCGGCAGCGGCCACGACCAGTTTTATCCTCGATACCGTCGCCCCCGTGGTGGCGATTACTTCCGCAGCGACCAGCAAGCTTGCCGCACCGGTCTTAAGCGGCACGGCCGAAGCCGGCACGACGATTACGGTGGTCATCGCGGGAGCGACTTACAGCACCACCGCCACAGGCGGGAAATGGAGCATAGACACTGCCGCGGCCACACCCGCCAGTGGCAAGCTGGCATTGAACACCGCCGGCAGCAATAGCATGACGGTCACCGCCAGCGACGCCGCCGGCAACACCTCGGCAGCCGTCACGCAATCGTTGACGATAGATATGTTGACCCCGCTTGCGCCCGTTTTCTCGGTTGTTGCGGGCGCGGCGAATGCCGATGCGGCGAAGGCGATGGCTGGGGCGCTCACGGTTACGGCGGATTTGGCCGCGACGGTTTCCGTGGTTCTCAGCAACGGCGTGCACACGGTCACCAAGACACTGACCGGCGTCGGTGCGGCGCAGCCGGTCATATTGACGCAGGCCGACCTTACGGCTTTGGGCGACGGCACGATTACCGCCAATGCAACCTCCACCAGCGCAACGTATGTCAGTCCGGCCGCCGTCTCAGCAAGTTTTGTGCTTGATACCGTCGCTCCTGTCGCGCCCGTTCTTGCCGTTGTCCAGGGCTCTTCGAGCGCCACCTCGGTGAAAGCGATGGCCGGTGCGGTCACCGTGGCCGCGGAGTTGGCTGCGGCGGTGACAGTGACGCTGAGCAAGGGCGCGGCCAGCGTCACCAAAACGCTGACCGGCAGCGGTGCGGCGCAGCCCGTGACCTTGGCGCAGACCGATCTCACCGCCTTGGGCGATGGTACGATCACGGTCAGTTCTACGGCTGTCGATGCGGCAGGGAATGCCAGTCCGGCGGCTATTACGGCCAGTTTTATACTCGACACCATCCCTCCAGCGGTGGCGATTACTTCGGCGGCGACCAGCAAACTTGCCACTCCCACCGTGAGTGGCACGGCTGAAGCCAGCTCGGTGATTACCGCTGTCATAGGGGGCGCGACCTTCACCACCACGACCGCCATCGGTGGCACGTGGATCATCAACACGGCCACGGCGAAACCAGCTAGCGGAACGTTGGCATTGAACACTGCCGGTATCAATGACATAGCGGTCAGCGCCACGGATTTTGCCGGCAACACTTCGGCCGCCGTCACACAATTATTGACGATAGATGCATTAACGCCCGCTGCACCGGTCTTTACCGTTGCGTCAGGTGCGGCGAATGCCACCGCAGCGGAAGCGATAGCCGGTGCGGTCAGCATCAATGCGGATACGGGGGCGACGGTGACGGTGATATTCACCAAAGGTGCGACAAATATCACCAAGACATTGACCGGAACCGGTGCAGCGTTGGCAGCACCCTTGACGCAAGCCGACCTCACCGCTTTGGGCGATGGCACAATCACCGTCAATGCAACGTCTGTCACCGCAACGGGTTACGCCAGTCCGGCAGCCGCACCGGCCAGCTTTATCCTGGACACCGTTACCCCGATTACCCCGGTGCTAGCCATCGTCACAGGTGACGCGAATTCTACGGCGGCAAAAGCGATAGCCGGTGCGGTCACCGTCACTTCGGAAGCGGGCTTGCCGGTGACGGTGACCTTTGCTAATGGTGCTGCCACGGTTAGCAAAACGTTGACCGGAACCGGCGCGGCGCAGACGGTGACATTGACCCAGGCGGAGGTCACCACCTTGGGGCAAGGCGTGGTGACCGTCAGCAGTTTAACGGTGACCGATGTGGCGGGGAATGTCAGCGCCGCATCCACTGCACCCGCGACCACTTTTACCCTTGACACCATTGCTCCCGTTGCGCCGGTGCTAGCTGTTGTGGCGGGAGCAGCCAATGCCACCGCAGCACAAGCGACCACTGGTGCGGTGACGGTGAATGCCGAAAATCTATCGGCTGTAACGGTGACATTCACTAACGGCACGAATACAGTTAACAAGACACTGACCGGAACCGGTGCAGCGCTGGCAGCACCCTTGACTCAAGCAGACCTTGCTACTCTGGGCGATGGTGCGATCACGGTCAGCTCGACCACCACCGATGTGGCGGGGAATGTGAGTCCGGCAGCGACATCAGTCAACTTCAATCTCTATACCGTTTCGGTAGCGCTGGCCAATGTGGCTGCTGCAACCCCCACGGCAGGCGGATTTGTCATCACCGGGCAGGCCGGTGACAACAGCGGTGTATCCATCTCCGCCGCCGGCGATGTGAATGGCGACGGCTACGGGGATTTGATTATCGGGGCGAATGGCGCAACGACCAATACGGGTAAGAGTTACGTGGTATTCGGTGGTGCTAGCAGTACTGCTGCGGTAAATTTGACTGCGGTGGCGGCTGGAACAGGAGGTTTTGTTATCAACGGACAGGCCGCAGGCGACAACAGCGGCTATTCCGTTGCCGCTGCCGGCGATGTGAACGGCGACGGCTTGGCGGATATGATCGTCGGGGCATATGGAGCGACGGTTGGTGCAAATCCCACGGCAGGTAAAAGCTATGTGGTGTTTGGCACGATCGCTACCACGGCGGTGAATTTGGCTACGGTGGCGGCAGGTGGAGTGGGCGCTGGCGGCTTTGTTGTCAACGGACAAGTTGCTGGAGACTACAGCGGCTATTCCGTTTCCTCTGCCGGTGATGTGAACGGTGACGGCTTGGCGGATTTGATCGTCGGCGCTTATCGCGCCAATGGAACAATCGGTGCTAGCTACGTGGTGTTTGGCAAGACCACTACCACGGCGGTGGATTTGGCTACGCTAGGTGCAGGGGGTTTTGCTATCAACGGGCAAGATGCGACTGGCTACAGCGGCTGGAGCGTTTCCTCTGTCGGCGATGTCAACGGTGACGGCTTGTCGGACTTGATAGTCAGCGCGTATCGCGCCAATGGCGCTGTGGGTAAAAGCTATCTGGTGTTTGGCAAAGCCGATAACGTGGCGGTGAATTTGTCTGCCATAGACCCGCCACCTGTTGGCGGTGTCGTCACGGGTGCGGGCGGCTTCGTCATCAACGGCCAGGCGGCAAATGATTTCAGCGGCTATTCTGTCTCTGCCGCCGGCGATGTGAACGGCGACGGTCTGGCGGATTTGATCGTCGGCGCTTACGGTGCGAGCAGCGGAGCGGGGAAAAGTTATGTGGTGTTTGGCAAGACTGCCACCACGGCGGTGGATTTGAACGCGGTCGCCGCCGGTACGGGCGGCTTCGTCATCAACGGTCAGACGGCAGGTGACTGGAGCGGGATTTCCGTTTCCGCCGCCGGCGATGTGAACGGCGACGGCTTGGCGGATTTGATCGTCGGGGCGGGCAATGCAACGGGCAATGCCGGCAAAAGTTATGTGGTGTATGGCAAAACCGATGGTGCGGCGGTGAACCTGGCCACGGTGGCAAGCGGCAGTGGCGGCTTTGCCATCTATGGAGAGGCGGCGGGTGACCACAGTGGTTTTTCTGTTTCCGCCGCAGGCGATGTGAACGGTGACGGACTGGCGGATTTATCCGTCGGGGCATACGGCGCAAGCACAGGCGCCGGTAAAAGCTACGTTATTTTCGGTGCGGCCAGCAGTTCTGCCACGGTCACCGGGGGCGGCACTACCAGCGTCACCGGCACGGCGGCTGCCGAAACGCTGGTGGGAACTTCGGGGCCCGACACGCTCAGAGGCAACGGCGGTGCGGATGTGATGTATGGCGGCCGCGGCGACGATACCTTCATACTCAATGCCGACAATGTCGCCAAGCTTAGCGCTGGCGCGACGGCGGGTAGTAAATATGCGCGGGTGGATGGCGGTGGCGGGATAGATATCGTCACGCTTGCCGGTGCAGGCATCACGCTTGATCTGACTACCATTGCCAATCAAGGCAAAAGCGACGATGGCAGCCATTCGCGCATCAGTTCCATCGAGAAAATTGACCTCGGCGTCAGCGGCAACAATACCGTTAAACTCACCCTTGCGGATGTGCTGGATATGAGCGAAATGAACTTGTTTAATAGCGGCAATGGATGGACGGGAGTGTTGGCCGCCGCCGAAGCCCGCCACCAGGTCGTCATCACGGGTGACGCCACCGACACGGTGAATCTTTCCGGCGGCGTAAACTGGACGAATGCCGGAACCGTGACTAATGCCGGGCATACCTACAACGTGTATAACCATAACACCGCATCCGGGCAGTTATTGATCGACCAGTTGCTGGCGTATAACGCGGTGGCTTGAGCGGGCGGGTGTCCCCGGCCTCTTGGGTTAAGCGGGGATTTTGAAATCGACTTTCTTGTCCCGAAATTCGCACAGGCTTGCGATGATGCACTCGCCGCATTTCGGCTTGCGCGCCTGACAGATGTAACGCCCGTGCAGGATCAGCCAATGGTGGGCGTGCAGTTTGAATTCGTCCGGCACGAACTTAAGTAACTTCTGTTCCACCTCCACTACGTCTTTGCCGGGAGCGAGGCCGCTGCGGTTGGAGATACGGAAGATGTGCGTATCGACCGCGATGGTCGGCTGGCCGAAGGCGATATTCAGCACCACGTTTGCCGTCTTGCGCCCCACGCCGGGCAAGGCCTCCAATGCTGCGCGCGTTTGCGGCACCTGCCCGTGATGCCGTTCCAGCAGCAGCCCGCAGGTCTGTATCACATGTTTCGCTTTAGTCTTGTACAAGCCGATGCGCTGGATATAGCCGCGCAACTTTTCCTCGCCCAGATCGAGCAGCGCTTGCGGGGTGTTGGCGACGGGAAAAAGTTGCCGTGTGGCCGCGTTTACGCTGATGTCGGTGGCCTGTGCGGAAAGCAGCACCGCAATCAATAACTCGAACGGCGACGAATATTCCAGTTCGGGTTTGGGGTGCGGGTTGGCGGCTTGCAGACGCAGGAAAATTTCGTGGCGTTTTGCGGCGTTCATCAGTGTGTGGCGGGGGCGTAACCGTCGTCAACGGGTGACGCTGTTGTATTACCGCTGCGCGCCTTGCGTTCCTTGCGTTCCTTGCGCAGATTGAGCCAGTTCTTGCCCGCGATGAGGCAACCCAAGCCGATGAACGCGCCGGGCGGGAGAATGGCGAGCAGGAAGCCTTTGTAGTTGGGGATGACGTGGAGCACCCAATCCTTAGCCACATCGCCCAGCGCGAGGTCGATGCCGGAGAGCAGTGTGCCTTTGCCTACCAGTTCACGAAATCCGCCGAGTACGGCCAGCACCGCGGTGAGCCCCAGCCCCATGGCGAAGCCGTCCAGCGCCGAAGGCAGTATCGGGTTCTTCGAGGCGAACGCTTCCACGCGCGCGAGCACGATGCAGTTGGTGACGATCAGCGGAATAAAGATGCCCAGCACCACGTACAGCCCGTACATATAGGCATTCATCATGTATTGCGCCACTGTCACCAGCACCGCGATGATGAGGATGAACACCGGGATGCGGATTTCGTTCGGCACGTAACTGCGAATGGGCGCGATGGCCGCGCCGCTCAAGGCCATGACGATGGCGGTCAGCAATCCCAAGCTGATGCCGTTCACCATCGAATTGCTCACGGCCAGAATGGGACACATGCCTAGCAGTTGCACCAAGCCGGTGTTTTGTTTCCAGACGCCGTTATAGACAATATCCTTGTATTCTTGCAGGCTCATTTTTGTTTCTCCTTAACCTCTCCAGACCTCCCCTTGTCAGGGGAGGAGAGGGGGTTGGCTGCGAACAGTTTCTCGCGGTTTTCGCCAAAATAGACCAAGGCCTTATTGACGGCCTTGACCACGGCGCGCGGGGTGATGGTGGCGCCCGCCATGTAGTCGAATTGTCCGCCGTCTTTTTTTACTTTCCAGTCGGCGTCTTTATACACCGCGCGCGACTTGTCGTCGAAGCCTTTGATCCACGGGCTTTTCGGCAGTTCGATGTAATCGCCCAGACCCGGCGTTTCCTTGTGTGCCACCACGCGCACACCGGCCAGTTCGCCATTGGCGCGCACGGCGAGGATCAGCGCGATTTTGCCGCTGTACCCGTCCGGCGCGATGGCTTCCAGCACGACGGCGGAAGGCTCATTTTTCAGGCGGGCGCGATAAACGAGGGTGCTGTCCTCGTTGCCCAGTAACGGGTCGGCGGGAATACTCAGAGTGTCCTGAATGATGTCGTTATCGAACAGGGCGGGCGGCACGATCTGGGTGATGAGTTTGAGCTTTTCCGCTTCTTCACTTTTGACGATTTCGTCGTGCGTCAGAAAAAAAGTCGAGGCGAGCACCGCCGTGCCGATGACGGCGAAGAACACCATGTTGACGGCGGTTTGCAAGGTGGAACGGGCGATGCGTTTCATTTGCGCTCTCCCTTTTTGCCGAACACTTTGGGTTGCGTCCAGGCGTCTATCAGCGGCACGCAAATGTTCATCAGCAAGGTGGCGAAAGCCATGCCATCGGGGAAGCCGCCGAAGGCGCGAATCAGATAAGTGAGCACGCCAGCCCCTACCGCGAAGATGATTTTGCCCTTGGCCGTGGTCGGCGAAGTGACCGGATCGGTGAGAATAAAGAACGCGCCTATCATCGCCGCGCCCGAGAACCAGTGGAACAGCGGCGTGACGTAATGCGTCGGGTCGATCAGATGGAAAATTCCCGCCGTTGCGAACAGTGCGCCCAGATAGGCCAGCGGCAGATGCCAGGTGATGATGCGGTTGAGCAGCAGATAGACGCCGCCGATGGCGAAGCCGATCGCCACCATCTCGCTGCCCTTGCCCGCCAAACGCCCGTAGATCGGCATGTCGCGGATGTCATGCACCGACAGGCCGAGATGCAATTGCGTCTTCAGCGTATCCAGCGGTGTGGCCATGGTTACCGCATCCAGCGTCAAGCCGTTCGGCAGCACGCCGTTGAAGATGTAGCTGAGCTGTTCGGCGAACGATAGTTCGACGCCGCCCAGCGCGTGCGGCGTGATCCAGTGCGTCATGTGCACCGGGAATGAAATGATCAGCACGGCATAGCCGATCATAGCCGGGTTGAACGGGTTGTTGCCCAGCCCGCCGTACAGATGTTTGGAGACCGCGATGGCGAAGGCCGTGCCGACCACCACCATCCACCACGGCGCGAGCGCCGGTATGGACAGTGCCAGCAACCATGCGGTGAGCAGTGCGGAGTTGTCCGACAGGAAAGGCTTGAGCGGGCGGTTGCGCAATTTGAGCATGGCCGCTTCGGTTGCCAGCGCGGTGATGGATGCCAGCGTCAGCGATACCAGAATTGCCGGGCCGAAATACCACACGTACAGCGCGATGCCGGGAATGAGCGCCAGCAAAACCTTGAGCATGATTTCGCTCACGCTGCTGGATTTAGTGATGAAGGGGGAAATCCACATAGTTTATTCAGTTGTAGGAGCGGCTTTAGCCGCGAATGTTGTATCCAATGCAGAGAGCTTCGCGGCTAAAGCCGCTCCTACGAAGCTCCCGGTTATATTCGTGTTCATCCGTGGCTCAATCCGCTTTTACTTCGAGCGCTTGTGCGCGGCGCGCCTCGATCTCGGCGATCTCGGCCTGTTGTTGCGGCGTCAGCGCTTCCGTGTTTTTCGGATGCGCGGCGGCGGCCTGTTCTTTTGCGCGCGCCAGGGCGGCTGCTATGCGCAGCTGCACAGTATCTTCCGGGTCGATGTCCGGGGTGGCAGCCACAAGCGGAGAGTCTACTGGCGCAGTTGCTTTTGCAGCCATCGCGGCTTTCTCTTTTTGCGCCAGCTTGTCGGCTTTTTCCTGTTTCTCGCGCTCGATGCGGAACTGGCGATACTCGTGCCGTTCGCGCGCGACTTCTGCGGCCTGAGCTTCTTGTTCGCGCGCCCAGATTTCGCTCTTGGCATAACGGTAGAAATTGACCAGAGGAATATGGCTGGGGCAGACGTAGGCGCATGCTCCGCACTCGATGCAGTCGAATAAATGGAATTCCTGTGCCTTGCCGAAGTTGTTCGATTTGGCAAACCAGTGCAGGTCTTGCGGTTGCAATTCTGCCGGGCACACTTCGGCGCAACGCGTGCAGCGTATGCACGGCAGGGCGGGCAACGGCGGCGGGAACAGCGCGGGTGAGGATGCGATGATGCAGTTGGCGGCCTTGGTGATGCCCACCGTGGCTGCAGGCAGTTGTACTCCCATCATCGGGCCGCCCATGATGTGCTTGTCGGTATCGGCGCGGCTGCCTGCTTGTGCCACCAGTTCATTGACCGGAGTGCCGAGCAGCACTTCAAAATTTTGCGCGTTATCCACATTGCCGGTGACGGTGATGATGCGCGACAGCAGCGGTTCGCCGTGCGCGATGGCACGCCATGCGCAGTAGGCGGTGGCGACGTTGAAGCACTGCACGCCTTTTTCGGTGGAGCGCACACCGGCGGCGACTTCGATGCCGGTGAGCACGCGGATCAATTGTTTCGCGCCGCCACCGGGATACAGCGTGGGCACGGCGATCACTTCCATGTGCTCGTGTTTGGCGTCCAGCACAGCCTGACGCATCGCGGCGATGGCCTCGGGTTTGTTGTCCTCGATGCCGATCAACACCTCTTCGGCATACAGCAATTCGCGCAATACTTCCGCGCCGCGCAGGATGTCTCCGGCGCGTTCGCGCATCAGCATGTCGTCGCAGGTAATGTACGGCTCGCATTCCGCGCCGTTAATCACCAGCGTTTTGATCTTGTGCTTGTGCGAGTAAGCCTTCATGTCGCTGGGGAACACCGCGCCGCCGAGCCCGACAACACCGGCTAGTCTTAAACGGTGGCGCAGTTCGGTATGCGGAGTTTGTTTGTAGTCGACGCCGCTGTGCTCGATCCACTCGTCGCGACCGTCGGGAATGATGGTCACGCACAAATCGGGCAGGCCGGAATGATGCGCGACCAGTTGCATGTCAATGGCGCTCACCGTGCCGGAAGTGGAAGCATGCACCGCGCTGGAAAGACGGCCTTCCGGTGTACCGATGATCTGCCCTTTGAGCACGCGCTCACCTACTTGCACGGCAGGCTTGGCGCGGGTGCCGACATGCTGGTGCAGCGGAATAACGAGTTTTGACGGAAGCGCGGCTTGAGCGATGGATGTGCGTGTCGATTCGGTCTTGTGAGTGGGCGGATGCACACCGCCGTGGAATTTAAACAGTGCTCTCATCGGGGGGCAATCTTTGAAACAGCCAAAGCAACTGGCCACGGATGAACACGGATGTTCACGGATGAAATAACGGGTATGGAGGTCTTCTCCGTGTTCATCCGTGTGCATTCGTGGCTAATAATATTTTTAACGGACATCACACGCGCTCCAATGCAAATACCGGATAGCGCCACTTCCAGTTGCTAATGTCTTCCGTTATCTGCACCATGCTGATGCAATCGACCGGGCAGGGGGCTAAGCACAACTCGCAACCGGTGCATTCCTGCGCGATGACGGTGTGCATCTGTTTTGCCGCACCCGCGATGGCGTCCACCGGGCAGGCCTGGATGCACAGGGTGCAGCCGATGCAGGTGTTTTCGTCGATGAAGGCGACAGCTTTGGTTTTGGGGGCGGCGCCTTCGCCGAAGGGAATGAATTCCCGACCGAGCAAATCGGCCAGTTTGCGTATGCCTTCTTCGCCGCCGGGGGGGCATTTGTTGATCTCGGCTTCGCCGCCGGCGATGGCCGTGGCATAAGGCTTGCAGCCCGGATAACCGCATTGGCCGCATTGTGTCTGCGGCAGCACCGCGTCGATTTTGTCCACCAGCGGGTTGCCCTGCACTTTGAACTTGATCGCGGAAAAACCCAGCACCGTACCCAAAAACAAGGCGATGCCTATCATCACCAAAAGCGCTGCAATCATTTCACCAGGCCCGAGAAACCCATGAACGACAGGCTCATCAGGCCTGCCGTGACCATCGCGATGGCCGAGCCTTTGAAAATTCCCGGCACGTCCGCGCCATCCAGACGCTCCCGGATGCCCGCGAACAACACCATGACCAGAGTGAAACCCAGCGAGCCGCCGAAGCCGAACAGCAGCGATTCCATAAAGTCGTGTTTGGCCTGCACATTGAGCAGCGGGATGCCCAGCACCGCGCAATTGGTGGTGATCAGCGGCAAATAGATGCCCAGCACCTGATACAAGGCGGGGCTGGTTTTTTGCACCGCCATTTCGGTGAATTGCACGATACCCGCGATAACCACGATGAACGATAAGGTGGTGAGATAAGCGAGGTCGGGGCCGAGCAGGTAATGCTGGATGAGGTAGCTGGCGCCCGAACCCAGCGTCAACACGAACGTGGTCGCCGCGCCCATGCCGACAGCGGCTTCCAGCTTTTTGGAAACCCCCATGAACGGACACAGTCCGAGTATCTTCACCATCACGATGTTGTTCACAAACACCGTACTGACGAGAATAAGCAAGTATTCGGTCATCACAAACCTCTATAGAAGGCGCGGATTATCCGCCGAATTATTCAGCGCTTCAACCGCATTGCCGGTATATGCATATTCCCCAAAGTTAAATTTCGACGCGCGTACCCATTTCAATAACGCGGTTGGTGGGAATCTTGAAGAAGTCCGCCGCGTGCAGTGCATTTCTGGACAAGGCCAAAAACAAGCGCTCGCGCCATTTCATCATGCCGGGGTTGGGGCTGGAAACGATCATGGCGCGCGAGATGAAGAATGTCGTGCTCATCATGTCGAAGGGCAGTCCGCGCGTTGAACACAGCTCCATCGCGGCGGGAATATCCGGCGTATCCATAAAACCGTAGAAAACGCGCACCCGGAAAAAGCTCTTGCCCATGTCGTCGATGAGCAGGCGATTGCCCGTGGTGACATAAGGCTTGTCCTCGACGATGACGGTCAGCAGCACATTGCGTTCGTGCAGCACCTGATTGTGTTTGAGATTGTGCAACAGCGAGGACGGTGCGCCTTCGCCGATGTTGGCCAGAAACACCGCCGTGCCGCTGACCCGCTTGACGCTGTCCGCACTGTCCAGAATGACTTGCATGGGCACGGCCTGGCGCGCAACTTCTTCAAATAACAGCCTGCGTCCGCGCTTCCAGGTCGTGAGTACGGTGAAAGAAATGACTGCAATACCTATCGGGAACCAGCCGCCTTGGGGGATTTTGATGGCATTGGCGGCGAAATAGGTCAGGTCGGTAATGAGCAAAACCAGGATCAAAGGGATGGCAACAACTAACGGCCAGCGCCAGAGCAGCAAAATGACAAAGGAAGCCAGCACCGTGGTGATAGTCATGGTGCCAGTGACGGCGATGCCATAGGCGGCCGCAAGGTTGCTGGAACTCTGGAAGACCAGCACCAGAAACACCACCGCCAGATACAGAGTCCAGTTGGTGAACGGCACATAGATTTGTCCCTGTGCTTTATCCGAGGTCTGGCGGATTTCCATGCGCGGCAGAAAGCCCATTTGCACCGATTGGCTCGCGATGGAGAATGCGCCGGAAATCACGGCTTGCGATGCGATCACGGTGGCTGCCGTGGCGAGCAAAACCATGGGCACCAATGCCCATGCCGGGGCGAGCAGATAAAACGGACTTTCAATCGCTTTCGGGTCGTGCAACAACAGCGCGCCTTGTCCGAAATAGTTCAACACCAGCGCAGGCAACACAAAGTAAAACCACGTCATACGAATGGGGCGTTTGCCGAAGTGCCCCATGTCGGCATACAACGCTTCGCCCCCGGTGATGGCAAGCACGATGGAACCCATGGCCAGAAAAGATAACCACGGGGAGGCGCTTAAAAACTGGTAAGCATAAACCGGATTGAGCGCCCACAAAATCTGCGGGTGCTGCGCGATGGAAATGATGCCTAACACCGCCAGGCAAATGAACCAGAAAACCATGATCGGGCCGAAAGCCATGCCCACCATACGGGTTCCCTTTTTCTGGATGAAAAACAATCCGGTCAGCACGGCGATGGTGATGGGCAGCACGTAGTTTTTGAAATCATGCGAAACCAAATCCAAACCCTCTACCGCCGAAAGCACAGAAATCGCCGGAGTAATCATGCCATCGCCAAAAAACAGCGCGGCGGCAAATACACCGAGGGCGGTGACGCCCCATTTCAGTTTGGGATATTGTGCGGTCAGTTCGCCGACCAAAGACAGCAAAGCCAGAGAACCGCCTTCCCCGTGGTTGTCCGCACGCATGATGATGACGACATATTTAAGCGACACCAGCAACATGATCGTCCAGAACATCATGGATAGCACGCCCAGCACATTCGCCTCCACGACAGGCAAGGAATGGGGGCCGCTAAAGGTGGTTTGTATCGCGTACAGCGGGCTGGTGCCAATGTCGCCATACACCACGCCGATTGCACCCAACATGAGCGCGGATAATTTTTGCTTGGTCTGATTTCTGCTCATTACTTGCTCCCTTTTGTTTCATCTCTGCGGAAGAATGGGGCGCAACTCTACGCGAGCACTTGGGGGAAAGCAATTTCATTGACCGGTCAAATGCCGGTTGCGGGCGTATATCCGGCGAATGCGGCGGAATGACGGCCTAAGGGACAGTCCGGGTTACATCAAAGCCCTCGTGCGCTCACGAGCTTATCGGGTTGCGAGCAATTAGAGCGGGCTCTGTGCTGCTGCCTGCATAAAGGTTGTCCAGTGCAATCAATCTGCCAAAGTGATCTACTTTTGACCAATCGGTGAAATCAATGACCGCATCGGCATGTGTGGGCCCACGGGTGAGCCACATGATGAGCCGGATCATCAGGCGGTCGCAGACGCGGTAACTCGGATAGTCTATTTTCCCCGCGAAGACTGCCAATTGTTGCGGACGCCAGCTTATCTGGCGGAGAAACTTTTGCAAGTAGGGGTTAGTTTCCGGGCTGCTTTTTTCGGGCTTGCGCGCAACGACGTTGACGGAAAAAAACGCGTTGGCTTTCGCGTTTAATAGCGCTTCGTTTTGCTTGATGAATTGGGCCACAAGCGGGTTGTGTTTGCCGTAGCGGATGCTTGCGCCTATGACTATCTTGTCAAAAGGAAGCAGGTCGATAGCAAAACTCTCCTTGATGGATGCTAGGCAGACTTGGTGATTTTCACGCTCAATCACCGCTTGCAGTCGCAGGCATATCTGTTTGGTATGCCCATCCGTCGTTGAGTAGATGATAAGGATATTTGCCATACGTCTTGATTCGGTCGGCGCATTTATACCTTATTCCGCCTCCGCAATGCGGAGCTTACTTGCCAGTCTGCTCGGAGTAATAGGTGGCAATGCCTTCGATGGTGGCGTCGAAATATAAGGTCGCGCTCGTTTTATGCATGGCGGAATTTCCCCGGTCGCCATCGCGATACGCGGTTAACGTATTGATCAAGTAGCCACGGTTTTGCCCCGCCAGCCTGGGAGTCAGCATATCCGGGTTGGCGCTGCCGAGCTTGTGGCAAAGATCGCATTGTTGGGCGATAGTCTCGATAGGCTCGGGGGGGATAAAGCTTATTTTCGCGGCCTGTTCCGAGGCGAAATACACGGCGATTTTTTCGATTTCGCTGTCCTTCAGCTCACTGATTTTCTGGTGCATCACACCATGGTCACGCGCTTTGTCACGATAAGACTTGAGGGCTGAATTGAGATATTTCACGTCCTGTCCGGCGAGGTTGGGGATGCCGGTTTCATCGCTAGCCCCCGTCGGGCCGTGGCATTTGACACACTCCATCGTGAACTGTTTGCCGGCATTGGGATTGGCCACCTTGGCGGCGACAGATTGGGGGGTGTTCAGGGCGAAATAGATGGCGATATTTTCAATGTCGGCTGGGCTCAAGCCCAATAATTTCTCATGCATCGCAGGCATGGCGCGTTTGTCGTCCCGGTAAGCCTTGACTGCCTTGATGATGTATTGCGGGTGCTGGCCTGCCAAGCGTGGCACCCCCGCTTCCCGGGGATTGCCATCGCTGCCGTGGCAACTGGTACAGGGTTTGCTCAATTGCTCGCCGCGGCCATAGTAGGAATAACGGGCGCTCTTGTTCTCGGGGGGGCTTAGCGGGGGCAGGCTCGCATAATAGCCCAGGACATTGCGCAGTTGGGCGGGGGTTAATTCTTGGGCGAGTTGCATGATGCCGCCACTGCTTCCGGCGCGTTTTCCATGATCGTAAGTCTGGACGGCCTTGAGCAGATAAGCGTCGAGTTGGGCGGCAAGATTGGGGATATTGTCTTGCACGCCGCGACCATCCATGCCGTGACAGACCGAGCAGGTCTTTTGCGCGACCGCCTTGCCGGCCTCGATGTCCAGTGTTAATTTTTGCAGTGCAACGGGTTGTTGTTTTTCTGGTTTCTCAGAGCAGCCAGTCAGAAGGGCTAGTAGAACCGAGATTGTGATGACATATTTATTCATGCTGCCCCCGAATAGATGCGTGATTGGTATTGATGGAAAGTGTAAAAAGTCGCGCGCATTCTACAACACGATTGGTTAAATATTTTCCATTGTGTGCATGACTGATTTTTTATCGCTTTACTCCGGGCTTTTCTTATCCCTGCCAAAGTTCGGGTTTTTATGGCGCTGAATCAAGGTAAAATTCCCCATCCGCAATCCCCCCATTTACCTGGTGGCGCAGGCGAAGCAAATAGATGTTAGTAGCTTGGTTGCGGTGCGCCACCCAAAGAGACCGGGTTTCAACGGTGGTTTTTACCAAGGAAGGTGCGGGCTAAACGCTCGCCAAATTTATAAAATGGCGCTACTACAAATCTCCGAGCCCGGCCTTAGCGCCGCCCCCCACCAACACCGTTTGGCGGTGGGTATCGACCTCGGCACGACCAATTCGCTGGTGGCGACGGTGCGCAACGGTATCAGCACGGTGCTGAACGATATTGAAGGTTGCGCCTTGTTGCCTTCGGTGGTGCGCTATGTGGCGGACGGCAGTGTACAAGTCGGCCATGCCGCGCAAGCGCAGCAGAGCGATGATCCCCACAACACCATAGTCTCGGTCAAACGCTTTATGGGACGGGGGCTGAAGGATGTGGGCGAAGTCGGCAATTTGCCGTACCGCTTCGTCGATGCCGCTGCGACAGACTCGGGACAGGCCGCTTCGACGGGCTCAGGACAGACCCACGGCATGTTGCAATTGCGCACGGTCGCCGGGATCAAAAGTCCGGTGGAGATTTCCGCCGAGATACTCAAGGTGTTGCGCGAACGCGCCGAACTTTCTTTGGGCGGGGAGTTGGTCGGTGCGGTCATCACCGTGCCCGCCTACTTCGACGACGCGCAACGCCAGGCGACCAAAGATGCGGCAAAGTTGGCGGGGCTGAATGTGCTGCGCCTGCTCAATGAACCCACCGCCGCCGCGATTGCCTACGGTCTGGATAACGCCGCCGAGGGTGTGTATGCGGTGTACGACTTGGGGGGCGGCACGTTCGATATTTCCATACTCAGGCTGTCTAAAGGCGTGTTTGAAGTGCTGGCGACCAACGGCGATTCCGCGCTGGGCGGCGACGATTTCGACCAGCGCATCTACTGTTGGCTGCTGGAAGCGGCCGGACTGTCTCTGTTGGGCGCGCACGACACGCGGCGCTTGCTGTCTCACGCGCGTATCGCCAAGGAGCAATTGACCGAGCAAGTGCAAACACAAATCACCGCAGTGTTAAGCAGCGGTGAACTGGTGGATGTGACGCTCACGCGCGAAGCGTTCTACGCGATGACGCAGAATCTGGTGCAGCGCACCTTGCAGGCCACGCGCCGCGCTTTGCGCGATGCCAAGCTGGCCGTGCAGGACATCAAAGGCGTGGTGATGGTGGGCGGCTCGACGCGCATGCCGCAGATACAGCATGCGGTAGGTGAATTTTTCGGGCAGACGCCGCTGAATAATCTGGACCCCGATAAGGTGGTGGCGCTGGGTGCGGCGATACAGGTCAACGTGTTGGCGGGCAATCGCGGCGGCGACGACTGGTTGCTGCTGGATGTGATACCGCTGTCGCTGGGCATTGAAACGATGGGCGGTCTGGTGGAGAAAATCATCCCGCGTAACAGCACCATCCCGAATGCCCGCGCGCAGGAGTTCACCACTTATAAAGACGGGCAGACCGCGATGAGCATCCATGTGGTGCAGGGCGAGCGCGAACTGGTGAGCGATTGCCGTTCATTGGCGCAGTTTGAATTGCGCGGTATTCCGGCGATGGTGGCCGGCTCGGCGCGCATCCGCGTCACCTTCCAGGTGGATGCGGACGGCCTGCTCAGCGTCTCGGCGCGCGAGATGTCCAGCGGCACGGAAGCGAGTATCGTGGTCAAGCCCTCTTACGGCCTGAGCGACGCGGAGATCGCGCGCATGCTGAAAGATTCCACCCAACATGCGCGCGACGATATGCTGGCGCGCGCCTTGCGCGAACAACAGACCGAAGCGGCGCAGTTACTGGAGGCTGTGGACAACGCTTTGCGCCAGGACGGCGCGGATTTGCTGGATGAGAACGCGCAGGCGGAAATTCGCAAGCGGATGGATGCGCTGCGCGTGCTGTTGAACGGCAATGACCAGCACGCGATCAAGCGCGGGGTGGAAACCTTGAATCTTGCTACCACGGAATTCGCACAGCGCCGCATGGACAAGAGCGTATCGCGTGCGCTCACCGGGCATAAGATTGCGGAGTTGGATAATTGATACACGCGCCTCCCACAGCCCCCTATTTTTTATTAAACGGAATGGTATGCCCAAAATCATCGTATTGCCGCATATAGAATTGTGTCCCCAGGGGGCGCTGTTCGACGCCGAGCCGGGCGTGTCGATTTGTGATGCGCTGTTGCAGCACGACATCGAGATTGAGCACGCTTGCGAAAAATCCTGTGCCTGCACCACCTGCCACGTCATCGTGCGCGAAGGGTTCGGCAGTTTGGCGGAAGCCGATGAGCTGGAGGAAGATTTGCTGGACAAAGCCTGGGGGCTGGAAGCGAATTCGCGCCTGAGTTGTCAGGCAGTGGTGAGCCAGACCGATCTGGTTATCGAGATTCCGAAGTACACCATTAACATGGCGAAAGAGGGAGGCAGAAAATGAAATGGACTGACGTGCGCGACATCGCAATCCTGTTGAGCGAAAAACATGCCGACATTGACCCGCAGACCATACGCTTCGTTGATTTGCACAACCTGGTCGTCGATCTGGCAGGCTTCGATGACGACCATCAGCGCGGCGGTGAAAAAGTGCTGGAAGCGATACAGGCGGCGTGGATAGACGAGGTGGAATAAATCCGCGCAATCTGCGGAGGATGTTTGATTTTTGGCAAAGGGTGTGGCAATGAATAAATTACTGGAGCTCTGGCGCAGCACTGCCCCCCGCTGGTGGTATCTGGCGGGCGCAATCGTGGTGGCCATCATGTTTTCCTGCGCGCTCTATTTGCAATACGTGTTGCGCCAGGAGCCCTGCCCGTTGTGCATGATCCAGCGCGTGATATTTATTGCCATCGGCAGCGCTTTCTTTATCGCGGCGCTGCATAATCCGGCGCGCTTCGCGGCGAGAATCTACAGCGGATTTATCGCGTTGTTTTCCGTTGTCGGCGTGGCGGTGGCGGGTCGCCACATCTGGATACAACATCTACCCAAAGACCAGGTGCCCGCCTGCGGCCCCGGTTTGGATTTCATGTTGAAGAATTTCCCCTTGTCCGAGGTCTGGCAGGAACTGTTGCACGGCTCCGGCGAATGCGCGGAGAAGAGCTGGACCTTCCTTGCGCTCGGCCTCCCCGAGTGGTCGTTGCTGGCTTACCTTGCGCTCGGCGCGTGGGCGTTGCTGGTGGCGACGCGCAGGACGAATTGATCGGTTTCAGCGCAGGATGTCGTGGCATCACGCAATAACACCCCGAGCGGGAAAGTCTTGCGGCAGCTCCATCGGGCAAACAGAGATTCTGCTTCTTTAAGCAAGGGGCAGTCAGCTTCGTAAAGGTGGAAGCCGACTGCTATCAGCTGCGTATGCCGTCCGGCAAGGTGATATTCACCTCCAGCACATCGTATTCGCCGTGTTTCTCAAGTTGGACTTTGATGAGTTCCCGGTCGATGTGTATATATTTCGCTATGACGGCCAGCAGTTCTTCCTTGAGCGCGGGCATGTAATCGGGGGTGGAGGAGCCTCTGCCCGCGCGTTCGTGGGCGAGGATGATTTGCAAGCGTTCTTTGGCAACAACGGCAGTCTTTTTTTCGTCGCCGCGCAGGTATTCGAGTAGACCAGAGATCATGGACACTTTAGCGGCCTCCGAGCATGCGTTTAAAGAAACCCTTTTTTTCAGGGGTGATGAAGCGCATCGCGACTTCTTCGCCCATGAAGCGCGCCACCAGGTCACGGTAGGCTTCGGCCACGTCGCTCTTTTCGAGATGTATGGCCGGTGTGCCGGAATTGGATGCCTGAAGCACGGATTCAGATTCGGGGATCACGCCCAGCAGTGGAATCCGTAAAATTTCCTGGATGTCGGTCACCGACAGCATTTCACCGGCTTCCACCCGCTTGGGGTCATAGCGGGTGACCAGCAGGTGCTCTTTTACCGGTTCCAGCCCGTCAACCGCACGTTTGGATTTGGCGGCGAGTATGCCGAGTATGCGGTCCGAATCGCGTACCGACGAAACCTCGGGATTGGTCACCACCAGTGCCTCGTCCGCAAAGTACATGGCGGTAAATGCGCCGGATTCGATTCCCGCCGGGGAATCGCACACGATGCAATCAAAGCTTTCCTTGAGCTCGTTCAAAATTTTCTCGACGCCTTCGAGGTTGAGCGCATCCTTGTCGCGCGTCTGGGAAGCGGGAAGGATATACAAGTTGTCGCAGCTTTTGTCCTTGATGAGCGCCTGTTTAAGCGAGACTTCGCCGTTGATGACGTTGATGATGTCGTAGACCACGCGCCGCTCGCAACCCATGATGAGATCCAGGTTGCGCAGCCCCACGTCGAAGTCGATGACGACCGTTTTATTGCCGCGCAGTGCAAGGCCGCTGGAGAAGCTGGCGCTGGTTGTGGTCTTACCCACACCGCCTTTGCCGGAGGTAACCACGATGACTTTAGCCATGTTTTAGTTCCTGAATAAATAGCCGCGCATTTTACACGTAAAGCCGCAAGTAAAAGAAGTTCTAGTCGGGTAGCGGCTGAATATGCAGGCGTGAGCCATCCAGATGCACATGGGCCGGTTTGCCGCGCACATTTTCGGGTATGCCGGTCTCAAACACCTGAAAAAAACCGGCAATGGAGATCAGCTCCGCCTCCAGCCGCTGCACGAAAATTCTCGCCCCATGATTTCCTTGCGCACCCGCAATGGCCTTGCCGCGCAGCGGGGCGTAAACGTGAATATCCCCGTCGGCGATCAACTCCGCACCGGCATTGACGATGGCGAGCACGACCAGATCGGCGCCTTCGGCGTAGATGCGCTGACCCGTGCGCACGGGTTTGTCGATGACCATGGTCGGGCGGAGTGTCGTTCCCGTCCCCGCTGGAACGGCTAACGCGGGTTCGATAGCGCTATCGGGAGATGGCGGGGCGGATTCTTGCGCGGCCGGTGCAATTTCCTCGTTGAATCCGGGCAGTTCGGGCTGAATCTGCAAGGTAGAACGGATAACCGGATCAGCCGGAGCGGGCGGCAGGGGCGGGCGTTCAGGACTGTCGGGAAATGCGCCCAAGCCAGCCTGTGCGGCAGCTTCACGTTGTGCAATGGAGCCACCAAGCACACCGGCAGTTTTTATACCGAGAATT
Source organism: uncultured Gallionellaceae bacterium (assembly GCA_964639585.1). Classification (GTDB taxonomy): domain Bacteria; phylum Pseudomonadota; class Gammaproteobacteria; order Burkholderiales; family Gallionellaceae; genus PALSA-1006. The sequence goes on along the minus strand of CAZXDK010000010.1, from coordinate 24,647 downwards.
CGCATAAAAGCCACCAGCTCAGCAAAGTCTGGCGTGATGCCGGAGTCTGCTATGGCAGACAGGCCGATAACCATAGGTGCGTTGGAGAAAAAATCCGGTGACTGTGTCAGGCGCTCTTTGAGTTCGATTTTGAGCTGGTCTATATCGGTGGTGTTGACGTGCAGCACAAACAGATTGAATTTTGCATTTTTTATTTTAAATGCAGCTTCTTCGCGGATCGTCATTTTCTAGTTTGGGGGATATTGTGAATAGGAAATCTATCGCCCGACAGTCTAACGAAGCCCTCTGCGTTTTTCAATCTGCGACAGCTTATTACGAACTTGAGCCCAACTTCCCCGCTGAGCCAGAAGGGGAGATTTATTGGGATGTTTTGTTCGATAAACACACGGCGGGAATAAATTGCCGAGTTTGGACGGCGTGGGTTTCGCCGTCGTTCATCGCTGCTGCCGAATGCCGCTTTCGGGCAATCAAAATGGCAGGAGGCTGCTCGGGTGCGCGCCAGCAGCCGCCATTCAACGATGAACTCCAAAACAATCGGCGTACAATCGTACGCAGGGTTGCAGGGATATTATTTCCCCTGTGCAATTGTTGAGTGTCTCTCCCCGGGAGAAAAAGCATGAACCCGCAACGATTAATTCGCTATTCATGGACACGCTACCTCGTTGCTATTGTCCTGATTGCTTTTGCCTCCGCATTGCGGATATGGCCGCTACAGGCGCTGGGGTCGAGTCTGGTTTGGCTGACGTATTACCCGGCAGTGATGGTTGCTGCAATCTATGGCGGACTCTATGCCGGGTTGCTGGCCACTGTACTTGCATGCCTGACGGCCACCTTCTTGTGGTCATTGTTAGTCGCGCAACCCTTCATCAAGAATCCTGCCGATTGGCTGGGGGTGACCGTCTTTGTGCTGACGGGCAGCATGATTTCCGGCGTGGCCGAAGCAATGCGCCGCGCGCAGGAGCGTGCAATAAAAGCGCAGGAGCAGGCGGAAGCGGCGAATCGTGCCAAAAGCGTTTTTCTCTCAACCATGAGCCATGAGCTGCGCACACCGCTGAATGCCATACTTGGTTTCTCCAATTTGATGCTCAACGACCCGGCGGCCACCCCGGAGCAGCGCGCGAATCTCGATATTATTAACCGCAGCGGCGAACACCTGCTCAGCCTGGTCAACGATGTTCTCGATATGGCCAAGATCGAAGCAGGCCGGATTGTCTTGGAGAGCCAGCCATTGGATCTGGGCGTGCTGGTGCGGGATATTACCGACATGCTGAGCAAGCGCGCGGAAGAGAAAGGTTTGCAACTTCTGCTCGATCAGTCTTCCGAGTTTCCACGGTTTATCCAAAGCGACAAAGAGAAATTGCGCCAAGTGATCGTCAATCTGGTGAGCAATGCCGTTAAATACACCAACCACGGCAGTGTAACCCTGCGTCTGGCTGTTCAGCCGGAAGGCAATATGCTCAGACTCATCGTTGAGGTGGAAGATAGCGGCGTGGGCATCAGCAAAGCAGACCAGGAACGCATCTTTGAACCCTTTGTGCAGGTGGGCAAATCCGCCACCCATAAAGGAACCGGACTGGGACTGTCCATCGTGCGCGAATATGTGAAACTGATGGGCGGAAGCATTGAGGTCGTAAGCACACCGGATATTGGCTCCCTGTTTCGTGTAGGTTTGCCGGTGCAAAGAGTTGAGGATGCGGATTTGCTGTTGGCGGAATCCGCGCAGGCAGAGGTGATGGGCCTGGCGCCGGGGCAACCCGATTATCGTATCCTGATAGTCGAAGACCAGTTGGAAAATCAATTATTGTTGCAGCGCCTGCTGCAAGATGCGGGCTTTACTGTACGGATTGCCAGCAATGGAGCGGAAGGCGTTGACATGTTCCAAAGCTATCATCCGCATTTCATCTGGATGGATAGGCGTATGCCCGTTATGGACGGACTCGAAGCGACGCAACGCATCCGCGCTCTGGCTGGGGGCAAGGAAGTCAAAATTGTAGCAGTGACCGCTTCCGCGTTTATCGAACAACGCGAGGAAATGATAGCCGCGGGTTTGGACGACTTCGTGCGCAAACCTTATCGCCCCGCCGAGATATTCGACTGTATGGCACGACATCTCGGCGTGCGTTTTATCTACAAACAAGATGCGCAAGTAGCCACTGACTCGGCGCTATCCGTTGCGGCGCTCGCCAATCTTTCCGAAGCGATGCGCCGTGAGCTGGCGGATGGCTTGATCCTGGGCGACACCGGGCAGCTGGACAAACTGATAATTCGGATTAAGCAGCAGGATGTGGCACTCGCGGAAACATTGACACGTCTTGTGACGGCTTTCAATTATCTGCCTATTCTCAATGCACTGGAAATTGCAGGCAGTCAAAACAAGGAAGAAAAATCATGATAGGAAATATTCTCATCATTGACGACGACTCCGGCGCGCTTAAGCTGCTAAAAGACATTCTCGCTGCCGCAGGCCATGTCGTTCGCCCATTTAATAATGGTGAACTTGCCTTGCGCTCGCTCAAGGTCGAAGCGCCGGAGTTGATTTTGCTGGATATTCGCATGCCGTTGCTGAACGGTTTTGAAATCTGCCGACGGATAAAAGCTGACGAGTGCTTGCGGGAGATTCCCGTGATCTTTATCAGCGCCGCCACCGACATGGAGGACAAAGTGCAGGCCTTTGCGGAGGGCGGCGTTGACTACATCACCAAGCCTTTCCAAAAAGAAGAAGTGATCGCGCGGGTTAAAACGCATATCGCACTGAGTCACGCCATACAAAGGCTGAAAAATATTGCCGAGAATCTCCGCATAAGCGAAGAAAGTTTGAAGATGGCCCAAGCCATTGCCCGCCTCGGACATTGGGAATGGGATATGAAGTCGGGCCAGTTCATCTGCTCGGAAGAAATGTGCCGAATTCTGGGGGTGGAGTGCACAAATTCCATTGTGCACAAGGAGGTGTTTTTAAAATCAATACATCCTGACGACCGCGAGCGCGTGGCAGAGCACTTAAGCGATATTATGGGCGGAAGCGGCTTTGATATTGAGTACCGAATCATTTTGCATGGCGGCGAAGTACGTGTTGTGCATGGCTTGGGGCAGACTATTTTTTCGGAGGCGGACAAGCAGCCAAAAATTATCGGCACCATTCAGGATATTCATGAGCAGCGCCATGAAAAAATGCTGGGAGTGATACAGGATATTACCGAACGCAAAGTTTTGGAGAGCAAACTTGAGGAGCAAGCCAACACCGATTTTTTGACCGGCTGTGATAGCCGCAGACATTTTTTGGAGCGTGCGGAGCAGGAATTTTTGCGCGTCCGCCGTTACGGGGGGGAGATGTCTATGCTCATGCTCGATCTGGATCATTTCAAGAACATCAACGACAAGTATGGTCATCAGGCGGGCGATACGACGCTAAAAATACTGGCTCAGGTCTGTAAAGGATTTCTGCGTGAAGTGGATATTGTAGGCAGGCTCGGGGGCGAAGAGTTTGCCATCATGTTGCCGGAAACCGGAAGCGAACGGGCGCTCGAAATTGCGGAGCGCTTATGCATCGCTGTCGCCAAGGCGGAAGTTCCAGTCGAGGATGCCACCCCCATTCATTTTTCCACCTCTATTGGTGTAGCCAGTTTGGAAAAAGATGATTCCAGAGTTGACGCGATCATCAACCGTGCCGACAGAGCCCTGTATCAGGCGAAACACGCGGGACGCAATAGAGCCATGCGTAATCCGTGAAATTGTCTCGATACTTTTACGCACGTGCCAGTCAAATGATGTCAAAAAATGACAAGAATTTCTCACGCGGAGACGCGGAGGGCGCGGAGAACATAGGCTTACGCCCACTTTGTTTTCTCCGCGCTCCCCGCGTCTCCGCGTGCAATTTTTTGGTTCCGGCTCGTCCGGCTTAAGTTAAAGCGGGAGTTTGCCGGGGAGAAAGGCGATCCAGATACACATACACCACCGGCGTTAAATACAGCGTCAGAAACTGCGAAACCAGCAATCCGCCCACCACCGCCAAGCCCAATGGTTGTCTGGCTTCGGCGCCCGCGCCAAGCCCGAGTGCGATGGGCAGGGTGCCCGCCAGCGCGGCCATGGTGGTCATCATGATGGGGCGGAAACGTATCAAACAGGCATTGAAAATGGCTGTGTTGGCGGGTGACTGGTTGCGGCGTTGCTGGTCGAGCGCGAAGTCGATCATCATGATGGCGTTTTTTTTCACGATGCCGATCAGCATGATGATGCCCACAAAAGCGTACAGGCTGAGATCGACCTTGAAGATCAGAAGTGTGAGCAAGGCGCCCAGACCGGCGGACGGCAAACCGGAAAGAATGGTCAGCGGATGGATGAAACTTTCATACAGTATGCCCAGCACGATATAGACCACGAGAATTGCGATCAGCAGCAATATCCCCAAGCCCTGTAGCGAGGACTGGAAGGCTTGCGCTGTGCCTTGCAAACTGGTGTTCAAAGAAGCCGGCATGCTGATTTCCCGTTCCAGCGCTTTCACCCGGTCAACCGCATCGCCCAGCGAAACACCCGGCATCAGATTGAACGAGATGGTGACGGAGGGTAATTGCCCCTGATGGTTGACCGTGAGCGCCTGCGTTTTGCGGCTGACTGTCGCCACCGTATCCAGCGGAATCAATTTGCCGTTCGATGCCCGCACATACAAACGCGACAGCATGGCAGGGGACGCCTGAAATTCCGGCGCGGCTTCCAGGATGACCTGGTATTGGTTGGTGGCGCCGTAGATGGTCGAAATTTGGCGCGAACTGTACGCGCTTTGCAATGCATCTTCGACTTGCGCGTAGCTCAGCCCCAGTGTCGCCAACTTGTCGCGATCCACATCGAGCGCCACCACCGGGCTGAGATTGTTGAGGTTGCTGGTGACGTCGGCGAAGCCCGGCAATTGGCGTATCTTGCCCAGCAAGGTGTTGGTCCATTGGTACAGCTCGTCGAGATCGGTGTCCTGCAGCGTGTACTGGTATTGCGCGGCGGTGAGTTGCCCGCCGATACGGATCACCGGCGGATTTTGCATATAGACCTTGATGCCGGGCACGGCGGCAAGTTTGGGGCGTAGTTCCTGGATGATCTGATCGGGCGTCAATTTGCGCTCATCGCGCGGTTTGAGCAGCATGAAAATCGTGCCGGTGTTGGACGTGGGACGTATGCCGCCCGCGCCGACCGAGGACATGAAGGAGCGGATGTTGGGGTCCTGGGCGACGATGGCCGCCACCGCCCTTTGGTGTTCCACCATAGCGGCAAACGAAACGTCCTGCGCCGCCTCCGTGAAGGCGATCAACTGGCCGCTGTCGCCGCTGGGAATAAAGTCTTTCGGCACCAGATTAAACACGATAACGGTCAATAGCAATGTCCCCAGAAAGCTGGAAATAATGAGCCTTGGCCGGTCGATAGCCCAGCGCAACGAGCGTTCGTAAGCGTTTTTGAGCGCATCGAAAAACTTCTCGAACATATTGAAGATGCGCCCATGCTGTTCGGGTTCGATATGCCTGAGATAACGGCTGCACAGCATCGGTGTCAACGTCAGCGAGACGAAGCCGGAGACCAGAATCGCCGCGCATATTGTCACGGCAAACTCGTGCAGCAAACGCCCGACGACACCGCTCATAAACAACACCGGAATAAACACGGCGATCAGCGAAACGGTCATCGACATGATGGTAAAGCCGATCTCGCGCGCCCCTTTGATTGCCGCATCAAACGGCTGCTCTCCGGCTTCCACGTGGCGCACGATGTTTTCCAGCATGACTATCGCGTCATCGACCACGAAGCCGACTGCCAGCGTCAGCGCAAGCAGCGAGAGGTTGTCGAGGCTGTAGCCCAGGGCAAACATGAGCGCAAATGTACCGATCACGGAGACGGGCAAGGCCAGACTGGGGATGACCGTCGCCGAGAGATTGCGCAGAAACAGCAGGATGACCAGTATCACCAGAAAACCCGCGAGCAGCAGGGTGAACTGCACATCGTTGATCGCTTCGCGAATGGTGATGCTGCGATCATAGAGTATGGTCATGTTGATCGCTGCGGGCAGTTTGGCTTTGAATGCGGGCAATATCGCCCGGATCGCATCGACCGTTGCTATCGTATTTGCGCCCGGCTGACGCTGGATCGCCAGCACGATGGCGCGCTTGTCCACGTTCCAGCTGGCGATTTTGTTGTTCTCGACACTGTCGATCGGCGTCGCCACCTCTTCCAAGCGTATGGGCGCGCCGTTACGCCATGCCACAATCAGCGGGCGATAGGCCGCCGCATTGTCGAGTTGACCGTCATCCTTGATGGCAAAGGTTTGGCGTATACCGTCGAACACCCCGACCGGCTGATGCACGTTGGCCTGCACGATAGCCAGCTGCAACTCGTCCATTCCCAAACCGCGCGCAGCCAGTTGCGACAGGTTCGCGCGTATGCGCACCGCATATTTTTGCGCCCCGTAAACCTGCACCTGCGCCACGCCGGGGATGGTGGAAAGACGTTGCGCCAACTGTGTTTCCGCATATTCATCCACCACCGGCAAAGGCAGGGTGGGCGAGGAAAGGGCAACGTAGAAAATGGGCGAATCGGCCGGGTTCACCTTGCGGAAGGAAGGGGGCGCGGGCATATTCGGCGGCAGCTTGCGCAGGGCGGCGGAGATGGCGGACTGGACGTCCTGGGCTGCCGCGTCGATGTCGCGATCCAGTGAAAACTGCAAGGTGATCGAGGTCGAGCCCTGCGCGCTGGTCGAGGTCACCGAATCCAGTCCCGCAATCGTCGAAAACTGTCCTTCGAGCGGTGTTGCGACGGCGGCTGCCATCGTTTCCGGCGAAGCGCCGGGCAGGCTGGCCGAGACCGAGATGGTGGGGAAATCCACACGCGGCAGCTCCGACACCGGCAATGCGCGATACGCGATGACGCCGAAAATGATGAACGCTGCAATGAGCAGCGTCGTCATGACCGGACGGCGGATACATAGCTCGGGAAGTTGCATGTTCTAGCCTATTTTGCTGTACGACCCGCAGCCGCACCGGGCTGCGCTTCCGCTGTTTTAACGACTACTTTAGCGCCGGGCGTCAAGCGCAGTTGTCCGTCGGTGACCACGGTTTCCCCGGACTGAAGGCCTTTGGATATCGCGGATAATCCCCCGATGCGGGTGGCGACCTCAACGGCGCGCACCTCAGCCGTGCCTTGCGGATTGACGACAAAAACAAAAGTTCCATCCGCCCCCTGTTGCACCGCCTCATTGGGAACCACCACCGAGTTGGCCAGCGTGTTCAGAACCAGAGTCAGATTCAGGTACTGCCCCGGCGTCAGCTCCCCGGCTTTGTTGTCGATAACCGCTTTCATCTGGATCATTCCGGTAGCCGTATCGACCGCATTGTCGATAAAACGAACCTCCCCCTCGTAACGCGCGTTTTTCTCTCCGGGCAAAGCCGCTTTTGCTTTCAAGCAGCCGCCTTGCTTGCAGCTGGCGTTATTGGGGGCGATCAAATTCCTCAGTTTGAGCAAATGTTTTTCCGGGATAGCGAAGGCGGCGTAAATCGGACGCACCCGGTTGATGGTCGCCAGGATAGTGTCATTGGCTTTAACCGAGGCGCCGGGGGAAACCAGTTTGGCGCCGACAACACCGGAAAAAGGGGCGTACAGGCTTGTGTAAGAAAGCTGCGAGCGGGCCAACCCGGCAATCGCCTTGTCCGCATTGAGCGTGGCCAGCAGCGCCGCCTCGGTGGTGCGGATTTCGTTGACCTTTTCCTCGCTGATGAAATTGCGCCTGGACAAAGCGAGGTAGCGTTCGGTGTCGGCCTTGGCCTTGGCGAGTTGCGCTTCGTCCTTGGCTACAGTTGCCTCGGCTTGGCGCAGACGCAATTCAAAATCATTTTTATCCAGACGAAGCAGTTCTTGGCCTTCGTTGACATATTGCCCCTCGGTGAACACGACATTGGCTACCTGCCCGTCTACTCTGGCTTTAAGGGAAACACTTTCGTATGCCTCGGCCCGCCCGACCACATCCAGATATATCGGCATATCCTGTACGGTGGCTTTGCTCACCAGCACGGGCGCAGGCGGGGCGCCCTTGGGAGTCGCCCCCGTGCCGGGTTGGGAAAATTTGAAATACCAAATCGCGCCGCCCCCCAGGATTATCGCCAGAGGAATAAAAAATAAACGACGCATGTTTGCTTTCGCCAATTGGGTCAGATGCGGGTCGTATCAATCCGGGTAGCGTTTCAGCGCCATGCGGCGGATCAGCTTGTCTTTCAAAATGAACTGATGGTGCAGCGCGGCGGCGACATGCAGCGCGATGGTCAGCAGGAGGATGACGACGATAGCGGCATGCACTTCATGGCTCGCGAATTTTTCCAGATCGGGCAACTTGCCCGCGTCATGCGCCTGTAGCGCGGTCAGCAAGCCGGTGGTGTTAATCATGATCATGCCGCTCACGGGCAGCGCGATCAGCAATACATACAGCAAATGATGGAGGCCGACAGACACCTTGTTGGCGATGGCGCTGCCGCCCTCGACAGGCGCCGGTTTGCCGTCCTTGCGCAGGAAATAAGTGCGGATCAGGGTGAGGATCAGCACCAGGTCGCCCAGGATGAAGTGCCAAGGATACAGTGCCATTTTGGCGGCAGCGGCTTCGGTTTCGTCGAGTTCGTGGCCGAGGTAAAACGCGGCGATGAAGAGGAGGAGGGTGAGCCAGTGGATGGCGGCGAGACGTGTGCTGTATTGCTTCATGATTTAGTCCTGTTGAGTAAATTCAAACGGCGCGCATTGTAGCGCAAGAGGGTTTACGGCGTAGGGTGGACACGCCGTTAGTGCCCACGCGGTGCGAAACGGGAAAAACGCGTGGGCATAAGAAACGTGCCGACCCTACTGAGATAGCCATTGCACCACGCCTTTCCCCGCCGCTCGTCCACCGGCGAGACAGGCACTGAGCAGATAGCCGCCGGTGGGCGCTTCCCAGTCCAGCATTTCGCCCGCACAAAATACACCGGGTGTCTTGCGCAGCATCAGGTTTTCGTCCAATTCCTCGAACGTCACACCGCCCGCGCTGCTGATGGCTTCGCGCAAGGGGCGCGGAGCGTTGAGCTTGAGCGGTAGTGCTTTGAGGGTGTGGGCGAGCATTGCTGCATCCTGCATCTGCTCGGCGCTGAGCGCTTCGCGCAGCAAGTTGGCCTTCACGCCTTTCAATCCGAGGCGGCTTTGCAGATGGCTGCCGAGCGAGCGCGAGCCGCGCGGGTGCGACACTTCGTCCTGTACGCGCTGCAAAGAAAAATCCGGCAACAGGTCGAGATGCAATAGCGCATGTCCCTTGCGTTCGATCTCGTCGCGCAAGTCGGCGGAGAGCGCGTAGATCAAGCCGCCTTCGATGCCGTTCGCGGTGATGAGACATTCCCCCTGTTTGCGCACATCGCCGAAAGTCGCCGCAACGGACTTGAGCGGCTCGCCCACGAAACGCTCGCGGAAATGCGCGCTCCATGCGATGTCGAAGCCGCAGTTGGATGGGCGTAGCGGAGCGACGGCGATGCCGCGTTGTTGCAACAGCGACACCCACGCGCCGTCCGAACCGAGCTGCGGCCAACTGCCGCCGCCCAGCGCCAGCACCACGGCATCGGGCTTTACGATTTTCACGTATGCGTTGCCGCTGATCGACCCTCTATCCAACTTTCCCCCTGAGGGAGCAAGGGCAGACGTTCCCTCTCCTTGCGGAAGAGGGAATTGATGAATTTCAAAGCGTAAGGCGCCTTGTTCATCCCAGCCATGCCAGCGATGACGCACATGGAAACGCACGCCGTTTTCGCGCAAGCGGTGCAGCCACGCGCGCAGCAGCGGTGCGGCTTTCATGTCGGCGGGGAAAACGCGACCGGAAGAGCCGACGAAAGTATCTATGCCCAGCCCGTGTATCCACGCGCGCAGAGTGCTTGGTGTGAATGCGTTCAGCAGCGGTTCAATTTGTTCGCGGCGCGCGCCGTAGCGCGTGAGGAAATCGGCGTAGGGCTCGGCGTGGGTGATGTTCATGCCGCCTTTGCCCGCCATCAGGAATTTGCGTCCCACACTCGGCATGGAGTCGTAAACATCCACACACACACCTGATTGAGCCAGTACTTCCGCCGCCATCAATCCGGCAGGGCCTGCACCGATGATGGCAACGCGTTTGGGTATGGAGTTATTGCTAACAGGCATCTGGAGTCGGGAGTGGAGTGTATCGGCGCGTATTATCGCCTACGCGAGGCGGGCAGGGCTACATCACAAGTTTTTTCAGTGCACGCCATGCGGGTGCGGAGTTGATCTCTGTGCCAAACACCACCGTGTAATTCATCTCTTGTTGAGAGAGCGGCTCTTGCACAGCTTGCAGTTTTTCCAGCACAGCGAGATTCGCTTCCGAAGCATCGTGTTGCCGTTTGAGGATGCGCTCATGCAATGTGGCAGCGTCGGCCTGCATTGAGACTATGGCGAAGCTCGCGCCTGTATCTGCCGCCAGTGTGCGGAACGTCTCGCGCTCGTTCCGTTTGAGAAACGCCGCATCCACGATCACCGTGTAGCCCGCAGCCAGCAAGGTGCGCGCCGTGTGCAGCAGATGGGCATAGGTGCGTTGCGTGGCATCGGCGCTGTAGATGTCGCCGTGGCTATCGTCCAGTGCGGACAGGCCGAACAGGCGTTTGCGCTCGACATCGGAGCGCAGGCGTATCGCGCCCATGCGTTCCAGTGCCGCTTGCGCGAAAGTGGTTTTTCCGGAACCCGGCAAGCCGTGCGTGATGATTAGCCCGGGCGGGCGTGCGCTAAGGTATGTGGCAGCCAATGCCAGGTAGTTGCGGCAATCTGTCAGAGTTTTCTGCTTGGAGCGTTGCGCTATACCTGTCTGGTTGGCGCGGATCGCATTGACCTTGGCGCGCACCGTGGCACGGTAGGCGCAATAAAAATGCAGCAGGTCGAGTCCCGCATAGTCGCCGGTCTGTTCCAGATAGGCATTCAGCAAACGCCAGGCGAGGTTGGCTCGCTGGTGATGCAACAAATCCATGAACAGGAACGCCACTTCATCCAGCACGTCGATATGGCGTAGCGCGGGATTGAAGTCGATGCCGTCGAAGGGCACGGGCTGGTCGGCGATGAGTGCGATGTTGCCGAGATGAAGATCGCCGTGGCATTCGCGCACCCAGCCTTGGGCGCGGCGCTGTTGCAGGCGTTGCGCGCAGGCGCGGCAGGCCTGTTCGCTGGCTTGCTGCAAGGCAGTTAATTTCTCTGCATCGCCTGCTTCGGGTAACAAGCCGGCAAGTTGCGCGAAATTTTGCGCGCTGGCTAGCTGGATGTCTGCGTTATGCGTATCGGTCTGGGCAGCGGGTAAGCCGGTGTGGAAACGCGCCAGCAGCGTTGCCAATGCATCCATGTGCCGGGCTTCGATCTTGCCGCGCACGATCAGGTGGTCGAACGTTTTTGCCGGGGCGAAGCGGCGCATTTTGACGGCGTATTCAATGGCCGGTTGATTGTTCAAGATGGGATGCGTGTGACTTCCGCCTATAAGCTCGACGCCGAGATAGAGTTGCGGCGCGAGGCGGCGATTGAGCCGTATTTCTTCGGCGCTATAGTGGCGGCGGGATTCAAGCGTGGTGGCGTCGAGAAAGCCCAGGTCGAGCGCCTTCTTGATTTTGTAGGCATAACGTCCGGCCAGCAGCACCCATGAGATATGCGTTTCAATCAGTTGCACCCGCTTGACCGGGTGTGGATAAAGCGCGGGAGATAGCAGCGACGCGATCAGTTGTTGTTGGTTTTGCAATCTGGCCTCAGACATTGCGCTCTCCCTCAGTGTGGCGAAGTAGCAGCGGGCTCTGCCCGCGATCTGTTTAAATGTCGCGGGCAGGGCCCGCTGCTGCAGGTATCCACATTAACTTGTCCGTCGCGCAGTCAGGTTGTTCATCAGAGTGCGCGCCAAGGCATGGGGTCGTGTGCCAATGCGGCAAATACGATATAGAAAAACACGGCCTGTGCGGCCAGCCAAGCGGTGAGCCGCACGCGCCGCGTCTTGCCGCGCCTGACCGCGATGGCGCCGAGCACAATGTAGAGCAGCAAGGCGATGATTTTCGCCGCCAGCCACGGCGCGGAAAGCGGCGAGATGCCGAGCATGACAGCCAGTGCAATCGCGCTGCCGAGCAGCACGGTGTCGATGAGGTGCGGCGCGATTCTTATCCAGCGCTGCTGCATGACGGGCGAAGCGCGCAGCATCCAGATCCCTCGCAGTAAGAACAGGCTGTAACTGAGCAGGACGCTGCCGAGGTGCAGGAATTTTATCGCGGAGTAAGTCATGCCGCCTCGTTGCGTTCCTGCGCGAGGTGCAGGAAGGATAGAATGATGTTGGGTATGTTCATGCTGGTCGCTCCGCTAAAATGCAAGCAATCATAACAATGTTTCCAGTCGGCGGTGGACGATCTGCTGGTGCGGCAAGTTTTCCGGAATTGCCTTTTCAATCCGAATAACAGGCGGCATAATCCGCGCCGAGGAGAAGCAAAAAGTGGGCGAAAAAAATATAATTGAGCCGATTCGAATAGGCTTGATGACGCCACTGACGGGTTTGGTCAAAATCTACGGTGCAGAAATTGCTCATGCCGCGCGTATCGCATGCGATGAAATTAACGAGCGCGGCGGGGTGTTGGGCAGGCCGCTGGAGCTCGTTATCGAGGATGACGGCAGCCTGCCGGATACGGCGGTTCCTGCCGCCTTGCGCTTGATCGAACAGCATCAGTGCGTCGCCATCATCGGTAATCTGCTTTCCAACTCGCGCATTGCGGTGGCCAATCTGGTGGCCGCGCCCAAGCGCATTCCCTACCTCAATTTTTCCTTCTACGAGGGCAGTATTTCCGGGCGCTATTTTTTCCATTTCGCCGCTTTGCCGAATCAGCAGATCGATAAAATGATCCCCTGCATGGGCGCGCGCTACGGGCTCAAAATGTTTTTTGCGGGCAATAACTACGAATGGCCACGCGGCTCTATCGATGCCGCCAAGCGTTCGTTGAAGAGTATAGGCGGCGATGTCGTGGGGGAGGAGTATCTGCCCATCGGCGTCGGCGCGGAAGAAATCGACGCCTTGCTCGACCAGCTGGCCCATTCCGGCGCGGATGTATTTGTGCCGTATTTTGCCGGGCAGGATCAGATAGCGCTGCTCACGCGTTTCACTGCAATGGGGCTGAAGAGCCGTATGGCGGTGGTGATGGGGCATTACGACGAGGTGATGGTGAGCCGCTTGCCCGTCGCCGTGCGCGAGGGATTTTATTCCAGCAATACTTACTTCATGCCGGTGGCAACGCCGGAGAACACGCGCTTCCTCGAACGCCTTGCGCGCTTGCCCGGCATAGACGGTGTCTGGCCGCATGGCAACGGTGTGGTTTCCAATTTTGGCGAGGGCGCGTATTTGTGCGTGCATGCGTTTGCCAAAGCGGCGGCTGAAGCCGCTTCGACCGGGGCGGAAGCGTTGGTCAATGCGCTGGAACACGTGCGCTTGAACGGCCTGCAAGGCGAAGTTTTGATGGATGCGGAGACGCATCACGCCCATGTGAACACCTATTTGTCGCGTTGCAACGCGGACGGCACTTTCACCATCGTCGAACATTTTGGACGCATCGCGCCGGTCATCCCGGAACGTTACCGCGAGCAGGCGCTGGGCGCCAAGCTGCACGAATCGCCCATGTCGCCGCAGGTGATTGCGCGCCTGGCAGCCGAGGTTAATGACGCGATGCGTAAAGTCGGCACGGCGCAGAAAATCCTGGCCATGGCCGATATGGCGATATTGGCTACCGATGCGACCGGCGTCATTCTGGATTCCAACCGCAGCGCCAGCCAGCTGTTCGGTTATACGGCGGAAGAGTTTATGGGGATGCCGGTGCACCAGTTATTGCCGCCGCACTTCAGGCAGCGGCATGGCGAATTGTTGCGCAGTTTTGTCGAGGGCGACGAGACCGAGCGCCGCATGGGTGAGCGCTCGGAAGTGACGGGCTACCGCAAGGACGGCTCGTTTTTTCCGATCGAGGCTTCCATCGCCAAAGTGCGCAACGATGACGGGTGGATGCTGGTGGTGACCATGCGCGACATCACCGACCGCAAAAAAGTCGAAGGCGAACTGGTGCGGCGGGCGACGCACGACACGCTGACCGGCTTGCCCAACCGCGCGCTGATCCGCGAACGGCTGAGCAATGCGCTGGATCGTTCGCTGCGCAACGGCTTGAGTCTGGCGCTGCTGTTTGTCGATCTCGACGGATTCAAGCTGGTGAACGACACGTATGGCCATGAGGCGGGCGACGCGCTGCTCAAATCGGTCTCCGCGCGGCTGTTGGAACAGGTGCGCCCGGGCGATACCGTGGCCCGTCTTGCCGGCGATGAATTCGTGGTGTTATGCGAGCAGCTTGAGCTGCCGACCACGATTTCGGTTATCGCGCAGCGTATCAATGAAGCGTTGCGGCGACCGTTGGAACTCAACCACACGTCCTTATTTGTCACCGCCAGTATCGGCATCGCCATCGGCCACGGCAGCACGCATTCCGCCGATGACCTGCTGCGTTCCGCCGACACCGCCATGTATGCCGTGAAAGAAAAGGGGCGCGACGGCTGGCAGTTTTTTAGCGACCGTTTGCAAGAGCAACTGCATCAGAGAATGACGGTGATACAAGGCTTGCGTAGCGCTATTCAGAACAATGAATTGTCAGCGCGTTTCCAACCTATCGTGGGGGCCAGGGATGGGCGAATTGTCGGCGCCGAATTATTGTTGCGCTGGAACTCGCCGGGCGGGGAAATTTCTCCGGCGGTGTTTATTCCCATTGCGGAAGCCACGGGCGCCATCATCGATATCGGCGCATGGGTGTTCCGTCGCGGATGTCAGGCGGAAGCAGATTGGCGTTCACGCTGGGGTGAGCGCGCACCGTCGTATATTTCAATCAACGTGTCCACACGGCAATTGAGCGCAGCCAATCTGGCAAAAGAATTTGCCGACATACTGCGCGAAACGGGCGCCGATCCAACGCGCATTTTGATTGAAATCACCGAGACTTCGCTGATGGCGGATGTCGAAGTCAATCTGCGCGTGTTGCGCCAATTGGCTGAACTGGGTTTGCGTGTGGCAGTGGATGATTTCGGCACCGGCTACTCCTCGTTGGCGCAATTGACGCGCATGCCGGTGAGCGTGCTGAAGATCGACAAGGCATTCATCGACGGCATCGAAAATAACGCGGAAAGCCGCACGGTGGTGCGCGCGGTGATCGGGCTGGGTAAAGCCCTCGGAATGCAACTGGTGGCTGAAGGTGTAGAAAACGAAGCGCAATTACTCGAACTGCGCACATATGCTTGCGACTGTATTCAGGGTTATTTTTTCTATCGCCCGCTTGATGAAAAGGCGTTTATCGAGGTTGTCGACAGGGATATCGCAACGGTACACTGAGCGCTGCCCATTATTTTTGCTTTTCCCGGAGTTGTTACGGGTCAGGCAAATGTCTAAGGTGTGTCTATGGATTATTTACCTGTTTTTGTTGGTGTGCGCGGGCGCAATTGCATCGTGGTTGGCGGCGGTGAAGTGGCGTCGCGCAAGGTTGGCATGTTGCTGCGGGCGGGCGCCAAGGTGCGTGTTATTGCGCCCGAGCTTTGCGCCGACCTGGCGCAGCAGCACAGCCGGGGCGAGATTGAGTGGGCGGCTGCCAATTTTATCGCGGACGATTTGATTGCTGCGCTGCTGGTGGTGGCGGCGACGGATGACGCTGCCGTGAACCGTAGCGTGTTCGAGGCCGCCGACGCGCGCAATATGCTGGTCAACGTGGTGGATGCGCCGCACCTTTGCAGCTTCATTTTTCCTTCCATCATCGACCGTTCCCCCATCGTCGTCGCCGTTTCCAGCGGCGGTGCTGCGCCGGTGTTGGCGCGCCTGTTGCGCGCCAAATTGGAGACTTTGATCCCCGCCGGATACGGTCGTCTTGCCGCTTTGGCGGGAGCGTTCCGGGAGCGGGTGAAACAACGATTTGGCGATACGCGGCAGCGCCGCCAGTTTTGGGAAAAAGTGTTCGACGGCCCGGTGGCCGAACAGGTGCTGGCCGGGCACGATGCGGCTGCGCATCAGGCGTTGGAGCAGGCGCTGGATGCGCGGGCGGATATTCCCGCGCAGGGCGAAGTTTATCTGGTGGGCGGCGGCCCCGGCGACCCTGATTTGCTCACGTTCCGCGCGCTGCGCCTGATGCAAAAAGCCGATGTGGTGGTGTACGACGCGCTCATCAGTGCGGGCGTGCTGGACTTGGTGCGGCGCGAAGCCGAGCGCATCTACGTCGGCAAAGAGAGCAACAACCACACCCTGCCGCAGGAAGAGATCAATGTGCTGCTGGCGCGGCTGGCGCTGGAAGGCAAGCGCGTGTTGCGGCTGAAAGGCGGCGACCCGTTTATCTTCGGGCGCGGCGGCGAAGAGATCGAAACGCTGGCGGAGCAAGGTATTTCGTTCCAGGTCGTGCCGGGTATTTCGGCGGCTAACGGCGTGTCGAGCTACGCCGGTATTCCGCTTACCCACCGCGATTACGCGCAGTCGGTGTTGTTTACCACGGGGCATTTGCGCGCAGGCGCACTGGAGCTGGATTGGATAGCGCTGTGTCGCCCCCGTCAAACCGTGGTCATCTACATGGGGCTGGGCGGCCTGGCGGAAATTTGCAGGCAACTCGTCGCGCACGGGCTTACTCCCGACCTGCCCGCGGCGGCGGTGATGAACGGCACGCAACTTGACCAGAAAGTGGTCGCGGGGACCTTGCAGACTTTGCCCGCACGGGTTGCGCAAGCCGACCTGAAATCGCCCAGCCTCATCATCATCGGCGAGGTGGTGAAGCTGCGCGACAAGCTGAAGTGGTTTTAGCCCGGACATGACAAGAATTTTTCACGCGGAGACGCGGAGAAAACAACGCGGGCGGAAGCCTATATTCACCGCGCGCTCCGCGTGAATCCGGGTCCGCAGGGATGGACGATTTTCGTCCAATTTGCAAATCCTGTTTGGTTACGGCTAGTGGGGCAGGTTTTATGGGCGTGTCTTGTCATTAGTTCTGGGGACATACAATTGTCGCCCTACCGCTTAGCATGCTACCGTGAAAACTATTTTAAAATATTGCGCCGCACATCTCGGGAACACGCCATGAGCCGTATCTGGCGCCGGGTGTTGAACGCCCGGGGCTAGGTATCCGAGAGCGCCCGAGGGCGCGGCAAGTCCGGTGGGGTAGGTCGGGTTTGTGCGTGTGTTGTCGGAGCGATAGCTCCTTACAACCACGGCCTACCTCTTGCGGGTATAACCCGGCGCATGCCAGTGCTCGCCGCATCCCTTGACTCTTTGGGTCACCAGCTTTCGCCGATGCGAGAGGCGTCCTTAAAATAGGCTATGAGCGGCAGCGATAATTTACCTCATTGGGGGGCGTTGAAAAATATGGCTTGGTATAATCAGGATATTGACCAATTTCCCCAAGCCGGACGAACCGGAACCTAAAGGTGGATGTGGGGGCGTGCTAACGCTAGGATGATGATAAACGAATAGCTAAAAATATGAGAAATTCCACACCGTCAAATAGCGCTATTGCCAGTCCCGGCGGAATTACCCCCGTCGAGCTGAAGCGTCTCTCGCAAAGTTTTTTGTTCGGGGGCTTGCCAGCCGAACGACTGTCCGAAGCACTCGGAAACTGTAAGTGTTTGCGTCTTCCAGAAAAGAAAGAGGTATACCGTTGCGGCGCATCCGGGGAAGAAATGTGCATTGTCCTGAGCGGCGGGGTGAAGGTCAGCACGCTGTCGGCAGACGGGAAAGAAATTATTTTCGATTTGCTGAGCGAGGGAGATTTTTTCGGGGAACTGAGCTTGCTTGATGGCAAGCCAAGAACAGCCACGGTAACCACCCTCGTTCCGAGTGTGCTGGTCACTCTGGAGCGGAACTTCTTCATGGCTTTTCTGGAAAACAACCCAACTACGGCTATTCGTTTGCTGCATATATTGGCCAGCCGCTTGAGGGCGGCGGACAAATTTCTGGAAGAGGTGCTCTTTTTCGATTCGGAAACGCGCTTGGCGAAGCGGGTGATAGCGCTAAAAGATATTTATGGCGATGCAGACGAGAGCGTCGTTCAGATTGGCCTCAAGGTGTCACAGCAGGAAATGGCAAGTCTGGTCGGCATAACGCGCGAGAGAGTTAACAAGCATTTAAAGAAGTGGGAGCGCGCGGGCATAGTCAGCATAAAGCAGGGGCGACTCACCATTATGGATGCCCCGCTGCTGCAAAAATTAGCCCGCGACGCTGGCGGCATAAATATGCTGAAGTTGTGACCTCGGTCATAGTCCCCTATTTTTTAGTCGCTTATAATGCGTCGCCTCATATGGCTGACTTATTTCTTAATTGGCTGTAAATAAACATAAAGTGCACGAATTATCGGTGGCTAACGAATATAACGATGAGTAACTAACTTTGAAATCTTCTCTCAATCATGTATTTCGTATCATCTGGTCAGAGACGCTAGGCGCATGGGTCGCCGTCTCTGAAAGCGCCAAGGCTAAAGGCAAACGCGCCGTCTCTGGCGCACTAAGCTCTGCTGCTGTAGGAGCGGCTTTAGCCGCGAAATTCGCTGAGTTATTCGCGGCTAAAGCCGCTCCCACCATAAAGCTGCTAACCCTCGCGCTCGCCTGCTGCTACGCCTTCAACGCTCAAGCTAACCCGCTGAATCCGACAGTAGTCTATGGTCAGGCCAGCTTCGTCAACAGCGGCAACACCCTCACCGTCACCAACACCCCCGGCGCGATCATTCACTGGCAAGACTTCAGTATCCATGCCAACGAAATCACCCGTTTCGCCCAGCAAAGCGCCGCTTCAACGGTACTGAACCGCATCACCGGCGCCAACCCCAGCAGCATTTTGGGCAGCTTGCAATCCAACGGACGCGTATTCCTCGTCAACCCCAACGGAATTTTGTTCGGGCAAGGCGCAACGGTCAATGTAGCCGGCCTCGTCGCCAGCACCCTCAACCTCAGCAACGCCGACTTCCTCGCCGGACGCCACCGCTACACCTCCCC
Source organism: uncultured Gallionellaceae bacterium (assembly GCA_964639585.1). Lineage (GTDB taxonomy): Bacteria > Pseudomonadota > Gammaproteobacteria > Burkholderiales > Gallionellaceae > PALSA-1006. Next base: position 5,627 of record CAZXDK010000010.1, on the reverse strand, counting down.
TCTCCCGCAAGCGGGAGAGGGGCCGGGGGTGAGGGTCGTCAACCAAGGCGCTCTCACCGCCCAAAACGGCGGCCAAATATATCTGATTGCCCCCGACGTAGAAAACACCGGTGTCATCACCGCCCCCGGTGGCGAAATCCTGCTGGCAGCCGGACACCAGGTTGAACTCGTCAACAGCAACACCCCCAACCTCAGCGTCAGCATCACCGCCCCGGCGGGAGACGCCACCAACATAGGCCAACTCGTCGCGAGTGCAGGTAGTCTCGGTCTATTCGGCGCCATCGTTAAAAACACCGGTGCAGTCAGCGCCGACAGCGCCACGATGCAAGGCGGCAAAATTGTATTCAAGGCCAGCCAGCGCGCGGAAATATCCGGCACAGTCAGCGCTAATTCCACCGCGCCCCAACCCACCCCCCCCCTCCCTACTCAGGGAGGGAGCAATACTCCTCCCCTGACAAGGGGAGGCGGGGAGGGGTTAGGCGGCACCATCCAAGTCCTCGGCAATCAAGTCGGCGTGATGGACGGCGCGACTCTCACCGCCAACGGCACGCAAAACGGCGGAACGGTGCTGATCGGCGGCGATGCCCACGGCGCAAATCCCGAAGTGCAGAATGCACGAGTCACCTATGTCGCCCCCTCTGCAACTATCAGCGCAGACGGTGGTGTTCCCTCAATCCTCAATCCTCAATCCTCGGCCCTGCTGCAAGGCAACGGCGGCAAAGTCGTGGTGTGGGCGGATAACGCCACGCAATTCGGCGGCAGCATCTCGGCCAGGGGCGGCGCGAATGGCGGCAACGGCGGCTGGGTCGAGACCTCGGGCAAACAATGGCTGAGCTTCGCGGGCTTGGTGGATACCGCTGCGCCTAATGGCGCCATGGGTTCGCTGCTGCTTGACCCGGTCGACTTTACTATTTCCGCCGCACCCGCAGTTCAATCTGCCACACTGTTTGGCTCGGGTGGCATATTTGTGGACACGACGTCGCCTTCGACCATCCTGAATACCACCCTAGAAAACCAATTGATTTCGACCAATGTCATCGTGGACACCACTTCGGGTGCGCTGGGTGTGGGCAACATCACGGTGGCTGCGCCCATTTCTTGGGCTAGCGTCAACTCGCTCACGCTCAGTGCGACGGGAGCAGGTGCGATCACCACCAATGCCGGTGCGACGATCAGCAATACGGGGTCGGGCGGCTTGACCATGACCACCGCGAATGGTTCGATCACGCTGGGTGCGGGTGTTACGCTGGCGGGCGGTCAGTTTACCGCGACAGCCACAGGCGCAACCAGAGATGTGTTGATTAACGCGGCCATAAGCGCCGGTGCGATCACCCTTAGCGCAGGCCGTGCCATTACCGAAGGGGCGGGCGGCACGTTGAGCACGGCGGGATTGCTGACGACCACCTCGGTTACGAACCAAACCCTGAGCGGTGCAAATACCGTTGCCAGCCTCAACGCCACTAGCCACAATCCCGCTTTAGGCTTCGGCGGCATAATTGCGTTTAACAATACCGCAGCAACGCTGACGCTCGCCGGGATCAAATCCTTAGGCGGCAGCGTGAACGTGCAAAACTCGGGCGCGATCAGCATCACCGGCCTGCTGGATGTGAGTGATGGCGGCATTACGCTGGGGGCTACGGGCAGCATCGCCGAAAGCGGAGTCGGAAAGATCAACGCTATAAATGTTCCTGCGACCATCACTTCCGCCGGTGGCATGACCTTGAACGGCGCAAATACCGTTGCCGGTCTCACCGCCACCAACACTACCAGCGGCAACATCGCCTTCACCAACAACGGCGCGTTCAGCGCCAGCGGCATCAGCAATACCGCAGCCGGCGGTTCGATCACGCTGACGGATAGTTTGCTAGACACGGCAATTAGCAACCCGACTGCCGCCATCAGCACCAGCAATGGCCCAATCACGCTGGTTGCCGACAAGATGAATTTGTTCATGAGCACCGGCACCATCACTGCGGGAAGCGGGGCCGTCTCCTTGCAAAACTTTACGGCAAGCCACGCCATCGATGTCGGCAGTGCGGTTGACACCACCGCCGCCACGCTGGAACTTTCGCCGTCCGAACTGGCTACCATCACCACCACGGGTGCGCTTGTTATCGGCAGTGCAACTAATGCCGGTGCGATTACGGTGTCCGCACCGATTACCTTGGCGCGCAACACCACGTTGCAAAACGCTGCGGGCGGCATCGTGGTCAACGGCACGATCTCCGGCGGCGCAAACAACCTCACGCTGACCACCTCCGGGGCAATCAGTCAGGGCGCCGCAATCAACACCACCGGATTATTGACCACCAGCTCCGGCACCGGCACGATACTGAGTGGCTTTTCTAATGCCGTTTCCAGCTTCAACGCCACCAACTCCACCAGCGGCATCATCGAGCTGCTCAACGCTGCGCCCCTCGATATCACCGGGCTAAGCCAAACCGGCGGCGGCAACGTCACGATCAACAACACGGGCATCCTCTCGACCAGCGGCCCAATTAGCACCGCAGGCACTATCCCCACCGCGATGACCCTCAAGTCTACCGCCGGCATTACCGTCGGCAGCACGATCACCGCAACCGGGACGGGCGGCGCGCTCAATCTGACATTGGATCACGGTGCCTCACCTGCCAATACTGCCACGCTGGGAGGCACAGTCAGCTTGCAGGGCGGCAGTTTGGACGTGCAAAAGGCCACCACAACCGGCACGGGAAACCTCAATATCACGGCAGGCGCCAACTCGTTCACCGGTAGCTTCGCCGCGAACACGCTGCAAGTATCGGGTGGAACCACCTCGATTGCAACGCCCGCCGCTTTGTCTATATTTACCTTGGGCATGACAGGAGGGACAGTTAACCTGAACACGGCAGCGGGTACCACGATCACGGGCAATCTCAGCCTGTCGGGAGCCAGCACGCTGGGCGGAACCAGCGCCGTTACGCTTGGCACCACAGCGGGCATATTCAACTGGTATGGCGGCACAACGCTCGCGCCCACGGGCGCGGGCTCTCTCACCCTAGGTGCCGCCTCGACCACCACAATAATGGACGGGACACACACATTAAGCGGCCCGTTGACCAACAGCGGCGCCATTTCTCAACAGAGCGTGAATGCAGGATTAACGACTACGCTGAACATCGGTGCGGGCGGCAACTTTACCAATAACGGCACTCTCAATATAGGCAATGCCACTGCCGGGGCGTTCACAATGAATGTTGCCGGGACATTCAACAATGGTGTGACAACGGGCATCGTCAACTCGGCGGGCGCCGTGATCAACGGCATTCTGGCGACGAGCACAGGAACCATAACCAACAACGGCGCGATCAACATCGCTGCGGGCAACACCCTGAACTACAGCAACGGGCTGTCGGCGAACAATGCCGGGTCGTTCACCACCGCAGTCGCTACAACCGCACCCGCACCGGTGGCAGCGGGCGGGGTGCTCAATTTAAGCGAAAATGCCAGTGCGCCCGCAGCTCAGACTTACACTTTTAACGGCGCGATCAACAACAATGGCACGGCGAACGCAACGATGGGCGCTGGCACCTGGACCTTCAATGGCGCGGCGCCGCTGAACACACTGAGCATGGGTGGCGGCACGCTTAACGTCCCCGCTAACTTTGCCAACACCGGTACGTTATCCGGCACCGGCACGATTGCGGTTGGCGCGGGCGGATATGGCTTTACTAATCAGGGCGCCATCAATCCGGGCGGAACGGGTACAGCGGGCACATTGAACATTAGCGGTGGCCTGTCCCTCGCCGCAAATTCCCTCCTGAACATCGAATTGGGCGGCACGGCAGCGGGGCAATCGGACAAACTCGCCGTCACTGGCAATATCACCATCAACAATACGGCAACGCTGAACGCCAGCCAACTGGCGGGGTATACACCGGTCAGCGCCGATGCGATCCCCTTTATGACCATGACCGGTACATCCACCGGAACCTTCGCCACAGCCAACTTACCAGCCAATTTCAGCGCTGGTTACGCCCTTGCGGCGGGTGAAGCGGCGCGGTTGATTTATGCGGGTGGCAGCACAGTTACTTTTACTAACACTGCGGGTGGCCTCGATTGGGCAACCGCAGGCAACTGGAGCACCGGCGTTTTGCCAGGGGCGATGGACACCGCGCTTATCAGCGGTACGAATGCGGTGACGCATACCACCGGCACGCACAGCATCGCCGCCTTGACTATCAATAGCGCTAACTCGCTCAATGTTTCCGGCGGTTCGTTGACGGTGTCCGGCGTCACCACGCTGGATGGCGGGCTGACGGTGTCCGGCACGGGCGCGGCAACTTTGACCGGGGCGCTGAATGGCGCGACCAGCGGAGCGGTCACGGCAACAGCGGGAACACTCGCGCTGGGTGCGGCGTCAACCGTTAATTCATTGGCGCTCAACGGCGGCACGCTGACCGCGAACGCCGGACTCACCGTAGCGAACTACACGCACGCTTCCGGCACGCTGAACATCGGCGGCACGACCTTGCTGAAATCGGCGGGTAGCATGGCGATCAACGGCGCGATTGCCAGCACCTTGGGCGGCAACCTTACCTTGCAGGCGGTGAACAATATCGTGCTGGGTACGGGCGGTTCGATTACGGCCACCGGCACGGCTACACCGTTGAACGTGATTCTGGATGCCAACTCCACCGGAACCGGCGGCGCGATTTCGCTGGCGGCGGGGACTTCTATTTCCAGCAACGGCGGGAATATCACGTTGGGTGGCGGGGCGGGGGCGATCAGCGCGGGAACAGGATTTGCGCAGGCTTCTAGTGCGTTGGGTGCTTATACCATCGGGGTAACGGCATTAGGCAACATCACGGCGGCGGGCGGGAATATTGTGATCAACGGCATTGGTGATGCCAATGGTGGTGGAGGGATTGCGGCTTATGGCAACAGCAATATCAGCACGACTGGTGCAGGAGCAATCACCTTGAGTGGCACCGGAACCACGAGTGCTGCGGCTACAAACATATTTGGCGTTAATTTAGGCTGGGGGGCTGGCGGTAACGTAAGTAGTGTGGATGGTGCCATTTTAATAAACGGGATTTCTGGTGCAGGCTCTAACTCGCTTGGAGTGCTTATTTATGATTACTCAATTGTGCAGGCCACGGGGCTGGGCAGTGTCACGGTCAATGGTACAGTTGGTAACAATGCAGCTGCTAGTGGAAATACATACGGAGTATCTCTGGATAGTTCAGCTTTGGTGCGTACTAACAGTGGAACACTGACTTTGAATGGTGTGAATACAGCTTTATCAGCGGCTGGTGTTGTTCATGGGGTGCATATTGGGGGGAGGGCATTCGCTGATTCGATCGTCACATCTACTTCTGGCTCGATTAATATTATCGGTAATGCAGTTGCAGCGACAGGAATTGGAGTGGTAGTAGATACGCCAATCGTCGCTAACAAAATCGGCAACGGCACCTCCGGTAACATTTTGCTGCGCAGCTTGAATGGCAAGGGTATCAGCTTAACCGGCGCAACCATCAACACCATCGGAAACTTGACCCTCGACGCAGTCGGCGGTGGCGCGATCTCTCAGACCAACGGTTCCATTACCGCAGCCGGTTTGCGTGTGCTGGGCGACACCACCGCCAGCGCCGTGACCTTGAATTCCA
>CAZXDK010000009.1:0-55170 GCA_964639585.1 uncultured Gallionellaceae bacterium | reverse complement strand
GCGAAGTGCCGCTGCACTTGCGCAACGCGCCGACCAAATTGATGAAGCAACTGGATTACGGCAAGGATTATCGTTATGCGCATAACGAAGAGGGCGGTTATGCGGCGGGCGAAAATTATTTCCCCGACGGTATGCCGCCAGTGAGTTTTTACCAACCCACCGGACGCGGGCTGAAAGCGTAGATCGCGGAAAAGCTGGCGCATTTCCGCGAGCTGGATCCGGCTTCGACACGGCATCGCGAAGCGTCGGGGGCGGGAGAAACCGCTGGCACCCCGCTCCCGCAATCGGCTGGCTCCGCCAGTAACGTGTCGCGGGGTGAAGCGAAAAAATAAAATGTAGGGTGGGCACGTTTTTGTGCCCACGTGGTTAACGCCAATAATCAACGCGTGGGCACAAAAAACGTGCCCACCCTACGCAAGATTGATTTTGAATTTGAGGTTCTCAATGTTAGACATACAAATATTACGCAACGACCTGGCTGCGACAGCGGCACGTTTGGCAACTCGTAGTTACCCGCTGGACACCGCGAAGTTCGAGCAGTTGGAGTCCGAGCGCAAGACCATCCAGACGCGCACGCAGGAACTGCAGGCCAAGCGCAATACCAGTTCCAAGCTGATCGGGCAAGCCAAGGCCAAGGGTGAAGACACCACGGCGATCATGGCCGAGGTGGGCGCCTTGGGCGAAGAGTTGAAACAGCTTGAAGCAAAGTTGCCGCAAGTCTTAAAAGACATGGATGATTTTTTGGCGATCATTCCCAATACGCCGCACGCGAGTGTGCCGGTCGGCAAATCCGAGGCGGATAACGTCGAAGTGCGCAAAGTGGGCGAGCCGACAAAATTCGCTTTTGAAGTGAAAGATCATGTGAGTATCGGCGAAGGTTTGGGCGGGCTGGATTTCGAGACAGCGACCAAAATTGCGGGTGCGCGCTTTTCTTTGCTGAAAGGCCCGCTGGCGCGTCTGCACCGCGCGCTCGCCCAGTTCATGCTGGACACGCACACCGACAAGCACGGCTACACAGAGACTTACGTGCCTTATTTGGTGAACGCGGAGTCGATGCGCGGCACCGGGCAGTTACCGAAGTTCGAGGAAGACTTATTCAAAGTTCCGCGCGTGGTAGGCGACGAGGGCGAAAAGAATTTCTATTTGATCCCCACCGCCGAAGTACCCGTGACCAACATGGTGCGCGACGAGATAGTCGCGTTGGAAAAACTGCCGATGAAGTTTGTGGCGCACACGCCGTGCTTCCGCAGCGAAGCGGGTTCGTATGGCCGTGACACGCGCGGCATGATACGCCAGCACCAGTTCGACAAAGTGGAACTGGTGCAGATGGTGCATCCAGAAACATCCTACGAAGCGCTGGATGAGTTGCTTGGCCACGCCGAAACCATTCTTAAGCAACTCGGTCTGCCCTACCGCGTGGTGAAGCTGTGCACCGGCGACATGGGCTTCTCCGCCGCGATGACTTACGACATCGAAGTGTGGCTGCCCGCGCAAAACACCTATCGCGAGATTTCCTCCTGCTCCAACTTCGAGGCGTTCCAGGCGCGCCGAATGCAGGCGCGTTTCCGCAACGCACAAGGCAAGCCTGAGTTGCTGCACACGTTGAACGGCTCCGGCTTGGCCGTGGGACGCACGCTGGTAGCTGTGCTGGAAAACTATCAGCAAGCCGACGGCAGCGTGACTGTTCCCGAAGTATTGCGCCCCTACATGGGCATGGTGACCGCTATTACGGCAAGCTAGCTTTTTTTGGCGGGACGGGCAGGAAGCCGAAATAAGGCGTGGGCGGCAAGCGCGGCACGTCTTTCAATTCCAGCCGGTTAAGCATGTCTTGATACAGGCGCACCGTTTCCACCAGAATCACCGCTTCCCCGCCCCGCGTTTGGCCGTGTTTGGCCTGTTCGAAATAGGCGGGGCGGGAAAGCAGGGGCATAACCTTGCGCACATCCGACCAGACATCGGGATTCAAGCCGGATTTCACGGCCAGTACGCGCGCATCTTCCAAGTGTCCCATCCCCTGATTATAGGCGGCCATCGCCAACCACGTGCGCTCCCTGTCGTTGATGCGGGCGGGCAAGGCATCTTTTAGCTTTTGCAGATATTTGGCGCCGGCAATGATGCTGGCATGGGCATCCAGACGGTCGGCGAGCTCCATGCGGTCGGCTGTTTCGGACGTCAGCATCATCATGCCGCGCACGTTGGTGAACGAAGTGGCATAGGGATCCCAATGCGATTCCTGATAAGCCAACGCGGCCAGCAAGCGCCACTCGATGCCGGTCAACGCCCCGGCTTCCTCGAACCATTGCCTGTAATGCGGCAGCAGCGTGCGCGCCTTGCCGACGAAGGCGACTGCATCCATCGCATCCAGTCTTTCGTTGTGGCCGTAATGGCGGTCGATCAAGCGCGACAAAGTGCCATCATTTCGGATAAGTTCGAAAAATTTTTGGGTTTCCTCAAATAAGGCGGGATCGGCATCGGCAGCAAAAGCCCATGCCAGATGGGAGGGAGACTTCAGGTCAAATTCGTTGCCCAGTTGCGGATAAAAGTTACGCGCCAGCGCGATCTGCTCTTCATTGGCCACCGTGCAATCCAGTTTTTCTTCCGCCACCTCCTTCAGTAAATCGGATACCGATTGACCGTGCCTTTCACTCCAGCCCAGCCTGGGCTCGTTAGCCGCGATGGCGCGTAACGCCTCTTCCTGCGCCGATTCGGCGACCACTGCGAGCGAACGAGCGGCCAAATCCGCGAGATGTTTCGGGGGGCTGCCTTTGCAAATCACCTGCTCACTCACTGTTTGATAAGGCGCGCTAAAGCGAAGAGCGGGCGCAGCATTGCTGCGCATGCCGACGGCGGCCAAATGCACTCTATGTTGCGTGAGTGCCTTGGGCACCTGGTCGTAATCAAGCGCCATCGGCTTGATTTTCACCCGCAAACGCTGCGCGAACAGGGTTGCCAGTTCCAATTCAAAATCGGCATCGACATCCAATCCCGCAGGCGGCAAGGCAACGAACAACTCCCCCTTGCGCCAATCGGGCAGCGGCTTGCTCGCAACAAACGTCATTCCCAGCCATGCGCTGATGGCGATAAGTGCAGCAATTTTCCAGGCGAACAGGTTGCGCATAGAAACATTCTGCCCGATTTTCCGCCTAACTGGTAGAATGCGCGCCGCTTTGCTTTTTGCAGAGCTACGGAGAGGTGGCAGAGTGGTCGAATGTACTTGACTCGAAATCAAGCATACCTAACGGTATCGAGGGTTCGAATCCCTCCCTCTCCGCCAGTTAGCCCCCATTTGTTTATAGCAAGTGGATTTCATATGGCCCGCCCAAGGCTCACGAGGCCATGGGCGTGATGCCAGCCCTGCTTGCGAATCCGGCTGGTTTAGAGCTTCAGCCCAGTGCCTTAAGCAACAACTTTGCCGCCAGCATAATCAGCAATACCGCAAACAATTTCCGCATCACCGCCACATTGGTGCGGTGCGCAGTCTTCGCGCCTATCGGGGCGGTGATGACGCTGACCAGCGCGCATCCCAGCGTGGCGGGCAGATAGACATAGCCCAAGCTGGGCGTCGGCAGATTGCTGGCGTGCAGGCCCGTGACGATGTAGCCCATCGTGCCGCCAACGGCGATGGGGAAGCCGATAGCGGAAGCCGTGCCGATAGCATGGCGTATCGGCACATTGCACCAGAGCAGGAAGGGTACGGTGAGTGTGCCGCCGCCGACGGAAACCAGCGTGCTGATCCATCCGGTGACGGCGCCCATGAGTGTCATGCCCGCAATGCCGGGCAATTGGCGTGCCGCATGCGGGCGTATGTCGAGCAGGATTTGTGTTGCCGCAAAACACATGAACAGCGCGAAGAAAATAGTGAGGAAGTGCGGCGCTATGCTGGAGGCGACGAGTGCACCGATGGCGGTGCCCAGCAATATGCCGGGACTGATACTGAAAACGACGCGCCAATTCACCGCGCCGTGCTCGTGGTGCTTGCGCATGCTGGCGACCGAAGTAAACAGGATGACGGCCATCGAGCTGCCCAGCGCCTGATGCATGGCGTGTTCAGCGGGAAAGTGCTGCCCTTCGAACAGCATTAACAATACGGGCACCAGCACGGTGCCGCCACCGACACCAAACATGCCGCCGAGAAATCCGGCGACCGCGCCCAGCACCAGATAGGCGGCATACCACTCCATTAGTCGTGCACTAATTGCGCGTTAATAAACGCCCACTCTGCCGGATCGAGCGGAGTAATGGAAAGCCGGTTGCCGCGTTGTAATGTGCGCATGCCTGCCAGCTCGGGATGCTTGCGCAATTCGTCGAGTGGGATCAGCGCGATTTTTTTGACCAACTGCACATCCACGTTAAACCAGCGCGGCGTTTCCTGCGTGGCCTTGGCATCGAAGTATTTGCTTTTCGGATCGAACTGCGTGGCATCGGGATAAGCGAGTGCGCTGACCCTGGCGACGCCCGCGATGCCGGGCTCTTTGCAATTGGAATGGTAAAACAGCACGCCGTCGCCTATGCTCATCTGGTTGCGCATGAAGTTGCGCGCCTGATAGTTGCGCACGCCATACCACGCCACGCTTTGCTGCGGCAACGCGGCAAGATCGTCGATACTGCAATCGGAGGGTTCGGATTTCATTAACCAGTAGCGCATAATTTATTCTGCCTGTTCATTTGGAAAACATAACTTCTAAACGCACGATAAATTGCGAGTGTAAGGCATAATCGGTGGCTTTCGGATAATGCAATTGCGGGCTTAATTCAAGAAACATCCAATCGCGATGCAAGCGCTGGCGGTAGAGAATCAAGGCGACATATTCCGACACTTCGCTTTGGGGGCGGGTTACCCCGATGGCACTGAGTTGATAGAGCAGGGATCTATGCTCATCCAGCGTGTGATATAGCGACAAATCCTGACGCAAATCAAAATTTTGTTTTTCATGCAGCCATGTCGCACTGCTCGTGGCACGGAACAGTAAAGACGCGCTCAGATTGTAATCCGCATCAAGCTGCGTGTTTTCCCCCAGCCCGGTATTATTAAACCAGAACACCGATTCGGACAACTTAAGCTCCACCGCCTGAACGGGCGTCATAGAGCTTGCTCTGGCACGCACAAACGGCTGGATAGACATGCCCTCCAGCTTGAGCCCGCCATCGGCGCTTAAATGCCAAAAATTATTTTCCATATCCTCGATGCGCAAGGCAGCGCCGTAACTGTCCGGCGTGGCAACTTCTTTAAAAATGGAAGTTCTGCCTTGTTGCCGGGTTGTCGTCCCCGGTAAATTTTTATCCGGATTGGTTTCAATCAGCAGATGAAGTTTTTTTTCTGCTCCCGGCAAATGCAGCTTCGCCCTTCCTGAAAAAACCGGTTTTTGATTTCCGCCACTTTCTATTACATGGGTGAGATCAAGCTGGAGTACGCTTTTATTGCTCTCCAGATAATTGATCTCATCACCGAAAAACATGTCTACATCGTTGGCAAAGTTAACGAATTTTTCCGATACGTACTCGTGCGGAATGTCGATAATAGGATCAATGTAACTGGATAGCGGTGCTATCCCGCTCATCGGCTCTTCAGCCCAACAACTCCGGGGGAAAAACAGGAAAATGATGAAGCCACAACAGATAAGGCAGTTGCAAATTAAACCGTCTTGTTTGGGCATTAAATAATTCATCGCGGGCGGATATTGCAGAAAATCCGGCGATGTTGCAATGCGGGTCGCCACATAAGCCCAAGGCTCCTTGCGGAGCCTTGGGCTTGCTACGGCAAACTGTCTTACAGTTCCTGGGCGTGTTGCGCCAAATATTTGGCAACGCCTTCGGTAGAGGCATCCATACCGGCTTTGCCTTTGCTCCAGCCGGCCGGGCAAACTTCGCCATGCTCTTCGGTGAATTGCAGCGCATCGACCATACGCAACATTTCGTCGATGTTGCGGCCCAGCGGCAGGTTGTTCACAACTTGGTGTTGCACCACACCGCTCTTGTCGATCAGGAAGGAGCCGCGATATGCCACGCCGCCGTCAGCTTCAACATCGTAGGCTTTGCAGATTTCGTGCTTGACGTCGGCTACCAGTGTGTAACCCACGTTGCCGATACCGCCCTTTTCCACCGGAGTGTTCTTCCAGGCCAAGTGGCTGAACTGAGAGTCGATGGACACGCCCAGCACTTCGACATTGCGCTTCTTGAATTCTTCCAGACGGTGGTTGAACGCGATCAGCTCAGACGGGCACACGAAGGTAAAGTCCAGCGGGTAGAAAAACACCACGGCGTATTTGCCCTTGGTGACTTTGGAGAAAGTGATGTCGGTGATTTCGTTGTTGCCCAACACTGCGGTTGCGGTGAAATCGGGAGCTGCTTTACCTACTAGAACTGCCATGATGCTCTCCTTATAAAGTGGATTATGGTTGACTGAATTGCTGGGGTATAAATTTATCGGGTGTAGGCGATGCTGTCAACTCAATTCCCGGAAATTTTTTCCTGCCCCGCATCGTGCCATGCGAATTGGACGCGGTGCAGTTGTGCGTACACCCCGTTCTTCTCCAATAATTCGCGGTGTGTGCCCATCTCCACAATCTGACCTTTTTGCAACACGACGATGCGGTCGGCTTTCTCAATTGTGGAAAGCCGATGTGCAATGACCAGGGTGGTTCGCCCTTGCATCAGGGTTTCCAGCGCGGCCTGCACATGGCGTTCGGATTCGCTATCCAGCGCCGAGGTCGCTTCGTCCAGGATCAGCACGGGGGCATTTTTGAGTATGGCGCGGGCTATCGCCAAGCGTTGACGTTGTCCGCCGGACAAGCGCACACCTTTCTCTCCCACCAGAGTGTTCAGGCCTTGCGGCAGCTCGCGGATGAACTCCATTGCGTGAGCCGCTTGTGCGGCGGCGACGATTTCCTGTTCCGGCACTTCGCGCATCTGCCCGTAAGCGATATTGGCGGCAATAGTGTCGTTAAACAGCACCACTTCCTGGCTCACCAGCGCAATGTTGGCGCGCAGGCTAGCCAAAGTGAGGTCGGCCAGGTCGTGCCCATCCAAAGTCAGGCGCCCGCCGCTAGGCAGATAAAAGCGCGGCACCAGATTCGCCATCGTGCTTTTTCCGCTGCCGGATGCGCCGACCAGCGCCACAGATTGCCCGGCGGGAATTTCCAGGCAAATATCATGCAAAGCCATGCGCTCGTCAGCTTGGTAGGACAGGCTCACATGGTCGAAAACCAGATTGCCATTGGCGCGGGGAATTGTGGTCTTGCCGCTATCCGTTTCGCCGGGAGTGTCGATCAATTCAAACACGCTTTCTGCCGCCGCCAGACCGCGCTGCATGAATACATTGATGCTGGTAAGACGTTTCAGCGGCGCGGTGAGCATCAACATGGCTGCGACAAACGACAAAAAACCGCCCACTGTTGTCGCATCACTTTTGGCCTGCCCTATCGCCAGATAAATAACAAATGCCAAAGCAATAGCCGCAATCATCTGCACGATGGGAACGTTAGCCTCGGTTGCCGCCGCCTGCTTCATCTGGTAGCGGCGCACCCAATTGATTTCTTCGCGAAAGCGCTCCTGTTCGTAACGCTGTCCGCCAAATAACTTGACCACTTTATGCGCCGTGACACTCTCTTCTATCACTTGGGTGATGCTCCCCATCGCGCGCTGGGTGTCCCGGCTGGAAGAGCGCAAGCGACGGTTGATAATATGGATGACAAACGCCAAGACGGGGGCGACGACCAGCGAAATCAGCGTCAATTTCCAATCCAGATAAAACAACCAGACCAGCAAACCGATGATCACGATGGAATCACGAATGGCCACGGTTACGACGCTGGTGGCCGCCGCGGTGACGTTGGTGACATCGTAGGTGAGTTTGGAAATTAATATCCCGGTAGCGTGATCATCGTAAAAACGTGTGGGCAAAGACACGAGTTTGCCAAACATCTCGGCGCGCAAATCCATCACCAGTTTGTTGCCTACCCATTGAATGGCATAGGAGCCCAGAAAACTGGCCAGACCGCGCACGAAAAATATCAGCAGAATGAGGATCGGCGCCCAGCGCATAACAGCCTCATCCTTATGCACAAAGGTGCCGTCCAGAAAAGGCTTGAGCAATGCGGGCAACAACGGCTCTGACGCCGCAGCCACCGCCATACCCAGAATAGACACTGCAAAAGCGCGCCAATAGGGCTTAACATAGCCGAGCAGGCGCGTATAAAGTTGAAGGTTGGTCATATTCAAAATGCGCGGGCTATTTGCAAGAGCGCTGCACCTAACCGTTTAAGCCCGCGACAAGACTGGCATTCAGGCGACATGAGAACTGCGCTGCGTTTTGCCTTTTAGAAGTGTGAATAACACCTGTGCGGCGACTGCAATAAACACATACAGCACGGCCATAACGACGTAAGAACCAAAGTACTCCGCAACGCGCGTAGTGTATTCTGCCGCACCCATTTCCGCATAACGTCCGGAGAATAAAAAGAAGCTCACGTTGGAAATCACAAACGCAGCAGCGCTCGCCAGAGTAGCAACGCCCAACAACTCTAGCAGGCGGCTTCCCGTCAACGTGTGGCGCGGTGCAAACCAGCGCCCGGCGAACCATAGCACGGCATATCCCACTGCCAAGAAACAATAGGCCGGCGTGACGCACCAATCGCTCACGCCCTGAACTGTGACCGCATAGTAATCAACCAGAGCGGCTTCAGCCAACATCGCCGCAAACACCCACAATGCGCCGGAGTATCTTGAAAGATACAAGCCGCCCAAAAAGAACAGCGCCAAAGAAGCATCCGGCAACGCCAGCGACGAGCCGAAATGATTAAAACGGGTAGCGGCCATCACCAGCATCAGTGCGGCGATGATGCCCCAGGAACGGTTTAGCGTAGTGTTCATTTGATGCCTCCTTATGAGCCAATGTTTGAAGGTAACTTTAACAGAAAAGAGATAGCCACGAAATGCTATTGGTAGCTTACTCCGACAAACAACGTGCGTCCTAAAGTGTTATATCCGTGCGCCAGCGAATAATCGCGGTTAAACAAATTATCCACGCGCATGGAGAGATTGAGTTGTTTATCCAGAGCGTAGTGCGCAGTCAAACTGACCAGGTTATAGGACGGCAGTATGGTGCGCGCCGAAGTGTTGATGTCATAATCATCGCGCTCGCCGCTATATTTCCATTCCGCGCCCCAGCGAAAATCCCCGCCTTGTTGCGTCAAGCCGAGGTTTGCATATTTTCTTGCGCGACGCAGCAAGAGCAGGCCGGTTTGTTCATCGCGAGGTGTTTGCTGGGTCAGCGCGGCTGAAAATGTGGTTGCGCCAAACACCCCGGAGTAGGCAAGCTCCCAGCCGTTGATGCGGGCCGACTTAAGATTTTTCATAGTCCAGGTGTTGTCCGCCGCGATCAAATCCTCAATGCTATTATTAAAATTCGTATAATCCAGTCGCTGCTCGGCGGTGGCGTAATGCAGACCGAATTCAGTGTTATGCGAACGCTCCGGCTTGAGATTCGGATTGCCGCCCCACGGGGAATACATGTCATTGAAGGTGGGCGCTTTATATCCGCTGCCGGAATTGGCGGACACTCTCCAGGATTGAGAAAGATCGATGCCGTAACCGAGCATGGTGGTGTTGGCGTTGCCAAAATCACTATAACGGTCTTGCCGCAAATTGAACTGCAATTGCTGCGTGGCAGTGCGCGCCGTATAGCCGCCGAACAGCGCTTCCGCGCGCCGGTTGGTCTGAGCGTAAACCGTATCGCTTTGCACTTTCTGGGTGAGCCGCTCAACGCCAAATTGCCAATAGTTTTGCTCGTTTACGATTTGCGTGTTCTGCCAGGAAATCTGCTCATTGCTGCTTTTGACCAGTGCTCCCGCCATCGTATCGGGCTGCCCATTTAAATAATTTTCCAGGCTGTCGGCGCCGCGCGACCACTGCAGATTGCTGTTCCAGTTTCCGGGAAGCGCACTTTCCAGACCAACCCCGACCTTACTCAGTTTTGAGCGGGAAAGATGCACGTCAAGAGGCGTCGCCCAGGCGCTGTCATAGCTTATATCTGCATCGCTGGAAAATATCGAAGCTGTTAGCACATGCTTGTCGTCAGTTGCAAAACGACCATTTGCCGAATAGCTGGTATTTTTATAGCCATTGTCATCAGGGTTGGCGTTGGGCGCTATCGCCGGATTGATCGCCGAAATTCCATCGGTGCTGTATCTCGATATTTTCATGTTAAAGGAGCCAGTTTGGGTCTCGCCGCCATAGCCTGCCGAGTAACGCCGAACATTGTGCGTCCCGCCCCCCGCACTGGCATTAAAGGCTGGCGCGCCCTTGCCGCGTTTTGTGTATATCTGAATCACCCCGCCGATGGCTTCCGAACCATACAAGCTGCTGGCGTTGCCGCGCACCACCTCAATGCGCTCGACCTGATCGAGCATGAGCTGGTCGATCACCGTGGCGCCCGTGGTGGCAGAGTTGATACGCGCTCCGTCCACCAATACCAGGGTGTGATTCGAATTGCTGCCGCGCATAAACAAGCTGCTTTGCGCACCGATTCCGCCCGATTGGTAAATTTCCACCCCGGCAAGCTGCCTCAGCAAGGTGGGAACATCGACCGCTTGGGAATTCAGAATATCCTGCTGGTTGATGACGGTCGTGTTTGACAGCGTTTGCTTAAGCGGTTGTGCCACACGCGTGGCGGTCACCACCACTTCGTCGAGCATATTGTTTGTTTCGGCATGGGCAAAAGCAGTGATGGCGCACAGCAATGCACTTAATAGTTGCATATGTTTCATGATGGGAGTCCCTAATAAGTTCCAAGCGTCCCCGTTGGAACGTGATTAAATCAGGGATGCGGCGGGAGAAAAAGCGCGAGCCTGAATGTGCCTCCCGCAACATCCTCTGTACCTTACGCTTCCAGGCCGGTATCCGGGCTCGCAAGTTTTGATTTTCCGCCTTCCCATGATTGCTCACAGTGGCCTACTGGAAATCCGCACTTGCTTACCGTTGCGGGGGCAGCACAGGAGCTTCACCTGTTTCCCGTTTAACTGCATGATATAGATCACACAGCACCTCAAAGCGGCAGGCATTATACAATCCGCCCCCGGAAATATCCCCGTGCCAGCCAAAATACTTTTACAACCATTCGTTACCGTTTGACTCCGCAAGATTTTTTAAACTATAGTTCGCACCATGCAAGGTGACCTCAACATTCTGGAAAACAAGCTCGCTCAATTGGTGCAATTGACCAAACGCATGCGCACCGAAAACCATCAACTGCGGCAAGATCTCGCAGAAGCGCTTAGTCGCGCCCGCCAGAACGACGACAAAATTAACAATGCAAAAATGCGCCTGGAAAACATTCTGGCCAAACTGCCCGATGAGAAATTATGAGTGTCAAAAAAACCAACACGCTGGATGTCAAAATACTGGATCGCGATTTCCGCGTCGCTTGTCCTGACGATGAGAAAACCGAATTACTGGAAGCCGTCGAGTATCTCGACAAAAAAATGCGCGAAATCCGCGACGCGGGCAAAGTCACTTCAGTGGAAAAAATTTCCGTGATGGCCGCGCTTAATATTTCCCATGAATTGCTTACGACCAAGCTGGGCGGAGGGTTTGATATGGCCGACTATAAGCGTAGAATGCAGGCCATGCATACAACTATCGATGCGGCTTTAACGGATCAGGACAAGTTATTTTAGTTTTTCCCCTGCGGTGTTCGTCAGACTCATAATTCTTTGAACCAATGAGCTAATGCTTAGGTTGCGCCCCATTCAAGTTACTGTTGTGAGCGTCCCTTGTGGACGCACCTGATGTAACCGGGAACCGACCATCTTGAACCCAGGTTCAAGACATTGAGTCAACGGCACAGGCGGGGGAATCTGTTTTCGACAGTGGCGTTTATAAATGCTGATCTGGTTCATCGTAATTTATTTGCTGTGCTCCGTGGCGATCGGTTTATACGCCTCCATGCGGGTGCACAACGCCAAGGATTTTGCCGTTGCAGGGCGGCATCTGCCTTTGCCGATGGTCACTGCCACCGTGTTCGCAACGTGGTTCGGCGCGGAAACCGTGCTGGGGATTTCCGCCACCTTTGTAAGGGAAGGCCTGCACGGCGTGGTCGCCGATCCCTTCGGCGCAAGCTTGTGCTTGATCCTGGCTGGCTTGTTTTTCGCCAACAAGCTTTACCGCATGAATCTGCTCACCATCGGCGACTACTACCGCTCGCGCTATAGTCACACTGTCGAACTGATTACCAGCATTTGCATCGTGATTTCTTATCTGGGCTGGGTTTCCGCGCAAATCATGGCGCTGGGTCTGGTGTTCAATGTGGTCACGGACGGCGGCGTCACCCGCGATGTCGGCATGATGATAGGCGCAGCTATTGTGCTGACGTACACCATGTTCGGCGGCATGTGGTCGGTGGCACTGCTGGACATTGTGCAGATGACGGTCATTATGGCCGGAATGCTGTTCATCGGCTATCTCATCAGCGAGCAAACGGGAGGCGTGGCGGCTGTCGTGGCGCATGCCCGGACAGCGGGCAAACTCGATTTTTTCCCGCATGGCGATTACACCCAATGGGTGCCGTTTATCGGCGCCTGGGTCACCATGATGCTGGGCTCAATTCCGCAGCAGGATGTGTTCCAGCGCATCACCTCGGCCAAGACTGAAAAGATTGCAGTGCGCGGTTCGGTGCTGGGCGGCTCGCTGTATTTTCTGTTTGCGTTCGTACCCATGTTTCTGGCGTACTCCGCCTCTCTGATCGACCCGCAGGTGTTCAACAACCTATTGGATAAAGACCCGCAGTTGATTTTGCCCACCCTGATTCTTAATCACACACCGGTATTCGCGCAGGTGATTTTTTTCGGCGCACTGTTGTCGGCCATCATGAGTTGCTCTTCCGCCACCTTGCTCGCCCCTTCCGTCACATTCACCGAGAATATTTTGAAGCACTTCGTGTTAAAACACATGACGGATCACCAATTACTGCGCGCCATGCGTGTCGTGCTGGTATGTTTTGGTTTGCTCGTGCTTGCCGTGGCCCTGCATGCCGAAGTGAGTATTTTCAAGATGGTGGAAAACGCTTACAAGATCACGCTGGTAGCGGCTTTTACGCCGCTGGCTTTCGGCCTTTACTGGAAACACGCCAATAATCGGGGTGCGCTGACTGCCATCATCATGGGGCTGTCAACCTGGATATTGCTCGAAGTATTGAATCCGGACAGCATCTGGCCGCCGCAGTTGCTTGGTTTATTGATGAGCATGGCGGGGATGGTCGCCGGATCGTTATTGCCGAATTATTCACTGCATAAACAGCGCCACCCTCACGCTACCGGCCACGGCGAAAAACATGCGGCGCAGGAGCCCGCAGAGAAGGCGCAACACACAAAACAAGAAATTGACTCTCCATTGGGGTGATCTGTCATGCTACCGTCACAATTTTTCCATACTATCGCAATTCATTTGAAATACGGTTATGGGGTTCTTGATGACAGCGAACATTTTGTTAGTGGAAGACGAACCGGCGATTCAGGAGTTGCTTGCGTTCAATGTGGCGCAATGCGGCTATCGGGCAATACTCGCAAGTGATGCAGATGGCGCGCTGGCGCTCATCAACCGCGCGCTGCCGGATTTGATCCTGCTGGACTGGATGTTGCCCGGAATATCCGGAGTGGAACTCGCGAGACGTTTGCGTGCCGATCAGCGCACCCACAATATCCCCATCATCATGTTGACTGCCCGCACGGACGAGCGCGACAAAGTGCTCGGTTTGGAATCCGGTGCGGACGATTACATCACTAAACCCTTTTCTCCGCGTGAATTGATGGCGCGTATCCGCGCGGTGTTGCGCCGCAGGTCGCCGCAAATGAGCGATGAAATCGTGCGGGTTGACTCGCTTGAACTCTCTCCTGTTACACATCGCGTTAACGCAAACGGACAGCTCATCGATCTGGGCCCGACAGAATTTCGTTTGCTGCATTTCTTCATGACCCACATCGAGCGCGTCTATAGTCGCGCGCAATTGCTCGACCAAGTGTGGGGCGATCACGTATTTGTGGAAGAGCGCACAGTGGATGTGCATATCCGCCGCTTGCGCCAGGCGCTGGAGCCGTCGGGCATGGATAATTTGGTGCAGACGGTGCGCGGCAGCGGCTACCGTTTTTCCCGCACTTAAAATAACAAAGCCGATTCCAATCGGCTACGGAATACTGTTAAAACACCAAGGCGTTAACATTGGAAACGTCGCACTCCTGCTCACGCGGTCGGTGCATTTACACGACCACGCCCGGTCGTTTCGCACGCTGAAATCATCCGGGCAACGCCCAGGAAGCTAACCGCAAGAGCCCTCAGAAAAACTCTCGCCAGTTGGTTTGCCGCCAGCCATGGGCTGCTTGACTTGCGCTTCAATCTGCCTTTGTTTGCGCAGCTCAACATATTTTTCCAGTACCGCCCCCAATATCGCCGCCGGCAGGAAGGCCAATAATTCCCAATTGGGTGCGGCAAGCAAGGCCACCGCAGGGCCGGGACAGTAGCCGCTGATGCCCCAGCCGATACCGAACACGGTCGCGCCCACGATAAGCGGGAGGTCTAGTTTGCTCTCTTGGGTAATCACAAAACGCTCCGCCAGCAGCGGCCTTTTCAGCCGAAAAATGAAACGAAAAATAACTACGGTCATCCCTACTGCACCGCCCAAAACAAACAACAGGCTGGCATTCCACGCACCCGCAACATCCAGAAAGGCCAAAACTTTTTGCGGATGAGTCATGCCGGAAAGGGCTAGCCCGAAACCGAAAATCAATCCCGCCAATAAGCTCGCAAGACTTTGCTTCATCACATCACTCCGAATGCGTGGCGCAGCACTGAGGTGGTGACAATCGCCACGGCCAGAAAAATTAAAGTGGCGACGAGCGAGCGCAGGGAAAGCCTGCCCAAGCCGCATACACCATGCCCGCTGGTGCAGCCATTCCCCAGCGAGGTGCCATACCCCACCAGGAATCCGGCAAGCACCAGCAGCCATACCGGAAAATTTTCCCGCGCCACCGGTGCATCACCAAACAGCGCGTAATTCAGCGCCGCACCGCCGATGACGCCGCCAAGAAACAACACACGCCAGAGCGTATCTCCAGGCTGAACAAAAAATATCCGCCACAAAATGCCGCTGATGCCGGCCAGCCTGCCGTTGAGCCACAACAGCAACGCGGCGGCAAGTCCAATCAGCGCGCCGCCCAGCAACGCCGACAAAAACGAATGTATGCTATTTTCCATAAACAAAATTCCTCGCGCCCGTATTTAACCGTGCAGCGCCAAAAAACCGCCGGACCTGTAGGTGAGCACCAATGTATCGCGGTGTCCTCCTGCGGCAGTGGGCTGGATCGGCGTGGATTCGTGTATGACACGCTGGTCGTCGAGCAAAATGAGCGTCCACGGTTCGCTCAAGGTAAAGCGTTGCCCATGCGGCCCCTCTGCTTCAAAAATGCGGCTTTCGCCGCCGCTCACATTCACCCTGTCCACCAGCAAAATAGCGACGAAATCCACACCGTCGCGATGCGCGCCTTCCGGCGTCGGCCGTCCGATGCCGTTGCTGGTGTCGATACGGAACTGGTGCGCCTCCACATACCAGGGTTGCTCGCCTTTTACGCTTGAACAAACGCCGGCGATAGCCCGCAGCAGCGCCGACCAAACCGGTTGCTCCACCGTCTGCACCGCGACCGGTTCGAACATGCGCAACATACCGCCGTGCAGCGCGTTGTATTCCAGCGGCTGATAGTGCGCGCGATGCGCGACCTGCGTGACGTTATCCCGTTCAACAATGAAGCAGGAATGCCGACGGCGACGGTAGCGCCCGCCGTCCTTGAGAAAATTATCCAGCGGCAGATCGTCCCAGTCCGGCTTCAGCAAGGCCAGTTCCGACAAGGGCGAGCCGATGAACGCAGCGACGCCGGACGGACTTAACACCCCGTAAGCCTGATTTTTTATGGCATCGGCAAGGTTTTGCGGCTGGACGAATGCCGGAGAAAGCGTAGTGATAGTCATGGCGATTTATTTATTGAACTCCGGACAGCGATTCTACCAATGCGGCCACGTGTTCACCATCCGGCGAACACGCTGTTGAGATTTACCGAATTTTCGCCGGCACCCAAAACCCGTCATTTCCCCAAGTCTTTCAAGCGCTGCGCAACGAATGCCTGTAAACCGGAACTTAAACTGTGCGTTTCGAGCGCGCGCTTATACGCATCCCGCGCATCTTCTTTGCGCTCTACGGCTTGCAATGAAATGCCCAGCCCCATAAGCCACAAGCCGGAATTCGGCGTTATCTGCAAGGCGATCTGGTAATGCGTAATCGCCTCCTTATGGCGATTTTGTCTTTGCAACAACGCCCCCATAAAGGCCTGATAGTCGGCCTGCAAATCGGCAAAGGGCAGCGACTTTTCCAGCGTATCCAGCGCCAAAGGCAGGGCATTCCGTTCCACTTGCAGGCGCGCAAGCAGCATGGCGAAATGCGTCTGTTTCAGATTTTGCTTCAACCCATCCTGTAAGACTTTTTCCGCATCGGCGTTTTGCTTGCTCTCCAGCAATACCGCGACCAGCGCCTCGCGCGCCATGACATGCAAAGTATCGATGTGCAATGCCGCCTCGTACCCGGCGGCGGCCTCTTTCAACAGCCCCTGCTGCGCCAGCAAATTCGCCTTGCGGAATTCATTCTCGGCTTGTTGCTGCGGGCTGACTTTTTTTAATTGGATACTGACTGACGACTGCGGCTCGGAGCGCGCATTGGCATTGGATTTGTTTGCTTTGACCGGCGGCGCTTCAATTTCCTTGGCCGGAATCGCCAAATCATCCCATGGTTTGCCGCGCAAACTATTGGGCAAGGGAATTGAGCCCAACTCGAAACTCAAGCGCGAAGCAATGGAAAAATCCGCACTGTCCGCAGGCTCGATTTCAGCCGCTTGCGACGCCGCCTGCGACTGGGAGACGACCGCAACCGTTGCGTCCGTGACCACGGCCGGGGCAACAGCCTGAACTGCCGATGCGGCCACCACAGGAGACACGGCGACAACGGAAGGTTTGCGCAAAAACCACCCTGCCGCCGCTGCGCCCAGCAAGATAACTCCGGCGAATATATACCCCATCACCTTCGTTTTGTTCTGCACGGGAACAGCCCGAATCGCAGCTTCGCCCAATGGCGCGTTGACTCCGCGCTTCTCCAGATCACTCAACACCTGGTTGATCAAACTCATCGCAGCCAGACTCCGGTTAAGATAAGCGCAGCAAATATTACGACAGCGGCGCCGCCCCACACCCAGTTCATCCAATCCTTGCGCGCCTCCGGCGTATCGGCTGCGGCGCGCCGCACATGCCGTGCGGTCACCTGCTGCCGACCTTCGCCGTAGGCCAGCAGCAACGCTTTGTGCGCGATGATATTCACCAACCGCGGTGTTCCGCGCGTGAGGCGCTGCATCAAAGCGACCGCCCCCTTGGGGAACAAGGTTTCCCCCTTGTACCCGGCCACCAACAAACGGTGGCGCAAATAGCGGTCCAGTTCATCGTGATGCAAGCCTTTTAATTCGTATTGAAAGCTGATGCGCTGGCGTAACTGCCGCACCGAATTCTGCTTGAGACGCTCGTCCAGCTCCGGCTGTCCAAACAGGACAACTTGCATCAATTTGCGTTTCTCGGTTTCCAGATTGGTGAGCAGGCGCAGCACTTCCAGACTTTCCAGCGGCATCGCCTGCGCTTCGTCCAAACACACCAATACGCGCTTGCCTTCACGCGCGAATTTTAGCAACGCCAGGGTCAGCTCTTTCAACAACTGGTGCTGATCGACCATGCCGTCCAACTCGATACGAAACTCACTCGCCAGAGCCAGCAGCAAACTGCGCGGCTCAAGATAAGGATTGGGAATATAGGCGGTGATAAATTTTGCCGAAGCCTGCGCTGTTGCGGCAGCATCCTGCGTGCCGATGGCGGTGGTCGAGGACTTGTCGAAATTGAGTGTGGCCAAAAATTTGCGGCATAGCAGCGTCTTGCCGTTGCCGACTTCCCCGACGATTTTGATGAAGCCCTCGCCGCTGCGTGCCGCGACCAGCAAGGTGTTGAGCGCCTCCTGGTAATTGGAACAGGCGAAAAAGAAACTGGTGTCGGGCGTCAGCGAAAAGGGAAATTCACGCAGGCCGAATTGTTCGAGATACATCGGTCTATCCCGGTTAGCGCGACAACCCGTTCATCCGGTCCCGGCTGCGGGTAATGTCGTTAGCCCATTCTTTATCGCCGTCCACCACGGTCGGTTTGAGCAAAATAATCAACTCGCGTTTTTCCGACGACTTGCCGGTTTGTCCAAAGATGGATTTAATCAAACCGGGCAGGCCGGATTGCGTTTCTGTCGTACTTTGGCTCATCAAGCCGCCGATCACCACGATCTGCCCGTCTCTGGCGCGCACCACGCTGTCCGTTTCCTCTATATTGGTTGAGGCCATCTGTATGCTCTGGCCGCTGCCCGCATCCTTCACCTTGGATGTCACCTGGCTGATGGATGGATGAACATGCAGGATGATTTCGTCCTTTTCGTTGATACGCGGCGTGACATCCAATGCGATACCGGAAAATATATTGGTGTAAATCGGCGTGGGCAATGTATTCGCGCCTCCCGCCACGGTGGTTGTGGTTCCCGGCGTATACCCCGTCGCGTAAGGCTCATCCGTGCCGACTTTCAACACCGCCTTTTGATTATTCAAGGTTGATATGCGCGGGCTGGATAACACATGCACACTGCCCTGCGTTTCCAGAAAATTCAGCATCGCGGCAAACTGGTTGGTCTGGAACGCCAGGCCAAAGAGTGACAGACCGGTGGAACCGCTCGCCGCCAAACTCGCCCCCGGAGTTGCGCTAAAAGCCGACCCCGTCAACGATTGCGGCACTCCCCCCGCCGCATTGGGCATCAATGCACCGCCCTGTGTCACCATGCCCGCAGACGCGCGATTTTGCGCATTTCCCGCGCCGAACGCCGCCCAATTCACCCCGGACTGAAAGCCGTCGCTCAGCGTCACTTCAACAAACTTCGCTTCGATGATCACCTGCCGCTCGACCGATAGCTGCGAGGCTTTCAAAAATTCTTCCACATTGCGCAGCTCTTCCGGCATGGCGCGCACCACGATGACTCCCGACATACGGTTGATCACAACACTGCGCTCTCCCTGGCTGTTTTTATCCTTGGGAGTAATAATCGCGGTGAGCGTGTCTTCCAGATTTTTCCAGAAATTAAAATCGGCAGGCGACTGGCGCGTGGAAATATAACTGGAGTTTCCCGACGTGGATGTGCTGCTGGTGGATATGCTGGTCGCACCCGAACCGCTGATGCCCGCTGTTCCGGAGGCAGTAACCCCCTGCCCCGATGACTTGACCGAAATCGAAGATGAGCTATCGCGCATCGCCGCCAGATAGTCGATCTTGAACAATTTGATTTGCAAGCCCACGGGCTGTATATAAATGCTGCGCCCTTCGACCTTGTACTCATAACCATACAGCGCGCGGATGGTGTTCAACGCTTCAAACACCGTCACATCTTTAAGGTTCAAGGTGATGTTTCCATCCACCCCCGGCAACGGCAGCATATTGTATTTAGTCCCCGACCCGATCGCGGCAAATACTTCTTTGGCCGGCGTATTGTTTACGTTCAGGTCGAAGCGTCCCTCCAGCGGCACGCTTTCAACTTTAGGCATCACCATCGTCATCGGGGGCAGCAGCGCATTGTTTACCGCCTCGGGCTTGCTCGGCATAACACTTTCATTCACCAAGGAGTCCATCTCATTGCTGATCTTGACGGCGGTTTTCGTCTGGATATTGGGAGACGAGCACGCAGCCAATAATAGCAATGCCAGCACCCCGCATCGTTGCTTCATTTACTTACCCTCTCATCCTGTTTTCTCACCAGGCTAGCCGCCCCGGAATTTTTTTTATTTTTTATTCTTTTTTTATGCCGCGCAAGCTTGGCGCGCACCGGCTTTACCACACTCTGAACCGGCGCTGCGGTTTTAACGATACGGACGCCGGGGAACAACTCCATCACCCGTTTCCCTTGAGCGTTGCCTAACACCACGCTGCTCTCGCGCACCTCAAGCAAGGTGGCATCGCCAACTTTACCACCTAACTCAACCGTTTGCCCATTGATCACGGCTGCGCGGTGCTGCGGCGAAATGATGACTGACTGTAGCCCCTCTTGCGGCACGGGCTGCACCGCCGCGCCCGGCATAGCCGATGCCGCACTCGCTCCCGATGCAGCGGGGGACATTTCGACAGCCGGTTTGGTCGGATCGGACAGGAACTCCTGCGCTGCTGCAGGTGCGGCTGCACACCATAAGCCCCCTATCAAAAAAAGCCCTCTTAAACTTGCAGCCATGTCGTATCCAAACTCAGCGTATACAAGGTAATAGTCAGCTCCACCGCAGGATATTGCTCTGCGCGCATCTTCGCCGAGCCCCAGAACATCTGCGTGGGCATTTTCTCCAGCGCGGTCAAATATTGCGCCAATTCGAGATAATTCCCGCGCAAGGTGATTTTGAATCCATGCTTATACACTTGGCGCTCCTGCCCGGCAGATTTGACCGTGACAGCGCCCCCCTGCGGTTTCGCCGCCGAAGCTTCAATCAAGGGCGCGACGGGCAATGTCTCCAGCGCGAGCAATTGCAAATGGCCGTTCTTGCTCAGCACCTGCTCCAGCAAATCCCCCATCTTTTCCGGGGGAACCAGCTTGTCCCGTCGGCTTTTAATATAGAGTTCACCTTCTTTAAGCTGTTGCTTGACCAGCCGGATACGCTCGCGCAACGGTGAGCTCGCGTCGTCTTTCTTGGCTTGCGTGAGCGCCAGCAGTTGCGCCTGGATTTCCTTCATTTTTTCCTGCTGTTGTATCACCTCGGCGGCAAGTTTCTTTTGCTTTGCCAGCAGCGGATCGATAAAAAACGAATTGACCAGTGACACCAGGAAAAATGCAGCCGCAGCAAAAATCATCGCGCGCTCGCGCAATGACATGCCATCAACTTTGGAGACCAGCATTTCCCAGCGCTGCTTGATCATTTTTCTTCCTTAACGGGTTCTGCCGACTGAATGTCAAACACCACATAGCCTTTATCCCCGTGCAGATTGCTCGCTGCTTTCGACTGTCTCATTTGCAAATACGAGAATGTTCGGCCCTTCATTATTTTCTCCCGATTCAAGCGCTGTATGTACGAGGGTACAAGCTGCGGACTAAGCACCGCGCCGTTCAAACTCATCTGCGCCCCGTCTCCCTCGATTTCAAACCCGGTCAACCACAAACCTTGCACGACTTGCCGGGCAAATGCGCGCATATATTCCGAATACCCTTCCGTATTGCCTATCACACCGGTCTTCAAAGTATCCAGTATCTCTTTCTGCTTGCTTGCCTCGGACTCCAGCTGCGCCAGCTCATCTTGCAGCATCTGGGATGATCTTTCCGGCGAAAATTCACCGGAAAATTTGGCAAACCTGAGCTGCTCAGCCGCATATCGCTTGCTGCTTGATTCTGCCTGCTTGCCCAACATTTTGACTTGATAGCGCGCATAACCGTAAAACAAGGCCGAACCCAGCGCGATCAGCGCCAACATTTGCAGCATGGCCAGCACCGAAAAATAATTCTTTTTGCGCTGAAACGCGGGGTTGTATAAGTTGATCTGCTGGCTCATCGTGCGCGCCGCTCCATGCGCAAAGCCGCGCCTATGGCAGGCAATGCCTCGGCCACAAAGTCGCTATCCTGCAACTCTGGAACGGCGCTGACATCCATCACTTGCGACAAGTCCAGCGGCTCCACCGGCAAACCCAGACTGCTGGCCAGGCGACTTGCAATTGAAACACCCTCTCCGGCGCATACCAACATGCGGTTTAGCGAAACCTGATGGAATTGCCGGTCAAAATAATCCAGCGAACGCTGAATTTCCAACTCCACACGGTCAAAATACTGCTCACGAATATCTTCGTTCGCATCCCGCAATTGCCCCGAAGTAACATCCAGACGCCGCGACAAATACAGCTCCCCGGCGCTGGTAAAGGTCAACAAACCGCCGCGCTCATCGAATGCCAGCATAGCCAATCCGCGTCCTTCCGTTTCATACAACGCCGCGACATTACGCTGCGCCATCTCGGGAATGTCTATCACGGAAAGGTCTAACTTTGCTTTTTCAAACAACTCGATGCGCTTCTGAATCAGATCATTTGACGCGGCGATGGCATACACGGATTGCGGACGATTGCCTGCCCCCTTGCTGCCGGGGACTTCCAACATATCCACCGTTGCGTTATCCACATGGTAATTCAGCGCATCCTTGATGCGATAGCGTATCGCCGTTTTCATTTCTTCAGCAGGGACATTCGGCGCATCCACCATCATGATCTGGTACTCATCCGACGCCAACAAAGTAGTGAATTGATGCTTACCCAGACGTTGCTCCCTGGCGATTTTTTCCAAGCTCGACGGGGTGATATTTTCCATCTGGAAAAACGAACATTTCGCCACTTGAAGCAAAGCGCCCGCACGTTTTATCTGCACAAAATGCACGCCACGCGTTCCAAGAGCAACACAAAACCAGCCTGAATTACGGTTAGCTCGCTTAAAAAGCGTTAAAAATTGGGGTAATTGCATAATAAGCGCGAAGTTAATTTAACAAGCACGCATTGTCAATTGTTTTTTATGGAATTTTCAATTCCATCTCAAGGGCTTAGCGCTAAAATAAGGTCTGCTGCCCGCTCAGGTTCGGCCTCACAAACTGCGACGTATCCAGCACCGCATGCCCGCGGTTAAAACCCAGTCGTCCGCACATGAGCTGGAAGCGTTTATTTAACAATTGAGCAAACAGCCCCTGCCCGCTAAAACGCGAACCGAAATTTGAGTCGTTCTCCTTGCCGCCACGCATCTCGCGCAACCGGCTCATCACGTGCTCCGCCTTGAGCGGGTAATGAACAGTGAGCCAATCCTTGAACAACTCTTTCAGCTCGTAAGGCAAACGCAGCAAGGCGTAATGCCCCGTGCGTGCGCCGTGTTCATACGCGGCTTGCAAAATATTTTCCAACTCCGCATCGGTGAGAAAAGGGATCACTGGCGCGACCAGCACCCCGCACGGCACACCCGCTTCATTGAGCCGCTGCATCGCTTGCAACCTGCGGCGCGGAGAAGCTGCGCGCGGCTCCAGCTTGCGCGCCACCTCCGCATCCAGCGTCGTCACGGTGATGAACACCTGCACCAGATCGTCGCGCGCCAGTTGCGCCAGCAGGTCGATGTCGCGCTCGATCAGGGCCGACTTGGTGATGATCGAAACGGGATGCTTGCACTCGACCAGCACCTCCAGCACCTGCCGCACGATTTTCAACTCGCGCTCGATAGGCTGGTAAGAATCCGTATTCACCCCCAGCGCAATCGGCAAACATTGGTAGGAAGGCTTCGCCAACTCCGCCCGCAGCAACTTTGCCGCCTCCGGCTTGGCAAACAACTTCGTCTCGAAATCCAACCCCGGCGAAAGATTCAAATAACCGTGTGTAGGCCGCGCGTAGCAATAGATGCAACCATGCTCGCAACCGCGATAAACATTCATCGAATAATCGAACGCGAGATCGGGCGAATCCTGCTTCTGCAACACACTCTTCGCCCGCTCCATCGTCACCGTGGTTTTGAACGGCAGCAGTTCCTCCTCCGCCGTGCCCCAGCCATCATCAACGCGCTCGCGCGCCACAGACTCGAAGCGTCCTTCGATCTGTAGCGTGGCACCACGGCCTTTGGTTATTTCGTGCTTCACGGTGAAAATCCTGAAAGTGTTGCATGCATTTTAAAGAGTGTTTGGAAAACAGTAAGAAAAAAGGCGACCATGCGGTCGCCTTTTTTGTGCCCCGTTTTACTGCTTAATTGGGGAATTGCTTGAGTCTGCTTTAATCAAGTGTCGCGAAGTTGAATTTAACATTCGAACAATCCGCAGGTAGTCGTGTTGAATCTTTTGCCCCTAATCTGGACCCTAATATGCCCAAAAGATTTGTACTGCATTTGGATGTGGACGTTGTAGTCCAGTCATTTGAAAAATGAAGCCAAATGGTTCGATCACAAGTATTGGTAAACGTTCTTCCATTAAAGCCGTTGTCAACGCGAACACATGCAGTGGCTTTTTTGTCATTCTCGGCTTTCTTTGCGTCAGCTGCGGCATCTGCCACACGCTCGTCAGCTCCGTCAGCAGCGCCAGCAATGATTTCCTCAAATATTTCCTTGTCTGTTTTAACTTGTGTTTCGAACAAGCTCATATCCGAGCTATATCCCGCATCGTCGCCAATGGCTTTTCTGCACGTTGCCCGGTGCTTGTACACCCTGCTGATCATATATCTATCTTCTTGTATCAAGTTATTAACAGCGAGTTCCCTTATCTCTTCAGATGACTTGCCCTTGATTGCCTGCTCTACAGTTTTTCCTGCATCGCCTGTTTTTCCATCACCAAAGGCAGAGGCGCGATAAGTCAGCTTAACTATAAAACGCGGATGATGATTTGCATTATTAACGGCTTCGTCGAAATCAGAAATTGCCCCTTTGTAGTCTTTTGCTTGCTCTTTCTTCAGTCCATCTAGGTAGACCTGCGGCTGCGGCCTCCCACTAGCACATCCTGTTAGCACCAATACCAGAGCCAAGAGTAGCCAATGAAATGGCGACCATGATTGCTCAGCTTGATGGTTAAAAATTTGATTGATCTGTGATGCCATTTGATTCCCCTTGTGAGCAAGTGAAGCTGTTATAAAACTTCTGTGAGTGGTGCTTTGCCCTTGCTCCCGATCCTATTACAGGGATTCAGCCGCGAGCCTCACACCGTTCGTGCGGCGCAATGTGCGTGTGACGAATTTGCAAGCGGGGGGAATTATAGGTAAGCGGGGTAGGTGGCTGCAATCCCGTGAACGCGGGGGTAGCTCGCGTAGGATGGGTTGAGCGTAGCGATACCCATCGTTGTAGCCATAGAAGCACATTCGTTGGGTATCGCGTTGCTCCACCCAACCTACAAACCCGTTACATTACCTCGCTCAAAACCCCATCCGCAAACACCAGCGCGCAGCGCACCGGCTTGCCCGCATACACCCGCGGGAGGCGCGGGGTCAGGTCTTGCCTTTTGCCACAAACATCCGCCCCCACCGACACCAGTCAATAGATTACAATCCAAAAACAATGAACACACTCAGCATATTACAAATCAGAAAAGCCGAAATCCTTGCGCTTGCTGCAAAGCATGGCGCGAGCAATGTCCGCTTGTTTGGTTCTGTCGTGCGGGGTGAAGATCAGCCTGACAGCGATGTGGATTTGCTGGTGGACATGCAGGAAAACCGCGGTTTATTCGACTTGATCGGGCTGCAACAAGACATTGAAAAAATGCTCGGCAGGAAAGTGGATGTGCTCACACCCGACGGCATCAACCGCTACCTGAAAGACAGAATTCTCGGCGAGGCCGCGCCATTGTGAGCCCGCGTAGGGCGCATTAGCCGCAAGGCGTAATGTGCCGAATGTTTAAATTATCCGGCGGGTTACGCTTCGCTAACCCGCCCTACCAAAACCCGGCCTCCTCGCTCAATCTTCAACCCCATGAAAATCACGCTCGACATCAACGACACCTTACTGACCGATGCCAACGCGCTGGCCGAGCAGCAACAGACGACGCTCACGCGGCTGATCGAGGAAGGACTGCAACTCCGCCTGCGCTCTGCGCGTGTCGCCCCCAAGACTAACAAGCACAAACTTCCCGTCTACAAGGGGCGCGGCGGTTTGATTGCCGGACTAAACCCGCTCAGCAATAAAGCCCTGCTGGATGCCACCGAGGATGCTGCCTGATATCAATGTGCGGCTCTGATATAGGTAGGTTGGTGCGTACTTGTTTAATTGAAATCTACCGCCATAATTGCACCCCTCATCTACACATAGGAACAGCGATGACTCACCCCATCATTCAAGATTTGCAATGGCGCTACACCTCCAAGAAATACGACCCAACCAGAAAGGTGCCGCAGGCAGACCTCGACATCCTGTTTGAGGCGATGCGCCTCTCGCCTTCTTCGATCAACTCGCAGCCTTGGAGATTTGTCGTGCTTGAAACGGACGAGGCCAAGGAGCGCATGAACCGCACTTTTGCCAACAAGTTTCAGTTCAACCAGCCGCATGTTTTCGCTTGCTCGCACATCATTCTGTTTGCGCACAACCCGCGCTACACACGGGCGAGCTACTCCGAAGTGATCGACTGCGCCATCGCGGACGGACGCACCAAACCCGAGGCGCGGGAAGGCGCTTTCGGTTCATTCGTGTTTGCCGAACTCAATACGGAT
Organism: uncultured Gallionellaceae bacterium; assembly: GCA_964639585.1. Taxonomy (GTDB): domain Bacteria; phylum Pseudomonadota; class Gammaproteobacteria; order Burkholderiales; family Gallionellaceae; genus PALSA-1006. The sequence goes on along the minus strand of CAZXDK010000009.1, from coordinate 28,860 downwards.
AAAACCGGGGACACGAGCGTCTGGACAAAAGCGCAAACCTATTTGGCGCTCGGCAACACGCTGCATGTGCTGGCGCGGCTCAAGATCGACTCCACGACGATGGAGGGGATCGATGCCGAACTCGTCAACAAGGAGTTTGAAAAAGAGCTGGATGGTTATCGCTGCGAAGTCGCGCTGGCCATCGGCTACCACCACCCGCAGGAAGATCACAATGCCAAGCTGCCAAAGTCGCGGCGCAAGCTGGAGAGCATCTTGGTGCAGGTGTGAAAGGTAGTTGCACTGTGCTGCCGTGCCGGATGTTTTGGCATTTGCCTCCTATTGATGGATGCCCAAGCCCGCACAGGGCGCATTCCCCCTGCGGGGACAAGAGCCGCAAGGCGTAAAGCACCATATGTTTTTGCCCTCTGCGCTTAATTGCCCACCCGCACGCCGATTACATGGCAGCCCGATATTTGCTGCATCTGCGTTAGAATCCGCCCCCCATTTTTCATTAACACGTTTATCAAGTTATGTGGTTCAAAAATCTGCTGGTTTATCGCCTCACCAAGTGGGACGTCACTCCCGACGCCCTCGAAGAAAAATTGTCCCAAAACGCCATTCAGACCTGCTCCGCGATGGAGATGCAAAGGCTGGGTTGGGTTTCACCCAAGGAGGAGGGGCTGCCGTTTGTGCATACGCTGGGATCGCAGATGCTGATCTGTCTTGGCGTGGAGAAGAAGCTGCTGCCCAATACGGTGATTACTCAATTCGCCAAATCGCGCGCGGTCGAAATCGAAGAGCAGCAGGGATACAAGCCGGGTCGCAAGCAGATGAAGCAGATCAAGGAGGCGATCACGGACGAGCTGCTGCCGCGCGCCTTTGCGTTGCGCCGCAAAACTTATGCGTGGATCAATCCCGTGGCGGGATTCATGGTGGTGGATGCAGCGAATCTGGCGAAGGCGGATGAGCTGATCGAGATGTTGATCAAAAACGTGGATGGGATTGGGCTCACGCCGCTCAAGACCAACACCTCGCCCACCACGGCGATGACCTCGTGGCTGGCGGGGGATGATCTGTCTGCGGCCTTCACCGTGGATCGCGATTGCGAACTCAGGGGCTCGGGAGAAGAGCGCGCGACCGTGCGTTACGTGCGCCACGCCCTGGAAGCCGAAGAGATCGCCAAGCACATCACGGCGGGCAAGGAAGTCACCCGGCTGGCGATGACCTGGAACGACAAAATCTCTTTCATGCTGCACGACAACCTGCAACTCAAACGCATCGCGGCGTTGGACATCCTCAAGGATCAGGCGGACAGCAGCGATCAGGAAGATATGTTCGACACCGACTTCGCCATCATGAGCGGAGAGTTGCAGAAGTTGCTGGTCGATGTAATCGAGGCGCTCGGGGGCGAAAGCGCTCCGGCAGTGTAGTTTGCAGAGCGGGCGCAGTTTTGCGCCCGCGCACTTCCCGCCCTACCTCATCGGCGTACACCCGCGCACACCTGAGCGCCCTGCCCGTATACACCGAACACATTGCCGCTTGATATTCCGGCATCGGCGCGTTAACGCGCCGCGTCTACACTATCGTCCAATCAACCTAACGGGCATGACAAGTGTGCCGCCCATGATAATGAAACTTGCCATACCCGTTTCCCTCACCTCACTCCTCTCCCGGAGGGAGAGGAGGCCATCGAATCGCTACGCGAGTTTCACGTTAAGCGCTTGTCGATTTGACGCATATTGCCGACTTAAGTTACATTGGCAGCGCAAACGTTGATTTAGACATCAACGCCTGCAAGGGCAAACCCGTCGAAAGGCGGGGACGCAAAGCTTCCGGGCTAAGGGACAAGTTCCTAATCGACTACAGTCGAGTGCCAGCGGGGTCGCCAGGTGATCTAGCAATTCCACACATTGTGAACCTTGGAGACTGCGCGCAATTTTTTCGCGAGGTCTTTTTGATCAGCTCACAAGCAAAAAGCAAAAAGCAAAAACGGCGGGTCATTGTTAAAAGAATACGCAAGACAGTAAAAACTCGCCCGCCCGGCACATGGAAGATCGCCTACGCGGACTTTGTAACCGCGCTCATGGCCTTTTTCCTGTTGATGTGGCTGACCTCTACGGTTTCGCAGAAGGATCTCCTGCTGATCGCCGAATATTTCAAAACTCCCCTGCTGGTCGCACTTTCCGGCGGGCAGAGCCGTGACGCCAGCGCTAGCCTGATCAGGAATGATTACGGTGGCGATATAACAAAAATATCCGGCCAGATCAGGACTATCCCGCAAATGACCGAGCAGCTAGCCATTGCGGAAAAGGATGCCAAAAAATTGCTGCGCCTGCAGGAAGTCGAGCGGCTGCAATTGTTAAAACACCAGCTGGAACAACTTATCGAAGCCGATCCCAGACTGAACAAATACAAGAACCAGCTGCTGATTGACCTGACCACCGAAGGATTGCGCATCCTGATCGTGGATGAGAAAAACCGTCCGATGTTCGAAATGGGAAGCGCCGTCCTGCAGCCGTACACCAGGGAAATACTGCGGGAGATCAGTACGGTTTTGAATCTGGTGCCTAATAAAATCGGCTTATCTGGACATACCGATGCCACGCCTTATCAGGGGGGAATCAGCGGCTACAGCAACTGGGAACTTTCGGCGGAACGGGCCAATGCCTCGCGACGCGAACTAACCGAGGGAGGCATGGCTCCAGCCAAGGTGTTACGCGTCGTTGGACTATCTTCCACGGCTCTGCTAAATCCCATAGCCCCATACGATGCGCATAACCGCCGCATCAGCATCATTGTCATGAACCGGGAGACCGAACAATCGGTCAGCCAGAGCGACGTACAGTAGCCCTACCCTGCAAAATATATTGCCCGATTAGCAGGACGGGCCAAGTGGCATGCCCTATATTTCGCTCAATTTCCCGCCTGCAAACACCAATGCACGTGCACCGTCTTACCCGCACACCCTGAAATTGTTGCGTGCATTTTAGAGAGTGTTTAGAGTGTGCACCATGTTTTACCCGACGGTGAATTTGCTGACGGGTTTAGGGAGCCAAGAACATAAAGCGGCTCGTTTTAATTTTGACATCACTACTCTGGAGATTGAAATGAAGAAAATTTTTGCGGCACTCGCTCTGTCCATCGTCACGCTTCCGGCTTACGCCCAAAAATCATGCGATGAATTGAAATCCGAAATCTCCGCAAAACTCGAAGCCAAAGGCGTGCAAAAACCCCAGCTTGATGCCGTCTCGACAGAAGAGGTGAAAGATCAAAAAGTCGTCGGTAGCTGCGAAGGCGGCAAGAAAAAAATCACCTACAAAAAAGGCTGATGCTCCCCTCTCGGGCTTGTATAGCTCGCCTTCATGCAGCACGGTGAAACTTATAAGCCAGTTCGCCCCCGCCTAATCAATCAGAAACCAGACCTGCGCAAAATTCCGTGCAGTCTGGTATTTCCTCACCGAGAGCTATTCAAATAATATTGTGACGGATGTTTTAATCATTCGCATCCTTGATGAATACTCGGCGAAGAACTCATTACCACTACGCCTCGCTCAACACCCCATCCGCAAACACCAGCGCGCAACGCACCGATTTGCCCGCATACACCGACTGCATCGCGGCTTGATATTCCTGCATCTGCGCGCGGTAACGCGCCGCGTCTTCCGAATCGCCCAGCTTGTAATCCAGCACCCACACCTCGTCGTCGAATTCCACCAGACGGTCGATGCGTTTTAGTTCGCCGTTGGCATTGATGTAGGGCAGCTCGTTGCAGGCGGAGCGGTATTGTTGCGCGTCGAAGAAACGCGCGAGGTTAGGCAGGGTAAGCAGGTGTTGGGCCTGCGGGCATAAGGCTGCCATTTCGGGTGATGGAATGGCTAGGCGTTGCTGGAGTTCGGTTTCGTCCGTCACACCTTCGGTGAGGTGTTGCAGCAGCGCGTGCAGCCAGATGCCGCGCTGTTGTTGGGCGGAGTTGCGGGCGACGCGTTTGCCGGTGGGGAGGGGGGCGGGCAATTTAATCGCAGAGCATCCGTCATTCCGGCGCAGGCCGGAATCCAGTTGATTGGATAATTCTCGCGTAGCGAGTCCAAACAGAGGGTTTGTCTCGCTACGCGAGGCTTGTTCAATTGTCTGGATTCCGGCCTCCGCCGGAATGACGGAAACGGATGCCGCGATGCGGTCGTACCATGACGGCTCTTTTTTCTTTTCCTCTTTGTCTTCGCCTTTGCTGCTGCCGCTGACGATCAGCGCTTGTTGCGCGCGGGTCATGGCGACGTAGAGCAAGTTCATCTCTTCGCGGGCTTGCTGGGCGGCATCCAGCTCGAACAGCGGCGCGCGTTGTTTGCCGCGCGAGGCTAGATCGGCGTACATAGAGAAGTGCAGCGGTTGTGGCTCATGAGTGGGCCAATCCAAAATCACATCGTTGCCGTCCTTGCTGTTCTTCGCCGCGTTCGCGTCCAGCAGCCAGACGATGGGCGCTTCGAGTCCTTTGGATTCGTGCACAGTGTAGATGCGCACCGCGTCGCCCGCCTGTCCCAGCTTGCCTTCGTCCGGCGCGTCGTCGCTGCTGTCGCGCAGTTCGCGCAGGTCTTGCAGAAAGCGTGGCAGACTGGGGTAGCGCCCGGCATCAATGTCGAGCGCCATTTTCATGAAGGCATGCAGATTGGCGGTGACCTTGGCGCGCATCTCGGTCGGCAGCACGGCGCTGTAACGCGCGATCACATCGCCCTCGAAATAGATGCGGTCGAGCAGGTCGTGCACGGGCAGTTTGTCGGCGAGGGAGAGCCAGCGTTGTAGGAGGGTGGCGGCGCGGTGCAGGGCGGGGGATGGCTCGGGTAAGTTGCGCAGGCGTTGCCACCAAGAGGATTGAGGATTGAGGATTGAGGATTGAGTAAAACCCTCTGCACCGCATCCTTCATCTGCCCTGCTCAATCCTAATTCCTCAATCCTCAATCCTGCCAACTGAATCAAATCCCCATCACTACACGCAAAGATCGGCGTGCGCAGCACCTGTGCCAAGGCGAGATCGGCGAACGGGGTAATCAAAAACATCAGCAGCGCTTGCACGTCTTCGGCTTCCAGCGTGTCGAGCAAACCGCCACGGCGCGAGCTGATGAAGGGGATGTGTTTGGCGCGCAAGGATTCTTCGTACACGGCGAGATGGGTGCGGCTGCGCACCAGCACCATGATGTCGCCATATGTTGCAGCTCTGCCTGCATCACCGTCGCCGACCTGCCAGTCAGCCACAATAGTTTGCAACTGCGCGGCGAACTGTTCGGCTTCTTTTTGGCGGGCGCCTTCTTCGGCTTCTTCGCGCGGGGTGGTGAGTGGATCGCGCAAGTGGAGCGCTTCGGAGAGACCCTCACCCCGGCCCTCTCCCGCCTGCGGGAGAGGGAGTTGGTCAGCGGTGCTCAAGGGCAACACCAGCACATGTCCCGGCAAGTCTTTTTGATGGGTCTGGTGTTCGGTGAACTCGAAGCCGTGGGGCTGTTCGCGGAACACGGCATTCACGGCATCGACCACGGGCTGCGAGTTGCGGCGGGTGATGCTGTTGCCCAAGGTCGCAGCGCCGAAATGTTCTTGCAGGTATTCGCGCGCCACGCCGAACAGGCGCGCGTCGGCGCGGCGGAAGCGGTAGATGGATTGCTTGGGGTCGCCGACGACGAACACAGTGGGCTGCGATTCCACCGCCACCGCCGCATCGAACCACGCGCGCAGGATCTGCCATTGCAGCGGGTTGGTGTCCTGAAACTCGTCCAGCAGCACGTGGCGGTAGCGGCTGTCGAGTTTGTACTGCATGGTCTCGGCGTGTTCGCTCTGCTGCAACAGGCGGCACAACTGCCATTCCAGATCGGAGAAATCCATCTGCTGTTTTTGCTGTTTCAACGCCTGATAGCGTTCGAGGAAGGCCACACCGCAATGCAGCACGGCCTCGTTCAGGCGATAGGCCTGCTGCTCGGCCAGCGTGTCGCGCACGGCTTGCAGGCCGTCGAACAAAGCGTCGCGCGTCAGCAAAAACGCTTCCGCCGCCTGCTTCTTGGTCGGCTTGAAACTACGCGGCTCGCCCGCTTGGGTATAGAGCAAAGGCGTCAGTTGCTTGAAGCGCAATGCAGGCGCGGCATCCGTCCACATGCGTTCCAGTTCGCTGGCTTTGCCCTGCTGCACCTCGGTGCCGTTGGCCGCGAGCTGATGCACGAAAGCGAAAAAGATTTCCTCGCTGTTGCCGCATAGTCCCCAATCGGCGACGGCATCGAAGGCCATATCCACATGCAGATCGTTGCGCAGATTATCCAGCGCGAAGCTCAACACATCCTGCCGGCCTTGCACATAAGCCCACCACTCCGCGCGCTTGCCCAAAAAGTTAAACAACAGCGTGCGCGTGGAAAACAGGCCGCACTCGGCGAACAGCCATTGCATGTGCTGTGCCTCGATGCTCTCCGGCTGCTTGCGCATCTGCTCCAGCATTTCTTCCCAAGCTTCTTCCTGCTCGCTGCCCGCGCGTTCCAGCAAACTCATGCCCTGCATCACATCGGCATTCAGCGGCGCGCGCTGCATGACCTGCATGAACCAGCCGTGGAAGGTGCTGATGGTAATGGCGGGCTGCGCCAGCAACACTTCGCTATAGAGGCTGCGGGCGCGTTGCAGTTGCTCCCCGCTCAACTGCGCGACACCGCGCTCGGCGAGGAACTTGCGCACGAAGTCATCGTCGCCCATCGCCAAGTCGCGCAGCCACAATTGCAAACGCGCCTGCATTTCCTGCGCGGCTTTACGTGTGAAGGTGATGGCGAGAATTTGCGACGGCTGTGCACCGTCCAGCAGCAAACGCAGGATGCGCGAGACCAGCAGCCAGGTCTTGCCGCTGCCGGCACAGGCTTCGACGACGATGCTGCGGCGGGGGTCTAGGGCGAGGTGGTTAGTCATGATTTATTTTTTCGAGCGTGAAAAACCTAACCCACCCCAGCCCTCCCTTATCAGGGAGGGAGCGGACGCTCCTCCCCTGACAAGGGGAGGCTGGGAGGGGTTTGGTTTTGTTTTTATCAATCATTTCTAACCACCCACTCCCCCTTGCGGCACACACCCCGCATCTCGCAATACCCGCACACCGCATCCACCCCGTTCGCGGGCAGCCCGGCTCCGCCGCGTATCGCCGCCATCACTGCCACCAATCTCTCCGCATTCAATTGCGCCAGCAGCGGCACATCGTGCTTCGGCTCCACCAGTTTCACCTTGCCGTTGTCGATACTCACGAACGCCGCATCCGCCGCTTCATGCGCGTAGGCGTAGCAGGCAAGCTGCACGTCCTCGCCCGGCTCTTTCAGTTTGTTGCGCAGCACGGCGTCGCTCTGGGTCTTGTAATCGAGCACGAGCTTTTCTTCGCCGCGCTCGTCCAGCCGGTCGATGCGCCCGCGCAGGCGCACGCCTTCCAGCGGCCAGTCGAAAGCTTGTTCCGACCCAGCATAGCGCCAGCCTTGCGCTTCGTTTTCCCGCTGCCATTCGATGTAGGCGGGCAGCGAGGTGTACCAGCGCGCGAGCCAGGCGCGCGCGGCGAAATCTTGTTGCAGCAGCCCGGCGAAAACTTCCTCGCTGATTTCGCGCAATGCGGCGGTCAGTTCCTCGACGGGATGTTCGCTCACCCGCGCGTAGCGTTCGTGGAAGCGTTGCAAAATCTGGTGCACGTGGTCGCCGTAGTCGCGCTTCTCGATGCCTTCCTGCACTTCGTCGAGTGGATTCAGGCGCAGGATGTGGCGCGCGTAGAACTGGTAGGGGCAGGCGACCAGCGAGTTGTAGGCGCTGATGGAAACGCGCTCCGGCACGGCCTCGGTGTTGGCGACGGGGGCGGGCTGCATCGCTTGCGGCAGCGTGAGCGTGTGCAGCTCTTCCGCCGCGAGGTAATGCTGCAATTCGTGTTCGCTCAGATCGTCGCCGTAGGTCAGCGTGTGCAGGTCGCGCAGCATTTCCAGATAGGGGCTGAGCAAGCCCTCCTCGCCGTTTTTATCTTTTTGCCAAGTGACGCGCACGCAATCGTTCAGGGTGAGCAGCGCCAGCAAGTCGTCGCGCTGGCGCACGGCATGGGTGTTGCGCGTGGGCAGGTTCAGCGCGGAGCGCACGGCATCGTTGAACCAGCGCCCGCCGTCCGCCACGCTGGGCAGATGGTCGGCATCGCAGCCCAGCAACAGCACGGCATCGAAGGCGCGCCAGCGCGTCGCGGCCAAGTGGGTGAAACGCACGCGGCTGTCGATGCTGCTGTCGCGGTAAGTTTCCACATCCAGTTGCTGCGCCAGCCAGCGCCGCCATTCGTGGAAGCGGTAGCGGCCATCGTCGTTGTGCAATTCCTGCTGCCAGGTTTCCAGCGCGCGCAGCAACTGCTGCCCGGCATCGTCCTGCTGCAATCCGGCATCGACACTCAGCACATTCAAACTTTCGCGCAGCGCGGCCAGCCATTCGGCCAGCGTTTTTTTCTTGCCCTGCTCCAGCAAAGCTGCGGCTTGGTGCAAGCGCGCCAGCGGCGGGTGCAGCGCGGTTTCGTGCTCGGCGAGGAGCATAAATTTTTCTAGCCCAGAGACCACGCCATGTTTGCGCAGCAGTTGTTCCAGTTGATACACCGCCGACTTGCGCTCGCCCGGCGGCATGTCGGCGAAGATGTAGGGCGACTTGAGCAGGTCGAGCAGATCGTGGTGGTAGAAATCGCTTTGCAGCGCGCTGAGCCAGCGGTCGAGCACGGTGCTCACCGACAGCGTGGCAAACGTCCAGCCGGTTTCGTCCGCCACCAGCACCTCCGCGCGCTCCAGCAAGGCGCGCATGCGCCGCGCCACCACGCGGTCTTGCGCGACGACGGCGATGTCTTGTTTGCCCGCCTGCAACCACAGCCGCACTTGCATGGCGGCGGCGCGGGCTTCCTGTTCGAGGGAGGTGGCGGCGAAGAAGCGCAGGGTGTCGCCTAAGGGCGGGACTTGTTCGGACTGGAGAAGTGAAAATTGTTCGCGTAACTCAACGCCCCTCACCCCAACCCTCTCCCGCTCGCGGGAGAGGGAGTCTAATTCCCCTCTCCCGCGAGCGGGAGAGGGGCTAGGGGTGAGGGTCTGTGCAACAACGCTCAGATTATTTTCAACCATCTCCCTCAAATCAAACACCTTCACCATCGCCCGCTGCTCATACTCATCCAGAAAGCGCTGCTCCAGCGCAGTCCACTCCGAAGCCCGCAACACATAAAGTGGTTGCTCCGCCTGCGCTGCCAGCTTCGCCAGCCGCTGCTGGTAAGCCCGCGCGGCATCCAGTTCCGCGCCACCCTGCATGGCGTTCCACAGCTCAAACACCAGCCGCGCTTCCAGTTGCAGCGTACTGTTCTGCCGCGCCTGATAGGCTTGCTGCACGGCGGCGGCGAAGGTTTCCGCATCCGCTGGCAAGGCGTGCAGCGAGTGGGTGAGTTCGTCGAACAGCTTGAGCAACTCCTGTGTCATGCCCCACACATCGGCCTGCTCGAACCATTGCAGTTTGCGCAACTGCTGGTACAGCAGCGCGCCGCGCTGACTGTCGCTGACGACGGGTTCGTCGAGCGGGAAGCTTTGCGCCCAGCCGTTCAGCGTAACCATCTGCGGCAACAGCACAGCGGGACATTGCGTCGCGCGCATCAGCGCCTGTGCCAGCGGTTGTGAGGCATGGAAATTGGGCAGCAGGATGGTGATGCCGCGCAGATCGGGCGCGGGGTGCGCGGCGAAGATGCGCCGCGCGATGCGGTCGAAATAAACTGTAGCTTAACTCAAACCGAATTACCCATATGCCCCGGAGCCGTTCGCCCTGAGCTTGTCGAAGAGCCGTTCATGGTTCGACAAGCTCACCACGAACGGAATAACGTGCAGCACTTTACCTCACCGCTTGAGATATTGGAGTTTGTTGGGAACGTTGCGCCACTCGTCGGCATCGGCGGGCGCATCTTTCTTGGTGACGAGCGGCTTCCACACTCGGGCGAGCTCGGCGTTCAGCGCGATGAACTGCTGCTGGTCGGCGGGCAGGTCATCCGCCGCGTAGATCGCATTGGCCGGACATTCCGGCACGCACAGCGAGCAGTCGATGCACTCGTCAGGATCAATCACCAGAAAGTTTTCACCCTCGCGGAAGCAGTCCACCGGACACACTTCCACGCAGTCGGTGTATTTGCAGCGGATACAGTTTTCGGCAACGACGTAGGTCATTTATCCCTCCCGATCTCAGTGCGCCAAGCCGTGCAACCAGTGCCGGTACAACTGCGTCGCCACGCGATGCAGCTCCGGTAGTTTGTCGTGCATCTCTGCCTGCATCGTTTCGGCGGATTGCACAGCGGGGCTGCTCGCGTGGGCGGCGAGTTCGTCTGCACCCGCTACGCACCAGTCGCGGATCATGTGTTCGGTCATTTCGACGTGGCATTGCAGCGCCAGATGTTTGCCGATGGCGAAAGCCTGGTTCGGGCAATGCGCGCTGGACAGCAGCGGCACCGCGCCCTGCGGCAGGGTGAAGGTTTCGCCGTGCCAGTGGAAACTGTCGAACGACTTGATGTCGCCGAACCATGCGCGCGCGGTGGCGTTGTCGGCCACATCGACCTTGCCCCAGCCGAGTTCTTTGACCGGGTTCTTGCTCACCACGCCGCCCAGCGCTTTGGACATCAATTGCCCGCCGAGACAGTGGCCGAGCAGCGGCACGTCGTGCGCGAGCGCGTCGCGGATCAGCGGCAGCACGAACAGTATCCACGGCAGATCGTCGTTCACACTCATGGTGCCGCCCATGAACACCAGACCGGAAAAATCGCGCGCGCTGAGGGGCACTTTGTCGCCTGCGTCGATGCGAATCAGCTCCCACGGGACGTTGTGCTGACGCAGGAATTCGGCAAAGTAGCCTGCGCCTTCATTGGGGGTATGACGAAAGATGGCGACGGGTTTCATTTTAGGATTTAGGAACTAGGATTGAGGATTGAGGAAAGCAGCGGATGTTGTTAAATCCTAGATCCTCAATCCTTAGCTTTATCTCTTTCAATCAGCGCATATGCCGAATGGTTGTGGATGGATTCGAAGTTCTCCGACTCGACGATGTAGGCCTCGATGCGTTCATCGGCGTTCAGCGCGGCGGCCACGTCGCGCACCATGTCTTCGACGAACTTGGGGTTGTCGTAAGCGTGTTCGGTGACGAATTTTTCATCCGGGCGTTTCAGCAGGCCATACAACTCGCTCGATGCATGTTCTTCCGCAATGCGCACGACCTCCTCGATCCACACCGAGCTTTTGGTGCGCACGGTGAGCGTGACATGCGAACGCTGGTTATGCGCGCCGCGCTCGGAAATTTCCTTGGAACAGGGACACAGGCTGGTGACCGGAACCAGCACCTTCATGGTGAAGCGATATTTACCCTCGACGATCTCGCCGATAAAGGTGACATCGTAATCGAGCAGGCTCTGCACGCCGGAAACCGGCGCGGTCTTGTTGACGAAATAGGGAAAGGCCATTTCGATGTAACCGGAATTCGCCTCCAGTTTTTCCACCATTTCGCGCAGTATGCTCTCGAACGACTCCACCGAAATCTCGCGCCCGTGCTGGTTGAGTATCTGCACAAAACGCGACATATGCGTGCCTTTGAAATTATGCGGCAGATGCACATACATATTGAACGTGGCAATGGTGTGCTGCACGCCCACGCTTTTGTCTTGCACCACAACCGGATGGCGGATGCTCTTGATACCCACTTTGTTAATCGCCAAGTGGCGCGTGTCGGCGCTGCTTTGCACATCAGGAATAGTTACTATCGAACTCATCATTAACTTTCGGTTGAGGATTTTCCTTAATTATAACTTTATCCGACTAAATCAGTCTGCCTTTATTCTTATTCCGCGTCCATTTCAACACAGCGATCATACAAGGGTGCATCCATGCAGCATGGTGCGCAAAGCGCGCCCCTACTCCGGCGTGAACAGCTTTATATTATCGCGCCCGCTGTCTTTGGCTTGATACATGGCGATGTCGGCGTGTTTGGACAACTCGACACCGTCGCTGCCGTGCTCGGGATAAATCGCGATACCGATACTGCTGGAAATAGACAAACTGTGCCCGGCCACCTCAAACGGCTGTCGCAGCACGACGCGAATTTTTTCCGCCACCTTGAGTGCATCCTGCACATCGTCCATCGGGCGCAGCAACACGATAAACTCGTCACCGCCGATACGCGCCACGGTATCCGATTCGCGCACACACTTAAGCATGCGCGTCGCAGCCTGTTGCAACAATTGGTCGCCCACATTGTGACCGAGGGTGTCGTTGATCTGTTTGAATTTATCCAGATCGAGGAACATCAAAGCACCGCGCCCTTGCTCGCGTTTTGCGACCACCAGCGCCTGCTGCAAACGGTCGTTGAGCAGCATGCGATTGGGCAACCCGGTCAACGCATCGTAAAACGCCAGGCGCCTGATCTCATCCTCCGCGCGCTTGCGTTCCGTAATGTCGCGCACCACGGCCTGAAGCACCGGCCTGCCTTTGATCCGCATCGCATTGAGCAAAACCTCGGCAGAGAAAGGCGCTCCCGTATCCAGGCGCTTGTGCACCCACTCGAAATGCTCTCTGCCGCGCTGGTTGGCCCGTGCAATATGCTGATTGGCCAACGTCAGGGAATCTGTTCCATTGGGCTGCTCGGGCGGCGACAAATCGGCAGGGTGTTTTGTGCAAAAAATTTCTTTTGATTCACAACCGAACATCGCCAATGTTGCCAGATTGCAATCGAAGAAACCTTTCTCATCCAGCAGCATGACCGCATCGCTGGTGGACTCAAACAGGGTGCGCAGCTTTGTTTCAGATTCTTTCAGCGCCGCTTCCTGCTGTTTGCGCTCGGAAATATCGCGCGTCACGCCGTGCAGCTCAACCTGTCCGCTTTCCTCGTTGCGGTAAAACTTGGCGATCACCTCGCCCCACACCACAGAGCCGTCCTTGCGCAGCATCGGCAGCTCTTCGACATACACCTTGTCCGGGTATAGTCCGGACAAGAATTCTTCCATGTAGTACCGTATCTTCTGCCTCAAGGCCTCGACCGCTACCGGAGCGACGGTCTTGTCCATCGGCATTTCCAGCATCTCTGCAACGGTATAGCCGCGAAAACGCTCGACGGACGGACTCGTGTAACGGAAGCGCAAAGTAACGGGATCCATTATCCATACCACGTCGCGCATTGTTTCCACCAGCAGACGGTAATGCTTCTCGCTCTGGGTCAGCGCCCGTTGCGCCGCATTCAATTCGGCCAGACTGTTATGCAATCTACGGTTGGTGCGCAAGATGTAAAGCGTGATCGCTCCGATACAAACCGTGGGCAACAAGGCCAGCAACAGCGCGCGAAAGAACCACGGCATTTCCGGCTCGTTCGCTTCATACAAAAAACCTTCCAGCGCAAAATCTTTCGGCAGCAGCCCGATGTCCGCATAGGTATCCGCGATATGCCGCCAGCGGTTCGGGTTCATATAGCCGATCTCGATCAGATCCGGCCGCAGCAAAGGGATCATTTGATTGGATTCATACTCCAGATAATCGCGGCTATGTTGCGTGGAATATTTCGCGAGTATCAGACTAATCACCTCATCGCGATGCTCCTTGGCATATTGCCAGCCGCGCATGCTGGCCGCACGAAACGCCTTGACCCGCTCCGCGTGCTCGCGCAATTCTTTTTCAGTAGTGAACAGGTTGTCGCCATAGAAGTCGATCCCGGCAGAGCGCGGGCTGAAAACCTGAAAGGGATACTGTGCCTGCCGAAAATAGTACGGCTCATTCGAAAGATAGCCGGAGATCGCGGCCACCTTGCCTTGCATCAAGCCGTCGATATCGAAGCTATGCGGCATCAACTGGAGACTCTCCAACGGGACGCCCTCTTTTTTCAGATAGGCCTGCAGTTCCTGCGACTGCGGTTCAAGCATGATGCGCTTGCCGATCAAATCGCTCAGCTTATGAATATTAGGCGCCGCATAAATTTCGTAAGGGGACTGCTGAAACACCACCGCCAGCGCCACCACCGGCTTGCCCGCCGCGCGCTCCAGCAACAGACCGCTGCTACCTACTCCGTATTGGGCTTTGCCTTCCAGCACATTGCGCACCGTATCGGTGTCGGGCGCGGCCTCAACAATATTCACATCCAGCCCGGCATCGCGGTAGTAGCCCTGCTCTTTTGCGGCGTAGTACCCGGCGAACTGGAAGGCGTGCGTCCACTTGAGTTGCAAGGCGACCTTATCCAGCGCGTAGGCCGGGCTCGCCGCCAACAAGGCGAAGATTGACAACCAGCGTATGCAGCTTTGCATCATGGCACTACCCCCACAACATGCCTTCCGAGATTTTCGTGTTAAGGAGTCGTCCTGGTTAAAACACTCCGGATCGCTTTTTCCACTCCGACCGCGTCCAGCCCGCAATCCGCCAGCAACTTGCCGGGCTCGCCCTGCTCGATGAAAACATCCGGCAATCCCAGATGCAGTATGGGCGCCACCACGCCGTGTTGCGCCAGACATTCCGCCACCGCGCTGCCCGCACCGCCCTGAATCACATTCTCTTCCACGGTCACCAGCAGCGTATGTTCGCGCGCCAGTTGCAGCACCAGCGCCTCATCCAGCGGTTTGACGTAGCGCATGTTGGCCACCGTGGCATCCAGCGCCTCCGCCGCTGCCAGCGCTGGCGCGAGCATGGAGCCGAACGCGAGGATGGCGACCTGCTTGCCCTGACGACGCACTTCGCCACGGCCTACAGGCAGCGTCTGCAACGCAGCTTGCACCTCCACCCCCGTGCCGCTGCCACGCGGATAGCGCACTGCGGTTGGCGTATTCATGCCATAAGCGGTGCTGAGCATCGCCCGGCATTCGTTCTCGTCGGCGGGTGTCATCACGGTCATGTTGGGGACGCAGCGCAGGAAGCTCAGGTCGAAACTGCCCGCGTGCGTCGCGCCGTCCGCCCCCACCAGTCCGCCGCGGTCTATCGCCAGCAGCACCGGCAGGTTCTGGATGGCGATGTCGTGGATGAGCTGGTCGTAAGCGCGCTGCAAAAAAGTGGAATAGATCGCCACCACGGGCTTGAATCCGTCGCAGGCCAGCCCCGCCGCAAAGGTGAGCGCATGCTGTTCGGCGATGCCTACATCAAAATAGCGCTGTGGAAATTGTTGCGCGAATGCGCCCATGCCGGAGCCTTCGCACATCGCCGGGGTAATGCCGATCAGCTTGTCATCGGCGGCAGCCATGTCGCACAGCCAGTCGCCGAAAATTTGCGTGTAGGTTTTCTGCGCAACGGGCTTGGCGACAATACCGCACTCGGGATTGAATTTACCGACGCCGTGATACAGCGCCGAATTTTCTTCCGCGTGCGCGTACCCCCGGCCTTTTTGCGTGACGATATGCAGGAACTGCGGGCCTTGCAACTCGCGGATGTTATGCAAGGTGGTCACCAGCGTGTCGAGATCGTGTCCATCTATGGGGCCTATGTAATTAAAGCCCAGCTCTTCAAACAAGGTTCCCGGTGTAACCATGCCTTTGACATGCTCTTCGGCGCGCTTGGCAAACTCCAGAACCGGCGGCATGCCTTTTAACACCTTCTCGCCGCTGCGCCACACCGCCGCATAAAAACGCCCCGATATCAGCTTGGCCAGATAATTATTGAGCGCGCCGACCGGCGTCGAAATCGACATATCGTTATCGTTCAGCACCACCAGCATATTGGCGTCGAGCGCCCCCGCGTTATTCAAGGCCTCGAACGCCATGCCGCCGGTCATCGCGCCGTCGCCGATAATGGCTACCGCGCGGTTGTCGTTGCCCGCCAGCCGCGCCGCCACCGCCATACCCAACGCCGCCGAAATCGACGTGCTGGAGTGACCGGTCCCGAAGGCGTCATAACGGCTTTCCTCGCGCTTGGGAAAACCGGCAATCCCGTCCTTCATACGCAAAGTCTTCATCGCCTCGCGCCGCCCGGTCAACACCTTGTGGGCGTAAGTTTGATGCCCCACATCCCATACCAGTTTGTCTTCCGGGGTGTTGAACACATAGTGCAAGGCGATAGTCAGTTCAACCGTGCCGAGATTGGAAGACAGATGCCCGCCGGTCTTGCTCACCGATTCGATCAAAAAAGCGCGCAGTTCGTCGGCCAGTTGCGGCAATTGCTCGCGTTGCAACTGGCGCAGATCGTCAGGGATGTTGATGGTTTCGAGTAAAGGGTGCATGTGTGCTCTTAACAAAACGAGGAAGTCGCAACCCTTCCCCCTTTTTTAAAGGGGGATTGAGGGGGATTTTCTCTGCATATCGCTTGGGCTGAAATCCCCCCTGCCCCCCCTTTAAAAAGGGGAGAAATAGAACTGAGTGATGCGCACAATCGGAGAAACATCAAAACTTTCTCATCACGATGAAATCGGCCAGCTCGCGCAAACGCCGCGCCTGCCCCCCCAACTCCGCCAGGGACTGTAGCGCTTCCCGGTGCAAATCCGCGGCCATTTTCTTCGCCGCAGCCACGCCCAACAAAGTGACATAAGTCGGCTTGCCGTGATCCGCATCCTTGCCCGCGGTCTTGCCCAGCATGGCGGTGTCGGCTTCGGCATCCAGCACGTCGTCCACCACCTGAAAAGCAAGCCCCACACATTTGCCGTAGTGGTCCAGTTTATCAAGCTGCGCATCGCTCAAGCCGTCACCGCAATAGGCGCCCAATAAAACCGCCGCGCGGATCAACGCGCCGGTTTTGTGGATATGCATGAATTCGAGTTCGGACAAATTGAGTTGCTTGCCCACACTGGCGAGGTCGAAGGCTTGGCCGCCCGCCATGCCGCGCGAACCGGAAGCCGCCGCCAGCAGCTTCACCATTTTCAATTGCCGTGCAGCATCGGCGGCCAGGGCTGTGTCGGACAACATTTGAAACGCGAGGCTTTGCAGCGCGTCGCCCACCAGCAAGGCGGTGGCTTCGTCGTATTCGACATGGCAGGTAGGCTTGCCGCGCCGCAACACGTCGTCGTCCATGCACGGCATGTCGTCGTGCACCAGCGAATAGGCATGTATGAGTTCCACCGCAGCCGCCACATAATTGAGGCGAGACACTTCCGCACCGGCCAGTTCTCCCGCCGCAAAAGCCAACAAGGGTCTCACGCGCTTGCCCCCGTCCAGTACGCTGTAGCGCATCGCCCCATGCAAACGCTGCGGCTCAATGTCCGCCGATGGCAACAAGTTCCGCAACACATCTTCAAAGCGCCGCTGGTGCGCCCCCATCCAGGTTTGAAAATCAGGCATCGCCAGCCTTCGCACCATCCTCAAAGTTTTTTAGCGCACCGTCTTCCAGCACGCGCACTTGTTGCTGCGCATCATCCAGACGGGTGCGGCATAACTTGAGCAGCTCGGCTCCGCGTTGATACGCTGCCAGAGAATTTTCCAGAGACAGCTTGCCGGATTCCATCTCCGCCACCAATTGCTCCAGTTCTGCCGTAGCCGCCTCAAAAGACAAGGTCTTGGGTGTCTTTGTGGACATCTTGATTTATTCTCCCCCGTGAAAGCTCGGCATTTTACCCAATGCCGCTTCGTTACAACAATTTTTGTGTGTATGCATGTTCTATCTTCCAAACCCATAGAGTGGACAGACAGATTTTATCTGCCCGCGCGCAGACTTATCCTGCCAGCAAACTTTGCAGCGTCCTGTTCTTGGGCTCTTCCAGCCGCTGCATCAGCAGCGCAAACCAGGCGTGGATTTGCGCATCGCCCTGTTGCGACGGGAGCCCGCTTGTGTCCAGCAGAAAGGTGTCGGCCAACTCGCGCACCGACACATGCTCCGCATCGCGCAGCATCATCCAGCCCGAAGCGGAAACTTTATGAATGATGTTTGCATGCTGCAACTTGTCCAGCAGGAATTCCGTTTCCTCAAACGTGAGGCGCAGGTGCTGCGACAAAGTGGCGAACGTCTGTATTTTCCCCGTCGTCAAACCGGCTTGCATCGCGCCCAGCATGCGCACGGCAAAATAAAATTGCGCGGCCGAATTCAGATGGTGGGCCCCCTGCTGCTGCCAGCGCGAAAGCGACACGGTGATTTGCGCCCCCAATAAAATGGTGATCCATGACAGGTAGATCCAAAGCAGGAAAATGGGAATGCTGGCGAATGCGCCGTACACCAGCTTGTAGGTGGGAAAGTGCGCGATGAAAAAACCGAAGCCGCGGTTCATGGTCTCGAACGCGGTCGCCGCAACAATGCCGCCGATAATCGCGTGGTTCATCGGCACAAAGCGGTTGGGCACCGCCCTGAACAGCAGGCAGAATGCCGCGGTGGTGAAGAATACCGGCACCACTTTCAGCGTGACCACGCCAAATACGGGGGCCTCTTTGGCGTAGCCGATAGACAGCCCCACCAGCCATGAGGTGAGCGACAAACTTGCCCCGACCAGCAACGGCGCCAGGGTCAACACCGCCCAATAAATCAGGATTCGTTTCAGCAGCGGGCGAGGTTCCGCCACGCGCCAAATGGTGTTGAAGGCATTGTCGATGGTGATCATCAGCAGCATGGCCGTGAGCGCGAGAAACGCCAGGCCGAACGCGGTCAGCTTGGAGGCGCTTTCGGCAAACTGCTCGACGTAGTGCGAGATCATTTTGCCGCCGGTTTCCGGCAACATATTGGCCAGCAAAAAATGTTTGATCTGATCGGAAAAATCGGCGAACACGGGGAAGGCTGAAAACAAGGTCAGCGCGATGGTAATCAGCGGCACCAGCGACAGCAGCGTATCGAAGGTCAAACTCGCCGCCATCTGCGAACACTTGTCCTGGCGAAACTTGACGGCCACATAATGCGCAAACACGCGCAAATTTTGAACTACAATTCTCATTCCCTGCCCAACTCCCGTACTAATGCGCACATGATAACCGACAACCCGCCCCCCGACACCTCGCGCGACAACGCCCGCATCGCCAGACAGATGCTGCGCGCCCACCGTTACGGCGCGCTCGCCACCCTGTCGAAAAAATTCGACGGGCATCCGTTCGGCTCCATCATGCCGTATCTGGTCGATCACGACGGCAGCCTGCTCATCCTCATCAGCGGCTTGGCGGAACACACCAAAAATATTCTTGACGACCCGCGCGTCAGCCTCATCACCCACAATCAGGACGACCCGCACATCCAGGCGCAGGGGCGAGTTACGCTGGTCGGCTCAGCCGTGCACGAGCCCGCCAGAGATCGCGTGAGCCTGCGTTATCTGCGCTATTTTCCCGAGGCGCGCACTTATTTTGCGATGCACGATTTCCAGTTCTACCGCATTGTGCCGCAAGCGATTCGCTACATCGGCGGCTTTGGCAACATCCATTGGGTGAAAGAGGAGAACTACAGTGTTCAGCCTTATGCGCTGATCGCGGAAGAAGATGCGCTGCTCGAAGAACTCAATGCCAAGCGCTCTGCATCACAGGGGGTAGTGATCGGCGTTGATTGCGACGGATACGATGTGCGTACGGAGGACAAAGTAACGCGCAGTCACTTTGCGGAGATGATGTTGGATGCTGCGCAAGCAAGGTGTGCGATGTAGGCCGGGATGAACGTAGTGATGCCCTGCATTTATTCCTTGCGTAAACCCAGCCCCCCCAAACCAGCGCGAGGGAACAAGTAAGAGGCTTTGTCTAAGCCTGATTGTCGGGTTATCTTGAAACCATGAATTGCTCGGAGATCAACATGAATGCAATCGCCCCCGCATTGATTCGAAAACTGCAACAACTCCCACAACAGCGCCTTGCTGAAGTGGAAGACTTCGTGGAGTTTCTTGCTGCGCGTGAGACCCGTTTTGTCGCGGGAACGGCGTTGGGAAAGTCATACGCCAAACTCAATACATTAAACCTGCCCGCACTATCAGACGAGGAAATCGACGCCGAAATTCACGCGACCCGCAAAGAGCGCACGGCACAACGCGGCTAACGTGCGCATCGTACTCGATACAAACACACGCTGATCTCCGGCGTGATTTCACCGAATGGTGCACCGCGCCAACTGCTCAATGCCGCAAGAGCACAAACATTTGAGTTGTGCAGCAGCCCAGTATTAATGTCGGAATTGCCGGATGTTCTTTCCCGCGAAAAATTTGCAACGCGTTTGGCTCAAGCCGAATTGGCTCCAATAGACATCGTGCGGGAATTGCGGTGCTTGGCATACATGAGCGCACCAATCAATGTACCGCGTGTTATTGATTGAAAACGATCCCGATGATGACCATGTACTTGCTTGCGCAGTCGCAGCACAGGCGAATTTGATCGTTTCAGGTGACAAACACTTGCATAGTCTCGGTGGTCAGCATCAAGGCATACGCATCGTGAGTGCCGCTGAGGCAGTACAAATGATTTCAGTACGGCAGAATTGAACGTCAGCCACTGGGCCTAAGCCGACTTCAGCAACGAGCGCCGCCATGTCCGCTAAGCATAGCTAAGGCGACCTCAGTTCGAGTCCAGGGCGGCGAGCCAATCCGGTACACATAACGGCACCTATTTATATAGGTACCGTTGTCTTTTGGAGAACGGTTAAACGCATCACCAGAGAAGTACAAGTACAATATGCTTTAGTCTATGGTTCAAAATGTGTATTGGTGCTAGATTCGGTGACAATGCTCTTCTAGCACCTGTTTTACTTAAGCGAGGTCGATAGCACGCGATGTCGGTACTATGCAGAATCTGTATAAATCAAAAAAGGCTGATTCGGCCTAATCAACTGTTATGCATTCACGGAAATAGTTCGCTCGGAATTTTCAATAATACTCAAATAGTATAAAGCTCCCCCGCTTGTAATAACCCATCACAACAGGAATGACAGAATGACAAGTAGCCAACAACGTGCAGCACTGCAACGCCAAATCTGGCAAATCGCCAACGATGTACGCGGCGCAGTCGATGGCTGGGATTTCAAGCAGTATGTCTTGGGTACTCTGTTCTATCGCTTTATCAGTGAAAACTTTGCCTGCTACATCGAAGGTGGTGACGACAGCATCAACTATGCAAAATTGGACGACGCTGTCATCACTCCCGAAATCAAAGACGATGCCATTAAAACCAAAGGCTACTTCATCTCCCCCAGCCAGTTGTTTGCCAATATCGCCAAAGGTGCAAATACAAACGAGAGCCTAAATACCGACCTCGCCGCCATCTTTGCCGCCATCGAAAGTTCCGCCAACGGCTACCCATCGGAGCGCGATATCAAAGGTCTGTTTGCCGATTTCGATACCACCAGCAACCGCCTCGGCAACACCGTTGCGGACAAAAACACCCGCTTGGCTGCCGTGCTCAAAGGCGTGGCAGAGCTGGACTTTGGTGATTTTGAAGGCAACCACATCGACCTGTTTGGCGATGCCTACGAGTTTCTGATCTCAAACTATGCCGCCAATGCCGGTAAATCCGGTGGCGAGTTTTTCACCCCGCAACACGTGTCCAAGCTGATTGCGCAGCTCGCTATGCACAAGCAAACCAGCGTCAATAAAATTTATGACCCTGCGTGTGGTTCCGGTTCGCTGCTGCTGCAAGCCAAAAAGCACTTTGATGCCCACATTATTGAAGACGGGTTTTTTGGCCAGGAAATAAACCACACCACCTACAACCTTGCGCGTATGAACATGTTCTTGCACAACATCAACTATGACAAGTTCAATATTCAGCTGGGCAATACCCTGATCAACCCTCATTTTGGGGATGACAAACCCTTTGATGCCATCGTCTCCAACCCGCCGTATTCGATTAACTGGATAGGCAGCGATGACCCAACTCTAATTAACGATGACCGCTTCGCCCCAGCCGGTGTGCTAGCGCCTAAATCCAAGGCCGACTTTGCCTTTGTACTCCATGCGCTGAGTTATCTCTCCAGCAAAGGCCGTGCAGCCATCGTCTGCTTCCCCGGCATTTTTTATCGTAGTGGCGCAGAGCAGAAAATTCGCCAGTATCTGGTGGATAACAACTATGTCGAAACCGTGATTTCACTCGCGCCCAACCTGTTTTTTGGCACGACTATCGCCGTCAACATACTGGTGCTCTCTAAACACAAAACCGACACCACCATCCAGTTTATTGATGCCAGTGGTGAGGACTACTTCAAAAAAGAGACCAATACTAACGTGCTCACAGACAAGCACATCGAACAGATCATGAAGGCCTTCGATAGCAAAGCCAATAGTGAGTATTTCGCCAAATCGGTGAGTGTTGAGGCCATAGCTGCTAACAACTACAACCTCTCGGTTAGCAGCTATGTCGAAGCCAAAGACAATCGCGAAGTCGTGGATATCACTGCGCTCAATGCCGAGCTGAAAACCACGGCTGCGAAAATCGACCGGTTGCGGTCGGATATTGATGCCATTGTGGCGGAGATTGAAGGCGAGGAGCTGGAGGCATGAGCAGCGTGAGCTTTATGGAAAAGCTGCTGGATGGCGCTGAGGTGGAATGGAAGGCATTGGGGGAAGTTATTAAATTGGAAAAAGGCAGGCAACTGAATAAAGAATTGTTGACTGAGAATGGGCTTTACCCCGCATATAACGGGGGTGTTTCACATTCTGGATTTACTGGCAATTACAACTACAACGAAAACACAATCATAGTGAGCCAAGGTGGAGCATCTGCTGGTTTTGTTAATTTTGTTACGTCAAAGTTTTACGCGAATGCTCATTGCTATGTAGTGCTGCCAAGAACTGAACTAGTCGAAAATAGATACGTTTATCATTTTTTGAAACTTAATCAGGAAAAGCTAACAAACAAGCAACACGGTGCAGGCATACCCGCATTACGCACAAGTGAAGTTTTAGAGATCGCCATCCCCATCCCATGCCCAGATAACCCAGAAAAATCGCTGGAAATCCAAGCCGAAATCGTCCGCATCTTGGACGCCTTCACCGAGCTTACCGCCGAGCTTACCGCCGAGCTTACCGCCCGCAAAAATCAATACAACTACTATCGCGACCAGTTGTTGAGTTTTGAAGAAGGGAATGTGGAATGGAAGGCCTTGGCGGATATTGGTGAATTTATTCGCGGGAAGCGCTTTACTAAAGCTGACTATGTTGAAGACGGTATCAGCGTTATCCACTACGGGGAGATATACACTCGATACGGCGTTTTTGCGACTCGTGCATTTTCTCAGGTCAGAAGCGATATGGCTGAGTCATTGCGCTATGCAGAGCCTGGTGATGTTGTAATGGCAGGTGTTGGTGAAACGGTTGAGGATGTTGGTAAGGCTGTGGCTTGGATTGGAAATGAAAAAGTAGCAATCCACGATGACAGCTACGCTTTTCGTCATTCAATGAATCCAAAATTTATCTCCTATGCAATGCAAACAGCTGCATTCATTGATGAGAAGGCGAAACATGTATCTAGGGGGAAAGTTAATAGATTGTTAATTGATGGAATTGCAAAAGTCCGAATACCAATTCCATACCCGGACGACGCTGATAAATCGCTCGCAGAGCAAGCCCGCATCGTCGCCATTCTGGACAAATTCGACGCGCTGACCAATTCCATCACCGAAGGCTTGCCGCGCGAAATCGAATTGCGCCAAAAGCAGTACGAATATTACCGCGATCTGTTGTTGAGCTTCCCAAAACCGGAAGAGGTGGCGGCCTGAAATGAGCAAGACGCTGACCGTAATCGCCCAGCAACTGAAAGATGCCTATAAGAAGGTGCAGCTGATCTATGCCTTCAACGGCACGGGCAAGACGCGTCTGTCGCGCGAATTCAAAGATCTAATTGCTCCCAAAACTGATGCCGAAGATGCACAGCAATCAGAGTTGGCGAGAAAGAAAATCCTCTATTACAGTGCGTTCACGGAAGATTTGTTCTACTGGGATAACGACTTGGATCTGGACGCAGAGCCAAAATTAAAAATCCAGCCCAACTCGTTCACCAAATGGGTACTTGAAGAGCAAGGCCAAGATCAAAACATTACTACCACTTTTCAACACTATGCCAATGAAAAGTTGACACCGCATTTTAGCGCCGACTTTTCAGAAGTCAGTTTTTCCTTCGAGCGCGGCAATAACCAGCGAGATCCCAACATAAAAATCTCCAAGGGCGAGGAAAGTAACTTTATTTGGAGCGTGTTTCATTCGCTGATCGAGCAGATGATTTCCGAGTTAAACATCGCAGACGCTACGAATCGGTCCACTGATGTCTTCAATAATTTGGAATACGTTTTTATTGATGATCCCGTTAGTTCATTGGATGAAAATCATTTGATCGAGCTGGCGGTCAATTTGGCTGGCCTGATCAAATCGAGTCAGTCCGATCTGAAATTTATCATCACGACGCACAGCCCGCTGTTTTATAACGTGCTCCACAATGAACTTGACCTTAGTAAAAAGGGGAAGAAGGAAGGGTGCTATCTGTTAGAGCGCTTCGAGGACGGATCATTCGATTTGAGTGTCAAACATGGCGACTCCAACAAGAGCTTTTCCTATCACCTGTATTTAAAGCAAACCATTGAACAGGCTATTACTGAAAACAAGGTTGAAAAGTATCACTTCACACTGCTGCGCAACCTTTACGAGAAAACGGCCAGCTTTCTGGGTTACCCGAATTGGTCAGAACTTTTGCCAGATGATAAACAGCTCTATCTAAGCCGAATCGTTAACTTTACAAGTCATAGCACGCTATCCAATGAAGCTGTTGCAGAGCCAACGCCGCAAGAGAAGGCCATGGTTAAATTGCTGCTCAATCACTTGAAAAGCAACTATGGCTTTTGGCAGCAGGAAGAAGTAATGGAGAACGCGAATGGCCCAGCACTCTAAAATCATCCTATTTAAAGACAAAAGCATTCGCAGTTACTGGGATGCCGAACAGGAAGAGTGGTTTTTTTCTGTTGTTGATGTGGTTGCCGCGCTCACAGACAGTGCAAACCCCACCGATTATTTAAAGAAGCTGCGCAAGCGGGACGAACAATTAGGCGAGTACGTAGGGACAAATTGTCCCCAGGTAGCCATGCAGTCTGCTACGGGCAAATTGCGGAAAACACTGGCTGCGTCCACCCAACAGTTATTGCGAATTGTTCAATCCATCCCTTCTAAAAAGGCAGAGCCTTTCAAGCTGTGGCTGGCTGAGGTGGCCAATCAACGCCTGGATCAACTGCAAGACCCTGAGCTTTCCATCGAACAGGCCATGCAGGACTACAAGCGGCTGGGTTACTCGGACAACTGGATTAACCAACGATTAAAAAGTATAGAAATCCGCAAGGAATTAACCGACGAGTGGAGGAAGCACGGCTTGCAGGAGGGCGGCGAATTCGCCTTTTTAACCGATGTGATTTACAAGACGTGGGCAGGAAAAACCGCCAAAGAATACAAGCAGCACAAAGGACTTAAAAAGGAGAATCTGCGCGACAACATGACCAATAAAGAACTGGTGATGAATATGCTGGCAGAGTTGTCCACCAAAGAGATTTCAGAAGTCGTTAACCCGCAGTCGTTTATAGAACATGAGGATGTGGCAAAACGTGGTGGCGGTGTTGCCAAAGAAGCCAAACTGAAATTGGAAGCAGAAACGGGTAAAAAGGTTGTTAGCGCGCAAAACGCCAAGCAATTGCAGTTATCAAACAAAGGCAAAAATAATGATTAGCTACACCACGCCCATCGCCGAATCGAATAACTTTATCGTTTTAGATAAGTACACCAAGGAATGGAAAGTTAGCGAAAGCTACCAAAGCGAATACGATTTGGAGCGGGAATTCATTCAGGATTTGCAGAATCAGGGCTATGAACATGTGTCCGATTTAAACACGCCCGAGAAGCTGCTGACCAATGTGCGCGTAGCTTTACAAGCCCTGAACAATATGCAATTTGCTGATGGCGAGTGGCTGCGCTTTGTGGAGACTTGGCTGGACAAACCCAGCGATAGCATCGTCGATAAAACCCGCAAAATTCACGATGACTATATTCATGACTTTGTATTTGACGATGGCCGCATTAAGAACATTTACCTGTTAGACAAAAAGAATATTGCACGCAATAAGGTACAAGTCATCAAGCAGTTTGAGCAAGTCGGCAGTCATGCCAATCGCTACGACGTGACAATTTTGGTGAATGGCTTGCCGCTGGTGCAGGTGGAGCTGAAGAAACGCGGCGTGGCAATTCGTGAAGCCTTCAATCAGGTGCATCGTTACAGCAAAGAGAGCTTTAATGGCGAGCATTCGCTGTACAAGTATTTGCAGCTGTTTGTGATTACCAACGGTACGGATAGCCGTTATTTTGCTAACACCACCCAGCGTAACAAGAACAGCTTCGACTTCACCATGAACTGGGCGAAGGCAGATAATGGCCTGATTAAAGACCTGAAAGACTTTACCGCCACCTTCTTCCAGAAAAATACCCTGCTCAATGTGCTGCTGCATTATTCGGTGTTTGATGTGAGTGATACCTT
This sequence comes from uncultured Gallionellaceae bacterium, assembly GCA_964639585.1. GTDB lineage: Bacteria > Pseudomonadota > Gammaproteobacteria > Burkholderiales > Gallionellaceae > PALSA-1006. The sequence goes on along the minus strand of CAZXDK010000009.1, from coordinate 2,546 downwards.
GCTGGTGATGCGCCCCTACCAGATTGCCGCCACCGAGCGCATTTTGTGGAAAATCAAAAGCGCCTATCAAGCCAAAAACTGGAGCAATACGGAAAGCGGCGGCTTTATTTGGCACACAACCGGCTCGGGCAAAACCCTGACCAGTTTTAAAGCAGCGCGTTTGGCGACTGAGTTGGAGTTTATCGACAAGGTTTTTTTTGTGGTGGATCGTAAAGATCTGGATTACCAGACCATGAAGGAATACCAGCGTTTTTCGCCGGACAGTGTGAATGGCTCTGACAGCACCGCCGGCCTCAAGCGCAATCTGGATAAGGACGACAACAAAATCATTGTCACCACCATCCAAAAGCTCAACAACCTGATGAAAAGTGAAAGCGACTTGCCGATTTACAACAAGCAAGTGGTATTTATTTTTGATGAATGCCACCGCAGCCAGTTTGGCGAAGCACAGAAAAACCTGAAGAAAAAGTTTAAAAAATTCTATCAGTTTGGCTTTACCGGCACACCGATCTTACCGCAAAACGCCCTCGGTGCCGATACTACCGCCAGCGCGTTTGGCCGTGAGCTGCACTCATATGTAATTACCGACGCTATTCGCGATGAAAAGGTATTGAAGTTTAAGGTCGATTACAACGATGTGCGCCCACAGTTCAAAGCGATTGAGAGCGAGCTGGATGAGTCAAAACTCAGCGCCGCAGAAAACAAGCAAGTCTTGTTGCACCCTGACCGTATTCGGGAGATTTCACAGTACATCTTGAATAACTTCCGGCAAAAAACACATCGCCTGAAGACTGGCACAAAAGGCTTTAATGCCATGTTTGCCGTGAGCAGTGTGGATGCGGCCAAGTTCTATTACGAGTCGTTTAAGGATTTGCAAAAAAACAATGATAAGCCACTGAGAGTAGCCACCATCTTCTCGTTTGCAGCCAATGAAGAACAAGATGCTGTGGGCGATATTCAGGATGAAAGCCTTGATGTTTCCGCCATGAATAGCAGCGCCAAAGAATTTTTAAGCGCGGCCATCGCCGACTATAACGCGCTGTTTAAAACCAATTTCAGCGTGGAGAGTAATGCATTTCAAAACTACTACCGCGACCTTGCGTTGCGTGTGAAGAATCAGAATATTGATTTGTTGATTGTGGTGGGTATGTTTTTAACTGGCTTTGACGCCCCCACGCTAAATACTTTGTTTGTCGATAAAAACTTGCGTTACCACGGATTGATGCAAGCCTATTCGCGCACCAACCGTATTTACGACGCTACCAAAACCTTTGGCAATATCGTCACCTTCCGCGATTTAGAGCAAGCCACGGTCGATGCCATTACCCTGTTCGGTGATAAGAACACCAAGAATGTGGTGCTGGAAAAAAGCTATAAGGAATACATGGAGGGCTTTACCGATGTGATTACTGGTGAAGCCCGACGTGGCTTTGTGGAAGTTGTGAAGGAGTTGGAGCAGCGCTTCCCTAACCCTGCTGAGATTGAAAAAGAATCGGATAAAAAAGCCTTCGCGAAATTATTTGGCGAATATTTGCGCGTTGAGAATGTGCTGCAAAACTACGACGAATTTGCCAGCCTGAAAGCCTTGCAAAGCGTTGACATGAGCGACCCGCAAGCGGTTGAGGCATTTAAGGCGCAGCATTATTTAAACGATGCTGACTTGGCAACGCTGCAAGCGATTCAAATGCCTTCTGAACGGAAAATTCAGGACTACCGCTCAACCTATAACGATGTTCGCGATTGGCTGCGTCGGGAAAAATCTTCCGATGAAAAAGAAAAATCCAACATCGATTGGGATGACGTGGTGTTTGAGGTTGATCTGCTTAAGTCACAAGAGATCAACCTGGACTACATTCTGGAGTTGATTTTTGAAAACAATAAAAAGGTTAAAGATAAAACGGAGCTGGTTGAAGATGTACGCCGAGTGATTCGTGCCAGTCTGGGCAACCGCGCCAAAGAAAGCTTGCTGGTTAATTTTATTAATCAAACCGACCTGGACAAGATTGGCGATAAGGCGAGTGTTAGCGATGCCTTCTTCACCTTTGCACAAGCGGAACAGCAGCGTGAGGCGCAAGAGCTAATTAGCACCGAGAGCTTGAATGCAGAGGCGGCTAGGCGTTATATCGCCACCTCGCTAAAACGGGAATTTGCCAGTGGCAATGGCACTGAGCTCAATGCCATTCTGCCCAAGATGAGCCCACTTAATCCGCAATACCTGACCAAAAAGCAAAGCGTGTTTCAGAAAATCGCTGTTTTTGTTGAGAAGTTTAAAGGTGTGGGTGGGCAGGTTTAATCTAATTAGTTCAGGGAAAAGCCGTGCATAACAAGGCACCGCTGTCGGTCAATTTTCCGCTGCGCTCCTAATTTGCCGCAGAACGCGGTGTTAAATCAGAACTGACAGATACCAGTTATCAGATTTGTTCAAACCGGCGAGTTAATCTGGACTCGAACTGATATCTCCCTAGCTATGCGTAGCAGACATGGCAGAGATCGGTAAGCGCCCCATAATCCCCAGCCTTGCCGCCTGATTCAAATATCCGCATCCT
>CAZXDK010000008.1:9152-55753 GCA_964639585.1 uncultured Gallionellaceae bacterium | reverse complement strand
TTCGAAACCGCGCAGCGCGTGGAAGAGGAGGCGGTGGAAGGGGAAGAGGAAGAGCCGCTGCAAGGCAAGTTCGAAACTGTACAGAGAGTAGAGGAAGAAGAACCTTTGCAGGGGAAATTCACCTCGCAAGCCACCGCGCAACTGGAACAGCAATCCGCCGCAAAACCCAACAACACCAGCCTGCCAGACAATCTCAAATCCGGCATCGAAAATCTTTCCGGTATGTCCATGGACAACGTTAAAGTCCATTACAACTCATCTCAACCCGCTCAGCTGAATGCCTTGGCCTACGCGCAGGGCAGCGACATTCATGTCGCGCCCGGACAAGAGCGGCATTTGCCGCACGAGGCCTGGCATGTGGTGCAGCAGGCGCAGGGGAGAGTTAAGCCCACGATGCAGATGAAGGGAGGTGTTCCGGTTAACGATGACAAAGGATTAGAGAACGAAGCGGATGTGATGGGGGCGAAAGCCGTACAAATTGCCAGTGCGGGCAAAGGCGCGCTCGAGATTCCCATCAATAAAGCGAGCGCGCCGCAGACAAGCAATGGCACCTCTCAAATGCTATGGGATAAAGAAAAATTTAAGGAAAATACAAATGCAGGCCGTTTTGTTAGCAGAGGTGCCGCGGTACAAGAAATTGATAAGTTGATTGATGAGTATGACAAGCTGCAGAAAAAATGGTTGAACGTCAAAAAAACGGATCTGGTTTTCATCCATACTGAAATCGGAAAGGCAATAGAAAACTGGATTGAATATCACAAAGGTGAGGAAAGGCAAGCCAAGAGGATCGCCGCTTTCACAGCATTTCTGAATGGTAACTATGCAGTGGAACAAAGAAAATTGGACAAGCTGGGTGATAAGGGCGATGAAAGTATTGAAGAGTCTAAATCCGTAACAGAATTAAAACTCCAGCTTGAGGGCACGGGTGACGCGTTCTTTGCCAAGCTCGGGAAAGCGGTGGAGAAGATAGTTCCCAAAAACGGGGACGCCTCCAGCCTGGAAGTAGAAGTAAAGGTTCCTGCGGGCCCATCAATTTATGTTGGTGGCAAAATAAAACTTAATGCGGCAAAGGACGATGATTTTGTCAAAACCGGTGCCGAAGTTAATTTGACCGTGGGGGGATCGGTAGGTATAGCCGAGTTGGAGGGATCGCTAGGCGGATACATCGAATCTGAAGCATCCACGGCAGCAGACGCTATCGAGCTGATGTCTTACGGCCTCTATCAGCGCGGCAGAAACTCCAAAGTTTGCCCTGAGGCACTGGTAAACGCCATGTGGGGGGGGGGGCGAACTGGCTCGCTCGGCTATACCGCCGCAGAAAAGAAGGCTGCGGATCGCGAAAAGCGGATTTTCTTGCCCCTTAAAATCGAACGGGACAAACTCAAGGAAAAAGAGGGAGCGCTCGAAACAAAACAGAAGGATGCCCAAATTAAGAGAAGCCAGCTGGAGGCCAAAGCAATGGGGGGAAGCCCAGAACCAAGCGAGGCCAAAAAAATCGCTGACGAGCTCGATGCTGTAATTTCAGAGCTCGCCACTATCGGTCAAGAGATCGCGGCGAATAATGAACAGATCGGGGAGATCAAGAAAAAGATCGAACACACCGCTGTTGAATCGGGTGGCACGCTAGGGGCCAAGGCCGAGGTCGGAGTTGATGGGGTGGGCAAACTCGGGGTAGAAGCCTCCAGAAAATCGGGTAGGAAAATAGGCTTGGAAGAGGTCGCCCATGCCAAGAAAGATAAAATTGGAGAGGTACGAAAACACGGCGAAACGATTAAAAAAATGGGCAAGAGCACCAAGGCTTATGAAGTCAAAGGTTCGCTTGAAATTGGTCCGGCTACGGCTGAAATTACTTACGCGAGGAAAACTGAAGGTAAAGGTGAAGATGCGGAGACCAAAAATGCAATCAAGGCATCCGGCGCGCTGGAATTACCGGCAGAGCAACTTGTTGAACCCATACTCAAGTTAGGCGAAAAAGGTGCCAAATTTATCAGGTCGGAGGCGCTAAAATCCGAACAGAAAAACAAACCTAGCGGCAAAGATGCTCTTAAGGCTGAAGCCTCTGCTGCGGCCTTTGATGCGCTCCAAACAAGCGGAAAAGAAATACGAAAGGCATTCAAGGGTTCTGATTCGCAATCTGACGGGGATATGATCAAGGGCAGTGTGGCCTTGAAAGTAGAGATAAGCAAGGAATTCGGCGGCGACTTCGCTATTGAAATCGGTTCTGTCAGGACTAAGAAGCTGAGTATAGGCGTACTGGAAGCCAAGCATGAAAAAAGCAGTCGCCTGTTCAAAGGGACATACGGCGGCGGCAAATGGACTTTCTCATAACCCCAGAAAATCCCTTAGCGCAAAAAAATTGGCCAATGGGCAATCCGGGATAAACGAAAGGCATAAACGGTGGAAAACAGCAAGGCGATGGTAAATCAGAAGATGACCCTCCGTACCGACAACGATGATTCAATCAGTGTTGTCGTGAGGGAAATCAAAATAGATGCTGGACAGCAACATCCTGAAGTGTGGATGAAACTTACCGTTGATCCGGATGCGTACGAGAAGATAGACCTCAATTGTTTATTCGGCTTGCAGCCGGAGAACCGGGGGCAAATTCTGGGGGGAGAGTTTGATGCCGGGAAGGAATTTGAAATCAACCTCAGGCTCAAGAAGGCGAACCTAAAGGTGGTAATCGATAGCCTCCAGAACGCAGAAATGCTCAGGGAGGCATTGCTTGATGCCGGGCATGAACCGTACTCGCAAATCTTGCGAGCCGCTGATAGCTGGTTGGCGACCACAGTTACCCAGAACATGGAGTTGCCACCTCACCTCCAAGGCAAGGGTTCAGTTAAATTTGGTTACTCTACGAAATGGGCAAGTGTCACAGAGAATGAGGCTGATGCTAACGCTAACGCAACGGGTCTAACAGCCTTGTTGATCCAATTTTTTGAGACTCATCAACTCAAATTCGCCAAGCAAAAAGATCGAGATGTATACAGAATAAGGATTGCCTATCTTGGGGAAGAATTGGATTGTCTGATACATGTCTTCGAATCAGAACAACAAATAATGGTGCTTGCTTTATATCCGAAGGATATAGCCGAAAGCGACCGCCCTCTTATCTCCGAGTTTGTTACTCGTGCTAATTACGGTTTGGTGAATGGAAATTTCGCATTGAATCTGGATAATGGTGATCTGCATTTCAAGCTAACGGGGCAGTTTTCAGAGCCAGAGTATTTCGACGAGAAGCTTGGGCTTCTTATGCGGGAGTCTGTGCAGACCCTCGCCAAGTACGCGCCTGGCGTAATGAAGTTGCTTGATGAAAAGGTTGGTGTGGCTGAAATAATTGGCATAATAGAACGGGGTTAGGAATCTGCTACAGAAAATGGACATAATGATTCTGGACGGTCGCTGGCATATAGCCACTTGTTATTGTGAATTCTTAATACGTTTTGTCCCGCCCATAGAGCCCATAGTTTGAGACCATGAAAAGTTTATGATAACTGCAATGCATCGTCATTTTGTGCAAATTACTTTTGCGGTTGGCCTGTTTGTTTTCGCTGGTTCCGCAACGCTACTCGGCATCAGCGGAGCTCTGGCCCAAGAGCTGAAAGTTCCTGAACTCCCCAAGATACCTAAGATTCCAGAACTACCCAAGATACCTAAGGTCCCCGAACTGCCCAAGATGCCTAAAGCACCCGAGCTGCCAACGTTACCTAAAGCCCCCGAATTGCCCAAGCTGCCCAAAGCGCCAGAATTGCCTAAGGCGCCGGAGCTACCAAAGCTGCCGGGGGATGCAGAGCCGAAGGTTGAATACTTTATCGAGGTTGATGGTAAGCAGTCAGCCCCCTTGGATTGCGCCAAGGTTCTTGACATGGCCATGCAACACTCGCTTACTCCCGAAACCAAAATATGGAAGAGCGGTATGTTGAATTGGAAGCGGGCGGGCGGGGTGAAGGAGTTGGATATTATTTTTGCCGCCGTGCCGCCGCCGATCAATGTTGAACCAGCACCGGTAGCGGATAAGAGCAAGTTTACCGAGTTGCCTTGCGCCAAACCCAAGCGGTGGTGGTGGCCGTTTTGAGTACAACCAAGACCACTCGCTGGATGCGATTCCGATTAATTTTGATTCGGCTGATTCCGGGAGATTGAAATGGGGCAGCAGGTATGCATGGGAGCGTTGCTGAAATGCAGTTTTGGCGTGGCGCCGAGTTCTTTGATGGTGTTACCCGTCAGCCGGGTGATGACGCAGAATATGCCCGACGCCAATATTATGGATCATGTCCCTATGCTGAATATACTTCCCTTCGGCATGTGCCAGAGTTTGGCCAATCCCATGGTGGCGGCCGCGACGGCAGCGGCTTTTGGCGCTTTGACACCGATGCCATGCATCCCGGTAACCCCGGCGCCTTGGGCGCCAGGTTGCTCGAAAGTGATGATTGCCAATATGCCCGCGCTGAATAATTCATCCAAGCTGAATTGTATGTGGGCAGGGATAATCGAAATATCCTTTGCGGGGCAGATGACGGTTAATGTCCCATGAGGTGTGTGATTGATAAGGAAACTGGTGTGCCTGGACATGATATGAGAAAGCGCATTTTTTGCTATTTGACCGCGATACTTTTGTGGCTGGCTGCGCCTGTTTTTTCGGTTGCAATTGCGGCTAGCGAGACGCTAAGCGAGCATAAATTAATTTCCCTGAAGACGGCGCAGGCAGGACAGGCGTTCAAGGCCGAGGAGTACGCAAGAGCGGTTACGTTGTTTCGCGAGTTGACGGAACTCAACCCAAAAGATGTTTTGAGCTGGCAATATCTCGGGCAGTCGCTTGCTAAGGTCAAGGATGTCATGGCTGCGCAACGCGCATATGAAAAGGTTCTGGCAATTCAACCTGAAGGGAAAATTGCCGAGAGCACTCGCGATTTGATGGCACAATTACCCGAGCCTGATTTGTTTGCCTATAAAATTGATTCAGGATTGACTCTGGGGGATTGGATGCCGATGGCCGAGGAGCAAGTCAAGCAGGGTAAGCGCAAGGCTGTTCTGGAAAAAATAAAAATATACCTGGATCAATTTGGGCCTATTCCCCAACTTCAGTCTTTGCAGGGTAAGCTGCAAAAAGAGATCATTGCAGCACTTAAAATTGAGGATGCAGAAAGCGCCAAAGCAGCGTTGCCGCAGATACGCGAACTCTTGGGGCAGACACCGGATAATCTTGATGCGCTGAGGCTGGAAGCTCGCGCATGTCATTTAACAAAAGAGTTTGCATGTGCCGAAGAGGCCTATTCTGCCTGGTTAAGTATTTCACCGGAGAGTGGCGTCGAGCGAAAAGAGGTGGTCTATGCTTTGCTGCAAGTCAGGCAGCACCTTGTTCCTGAAAAGCCTGTTCACGCTTCCGCTCCCGAGTCGGGCGCCCGGAAGCCGTCGTATCCCGACTTGTATACCTTGCAGCTTGATTCCGGTATCACCTTGGGTGATTGGTTTAAATTGGCAGAGAAACAAAGCGCTGAAGGCCTGCGCGAGAATGTGTTGCGCGATATTTCGCAGCACTTGAAGAAGTTTGGTCCGGTTCCCCAACTTTTGGCGTTGCAAGAAAGGTTGCAACAGGAAGTTCAATCTGAAAACCAGCAACGCCTGCTGCAAGCCATTGCGGCCATTAAGGTGAATAACGCCGAGAGTGCAAAATCAGCCTTGTTAAAGATACGCGAACTTAAAGCGCAGGCATCTGGCAATCTTGTTTTGACGGGGCTAGAGGCCAAAGCCTGCCACTTGATGCTGGATTTTTCATGTGCGTCGACGGCGTACGCTTCGTGGTTGCTGGCGGCGTCGAGTGGCGATCCCATGCGGGATGACATCGTTGCGGCTGCATTGCTGGCTGGTCGGCGCGAGGCTTTGCCACAGCCGGTGTCGCCGCTCCCGCCGCTTGCGGCGACGGGCGAGGTTATTCGGGATTGTGCCGACTGTCCCGAGATGGTGGTTATTTCAAAAGGAAGTTTTGAGATGGGAGAACCCAACTCAAAGCATACGGTGATTTTTGAGCAGCCTTTTGCGATAGGCAAGAGCGAAGTCACGCAAGGGCAGTGGAAAGAGATCATGGGCAATAATCCGAGCCAATTCCAGGGGTGCGGAGACAGCTGCCCGGTGGACAAGGTGAGTTGGAATGACGCCAAAGAATTCATTCGAAAACTTAACGCGAAGACGGGGAAATTGTATCGCTTGCCGAGTGAAGCGGAATGGGAGGCGGCTTGCCGGGCGGGTGCGCAGCAGGAATACTGCGGCGGTGACAATATAGAAAGCGTGGCCTGGTATGGAGCGTATGCAACCCCGGGCGGGAATAGCGGTAAAACGACGCACCCTGTCGCCATCAAGCAGGCTAATGCTTGGGGGCTGTACGACATGAGTGGCAATGTGTGGGAGTGGGTGGAAGACTGCTGGCATGAGAACTTTAATGGAGCGCCCAGTGACGGAAAAGCGTGGCTGGGAGATGGGGCAAAGCACGTGGTTCGCGGCGGGTCGTGGGTTAGCAAAGCGCCGTTCGCGCGCGCGACATACCGCGACTGGGATGGTGCTTCGGATCGGTATTATTTTAACGGGTTTCGTCTGGCTTTGACGCTGCCGTAATTGTTGAGAGAGCATTTTGTTTGGCCGTTATTTAGGATGAGAAAATCAAGCCAGCTATTTGAAATATTAGAGGTGGTTGGTCGATTGCTATTTGTTACAATGCGCATATCCCCGCGCTTGTGATTCCCCCTAATTGGCGATGGCTCCGTCTCAGGACTTGGAGTGGCGTTTGTTTCGGGTTTCTAGCGTAGTTGTAAAGATGTTTTTTATGTTGGTGAGATTGATTATGATGAGATTGAATAAATGACTTCAATCGTGGATTTGTTATTGCGCGACCCGATTCTGGCCAAGTGTCAATATGCCACTCTGTCGCGTCTGCTTCCTTATGTCGAGGAGCGGAGCTTCGCTGCCGGGGAGATAATTTACCGCGAGGGCGAGTCGGCCGATGCCCTGTATTTGCTAACTTCGGGAGAAGCGCGCCTGAAAACGCCGGATGGCGAAACGCACACGCCTTCCTGCGCACGCCTAGGCGAAGAATCCGCCACCGATGCGGCTAACTATCTTGCCGAAGCTGTGGCCATCACCCCTTTGACTGCGTTGTTCATTCCGCGAACCAGCTTGCTGCCATTGCTCGCCGAAAATCCCATGCTGAAAGCCGAGTTCATGTTTGTGATGATGGGTTACATGACGGACAATCGGCTGAAACCGGTGGCGCGGGTGGCTGCCGCGAAACAAAAAATTTACAGTGTTATCCCTCTGATCGGCTGGATTGTGACCATTATTTTGCCGCTGACGATTCTGTATATGGGCGGCAAGTACGACATGGATCCCAATGTCGCGATGTTTTTTGCGATATTCTCCGCTACCGTGTCGATGTGGGTGTTTTCCCTGCTTGACGATTATGTGCCTGGGCTGTTCGCCATGATGGCCATCCTGATCACCGGGCTGGTTCCGACATCTGTCGTGTTGGCCGGATTTGCTTCCGACGGTTTCCTGATGGCGTTGAGCATTCTGGGGTTGAGTACGGTGATCGTTTCTTCCGGGCTGAGCTACCGCGCCATGTTGATGCTCTTGCATCATTTGCCGAATTCCCGCTTTTGGCATAATTTCGGCTTGGCCATGACCGGTTTTTTTCTCACGCCACTGATTCCCTCTGCCAACGGGCGTGTGTCGCTGGTGATGCCTTTTTACGTGGATATGCGGCAGAGCCTGCGCTTTACGCGCCAGCGTGAAGCTGCCACGCAATTGGTGGTCAGCGCCTTTGCCGGCGTTACTTTGTTTTCAGCCATGTTCCTCGGTAGCAAGACCGTCAACTTTGCGGTGCTAGGTCTGATGCCGGTGCAAACCCAGGATCAATTCCAGGGGTTCAAGTGGCTGGTCGCGTCCGCTGTTGCCGCGCTGGTATTGCTGGCGGCTTATGCGGCAAGTGCGGCTTTGCTGTTTCGCAGCGAAGAAAAGCCGCAATTGTCCAAGGAGCGCGTTGCCGCACAACTTAAATTGATAGGGGGTATGAAGCAACGTGAATGGGCCGCACTGCTAGGTATCGCGGTCTTCATCATCGGTTTGCTGACTGTCTCGCTGCACCGGATTGCGCCCCCGTGGCTGGGGCTGGCGGTGCTCTACGGCCTGCTGTTGTTCGGGTCGCTCAACAAGAAGGAACTTCAGCAAAAGGTTGACTGGCCATTCCTGCTCTATTTGAGCGGATTGACCGGTATGGTCAGCTCCTTCAATTACCTAAAATTGGATCGTATGCTGGCGGAGTTTCTTCCGGGGGTGGGGGCCTACATGCACAGCAATTTCGAACTGTTTGTGCTGATACTGTTCTGCGTGATTTGTGTGCTCCGCCTGATGGTGCCGATTAATGCCACCATTGTTATTCTGGCATCCCTGTTCATACCCCTGGCAGAGGTTTACGGTATCAACCCTTGGGTGATGGGCTTTATCATACTGGTGTTGGGCGAAATCTGGTTCCTGCCCTATCAGTGTTCTTACTACCTGAAGTTGCAGGAGATCAACCGAGGCAATCCGCTTTATAAAGAAAAATCGTTCCTGATACAAAACGCGCTGATGAATTTTGCCAAGCTGGCGGCGGTATATGCGTCTATTCCTTACTGGCGGGGCATGGGGCTATTATGAAACTGCGCATGGAAACCATATTCCTCTTCATCTTCATGATAGGCTCGGTCAGTCTGTTTGCCTGGTTCAGTATCAGCAAACCGCGCATACTGATACTGCATAGTTACGACAAGGATTACTCCTGGGTCAAAGACGTCAATATCGGGCTGAAGCGGGTGCTGGATAAACGCAGTGATTACACGGTGCGCTGGTATTACATGGACACCAAGCGTCACCCGACTCTGGAGTTCAAAGTCAATGCTGGCATGGCTGCGCGCCGCATGATAAATGAAACGCAACCGGATGTTATCATCGCGATGGACGACGATGCGCAGCAATATGTAACGCGCTATTACGTCAACCATCCCAGCATTAAGGTCGTATTTGGCGGTGTGAACAACGAGCCTAAACCCTACGGTTTCGACCGAGCCAATAACGTGACCGGCATACTCGAACGCATACCGCTGAGCGCGCTCAAGGAAACTCTGCAGATCGTTGCTCTGCGCAACAATTTAGCATTGCCGCTGCGTTTTCAGTTCATCGGTGACCGGTCGGAAACTGTGCTGCTGGACGAAAAATATGCGCGCAAATTTAATTGGGCGCCGTTACGGATGCTGGACTCGAAACTGGTGACCACGTTTGCCGAATGGCAGCAGGCGGTGCTGGAAAGCGCGGGCAAGGCGGACTTTCTGATCACTTCCAACTATCGGAAAATAGCCCGCTCGGCAAGCGACCCCACCTTGGTGCTGCCGAAGGAGTTGATCTCTTGGACTGAAAGCCATTCCCCGGTGCCTGTCATCGGGATGAACGGGTTTGTCGCTGAAGATGGGGGTATGCTGGCAATCGGTACCTCGCCTTATGAAGAAGGCGAAGTCGCCGCTAAATTGGCTGCTGAAATCCTTGATCATGGCACGTCTCCGAATAAGTTGCCTTTCGTCATATCGCATGAATTTGTCGTGGCCATGCGCGAAAAAGCCATGCTCAAGCGTCACTTCGAATTGCCGCAAGTCTATGGAGCTGCCGCGCGTGCCGGTGGTAAATATTACGAATAGGGTTGTGCTTGATTCACATTTAGACTGAACGTCGGAGGGGAGCGATCCCCCAAGCCGCTTTCGCTGCAATGGTCGGCATAGCAGGTAGAATGCCGAACATCAATAATCTCAGGTAATTCCCGCATGGCGATTCAATGGTTTCCCGGACATATGGTGTCGGCGCGCAAAAAAGCCGCCGATACCATGGAGCGTATTGATGTTGTTATTGAAGTGTTGGATGCGCGCGTGCCCGCCGCCGGCAGTAACCCGATGATCCGTGAGCTGCGCGAACACCGTCAGCGTCCGTGCCTGAAGATACTAAATAAAACCGATCTTGCCGACCCGCTCGTAACTCAGGCGTGGCTGGATCATTTCAATCGGCAAAAAGATGTTAAGGCAGTCGCCATTTCCTGCAAGAAAGCCAGCGATGTTGCGAAGGTTCCCAGACTTTGTCTGCCGCTTGCGCCCCATCGCGGCACCACGCTTAAGCCGCTGCGCATGATGATTATGGGCATCCCGAACGTCGGTAAATCCACGTTGATGAACGCGTTGTTAAAGCGCCGTGCCGCGGCAGTAGGGGACGAGCCTGCGGTCACCAAAAATCAGCAAAGCTTTGATCTTAACGATCACATGACTTTGATCGACACACCCGGCCTGATGTGGCCGAATATCGAGCGCGACAGTGATGGATTGATGCTTGCCGCTAGCCACTCGATCGGGCGCAATGCCGTGATCGACGAAGAAGTTGCCGCGTTTTTGGGGGATATATTGCTTGCGCGTTACTCGTCTTTGGTCTATCAGCGTTATGGTTGCGCCACCGATGGTATGGACGGGTTTCACCTGATCGAGGCCGTGGCGAAGCGGCGCGGCTACCGCAGTAAAGGAGGAGAATTGGATTTGGAAAAGGCCGCGCTGACCTTGTTGCAAGATTATCGTGATGGCAAGCTGGGGCGCATTAGCTTGGAAACGCCAACGACGCGGGAGGCGTCGGGAGCAAGCCTGAACTAGGGGTACGGAGCGTGTATCCGTGCAGTTTGTTATTTCAGTCCGTCCATATTTCGTGCTTATTTTAAATAAAAACGAAATATATATTGGCAAAGGTTTAAAAGTTGCTGTAGAATGCTGCGCTTTCACGGGTGCTTAGCTCAGCTGGTAGAGCACCGCCCTTACAAGGCGATTGTCGGCGGTTCGATCCCGTCAGCACCCACCAGAAAATAGGTTTATGGAGTGGTAGTTCAGTTGGTTAGAATACCGGCCTGTCACGCCGGGGGTCGCGGGTTCGAGTCCCGTCCACTCCGCCAAACAAGGGCGAACGAAAGTTCGCCTTTTTTCTTATTTACAAACGCAAATATTCGATTGGATAAGTTGTTATGTTTGATTTGGTTCAAGAGAAAAAAAGGTTAGTGCAATTCGTTTTGTTGTTGATCGTGTTGCCCTTTGCGTTTTGGGGGGTGGATTCCTACCGGAAATCGGGTGGGGGCGAGGCTCTGGCCACTGTGAATGGCGAGAAAATTGGCGCGCAGGAGTTTGATAATGCGCTGCGTCAGCAGCAGCAAAGAATGCGTGAAATGGCCGGGGCGGCGTTTGATCCGGCGGTATTCGAAAAACCGGAAGTCAAACATTCTATTCTTGAAGCGCTTGTTTCCCAGCATCTGCAGGCTTCTGAAGCGCATAAAAACGGCCTGATCGTGACGGATGAACAACTTGCCGGAGTCATTGCGGGAATAGGCGCTTTTCAAAAAGACGGCAAGTTTGATAAAAAACAATATGAAGCATTGCTGAGCGCGCAAAACATGACTCCGCAAAGTTTCGAGTCCAAAGTCCGCCAGGAATTGAGTTCGCGCCAATTGACCGATGCCTATACGAGAAATGGCTATGCGTCGAATGCGGTTGCTGAAAACCTGATTCGTCTGAATGAACAAAAACGTGAAGTGAGTTTGGTCAAGTTCGATATCGATTCATTCTTGAGCCAGGTCAAAGTGACCGATGCGGCGGTTGACGAATACTACAAAAAAAATCACAACGAGTTTCAGACGCCGGAAAAGGCCAGAGTCGAGTACGTGGTTTTGTCGTCGGAATCTTTATTGTCCCAAGTGACGATTGAGGAGGCGGAGGCAAGGAAATATTTTGAAGAGCATCAGGCCGAGTTTGCCACTCAGGAACAACGTCAAGCATCGCACATCCTGATTACCGTGGCGGCGCAAGCGTCCGATACGGATAAGCAGGCGGCAAAAGCCAAGGCCGAGCAAGTGCTGCAAAAGGTAAAGCAGGCGCAGGGTGATTTTGCCGAATTAGCCAAGCAATATTCCCAAGACCCCGGCTCGGCTGCCAATGGCGGCGATTTGGGGATGTTCGGTCGCGGTACGATGGTCAAACCTTTTGAGGACGCTGTGTTCAAACTCAAGGTGGGTGAAATCAGCGATTTGGTGCAATCGGATTTCGGTTATCACATCATTCGCTTGGCGGCGGTTAAACCCGCCAAGATGCAGGCGTTTGCCGAAGTGGGGGGCCTGATTACGCAACGCTTGAAGGCGCAGAAGGCAAGCGATAAATTTGCCGAATTGGCGGAAAAATTCAGCAATACGGTTTACGAGCAGAGCGACAGCCTGAAGCCCGCAGCAGAATTGGCGAAATCTTCTGTGCAGCAGGGGGGCTGGCTTAACAAAGGCCAAAATTCGTCGGGAATCTGGACGGACAAGGCCTTGCAGGCAGTTTTTTCCGACGATGCAATCAAGAACAAGCGCAATACGACAGCTATCGAGGTGGCGCCTAATACCTTGTTGGCCGCGCGTGTGGTGGAGCATCAGTCCGCCAGTGTGCGTCCGCTGGCCGAAGTGTCGGACACTATCAGGAAAAAATTGCAACGCCAACAGGCATTGGAGTCTGTTGTGAAGCAGGGTGGCGAGATGTTGGGGCGTTTGCAGCGCGGTGAAAAAGTGACTGCTGTATGGCAGCCGGTGCAGAGTGTCACGCGCTCGCAGCACGCCGGACTGGATAGCGAGTTGGCTAAACTGGTATTTCAGGCGAATACAACTAAATTACCCGTGTATGTGGGGGTGCAAACCGTGCAGAGCGGGTTTGCGCTGGCGCGTATTGATGCAGTAACGGACATTGCCGGGATAGACGAAGGCAAACGCAATCGTTATTTGCAGCAAATACGCCAGGTAACCGGCGATGAGTTGCTGCAGGCTTATTTGGCGGATGCCAAGAAACATGCGGACATCAGCATTAAACCTTTTGTGGCTGAGGATAGAAAATAAGAGCGTCAGAAAATTACAATAAAAAACGCCGCTGATTGCGGCGTTTTTTATTGAATGCGGGGACTGTTCAGGCGTCTGTCGTGCCTAAAGCAGTGGTGTTGAATCCCCCGTCCACGTAGGTGATTTCTCCGGTGATGCCGCTGGCGAGATCGCTGCACAAGAAGGCTGCGACATTGCCGACTTCTTCAACGGTAACATTGCGTTTCAGCGGTGCGTGTTTGGCATTGTAGGAGAGCAACTTTGAAAAATCGCCGATTCCCGCAGCGGCCAGCGTTTTGATCGGGCCTGCGGAGATGGCATTGGCGCGCATGCCTTTGCGTCCGAGCTCCATGGCCAGATAGCGCACGCTGGCTTCGAGGCTGGCTTTTGCCATACCCATCACATTGTAGTGCGGCATGGTGCGCACGGCGCCGAGATAACTCAAGGTTAAAAGCGCGGCGCGTTCATTCAAGTAAGGCAGGGCGGCTTTGGCCATCGCGGGGAAACTATAGGCGCTGATATCGTGGGCGATACGGAACGCCTCGCGGCTGTAGCCATCCAGAAACTCTCCGGTCAGTGCTTCGCGCGGGGCGAAGGCGATGGCGTGGACGAAACCATCGAGATTATTCCAGTGTTTGGACAGCTCGCTGAAGAGTTGCTCGATTTCCGCATCGGAAGAAACGTCGCATGGAAACACCAGTTCGCTGCCAAATTCCTTGGCCATTTCCATCACGCGATCTTTTACGCGCTCACCTTGATAGGTGAAGGCCAGCGCCGCGCCTTCGCGGTGCATAGCCTGGGCTACGCCGTAAGCAATCGAGCGGTTGCTGATCATGCCGGTAATCAAAATGCGTTTGTTTGCCAGAAATCCCATGTTTTTCCTCGGTTCAAATTGGTTGCGGACGACTAAAGCGGCGCGATTATAACCGCACATTCAATGTGGCGCACTGCGCTGTTGCAATCGTATATAATTCGCGGCTCTTTATGATTCTGGTCGGACACTTTACCTCATGCTGGAAGTTAGCAACCTTGCCTGTACACGCGGGGATCATCAATTATTTTCCGGTTTAAACTTTTCGCTGGGCGCGGGCGAGTTGATGCAGGTGCAAGGTGAAAACGGCAGCGGAAAAACCAGTTTGTTGCGCACCTTGTGCGGATTTATGCAACCTGCGGCCGGTGATATCCATTGGCGCGGTCGAAATACCCGCGAACTGGGCGAAGAATATTTTGCCGAGATGATTTATCTGGGGCACATGAATGCAATCAAAGATGAATTGAACGCGGTGGAAAATTTGCGCATCAGCGCCGGTTTGTCCGGTTGCGCGGTGGATGAGAAAGGCGCGCTGGAGGCTTTGCGTCGTATGGGCTTGCGTCGCCGCGAACATCTGCCGGTGAAGGTGTTGTCGCAGGGGCAGCGTCGCCGCGTCGCTTTGAGCCGTTTGCTGGTGAGCGAGGCGCATTTGTGGGTATTGGATGAGCCATTAACCGCGCTCGATATAGGGGCAGTCGGCTTGATGCAGGAACTTATCGGCGAACATCTCTCTAAGGGGGGGATGGCGATTTTTACTACACACCAGGCGCTGCAAGTGGCGGGTGTGGAGACGCGGCAGTTGGCTTTGTCATGAAGCCGCTTTCCCTTTTCGGATTGTTGGGCTTGGTCATTCGTCGCGATTTGTTGTTGGCGATGCGGCGTCGTGCCGATGTGCTGACCACGCTGATTTTTTTCGTGATGGTGGTGAGTTTGTTTCCGCTGGGGGTGGGGCCCGAGCCGGAGATGTTGCGCAAGATGGCGGCGGGTGTGGTGTGGGTTGCGGCCTTGTTGTCTTCCATGCTTTCCTTGGGGCGCATGTTCTCCGCCGACTATCTGGATGGCACCCTGGAGCAGATGTTATTGGCCCCGCAATCGTTGACGATGCTGGTGTTGGGCAAAATTTTGGCGCACTGGATGTTATCCGGTTTGCCATTGGTGTTGATTGCCCCGGTGCTGGGTTTGCAGTTTGATATGTCAGCGCAGGCCTTGTGGGTACTCGTCCTTGTGCTCTTGCTCGGCACGCCGATATTGAGCATGATAGGTGCAATCGGTGCGGCGCTGACTTTAGGTTTGCGCGGCGGCGGGGTGTTGGTGTCGTTACTGGTGCTGCCTTTATGCATCCCGGTTTTGATCTTTGGAACGGGCGCAGTTGAGGCTATCAACACCGGTATGACAATTATTCCGCATGTGGCTTTGCTGGGTGCGCTGTTGTTGCTGGCGCTGGTGTTTACGCCCTGGGTTACGGCGCACGCTTTACGTATTTCGATGGAGTAAAATTTGGCAATTAACTGGTTCAAGTATGCAGCCCCCGCAACCTTTTACGGCTTGGCCGGAAAAATGGTTCCCTTCTTCGCATGGCCTGCCGCGATCTTGTTTGTGGTGGGGATGTATATCGGTTTATTCGTCGCACCGACGGATGCCGTGCAGAGCGAAGCCTATCGCATCATCTTTATTCATGTTCCCGCTTCGATCTTGTCCATGTTTATTTATCTCATCATGGCGGGATACGCGGCATTGGGCCTAGTCTTTAATACCCGTTTATCGTCCATGATGGCGACTGCGTTGGCTCCCACCGGTGCGATCTTCGCGTTCATTTCGCTGTGGACCGGTGCGTTATGGGGCAAGCCGATGTGGGGTGCATGGTGGGTGTGGGATGCGCGCCTGACTTCGGAGCTGATCCTGCTGTTTCTGTATCTCGGCTTTATCGCTTTGCAAGCTTCTATCGACGATCCGCGCCGCGCCGACCGTGCCGGGGCTCTGCTGGCCATCGTCGGTTCCGTCAATGTGCCCATCATTTACTTCTCGGTGAAGTGGTGGAACACCCTGCATCAGGGCTCGACCGTCAAATTTACCGGCACGAGTATGCACATCGCAATGCAGCAGGCGATGTTCACCATGCTGGCGGCGTGCTGGTTGTATGCCATAGCAGTCACTTTGATACGCGTGCGCAGCATTATTCTGGAACGTGAACGCAATACACAATGGGTGAATGAGTTGAGTGAGGTGCGGTCATGATACGGTGCACGAACGCGACGGGTGCGGGAATGACCGCATGCACTTCCTCCCGCAATTGGCTGCTACGCAGTAACGTTTCGGAGGTGCGAGGATGAACTGGGCTGAATTCTTTGCCATGAACGGATACGGTTTTTATGTGTGGGGTTCATACGGCGTGACCTTGCTGGTGTTTATGGCCGAAATCGTTTTAGTCCGCCACAAAAGAAAAATCACATTACAGCAATTGCGCTTGATGCGTGATGCAGGAGAAGATCAATGAAGCCGCGTTCCAAAAGATTTTTGTTCATCATCGGCGGCATCGCCATCATCGCTGCGGCAGCCGGATTGGTGCTGTATGCGTTGAGAAATAACGTCAGCCTGTATTTCACGCCGACTCAGGTATTCAATAAAGAAGCCCCGCAAGGCCGCAGCTTCCGTATCGGCGGATTGGTGGAGGTGGGGAGCATGAAACGCGAAGGCGACGGCTTGACCGTGCATTTCGTGATCACGGATACCTCCAAGTCCATGCCGGTCACTTACAAAGGCATACTGCCGGACTTGTTCAAAGAAGGTAAGGGTGTGGTCGCGCAAGGAAAGTTGCAAGCCGATAACGTGTTCTATGCCGAAGAAGTGCTGGCCAAGCACGATGAAAATTACATGCCGCCGGAAGCCAAGCACGCGCTGGAAGCCGCCGCCCAGGCCCAGTCTGCCGTCAATGCCGCATCCGCTGTTGCTATTCCCGCTAAATAAACCGGAAAATTTATAATGATTCAACAAATGATAATTCCTGAACTCGGCAATTTTGCGCTAACTGTGGCTTTATTTCTTGCCCTGCTGCAAGGCGCCTTGCCTATTACGGGGGCGGCGCGGGGCAATGCCGCGTTGATGCACGTGGCCAGACCGCTCGCCTTTGGACATTTTGTTTTTGTGTCGTTCGCTTTTGTGTGCCTGTTAACCTGCTTTATCAATAATGATTTCTCCGTGATGTACGTGGCGGAACATTCCAATTCGCAGTTGCCTATCCAATACCGTATTGCGGCGCTGTGGGGCGGTCACGAAGGCTCCTTGTTGCTGTGGACATTCATGTTGACGCTATGGAGTATCGCCGTTGCCTCGTTCAGCAAGCATCTGCCGGAAGAAATGGTGGCGCGCGTCATCGGTGTGATGGGCTTGATCTCGGTGGGTTTTCTGCTGTTCATGCTGTTCACTTCCAATCCGTTTGATCGCTTGATACCGGCGGCGATGGACGGGCGCGACCTGAATCCGCTGTTGCAAGATCCGGGTTTGGTGATTCATCCGCCCATGCTGTACATGGGCTATGTAGGCTTCTCCGTGGCCTTCGCCTTTGCCTTGTCGGCCTTGCTGGGCGGGCAGCTCGATGCAACGTGGGCGCGCTGGTCGCGCCCCTGGACGACCGTGGCGTGGGTGTTCATGACCCTCGGCATCGCATTGGGTAGCTGGTGGGCGTATTACGAATTGGGCTGGGGCGGCTGGTGGTTCTGGGATCCGGTTGAAAACGCTTCGTTCATGCCGTGGCTGGTGGGCACCGCACTGATCCATTCACTCGCCGTCACCGAAAAACGCGGCGCGTTCAAAAGCTGGACAGTGTTGCTGGCCATCGCCGCTTTTTCGCTCAGTTTGCTGGGGACATTCCTGGTTCGTTCGGGCGTGCTGACCTCGGTGCATGCTTTTGCCACCGACCCCAAGCGCGGTATTTTTATACTTTCGTTTCTTGTTGTGGTGATCGGTGCTTCGCTGCTGCTTTTCGCCTGGCGCGCACCCAAGATAGGCTTGGGCGGCAAGTTTGACATCATCTCGCGCGAGTCCATGCTGCTGACCAACAATGTATTGTTGTCGGTGGCCTCGGCTTCGGTATTTCTAGGTACGTTGTATCCGCTGTTTATGGATGCGCTGGGTTTTGGCAAGTTATCCGTAGGGCCGCCATACTTCAACACCGTATTTGTGCCATTGATGGTGCCGCTGATTTTGATGATGGGCTTGGGGCCGATTGCGCGCTGGAAGCAGGCGAGTGTGCCGGATATATGGGCGCGCGTGCGCTGGGCGTTTGGCGCAAGTCTGCTCATCGCTTTGCTGTTGCCCTTGGTGCTGGGCAAATGGACGCCGTTAATCGCTCTGGGATTCATGCTGGCGTTTTGGGTGATCAGCACCGGCTTCCTCGATTTGCGCAAACGCATAGGTAGAGAGGGCAGTCTGATGCAACGCCTGAAGAGCCAGTCGCGCAGCTATTACGGGATGCAACTGGCACATCTCGGCATTGCGATTTTTGTCATTGGCGTGACGATGGTGAAGGGTTACGAGACCGAGCGCGATGTGCGCATGGATGTGGGCGATACGGTAGAGGCGGGCGGGTATACCTTCCGTTTTGACGGTGTAACCGAACTGGAGGGGGCCAATTATCACGCATCCCGCGGGCATGTCATCATCAAGAAAAACGACCGCGTTGTCGGCGAGCTCACCCCGGAAAAACGCAACTACAATGCATCGGGTATGCCCATGACCGAAGCGGCAATCGAACCGGGCTTGCTGGGCGACCTGTATGTGTCTTTGGGCGAACCGATACCGGATAGCAATGGCGCCTGGGCGGTGCGCGTTTATGTAAAACCCTTTGTCGATTGGATATGGGCGGGCTGTTTGTTGATGGCATTGGGCGGCGTGTTCGCCATCAGCGACCGTCGTTACCGCATTCATTCCAAAAAAAACAGGCAACACACTATTGAGCCTGACACCGCATTGAAGGAGAAAACCGCATGACGCGCTTCATCTTGCCTTTTGTTGTTTTTGTCGTGCTGGCCGGATTTTTGTATGTCGGTTTGAATCTCGACCCGCGCGAAGTGCCCTCGCCGCTGGTAGGAAAACCTGCTCCGGCATTTACCTTGCCGCAACTGCATGAACCCAATAAAACCTTCTCTCCGGCGGAGATGAAGGGCAAGGTCTGGCTGCTCAATGTGTGGGCTTCATGGTGCGTGTCGTGCCGGGAAGAGCATCCGATTCTGGTCGAGTTATCGCGCAAGAACATCGTGCCGGTCTACGGTCTCGATTACAAAGACAAGCGTGCCGATGCCGAGATGACGCTGAGCGCAAGCGGCGACCCTTATGTGTTGAGCGTGTCCGATCTGGAGGGCAGGATCGGTATTGATTACGGCGTGTATGGCGTGCCCGAAACTTATGTGATCGACAAGCAGGGGATCATCCAGTACAAGCAAATCGGCCCGATTACGCATCAGAATCTGCGCGAAAAAATCTTGCCGTTGGTGGCTGAACTGGAGAAGAAGCCATGAAGCGTTTAGTCGTGTTGTTGTTTTGTCTGATGCCCCTGTTTGCTTATGCGGGCGAGGCGAAGGACTTGGCGGCCGATCCGGTGTTGGAAAAGCGCATGATAGGCCTAGCGGAAAAACTGCGTTGTCTGGTCTGCCAGAACGAGTCGTTGGCCAGCTCGCATGCCGAACTGGCCGAAGACCTGCGCCGCGAGGTGCGCGAGCAGATGAGCAAAGGCAAAAATGATCAAGAGATCATTGATTACCTCGTGTCCAAATATGGCGACTTTGTGTTGTACGAACCGCCCATGAAGTCGTACACCGTGCTGCTGTGGTTTGGCCCGTTTGCCTTGCTGCTTCTGGCGGGCGGGGTGCTGGTATTCCAGTTGCGCAAGCGCCGCCAGACCGTCCCGGATGTCGTTCTGTCGGAAGAAGCGCAACTGCGCGCCGCCACTTTACTCAATAACGAAAAAGATCATTCAGCATGACTATATTTTGGATTTTATGCGCGCTTCTCATTCTTGTGGCGCTGCTATTCGTGGTGTTGCCCTTGTGGCGCGGCACGAAAAAAAATAACGCCGTTTTGCGCGACACCGCCAACCTGGAAATTTTTCGCGACCAGATCGCCGAGATGGATGCCGATCTGCGCAACGGTTTGTTGACACCCGAGTTGTATGAGCAGGGCAAACGCGAATTGCAATCGTTCATGCTGGAAGAGGTGAAAGAAGAGCAGGGAGCAGCCATACTTCCGGCTAACCCGCTTAAAAAACTGGCGATAGCATTGGCCGCCATCCTGCCGTTGTTCACGGTCGGGCTTTATTGGAAAATCGGCAACCACAATGCGCTGACTCCGCAAGCCAGCATGGCAACCATGAGCGGTTCGAGCGGCGTAAATTTGCCCGAGACGACGAAAAAACTGGAAGAGAAAATCGCGCAAAACCCGAATGACGGCGAATCCTTGTTGTTGCTGGCTCGTTCATATAGCGAGATGGAGCGGTATTCCGACGCGGTCGGTGCATATGAAAAGCTCACCAAAATCGTGACTGACGAGGCGTGGATATGGGCGGATTATGCGGATATGCTGGCGATGGTGCACGGGCAAAAACTGGCCGGTCCGCCGACCAAGTTGATCGAGAAGGCGCTCGCACTCGATCCCAATCTGCCCAAGGGGCTGGCATTGGCCGGGTCGGCGGCGATGGAGCGGGGTGACTATCCGGCGGCCGTCCGGCACTGGGAGCGTTTGCTGAAAGGACTGGCGCCGGGGAGCGAAGACGCCAAAATGATCGAGGGTGGATTACAGCAGGCGCGCGAATTTTTGGCGCAAGCAAACGGCGGCAAAGCACCGATGCTGGAGAAGATCGTTCCCGAGCGTGAGCCTGCACAAGCCGCATCTGCCGGCAAGGAACGTATCTCGGGCACGGTGACATTAAGCGCTGTGCTTAAAGCTCAAACCAGCCCTACAGACACCGTGTTCGTGCTGGCGCGGGCGGCGCAAGGCCCCAAGATGCCGCTGGCTATTCTGCGCAAGCAAGTGCAAGACCTGCCGATTGAGTTCACGCTGGATGACAACATGGCGATGGCGCCGCAAATGAAGTTATCCAATTTTGAAGAGGTGGTGGTGGTGGCGCGTGTTTCAAAATCCGGCAATGCGATGCCGCAGGCGGGGGACTTACAGGGTATGAGCGAAACCATTAAACCGGGTAAAAGCGGACTTAAAATCAGTATAGATTCCGCCGTGCGCTAACTCCCGCACCGGATTTTTGCAGGTAATCGCTACTTACCGGTTCGGGCCAAAGCCTTGGCTACGCCGCCGAGTAATATTTTGGCATCGTATGGTTTGACCACCCAGGCAATAACGCCGGACTCCTTGCCTTCTGCCTTCATCGCAGAACTGGTCTGGGTGGTCAGCATGAAGATGGGTATCTTGTTCAAGGCCGGATCTTTGTGCAATTCCCGGCACATGGTCAAGCCATCCATTTCCGGCATATTCACATCGCAGAAAATCAATTCAATGTTCTTTGAGTTGCCCTCAAGCATTTTGAGTCCCTCAAAACCGTTGCCAGCCTCAAACGTGGTGTGACCTGCCTTGACTAGATCATTTCTGAGTTGGGTGCGCACCATGTCCGAGTCATCAACAATCAAGATATTTGCCATTTTTCTTTCTTCCTCGGTTTATTTTTTGTTTAGCCGTCTGTTCATCCCAGTTTGCAAACTCACTCTGGATGCGGTTAGCTCATGCCGGTGCGGCGCTCGTTTTCACCAGTCAGATTTCTTTGTTCAACAACATTCTGGTTGCGGCCATTTTTTTTCGCTTTGTACAGCAGCTCATCGGCGCGGTGCATGAAATTTTCCAGAGTCTCAGCCGCAACGCGCGATGCGACTCCGCCGCTGATCGTGATTTTGATGAGCGCATCGCCCAAGTCGAAATTCAATCCTTCGACTTCCTTGCGGACGCGTTCCGCCAGTTCGTAAGCATCGTCACTGCTACCCGGCATGAACACGAGGAATTCTTCGCCGCCAAAACGGATGGGGATTTCCGGCTCGTGGGATAGGCGCAACACCACTGCGGCCACTTGGCTCAGGACCAGATCGCCATTCTTGTGGCCGTAGGTATCGTTTACGCGCTTGAAATGGTCGATGTCAAAAATGACCATGGCGATCCCGGAAATTTTGTGCTGGTCGTGGGCATCGAGTAACGCAGGAACCGATTCCTGCATGTAGAGGCGCGTATACAAGCCTGTTAGCGGATCGCGTATGGCGCTTTCGTAAACGGCCAGACTCTGTTTTTCTAACAGGTGCGCGCGTTCGCGCTCCTTGGCGGCGCTGATCAAGTCTTTTTCGGCGCTCACGATCGCGGTGCGGTCTTCCAGAATGATCAGCAATTGCTCAACAATTTTGTTGAACACAATAGGCTGGTAGGTCACCTTGATCCAGCGTCCGTCACCGGGGACGCATCGGGGATTATGGTAGACAAGTTGCGGAAAGGTCGCCGAGAGTGCGGCGAACTCGATTTCCGACGCCCCCAGGCAGCACGATACCGCTTTTGCCCCGGCGATTTCCGCTTCGCTCATATTTGCCAAAGCGGGCTTGAACAGAATATCGTAGACCAAGCGATCCTCAACAGACGCACAATCCAGCATAGCCGTCAGGTAGCTTGAATACGAACCGCCGACCTTGCCGCCCCGTTGCAGGGTAAATATTCCGAGCGGGATGCTGGTGAAAATTTCGATCAGCTTTTTTTCGGTATTGCGCATTTCGCTCAAGTCATGCCCGAACACGGTAAGCAACTTGCCTTCGCCACTGTTCTTGGTATTTTGCTTGCTCAATATCCAGTGGAACGGACGCCCCTCCAGTTCAGGATTTTCGAACGAGAGCGGCAATTCGAACTTGATCGTTGCTCCGGGAACCGGTGAGTTCAGCACCTCGTTCAGGTTGAGGGCAAAAATCTCCCAGCTTTGCCGTCTGAAGAATCTGGAAAACGGCAAGCGCAGTACGTACTCGTGGTCAAAGCCAAACTGGCTCACAAACTCGCTGTTGGCCCGCAAAATCTCGTGGTTTTCATTGAGGATGAGAAAAATGCCGGGAATAAGGTCGATGACCAATTCGGTATTGGCATTGGCCTCGTCCAGCAGCGTCAGCATCTTGTGCGATGCTTGTAAATCAAGATTCAAATTGCTCATAGAAATTCCATTTCTTCGACATCGCTGCTTGCGTCTTCCGTAATTTCCAAATCGAGCAAGCATTCCAGATTTTTCTGGTTGAGAATTTCTATCAGGGCGCTGCAATACACCGTGTTGTTGTTGACGCGCAATTCCCAGAAATCGTTGTACGTAATGACCGGGGTGTCTTTTTCCGTGTAATCGGAATACACCTCATAGTATCCTCGCGTACACAGCGGCAGGCTCATGCCTAGGCCTAGACCCGTCTTTTCGAATAAGGTCACAATGCTACCCGCGACCAGGTTGCCGAACTCCTTGAAATAATCTATCGCTTGAGCGCTGGAAATATCGGCGGGAGAATTTCCGCCGAATATCCGCAAGGCCAGATTTTTTCCGGTTTCCATATTGAAATGGACTTTGAAAGTGACCCGTAGCGCATCACCCGATACCAGGATAAACACCATATTGTTGGCGAGTATGCGGCCCGGTTTAAAGGTCGGGTTCAGCTCCACAATTTCGGCTTCTGCACAATCGGTGTGAATGTTGAAGCGCGAGACTGACGCGTGGCGAACCAACTCCCGGAGTTTTTCCTTGATGGCCGGTACATTGTTGCTTTTTGTCTCGCTGCTTATTTCGTTAGCCATGATATTGTCTTTGAAAGTAATAAGTGAGGGAGAAAAATCATCCCGGCGGAGCGGTCACCTGCAGCCGCCCTATGTCGGCCCATCGTGGCGGATGCGGCTGACCGAACTTGCCCGCGATGCGCTTGTGCGGATTCGCAGTAACTTGCTCAGGATAAGTTCGTTCTGTTACACGGCGGTTAAATAAATCAAATAGTTGCATTGCGTTTATCCAATCAAACCGGGTCTCTTCGATTGCGGGGCGGCTAAACTCACCCATAACGCGCAGATACGCTGTCGCAGCAATAAATTTATCGGTTCGCAGTAGAATGGCTCGATAATATTGAGAGCGCATCTAAAAATTCAGATTTCGCCCCAATGTCAGGCGTGGAAAAAATTTTGCAGCGCCGCATATGGGGGATATGTAAGCAGGAAAACGAAGTTTCAGAGTAGGCTTACCTTTAGCTTAGCCGGAACTAAATTTTTTGCGAGCATCCGCTACGCGGATTGCTTGCTTACCCCACTTCCGCAACGCGGCAGTCGGGGTGAAATATGGATTTTCAGACGAGCCCTTCAGCTATTCGCTCCATTGAAGAACATGAGACTTGGTATAGACCTGGGTGGCAGCAAAATCGAAATCATTGCACTCGACGATAGCGGCAAGGAATTGCTGCGCCACCGTGCACCCACGCCACAAGGCAATTACCGCGCGACCCTGCAAGCCATCGCCGGCTTGGTGCGTGACGTTGAAGCGCAGCTAGGGAGGCGCGGCTCATTGGGTATCGGCACGCCAGGCGCGCTTTCCCGTGCTACTGGGCGACTCAAGAATTCCAACTCGGTGGTGCTCAACGGCCAGCTTATACGGCAAGACCTGGAGGCGTTGCTGCAACGCAAGGTGCAGATCAGCAACGACGCAAACTGTTTCGCGCTTTCCGAAGCGGTGGATGGCGCGGCGGCGGGCGCATCCGTCGTGTTCGGCGTCATCCTCGGCACGGGTGTCGGAGCGGGCATCGTCGTCAACGGCCTTGTCCTCACCGGCCCCAACGGCATTGCGGGCGAATGGGGGCACAACCCGTTGCCCTGGCCGCAGCCGCATGAACTCCCCGGCCCGCAATGTTATTGCGGCAAACAAGGCTGCATCGAAACCTTTCTCTCCGGTCCGGGCATGGCGCAGTTGCATCAGATCGAGACAGGTGATTCATTGAGTTCCGCAGAAATCGTGAAGAGCGCGGAACAGGGCGATGTCGCCTGCGAGCGCAGTCTGCAAATTTACGAGAACCGCCTCGCGCGTTCCCTCGCGCATGTCATCAATATCCTCGACCCCGATGTCATCGTGCTGGGCGGGGGCATGTCCAACATCGAACGGCTGTATTCCAATGTGCCCATGCTATGGGGAGATTGGGTATTTTCAGATCGGGTGGATACGAGGCTGGTGAGAAATAAGTTCGGTGACTCCAGCGGTGTGCGTGGGGCGGCGTGGTTGTGACATTCCCTGCGCGCAGCAGAGTTGTGGCTCAGGAAGTTATCGTGAGACACTTGATGGTTTTAAGTCAGCTATATATTTATCCCTTGCACATAGGAGAATTGCATGTACACCACATTGATCACGGGCGCCAACCGCGGAATCGGGCTGGAATTAAGCAGGCAGTTTGCGGCAGATGGTTGGCGCATTTTGGCATGTTGCCGCCATCCGGAAGAATCGGCAGCCCTGAAAAAACTGGCCGCTCAATATTCCGGCCAGATACAAGTCTATCCGCTCGAAGTGACCGATTTGCAGCAGATCGACACCCTGTCCAAAACGCTGGCGCATGAATCCATAGACCTGTTGTTCAACAATGCCGGTGTTTATCCGCATGGGGACGCCAAAGGCTTCGGCCATACCGATTACGCGGAATGGATGCAGGCCTTTCAGGTCAATACGATGGCGCCGCTCAAAATGGCAGAAACATTCGTCGCGCAGGTGGCGCGCAGCAAGCTGAAAATTATCGCCACCATCAGCAGCATGATGGGTAGCATTGATGACAACACCAGCGGAGGCAGCTATCTGTATCGTTCCAGCAAGGCCGCAGTCAATATGGTCAACAAGAGCTTGGCACTGGACCTAGGGCGTGATGGTATTACCGCTGTTGTTCTCAATCCGGGCTGGGTCAAGACCGACATGGGCGGGCCGAACGCCATGATCACGGTTGAGCAAAGCGCAGCCGGTCTGCGGCAAGTTATTGCCAAGTTAACCTTGGCCGACTCCGGGAAGTTCTTCGACTACAACGGTCAAGAGATTCCCTGGTAAGACTCGCCCAGAGCGGGCGTGCAGGGCGGCGTGGTTGCAGGCCGTGAATTTTTATTGATGCATGATGCGTGATGTTTGATGCGGCTAAACGGAAGGCGCAAGATGCATGAGACACTGCCTTTGGACGAGCTAAAAGAGGAAGCGGAACATGCGGGGGCGTGATGCGAAGAATATTCCTATGGCGCTGTTCGCCAGTCTGTTCGGCTGCGGTCAAGGGGAGCATACGCTGGACGAGGAAGCTTGGCGGGCGGTCACGGGACTGCCGCTGTTTGACAGACTGGATGCCGCAGAGCGGGCGCGGTTACGCGAACTGGCGATCCGCCTGCTGGCCGACAAGGCCTACTCCGGCGCCGGCGGGATTGAGGTGGATGACGGCATGGCCACCGCCATTGCCGCCTTCGCGGTTCTGCCGGTGATGAACATCGGCTACGGCTGGTACGAAGGTTGGCGCGAGATCGTGGTCTATCCGGGCGAGTTCGTCTATGACGGCGAACAGATGGACGAGGACGGCATCGTCCACCATGTGCGCCAAGTGCGCAGCGGCGAAGTGATGCAGGGCGGTCCGATGGCGCTGTCCTGGCAGGATGTGGAACACTCCGGGCAAGGCGAGGGCTACAACGTCGTGATCCACGAATTCGCCCACAAGCTGGACATGAAAAGCGGCGACGCGAACGGCCGACCGCCGCTGCATTCCGGCATAACTCCGGCAGACTGGGCGCGTGAATTTCAGTCCGCCTACGACGACCTCTGCCGCCGCGTGGACGGCGGCGAAGACACAGTGATCGACCCTTATGCCACGGAAAGTCCAGCCGAATTTTTCGCGGTTCTCACCGAATACTTTTTCGAGGCGCCTGACCAGTTGCAACAGGCTTACCCGGCGGTGTATAGCCTATTGGCGCGCTTCTACCGGCAGGACCCGCTGGCTCGGCTGCGGTGAAACTGATGTAGGTGCAATAAGCGCAGCGCATTGCACCGGATGTGTTGATGTCACCCATACGGCGCAATGCCCGTTGGTTATTGCGCGGGCTGTCAATTGCTCACAAGGCTTGCCCCGTTGAGAATTGCGTTACTTTGCTGCAACCCATCTACTGGGCTGTGGGGCAGGGGGCTCGGATCGGGCGGAGGCAAGGTAGATGAAGCAGCGCTTGGGCGAGTGGCTGTAGGCAGTGAATTTTCATTGATGTATGATGCGTGATGTCTGATGTCTGATGCAGATCAACGAAAGGTGCAAGATGAGAACAACGCTATCCATTGACGATGACGTGCTGGCCGCAGCGAAGGGACTGGCCGCTTTACAGAAAAAGAGCGTTGGCGAGGTGATTTCCGAGCTGTCGCGGCAAGCGTTGCGACCCGGCACGCAAAAAGCCAAAGTGCGCAACGGCATCCCTTTGTTGTCGGTTGGTAGCAAAGCAAAGGCCGTCACGCCCGAACTGGTGAAACAACTGCACGACGAGTTGCCGGGATGACCTATCTGCTCGATGTAAACATGCTGATCGCGCTGATCGACCCGGCGCATGTCCAGCACGATGCTGCGCACGACTGGTTCGCCAAGCTCGGGAAAAAATCATGGGCGACCTGCCCGTTGACCGAGAACGGCGTGGTGCGCATCGTCGGCAATATTCGTTACCCCAATTCACCCGGCACGCCAGCCGCCGTGGCGCAATTGATGACAGGCTTGTGCGCGCTGCCGGGGCATGTGTTCTGGCCGGACAGCATCAGCCTGCTGGATGACAAAAAAATCGACGCATCGCGCATCCTGAGTTCAGCCCAAGTCACCGACAGTTACCTGCTGGCCTTGGCCGTCGCACATGGCGGAAAACTGGCAACCTTCGACCGCCGCTTGGTGGTGGATGCGGTGCGCGGTGGCGCGAAGGCGTTGCATTTGATTGCTTGAGTCCTTCACGGAAATCAAGTCGAACTCAGGCAATGCTTTCCCGCTAAAAGGAAACGGACAAAGCTCGCTGTGTGTGAAAGTGCCAAGGTCGCGGGCCGGCGGCGCGCTGGAAGAGGAAAAGGTAATTACCCTTTAGTTAGGGTAATAGTAAGGGTAATAAGGAGAGGGAATAGTGTGCCGCATTTCGGTAGTAAAATAATCAGGAAATAATTTATTCGCCATGAAAACCATCACCTTTCCCGACAGCCCCTACCTCTTGCACCTGCCGTTCGATCCGGCGGGCGATCAGCCTACGGCCATCGCGCAACTGGTAGAGGGCATCGAGGACGGCCTCGCGTACCAGACGTTGCTGGGCGTGACCGGTTCCGGCAAGACCTTCACGATGGCGAACGTCATCGCGCGCACCGGGCGGCCCGCGATCATCATGGCGCCGAACAAGACGCTGGCGGCGCAGTTGTATTCCGAGATGCGCGAGTTCTTTCCCGAGAATGCGGTCGAGTATTTCGTTTCCTATTACGACTACTATCAGCCCGAGGCCTATGTGCCGTCGCGCGATGTGTATATCGAGAAGGATTCCAGCATCAACGAGCAGATCGAGCAGATGCGCCTGTCGGCCACCAAGTCCATGCTGGAGCGGCAGGACTGTGTGATCGTGGCGACGGTCTCGGCTATCTACGGTATCGGCGATCCGGTGGATTACCACGGCATGATCCTGCATCTGCGCCAGAACGAGAAGATGGAACAGCGCGATGTGATCCAGCGTCTGGTGGCGATGCAGTATGACCGCAACGAACTTGATTTCCAGCGCGGAACGTTCCGCGTGCGCGGCGATGTGATCGACATCTTCCCGGCAGAAAGCAGCGAGAACGCGCTGCGCCTTACGCTGTTCGACGACGAGGTGGAATCGCTGGCGCTGTTCGACCCGCTCACCGGGCACATCCAGACGCGCGTGCCGCGCTACACCGTGTATCCCTCAAGCCATTACGTCACGCCGCGCGAAACGACTTTGCATGCCATCGAAACGATCAAGGTCGAGCTGGCCGAGCGTATCGCCTTTTTCGTAAAAGAGAACAAGCTGGTGGAAGCACAGCGCATCGAGCAGCGCACGCGCCACGATCTGGAGATGCTGGCCGAGATCGGCTTCACCAAAGGCATCGAGAACTATTCGCGCCATCTGTCCGGGCGCGGGCCGGGCGAAGCGCCGCCGACGCTGATGGATTATCTGCCGCCGAACGCGCTGATGTTCTTGGACGAAAGTCACGTGATGATTCCGCAGATCGGCGGCATGTACAAAGGCGACCGCGCGCGCAAAGAGAATCTGGTCAACTACGGCTTCCGCCTGCCGTCCGCGCTGGACAACCGCCCGTTGCGTTTCGACGAATTCGAGAAGATCATGCGTCAGGCCATCTTCGTTTCAGCCACGCCCTCGACCTATGAGGCCGAACACACCG
Source organism: uncultured Gallionellaceae bacterium (assembly GCA_964639585.1). Taxonomy (GTDB): domain Bacteria; phylum Pseudomonadota; class Gammaproteobacteria; order Burkholderiales; family Gallionellaceae; genus PALSA-1006. The sequence continues at coordinate 26,608 of CAZXDK010000008.1, read as the reverse complement.
GACAGGTGGTCGAGCAGGTGGTGCGGCCGACCGGACTGACCGACCCGGTGATCGAGGTGCGTCCCGCTACCAATCAGGTGGACAACCTGATGAGCGAAGCCAACGAGCGCATTGCGCAGGGCGAGCGCGTGCTGGTGACCACGCTGACCAAGCGCATGGCCGAAGACCTCACCGAATATTTTTCCGAGCACGGCATCAAGGTGCGTTACCTGCACTCGGACATCGAAACGGTCGAGCGCGTGGAGATTATCCGCGACCTGCGACTCGGCATGTTCGACGTGCTGGTCGGCATCAACCTGCTGCGCGAGGGCTTGGATATTCCCGAAGTGTCGTTGGTGGCCATTTTGGATGCCGACAAGGAAGGCTTTTTGCGTTCCGAGCGCTCGCTGATCCAGACCATAGGCCGTGCTGCGCGCCATTTGCACGGCACGGCGATTCTGTACGCCGACCGCATCACCGACTCGATGCGCAAAGCCATAGACGAGACCGACCGCCGCCGCGCCAAGCAGATCGCGCATAACAGCGCACACGGCATCACGCCGCAGTCCGTGGTCAAGCGCATCAAGGACATCATCGACGGCGCTTACGATGTGGACGTGGAACGCAAATCGCTGAAGGCTGCACAGGCCGAGGCCAAGTATCTGGCGATGAGCGAAAAAGAGGTTTCTAAAGAAATCGCGCGGCTGGAAAAGGAGATGTTGCAAGCCGCGAAGAACCTGGAATTCGAGAAGGCTGCGCAATTGCGTGACCAGTTGAAAAAATTGCGTGAGAGCGTGTTCCTGTCCCCTTTGTGACAAGGGGGAGTGCTTGACACAGAGTCTTGCAGCCTGCCCAACGGCAAGATGGCTGTTGGGCACCGTGGGTTCAATGTGCAAGGATTACACTTCGGTCATCCGTGTGTTTAAAAATTCAGATGGGACGTTGTTATGGGTTTATGGAATTATTATTTCATCACCAAGTTATTTTTGTATTTGGGCAACTATATAGGTTTCCATGTATGGCTTAATCTGGCGTTTGCCAGCTTTCTCGCCATCCCTATCCCTAAAAACCATGTGCATTTTAAGCGCCTAAGCCTGTCCCGGCAGGTGATGGCCGTTCCCGCCGGTATCGCGCTGTTTTACTACGATACCTGGTTGCCGCCGATTACGCGGATATTCACTCAGTCTTCGCAACTCGGGGGGTTCAGCACGACTTATCTTATGGAGCTGATAGGCCGCTTTATTAACCCTGTGGTTGTCGCCGGCTTAGTGCTGCTCTATGCGATCTGTTTTTTTGCGCAGAAGAAGTTCCGCCTCTCTTCTTTTGTGTTCCTCTTTATGCTGCTGCCGCTGATATTTACGGGGCAGTCCAAGCCATCATCCCAGCCGCAATTGGAAAATACTGCTGTTGATATTTCCCATCCGGTCGCCACCGATGCCAGCCTGAACGGACAGCTCAATGCGTTTTACAGCAACGAGGCTACACGCTCGGTTTCATTCACACCGCCCGCCAAAGCGGACGCACCTTTTGATATTATTTTCTTGCAAATCTGTTCGCTGTCATGGGACGACCTGGAGTTTACCAAGCAGCGTGATAATCCATTTTTGCAGCGCTTTGATATTGTCTATACCAATTTCAGCTCAGCCGCTTCCTACAGTGGTCCCGCCGCTATTCGTTTGCTGCGCGGCAGCTGTGGCCAGTCCAGTCACAAGTCGCTGTATGAACCGACCCAAGCGCAGTGTTTTACTTTGGATAATTTGAAAATGGCCGGTTTTGAGCGGCAACTGCTCATGAATCACGATGGACACTACGGCGACTTTCTGAGTGATGTGCGCGAACGCGGTGGACTTAATGTGCCGCCATTCGAGGTCAAAGGCCTGCCGGCTTACCTGCAAAGCTTTGACGGTTCGCCGGTGCATGACGATTACGAAGTGTTGTCGAAATGGTGGGGGAAGCGCATGCAATTGCCAACTGAGCGCGTCGCTTTGTACTACAACACGGTGAGCCTGCATGACGGCAACTACTATTCAAACGAAAAAGGCGACAGCCGCCGCTCGAACAGTATGGAGATATATCCCCAGCGCCTGACCCGGCTGCTCGCTGACCTCGACCGCTTTTTCAGCGTATTGCAGGCATCGGGGCGGCGCGCCGTGGTGGTGTTGGTGGCGGAACACGGGGCTTCGGTGCGCGGCGACAAAATGCAAATTGCCGGCATGCGCGAAATTCCCACTCCGCTCATCAGCACCGTGCCGGTGGGGATCAAGTTGATAGGTTTGCCTGACAACCCGAGCGCCAAGCCGGTGCTAGTCACCAAGCCGACCAGCTATCTGGCTATTTCGCAATTGCTGGCCAATTTTTTGACCATCACTCCTTTCGGCAAGAACAGTCTGAGCATGGACGACTACGTGCGCGACTTGCCTGCCACGGAATTTGTTGCGCAGAACGAGGATGTCGTAGTCATGCTCAACGGCAAGCAATACTATATTCTTTCCAAGGGCGCGGGTTGGATCGAGTACGACGCAAACAAGTAATCAGAAACGGGAATAGGCCTTGACCGGATCGGGCGGATAGGGCGCGGCGCCCGAGTGTGCATCGAACATATGGCGCAAGTAGAAAATAGCGGTGTTCGGTGTGTAGTAATCGGATCGATCCAGCGAAAGTTGCATGCCACCGAATAATTGCGGGGAGATTTTGTACTCCAGCGCACCGCCGAGCGACCATCCCGTTCCCCGCCCGTCGCCTCCGGCATAGATGGGCGCCGCAACGGCGGCGTTTGTTATGCCTTGTGCCTGCAAGCCTGCATCCGTCGGATAGAAGGGCATATCCTTTTCATAACTCGCCGAAGTTGACACCGAGCTTTGCAGCAAATACGACCAGCGTTCCTGGTGGCCGGTCCAGCGGAAGGGCAGGGCGATGGAGGAATATCTTTGCGGGCTATAATAACCGCCGTGACCAAAGGAGTAGTAACGCAAGTTATCGCGGTAGGAAAAGTTGGTGAGCGCAAGGCCCAGACTCAGGCGTGAGTCTTCGGTGCGGATGAAGTTCCAGTCGAAGCCGGTGCGCAACGTGAGTTCCGTGTTGCTCAAAACATTTTTTCCGGTTAGCAAATAATATCCCAAGTCTACAAAACCGCTGAGCCGCCCGTTGTCCCGGCTGATATGCATGCTGGCGCCGTTGCTGCGTACGCCGCCCCAAATTTCGCGGGTGACCGGGTCATACACTCCGGCATAGGAAAGCAGGCTGCCGGTCAGCGGACGGCGCGATGCCTCGAAGGAGAATCCGGATGTCGCGGTGTAATGCGACCATTTGACTCCGCCAACGATGTCCAGCACCGGAAATCCCAGCGGCGTGGAACCGATGTCGACACGCAAGCCGTCCCCTTCATAACCCGCTGCCAGTGCGACTCCCCGTACATCCTGGGGGGATGCGACGGCTCTGCTATACATACCGGGATCCATGGCCAGAGTTTTTCCGTATCGCAGAAAGTCATAGTTGTCGGCAAGCTGTAGCGCCCCCGCATTTGCGTAGACCGGGTCAACAGAGACAAAAGTCTGCTCGCCGCCATATCCAATCGGCATATGTATTTCGACGGGAAGTTCCAGTTTGGTCAAATTGGAAATGCCAGGGGAAACACCGGGTTTGTTAAGGTAATCTGTCCCCGTTGCAACATACCCTCGGGCACGGCGTCGCTCCATGTCGGCAATTTCGTCGCTGGCGTTGGCCTGTTTGAAATCGGTCATCGCCTCGCGATAGTGTTTTTCGGCTAAGGCAAGGCGGCCAGCCTGAACTAGTACACGCGTGTTGCCCGGTGCTATTTTTCTGGCTTGTTTGATGATGGCATGCGCGGCGGCGTTGTTTTCCATCTCGATATACCAGTCGGCAAGCGACATACGGCTGTCAAAATCGTCCGGCGGGGTGTTCGCCAGTACGATTTCAATTTGTCGCTGTGCATCGGCCTGATAGCCTTCTTCACCCAGCGCTCTGGCAAGCGCTGTCCGCACCCGCACATTGACCGGTTCGAAAGCGCCAAAATCGAATTTGAGGGCGAGCTCATCTGTTTTTTCCAGTTTGGCTTGAATTTCTCTTTGCGGAATGTCCAGTATCCATTGGTATATGGCTGTGGCCTGTTGCGGCTCATGTGCTGCGCTATGCGCACGCGCCAGAGCCAGCAGCAGATCGGTGTCTTCGGGATACTGTTTTAACAGGGGCGCAAGCGCCGCTTTCGCCGCGTCGAAATCCCCCGCGTTGCGCAAAATGTCGGCCTTTCTCACGGCGAGTGAAGTTTTAAAATAGCGCAGGTTGTTTTTGTCTTCTAGCGTTAAATCCTCGGCGGCGTCAAGTTTTTCCAGAACAGGCGCGAGTTCCCCGTTTTGTTCCGTCCGGTTTAACAGCTTCGCAAAATAGATATGGGTATCTTTGGTGGCCGATGGCTGAGCCGCCAGTTTTCTCATCAGGGAAATACCGTGAGCGGGATCGTTCAAGTCTACCCATGCGTTGGCAACGATAGCGACCATATCCGCATCGCTACCGGCATCGGCTTCGGCCAGTTGCATTGCTGCGCGCATCTCGTTGGGTTTGCCGGAGCGGGACAGCGCCAGCGCTTGCTCAACCTGAAGCTGTAGCGCCAATTTTTGATGTAGCCGCTGCATCGCGGGTGAACGCCGCTCGGCGGGGATTTGTTGCAGCAAACTCCAGGCATTATTGCTCTCGCCCAGCAAGCTGACATAGAGCGCTTCGGCATACAGCATATCGTCATCGCCCGGCGCGACAATTAAGCCCTCCAGCATCAGGCTGCGCGCCTGTTTCTGGTCGCCTTGTTTATGGTATAGCCGCGACAGATCGAAACGCACCCAGGCATCGGTCGGGTAGAGTTGCACGGCTTTTCTGAGCGTGGCGACAGCCGCTTCGTTATTTCCCTCAGCCAACTGGGCATCCGCGATGTCACGAAACTTGCCGGGCTGATTTTCGGCGTCGGCAGACGCATCGCCCGTTCGTGTGGTGTTTTTTTCCTGAGGATTTTTTATTTGGAGCGCCAATTTCTGCTTTAGGCTGTTCATCGCCGGCGAGCGCTTGGATGCCGGTATTTTCTCCAGCAGGTGCAGCGCATTTTCCGGCTCGTCCAGCAGGCTGAAATACATTGCCGTGGCATACAGGATGTCAGTATTGCCCGGCACAAATGCCATGCCCTGTCCCATCAGCGCGCGTCCCTGCGCCTGCTGGCCTTGTTTGTGATAGAGGCGCGATAAATCGAAGCGCACCCAGGCATTTTGGGGGTCAAGTTGCAGGGCTTTTTTGAGTGTGGCCATCGCCTCCTCCGGGTGTCCTTCCGCCAGTTGCAGCTCGGCTTTTTTACGCATTTGCCAAGGCAAGCGTTTTGCCTCGGCATGCTGCACGCTGGCAAGAGCATCCAGCATCGCTCTATTGCCCGGATCTGCCTTGAGGTATTCCTGATACAAAGGGACGCTGGCCAAATTGTTGGCGGAAACTATCAGCGCATGCCGCCACTCTTTCAGCACCTGATCCCTTAAGTAAGGCTGCCCGATCAGCTCGGAAAATATTTGCATTCCGCGGCGGCGTGTGGTTTCACGCCGCGCGTACTGCCGGGCAAGTCCCAGGCGGTAACGCACATCATCGGGTGCAGCCTTGACCAGTCTTTCCAGCGCCTCTTTTGCTTCCGCCCAGCCTTTGTCCGTATTGCCGATGACATCGTAATATTCCACCACCAGTTCGCCTCCAAGCGGCGGGCCATTCGGATAAAGAGAACGCATCAGGGTGGCTGCCTCCTCATTTTTTCCGGCCCTGACGAGCAGATTGATCAGCGCCTGTTGATTGTTTTTGTTGCCAGTCTCATAGGCATGCACCGGCAAGCACGCGAATACCAGAATTGTGGTGCAAGCCAGCAGTATCAGCCCGCGAAAAACCGGCATAGTGTTCGTCATGGCTCCATTAGACTTGTTCATGTGTTACGCGCTTGCGGCGATATCTGCGCAGTAGCCAGTATCCGATCATGCTTATCAGGATTATTGCGGATATGATCAAGCCATATAAAACGTAGATGTTCCCGTAAAGAAAGGCATCAATCCCGAAGGTTTCTCCTTTGTCTCCGGTGGTGTATTTTTTCCCCGCCAACATGGAGGTGACCTCATACTCCGGCACATCGAGCTTGAGCAGCGCGCCATCGCCGCTTACGCTGTTCTGTACGCTGGGCGATAACAGGGCATCGCTGAGTTGCAGCAACTCTTTTTCAGTTTGCGCGGTAACCAATACCACTGTGCGGCCTTTTATATCGGGGGACTCGAATTCCATCACCAGACCGGAACCTTCACCCAGTCCGCCCTGTTGTTTACTTCTGGCAATCGACGTTTCGGAATCCCAGCCCCGCGAAATCGGATAGTCCACGTTAGCGATGCCATTCGGCTGCAACGGGGCATGCGACATGATGGATTTGGGTATGGATGCGGCTTCGCCGATCACCAGCAATTCCCCCTTGTAATTTTTGGGTTCGGAAAACACAATTTGTGTACCGAACAAGGGAAAACCGTTTTTCTGGGTAATCATGCCTATCAAGTTGAGCGCCGAGTCTATCGAGCCGCTATCCGGTTTCGGCAAATAAATTTGCGTTTCGTATCCGTCCGGCCAGCGCGTGAACGGGAAGCCGTTAAGCGTAAACAGTTCCAGTTTGGGCATTTCGACGTTATGCGGCATCGGCGGAAAAATGATGGTGGAGTTGTCGAAAAGCGACACGAACATCCCGTCCGGGTTGGATGAGTCGCACGCCTGGCGGTGCGTGTTCAAATAGGGGCGGAAGGAAATGATGTTCGTTCCCGGCTTGAACAAATAGGTGGGGACTTCAAGCTTGTACCCATCGATATAATTTCCGTTAGGGCTATCCAGGTGGATGTCGCGCACCGTTTTGCCGTTCAACGAAAAGTTAAGCGAAGAGTCCTGGCGCATGCCTGAGCCATAAGAAAGATTCAGCACCAGTTTTGCAAACTGGTTCTGCTTGATCAGGAAATCCGGCGGCAGCCGGAAATTTATTTCCGAATACCCGCCGGAATAGCCTACGAATTTCGCGGAAGACAAGCCCAGGGTTTTGAAGTCGTAAATTTTGTCGGCGATGAGTTCTCGCCTGCCGCTATACATGGAAATATCCGGCATGCTGAATTCATGCGCAAACATCTTTTCGGTGCCGGGGTAGGGCAGGGACATGTTGGCAAAGGTTTCGGCGGCAACCTTGATCGCGGCCGGTTTCTCTCCGGTCACCACCATCAGGGCATGCAGGCCGTCCGTGCCTCCATCGCTTTTCGGCAAATAAAGAACCCGGAGCAGTCCGGCTTCAAAAGGTTCCTGCCTGATGCCGTATTTGGTCAGCAATTGAGTGACAAAAGCGGTCGACCCGATCAGCACATTGTCAACATCCGGCCTGATGTCTGTGGAATGGGTGAACTTCACTTTGCGATAATCGAAGTGCCGGGCTATGCCGGAGGCGGCGATTGCGACCATCGTGACTGCCTCCGGCGTCGAGGTGTCCGCGATCATGTTGACGGTTGCTTCCGGAAATTGCTTGGGGTCGAAAATCCATGCGTTTGCCTCGCCCAGCCTTAATGGGATGGGTCTGAGCTCATAATCCATTTCCACTGAGGATTCCTGCACATTGATGTTGGTCCACAAATCGGGGGAGCACGGCTGCTCGCACTGGTTATCCCGTGCGTAATGCTGCGCAACCTCGAACGACAGGGTGTTGTAGCCCGCCTTCAGATAAGGCACGGGAAGCTCAATGTAATGGGTTACGCCGGGCGCCATGGGATTGGTTTTTAATTGCGTCACGAGTTGATCGTTAACCTTGACCACGAGCTGCGACAGGTCGGCAACCATATTATTCGACGCCGTGTAATGCAGCTTAAGCACCGCCTTGCGCACTTTCCAGCGTTCCGGCAAAGGGATGGAAATATCCTGCATGCTATGGAGACAGCGCAATTCGAGGGAGGGGGATGCCGTTAATTTTTGCAGAGGTATCTTGATCGTTTCAGCCCAGGTCAAGTGCGGAAGAGCAAAAAACATGACCGTCATGGCCAGCTTTACCAGCCGATTCAATACCTTTTTCATTGTTATTTATTTTCCTTGGGATTCAAAAATATTAAGGCCAGCATTTTGCCGACACCGGTAAGTATACCTTTCACCAAACGACTGTCTGGCGACTTTACTTGTCTTGTTTCTTCAGCGTCGGCAGGATAAGCGCCATTATCCTGCCGACGTTCAATTGCGTCCCGATTCAAGAAAACATAAGCCAGCACACCGCCCAGAATATTAAACATATGCTTAACCGTATTCAAAATTTCCTGACCCGCCTGTTCAAACATGCCCTCGCCGGATACCGATACGGAATTGAGCATCTGCCGATTGCCGCCATAGACAAAATTGACGATATTGGGGTAAGAGGCCACGTCCACGATGAATTCTGCGCCGAATAGGGTCTTATTATCGCGTTTGATTACGCGTTGTATCAGGCAGGGAAAACGGCGCTCTTCGCCATCTTTTCCAACGGCTCTGATGGTTGTATGTTCCTGTGCTCTGATCTGAAAGGGCAGCTCGGCTATAACGCCTATGCCGGTCATCGAGACATCGGTCATCACGCCCTGCAAGGTGGCATCCAGGCGCGGAAAATACAGGGTGGCTGTGCCGCTGGTCTGATAGCGTTGCAGCTTGCGACCCTGCTTGTGATTCAATAACTGGATAAAGGATCCCAGTATCAGATAGAAGTGGTAAACGCACCAACTGCTCGCTGCCAGCACGATGTCGCGCAAGATGGGCGTAGTGAACCATTTAACGCAGAGCTTCCAGATTTGCAGTAAAAAAAGTTTTAGCAGGGGAATAACAGAGCCAAAGAAACCCAGCACCCCGGTGTTTAAGAAATACCATAGCATGCTAAGCGTGCCGCCCGATTTTGATTTCATATCCCAATTTTCCTGCCAGCGCCGGCTATCTCCAAAAACATATCTGACCACTTGGGGGTAAGACTCCAGCTCAAGTATGAATTCGCTGCCACACATGTAGTTGCCATTGCGCTTGAGCGCGCGTTGAATAATATTTTCAAAGCGGAATTTTTGCCCATAGCTGTCCTCGACTTCCAGCGTTACCTGTTCCCGTTCCTTGGGGGCGAAAGGCAGTTGAATTTCAAAGCCGATGCCGGTCAAGGAGACATCGCGAACCTCGCCGGAATAGCGCTCCCCTGTGCGCGGAAAATACACGGCAACAGCACCGCTGGCGCTGATGCGATAAAATTTGCGCACCTGTTTGCGCTCCCAGAACGCCCCCAGAGATACCAGCGACAAGTAAAGGTTGTAAATACTCCAGGCTCCCGTAACCAGAATCACATCGCGCAGGATGGGCTCGCTAAACCACTTGACGGCAGCCATTGACACCGCGGCGATATTGATGGCGATAACCAGAAAAAAAGGTGCGGCAAGAGGGCTCAAATAATTTTTATCGTTGGTCTTTCCCTTGGGCGTTACCGTGAATGACGGCTTCCAGGGATTGATCAACACGGAAATTATTGCCGGAATCAGAAACAGCGACTGTACGCTTTCGTAAATTGAGGAGAAAAATGGCTGGCGAGAACCTGCGTAGAAATAATCCATTACCACGTAAATACTCAATACATAAGGCAAGGTGAAAGCGATGATTTGCAGCCAGGACGCATGGTAGATGTTCAATCCCAGAATGAGATACGTCGCGGGTGCGATGAAATAGACAAAACGCGGGAAGCCGAATAACCAGAAAAAGCAGGAATTGAAATAGAGTATTTTCTGCGGCAGGGACAAGCCTTTTGTTTTAAGCGGGTTATTGAGCACGAGCATTTGTGTCATGCCTTGCGCCCAGCGCGAGCGTTGAACCACGAAGTCGTCGTAAGACTCCGGTGACAAGCCGCACACCATGGGACGGTTTATGTAAATGCTGTTGTAGCCCCGGCTGTGCAATTGGAAGGCTGTCTCGGCATCTTCGGTAATCGTCGTCCCGCAAATTCCCCCCACCTCCAGCAGGTACTTGCGTCGCAACAAAGCCGCCGAGCCGCAAAAGTAGCTGGCGTTCCAGAAATTCAGCGCGACCTGGATGCGGCGATAGAACATATCGCCTTCGCTGGGAGGATTGGCCCGGCCTTCCAGATTTTTTTCCACTGGGGTGGGATTGATAAAAAAATGCGGCGTCTGCACCAGAAATAGCTTGGGATCGGCAATGAAATGCCCGATGGTGTTTTGCAGGATGTCGCTGGTGGGCACGTGGTCGCAGTCGAGGATCAGCACCACATCGCCGTCGGTATGCCCCAGCGCATGATTGAGGTTTCCCGCCTTGGCTTGCTGATTGGTTTCCCGTGTAAGGTAGCCGATGCCAAGATCAGCGGCCATATGTCTTAAGCGGAAATGCCGTTCCCATGCCTCTGCCCCGTTTTTCGGGTTGCTGCGTTTAGCCTGTGAACTTCCGTCGTCCAGAATGTAGATCCGCAGCTTTTCTTTGGGATATTTCATCTGCGTGGCTGCGGTTGCCGTGATGCGAATAATGTCGTCAGACTCGTTATAGGTCGGGATGAACACATCCACCGTGGGTAGTTTGTCCACATCTGACGGCAGCGGCAGAATTTCGCTTTCCAAAGGCCAGATGTTGAGGAATAAGCCCATTAAAAAAACAACCAGCCCGTAAGCCTCCACCAGATAAAGCAGCGACATCCCGATAAAGTCCATAGGCCCGGTGTATAGCAAGGTGTCAAAAGTGCGCCACTCAAAATAACGCAGTGCGATAAACGTTGCCAGCAACAGGACTATCAGCCGAAAAGGGTGTTGCCGGGATTTTTTATATTTGTACAGCAGGAATATGACGGCAAGGCAGCCCCAGCCAAGGTACATCTGTTTTGATTGATCAAAATAGGCGTAGGTAAATTGCAGCAGGTACAGCAGGACGCCAATCAACACCAGTCCTGCCGCAGCAATCTGCCGACCCCGGTCATGGTATCCAATATCTGAGAGCAGCTTTTTCAAGCTAATTGTTTGTATGTTATGCATTAAGGCGATTAATGCCGGTTCCTTGCATATCGGCTGCTGATTGATCAATCTAATCCTGGAGAGGGATGAGAGCGAGCCGTGATTATATATGCGGGCAGTTACTTCGTCACACTTGGCGAGGCATCGGAATTGGCAGAGTCGTTTATGGAGCGACTGTTTTCAGTTTGATGCGCCGATCCGAAATATTTTGCAGCCAGGGTCAGAAGCAGTACAAACACTATGAGAGCCGCCGCGCCAATGAACATACTTATTCCGGATGAGCGAACCGGAACGGTTGCCTTCGGTTGGTGCGTTGTATCCTGCCCCTGTTTATCGAGCTCGATTTCCCTGGGATTCCAAAATGCCTTGTAAGCATTGTACGTATCCTTTTTGCCTTTGAGCGTGACCTGCTTGACGAAGCGGCAATAAATTTCCGATCTGTCGGACAGGGCATTGTAGGTGTCCTCGGACAAAAGGATGCCGCCGCTATCGGCAGAAGATTCAAAGCGGGAAGCGGTGTTTACCACATCGCCGTAGATATCGTTTTCTTCGACCACACATTTGCCGGAGTGCATGCCGATGCGCATCAATACCGGGAACTTGAATTTATGGGACATGTTGAGCGTATCCATTTCCTTCTGAATACGTACTGCGGCACGCACCGCGTCAAGCGCATTTTCAAAATACGATAAACTGCCATCGCCTATTGATTTGACGAAGATGCCATTATTCTCTTTGATCGCAGGCAGGAGAATTTCATTTTGAGACTTGATCATCATGCGGCTGACGATGTCGCCTTCATTCTCGGCAATCGTCGTTGAACCCTTTAGGTCAGTGAACATCACCGTGATAAATTTGTGGAATTCCTCCTCGAACATCGAATCGAGCTTTGCCCGTTCTTCAAGATATTGACCCATATTGTGTTGGCCTGCGGTGTCTTTTCCGGCGGCTGTGTCAACAACGATTTTTTCTCCGTCCTGCACGATTTATTCTCCTATGGAATCCGACCTGCTTTATACTTGCTCTGGAGTACATGCATACTTGAACTAGCCAATGGCGGATAGTATAAAAGCACGGTGTTCAGTATACGCCATGTGCAAATTCACATGTTAATTCTGATGGTTAGGTGTTTGGTTAAGCGGCATGGCTGGGTGGGTGTTTTTTTGGATCAAGGAAAAAATGTTCGTAAATCAGTTTTCTCATTATCGCTACGCTTAGGTATGGTAAAGACCCCCCTCCGTAATCCTTGGAAAATTATAGCGCACAGCTTAATTGCATCCGCTCTGCTGTTGTTCGGCGCAAAGGCTTTCGGCTCGGAAGCCGAGTGGAAGATATTCAAACAAAATTTTGTCGAGTCGAATGGCCGTGTGGTAGACACGGGGCAGGGCGGGATCAGTCATTCAGAGGGGCAAGGCTACGCCATGCTGCTTGCCGTGTATTATGGCGATCCCGCCGCGTTCGAGAATATATGGCAGTGGACAAAAAACAATTTGCAGGTGCGTGGCGATAATTTGTTGTCCTGGCGGTGGACGCCCCAGAGCGGCATCACGGATAAAAATAATGCAAGCGATGGTGACTTGCTGGTGGCTTGGGCATTATTGCGCGCATCCAATAAATGGCATGCGCCGACATATTTACAAGCAAGCCAGAAAATTGCGCGCGATATTCGCGAGAAATTGCTACGCAAAGCCCCGCAGGGTCTTATTCTTTTGCCAGGGGTGGAGGGTTTTGACAAACCCAAAGGAATCACGATCAATCTGTCCTACTGGATATTTCCCGCCTTGGACGAAATTGCCCAAGCCGACCCTGCGCCCGAATGGGCGGAGCTTTCCAAAGCCGGTTTGACTATCTTGCAATACGCGAATTTTGGCCGCTGGGGGCTTCCTCCCGACTGGCTGATACTTACCGAACAGGTGGCGCCTTCCGATTATTTTCCAGAGCGATTTGGTTATGAGGCAGTGCGTATTCCACTGTATCTGCTGTGGAGTCGCCACGAATCGGCGGCATTGCTTAAACCCTATCGACAATTCTGGGAATATTTTAAGGGAGCGCGTTTCCTACCCTCTTGGGCTAACCTTAAAAATGATAGTGTGGATTCCTACGATACTTCGGTTGGTGTACACAAGCTAGCGCAATGGGTGCTCGATTATCCCAACTCGTACGCTTTTCGGGGCGGCTCTTGGGATGTGAAACAAGGATATTATGCCTCAGTGCTGTATCTCCTGACGGACATGGCCATGAAAGAACGCAGGAAAAATTAGGGCCGGACATCATGGCACTCGGTTAAGAGCAATCTTTGCGCATAAGTGAAGTCGCGCGCAACCTGCCGTGCCATAGTCAATAGCGAAAGTTTTTTTGATCGTCTTTAATCTTTGCGCGTGATCGACTCGCTCGGGGCGTTGGGGTAGTTTCAGTGTGGCAATGCAGGCTGTCACGGTACTAATCAACGTCGCCGGTTGATCGGCAAATATACCCGGCGCGCGTTTGCCTCCCGCGAAACTCAGTGTTCGCGGCAACACATTTGCGAGCAGTCGTCTCCAGTGTGCCACCTCCGGTCAATGGCGACCGTCAGCAATGATCAGTCCGAAAAATACAGGAGGCGGTGGGGAGGCAGAAATTCTGAAATCCTGCCATTCCGTGAAAAGGTGAAAACCTGAATTCCTGAAAATCTGAAACAACACAACTTACGCCAAACTGATCACCAACTTTTTCCCACATGCATGAGCATATTTTTTCAATGTCGAAAAACTGGGTGAGTGCTTCTGACTGATCAGAGATGACTCCAGACGAGATACAGCACTGGTTGTTGTACCCATGCGTTGAGCAATCTCGGATTGAGTCAAGCCAGCCTCACGTCGAGCACGCAATACAGCGTGGAGAGCGGCATACTCTTCCTCAAGCTCATCATAGGCATGTTTTGTATCGGCATCACTCAACATCTGAGCAACAAACGCCTCATCGTGTGCAACAGGACTGAACCGTTCATTTTGCATTTTTAACCTCCTTCAAGCGACGAGTCGCAATTTCCAATTCATTACGCGGTGTTTTTTGTGTTTTCTTGACGAATGAATGAAGCACAACAACCAATTGCCCTACCTGAGTACAGTAGAACACACGACCGATTCCCTCCGGGCCTTTTGGACGCAATTCAAACAAACCACTCCCCATTGCTTTGGAGTGCGGCATTCTCAAGTCAGCACCATACTCTTCCATCAGTTCAGCCAAACGCAGGTAATCTGCTCGAATGCCGGAAGGCAAAGCCAGCACATCAGATCGCACACGTTCAGAGAAGTAAATTATCCGCCAGTTCATGTGCAAATGTTAGCATAAATGTGAAATCCTTGTGCAAAACACAACCACACTGACTGATCACAAAAACCGCCGCACCCGACGACTCGACACCAGCACAGTCAGGTTTCCAGAAATTCAGGTTTCCAAGTTTTCGCCTCCCCAGCCCCCTCCAAAGGTTCCCCGTTAATTCAACCGGTTCGCGTCGATGCGTCGAGTGTGACGGGTACAGATTCTGCTTTTACGGTAGCCATATCTCGCGCGTCTTCCAATCAGCGGGAAACCCCATGCGATGAGCGGGCACTTTTGGATGTTCGGCCATGAGTTGCGCCAAGCGCTGCGACCATTGGGAATCTGGCGCGATGGTTTTCAGCAATGCCTGAATTATCACGGCTTGGGCATAAAAGCGTGACGGGTCTTTCAGATCGTCGGCGTAGCGTTTGGCTGGAATCGGCTTGATGGTGAACGAGCGGTTCCACAAGCGCTGATGGTGCGCGACCAGATTGCGCAAATATGAAATCGCGTGCAGCCATGAAGCCAGCACACCGCTATCGGCTCCAAACACTTTTGCAATGGGCTTCTGGTTTTCCCGTTTCAGCTTCTTGAATACTTGCGATACCGTGCCGAATGAAAGCACCTCGAACACCATCCACGAAGGCGGCAGTTCAGGATCACCGTATTTGTCGTAATAGCGCTGGATGAAAACTTGCCGGGCGTGTGCCCTTGCCGGATCGTGTCCGATTTCCTTTTTGACGTGCTCCAGGAAATTGGCGTGGTCGTAATTGGGGACGAAAGGCGCGGCATCCATAAACCAGTGCGTTCCGTGGATTATGCTCATTTCGTGCGACAGCGAAGACCGGATGGCAACCTCGATGCGCTCCAGCGCGTCCAGCACGGCCAAGCGCAATTTGCGGTCGAAAATGTAAAGATCAAGAATGTCGTCAAAGTTCGCGCCGGGGTGAAAACGATGCGAACCATCGGTGTTGTAATTCACCTGAAAGACCAGAGCATAGCCGGAAAGCCGGTAGTAACCAATGAAACGCAGGTAATGCCGGGCGCGGTCTTCATCCGTGATGGTCAACCCGCGCGAGCGCAGCAAAGCGATTTGCGCGTCAATGTCTATGGCTGGTTTAGTGAATGGCATAGGGCGTATGAGCATAAAAAAACCCGCCGGGGTGCGCTTGAATCAGAGGCGTGGCGGGTGTTGTTGAAAGAAGTATATGCGGCATTCAAAGGCGCGGTCAAGCTGAATCATCCGGCGGACTTGTGCGCTCCCCATTCTGGCACTGATTGAAGCTACCTGACCGCTCAGTCACGGCGCTTGCAATAAACCCCGCAAGCCCCGCGCCTTCGCTAGCGCAGCGGTATCGGACAGAGCGCAGAAGGCAAGAAACCGCCCTCTGCTTGCACTCTGTAGCCAAGTGCGCCCGCTCTTTTGCCGCCGCCACTTCACCACTGCGCCCTTCGCGAAAAAGGCCTCGCCAAGGGCTTGCGGTTCGCTGTCGGCTAGTGCAGCGGTATCGGACAGAGCGCCGAAGGCATAAAGCCGCCATCGGCTTGCGCGCTGTAACCCGCTGGTTTCCCTCCGTTGCCGCAGCCGCTTCACGCCGTCGCGCTTCATGGCTACGCAAAAGGCCGCTACGCCATCAAGCGCTTGCCGTTCGCAGGCTGCTGGTGCAGTGATGTGGCGAGAGTGATCGAGTCGAGCTAGATTCAGCTTTTCAGTTTCGCAGGTTTCCAGCTTTTCCCCTGCCCCGCATCCCCCTCCATCCCCCACCCACGGACTATCAGGCACCCACCATCGGATTTTCTCGCCTCTGGAGCCCTTATAGGGCAAGGGTTTCAATGCCGAGCTGCGGACTTTTTGAATGTTGAACTCTGAAAAGCAAAAAGCCCAACCGGATGGATGGGCTAAGTGCTTGAAATTTTTGGCTCCCCGACCTGGACTCGAACCAGGGACCTGCGGATTAACAGTCCGTCGCTCTACCGACTGAGCTATCAGGGAATTGATGAAGGCGCGCATACTAAGCGTTATGCATGTTTTGGTCAATACTTGAGTGGATATTTTTTCTGTTTTTTAAATTTTGGCTATCTTATTTTTTCGTAAGGCGTGGAATGAGAGAGGAATATCTGATAACTTCGCACATTACTGAAAATGTGCGCGTGGTGGTCGATAAATTGATTAAGATAATTCAGCATGGATAATAAAACGGTATTTGTCAGGACAAGTAAAGGTGAGAATGAGATTAAGTCCAAAGACGGAAGTTTGTCTGGAGATCTTAAACGCGCGCTGTTTCTGGTTGATGGTAAATCCACTTTTGATGAGATAGAAAAGCGCGCAGCCCCCAGTTTGCGTTCCGTGTTGCCGGAGATTTTTCGCCAGCTAGCGTTAGCGGGATACACCCGTGATAAAGCTAATCCCTTTGCTGAGCCGCAGATAGCCATTCCGAAAATCGTTACACCTGATTCTGGCGGTGAGCTGGATTTCACCGGACTTTTTAGGGTGCCGACACAGCAACAAATTACTCCGGGTGCAAAAAAAGATGCCGGCTTAGACCATACTCGTAACGAGTTGGAAGCTGCCTTGGAGGCCGCCAAGATGAAGGCCAGAGCTGAGGCGGATGCCAGGGCGGAAGCCAATGCAAAGCTTGCGGCAGAGGTGGCGGCAAGAAATAAAATTGAAGCAGATATGCGAGCCAAGCAAGATGCGCTTTTGAGAGAGCAAGCTGAGGCTAAAGCAAAACAAGAGGCCGAGGCTCGCCTGAATGCTGAAAGATTAGCCATGCAAGCCAAATTGCAGCAAGAGGCTATGGCCAAGGCGCGAGCAGAAGCTGATGCCCGTCTCAAGCAAGAGACCGAAGCGATGCGATTGCAAGCAGAGCAAGAGGCTGCGCGAGTCCAAAAAGAATTGGAAACCGCAGCTAAGGCAAAGGCCGAAGCCGACGCGGCGCGCTTGAAAGCCGAGCAGGAAGCCGCTCGGGCAAAAGCGGAACTGGAAGCGGCCAAAGCCAAAGCGGAGGCTGAAGCCAGAGCTTTGGTCGAGGAGCGCGCCAAACAAGAAGCCGAGGCCGCGCGCCTGAAGGCCGAACAGGAAGTCGCGCGGGCTAAAGCGGAGCTGGAAGCGGCCAAAGCCAAAGCGGAGGCTGAAGCCAGAGC
>CAZXDK010000008.1:0-9052 GCA_964639585.1 uncultured Gallionellaceae bacterium | reverse complement strand
GGGCTAAAGCGGAGCTGGAAGCGGCCAAAGCCAAAGCGGAGGCTGAAGCCAGAGCTTTGGCCGAGGAGCGCGCCAAACAAGAAGCCGAGACCGCGCGCCTGAAAGCCGAACAGGAAGCCGCACGGGCTAAAGCGGAGTTGGAAGCGGCCAAAGCCAAAGCGGAGGCTGAAGCCAGAGCCTTGGCCGAGAAGCGCGCCAAACAAGAAGCCGAGGCCGCGCGCCTGAAGGCTGAACAGGAAGCCGCTCGGGTAAAAGCGGAGCTGGAAGCGGCCAAAGCCAAAGCCAAAGCGGAGGCTGAAGCTAGGGCCTTGGCCGAGGAGCGCGCCAAACAAGAGGCCGAGGCTGCGCGTCTGAAAGCCGAACAGGAAGCCGCACGGGCTAAAGCGGAACTGGAAGCGGCAAAAGCCAAAGCAGAGGCTGAAGCCAGAGCCTTGGCCGAAGAGCGCGCCAAACAAGAAGCCGAGGCCGCGCGCCTGAAGGCCGAACAGGAATCCGCACGAGTTAAAGCTGAGCTGGAAGCGGCAAAAGCCAAAGCGGAGGCTGAAGCCAGAGCCTTGGCCGAGGAGCGCGCCAAACAAGAAGCCGAGGCTGCGCGCCTGAAGGCCGAACAGGAAACCGCACAAATTAAGGCGGAAATGGAGGCGGCGAAAATTAAGGCGGAGGCTGAAACTAAAGCCTTGACCGAAGAGCATGCCAGACACAAAGCTGATGCTGCACGTTTTAGCGCTGAACATGAAGCCGAAATTGCGCGCCTGAAAGCCGAGCAGGAAGCGACGCGAATTAAGACGGAAGTGGCGGCGGCGAAGGTCAGGGCTGAAGCTGAAGCCTTGGCGGAGGAACGTGTCAAGCAGGAAGCCGATGTTGTGCGCCTGAAAGCCGAGCAGGAAGCGGCGCGAGTCAGAGCCGAATCAGAGAACCAGGCTTTGGCGGAGGAGCGGGTAAAGCAGGAGGCGGAGCTGGTGCGCTTGAAGGCCGAACAAGAGGCGGCGCGAAATATTCCCGAGGATGAGCGCGTTAATCTGGAACTGATGCGGCGTGAGCAAGCTAGGCGCGATGCTGAAAAAATTGAGCAAGAGGCCGCTGCGCTAAGGGCTAATCAGGAGTCGCAGAGACTGGCGGATGAGCAGGCTAAAGCTTGGGCGGACGCTGAACGTCGCGCCAAAGAGCAAGCGAAAATTCAAGTGGCCTCTCCGGTGCAGCCCGTGACGGCTGCCGCAGCAAAGGTCAGGCAGCAAAAGAACGAAAAAGTGCGTCGCAAGCCTTTACCCGTAGGGAAAATTGCGCTGGGATTGCTGGTTTTCACATTGTTGTCAGTCGTCATCCTTCCTTACGTATTGCCATTGAAGGGATATATTGCGCCGATAGAGCAAAAACTCTCAGCGCAGTTTAAGCAGCCGGTTCACGTGGGCAATCTGAGCGCCTCAACATTGCCGCCCCGGCTCAAGTTGGCGGGAGTCACTATCGGTGAAGCGCAAGAGCTGAAAGTGGGCAATGCAATCGTTACGTTTAATCCGTTTTCCATTTTTTCCGCCGTCAAGGAAGTGCGCAGCGTCGATTTGATCGATGTGACCGTGGCCGGGGCCGTGTTCGGCAAGCAACTTGCGTGGCTACTTGCAATAAGCGATAACGCTAATTTCCCGGTTTCGCATGTAACGGTGCAGCATGCCAAGATGGAGGGGGAGGAAATTTCGCTGCCAGTATTCAACGGCGAGATCGATATTGAGCAAGGCAAGGTAAGCAAGGTTGCGATCAGGAGCGATGATGCAAAATTCGATGTGGGAATTCAACCTGCGCAAGAGCGCTGGCTGATTACTTTGAATGTCAAGGAGGCTGCTTTTCCGGTATTTCCAAATGTGTTGTTCAGCGATCTGAGCGCCAAGGGCGAGCTGAGTGCGGATGAGGTAAGCTTTGCTTCTATTGAAGGGCAAGCCTATGGCGGGTTCCTGAGCGGGAAAGCAAAGTTGAATTGGCAAAACGGTTGGCAGTTGCAGGGACGTATTGAGGCTAGAAGTGTGGAATTGGGCAAGCTATTGCCGAAATTATCGGTGACCGGCGAATTGGCCGGTGAAGGAAATTTTACTGCTTCGAGCAGCAAGTTAATCAAGCTTGCCGAAAACCAGCAAATGGAGGGGGTGTTTGTGGTCAAAAAAGGCGTTGTTAACGGCTTGGATATGGTCGAAACAGCGCGGCTGGGCAATCGTCAAAATGCATCGGGCGGACGCACGCATTTTGACGAGTTGACGGGCAATTTCCAGGCGAATGGCCGTGCTCAGCATTTCCAGCAACTGAGGATTACTTCTGGAATACTCAGCGGCAGCGGTGCATTTGACGTCAATTCCGGCTCGCAGATAACGGGGCGCTTTTCGGTTGATCTAAAAAGCCGGGGGGGCACTTCGTCGATGGCGTTATCGGGTACTTTGACGGAACCGGTATTGCGTTCAAACCGGTGATGCGGTCAGTCCAGAGCCTTTGCCAAACGTTGCAGTGCGTTGACGAGGTTGTCCATCGAAGTCGCAAAGGATAAGCGCACGTAGCCTTCGCTGCCAAAGGCCGAGCCGGGCACGACTGCGATACCGGCTTCCACCAGCAAGTATTCGGAAAAAGCGATGTCGGTCGCTTCCTTGATGATGCCTTTTTGATGCAGCGTGGCGATGGCCTTGCGCGCATCGGGGAAGGCGTAGAATGCGCCGCCCGCCATGATGCAACTCAATCCCGGTATCTTGTTCAGTCCTTCCACAACAAACACGTGGCGCTCGCGGAATGCTTTTAGCATCGGCGTGATGCAAGCTTGGTCGCCATTCAGCGCAGCCTCTGCCGCCACTTGCGAAATAGAAGTCGGGTTGGAGGTGCTTTGCGACTGCACGTTCTCCATCGCGGTGATGATGTTCTCCGGGCCCGCCGCATAGCCGATACGCCATCCGGTCATCGCGTAGGCTTTGGACACGCCGTTCAGCACCATGGTGCGCGGATACAGGTCGGGGCAGGCGTTGAGGATGTTGACGAATTTCGCGTCGGTCAGCGCAATGTGTTCATACATGTCGTCGGTGGCGATCAGGATATTCGGATGCTTGCGCAGAACTTCGCCCAGCGCCTTCAGGTCTTCCAGCGTGTACACCGCGCCGGACGGGTTGCTCGGGCTGTTGATGACTACCATCTTGGTCTTGGGTGTGATCGCCGCAGCCAGTTGCGCGGGAGTCATCTTGAAGCCTTGTTCGATGCCCGCCTGCACGATCACCGGCTTGCCTTCGGCGATGATGACGATATCGGGATACGACACCCAATACGGCGCAGGCACGATCACTTCATCGCCGGGGTTGATGACCGCGAGCGCCAGATTGAAAAAACTCTGCTTGCCGCCGCAGGAAACCAATATCTGCTTGGCCGTGTAGTCAAGGCCGTTATCGCGTTTGAATTTGGCGACGATGGCTGCTTTAAGAGACGGCGTGCCGCCGACAGCGGTGTACTTGGTGAAACCCTTGTTGATCGCCGCAATCGCGGCATCTTTGATGTGCTGCGGCGTATCGAAATCCGGTTCGCCCGCACCCAGGCCGATGATGTCTTTGCCTTCGGCTTTCAGCTTGGCCGCGCGGGCTGTGACGGCGAGAGTAGGGGAGGGTTTGATAGCTTGAACGCGGTTCGATAGAGGCACGATAGTTCCTTAAAAATATTGATAACAGCGCGAATTATACCTGTAGCGGAAAAAGAATGAATCAAGGAAAATCGGGATAGGGTGACGCAATAACATCAGTTGCCGGGTGTAAGGCGCATATATAATCCCGTTCAAGTTACTTTGCTGGTTAACACCTTGTTTGGGATATTCAAATGAAAATTGCGGTCGCTGGTACGGGCTATGTTGGCCTTTCCAATGCTATTTTGCTGGCACAATACAATCAGGTCGTTGCGCTCGATATATTGCCAGACCGGGTTGAGATGCTCAATCGCAAACAATTGCCGATTGAAGATGTCGAGATGGAAGACTATCTCAATCACAAAAAACTGGACTTCCGCGCTACGCTGGACAAACAGGATGCTTATGCTGGGGCGGATTACGTCATTATCGCCACACCTACCGACTATGATCCGGAAACCAACTATTTCAATACGCGTTCCATAGAGTCTGTCATTCAAGATGTGATGAGCATCAATCCGCAGGCGGTCATGGTCATCAAATCCACCATACCCGTGGGCTACACGGCAAAAGCGCGAGCCCGGTTCAACTGTGACAACATTATTTTTTCCCCCGAATTTTTGCGCGAAGGCAGGGCGCTGTACGATAACCTGTATCCGTCGCGCATCGTTGTCGGAGAATGTTCTCAACGTGCCGAAATTTTCGCTAATCTGCTCAAGCAAGGCGCCATCAAACAAGATATACGCATGCTTTTCACAGATCCCACGGAGGCTGAGGCGATCAAGCTTTTTGCCAACACCTATCTGGCCATGCGTGTCGCTTACTTCAACGAACTGGACACCTACGCAGCGATGCACGGACTCGATACCAAGCAAATCATCGATGGCGTTTGCCTCGACCCGCGTATCGGCAACCACTACAACAATCCCTCGTTCGGTTATGGCGGATATTGCCTGCCCAAAGACACCAGGCAACTGCTGGCCAATTACGAGCATGTCCCGCAGAATTTGATACACGCCATCGTTGCTGCGAATACGACTCGCAAGGACTTTGTTGCTGCGAGCATCGTCAAACTCAATCCCAAGGTTGTCGGTATTTATCGTCTGATTATGAAGAGCGGCTCGGACAATTTTCGCGCCTCCAGCATTCAAGGCATTATGAAACGGATTAAAGCCAAGGGTATCGAAGTCATCGTCTACGAACCGGCGCTAAAGGAAACCGAGTTTTTTCGTTCGAGGGTGGTAAACGATCTTGTCCAATTCAAAAAAGAAGCTGACATCATCGTTGCAAACCGCATCACAGACGATATTAGGGATGTGACCGATAAAATTTATAGCCGTGACTTGTTCGGTAACGATTAAGCTGGAACAGTTAAAAGTAAAGGGGAGCGTTGTGTTGATCAAATTGTCATCTGTCTTGGTGTTTGCGCTGAGTGTATTGTCATCATCTTCGCCATGCCGTGCGGAAGAATATATTCCCGCCGAAGATGCCTATTTTCAGGAATTGCCAGTTGTTCTAACCGCCTCACGCCTGTCGCAACATTTTTCGGAAGCACCCAGCGCGATGACTGTTATTGACCGGGAAATGATCAGGGCATCCGGTTTCCGTTCGGTGCCGGAGTTGATGCGGCTCGTTCCCGGCATGTATGTGGGTTTTGCCGACGCGAACCGTCCGGTGGCTTCTTTTCATGGTTCTGCGGATGAGCTTGCCCACCGCATGCAGATTTTAGTCGATGGCCGCAGTATCTATATGCCCCCTTTCGGCGCGGTGAGCTGGTCGGATCTGCCGTTGCTGGTGGAAGACATAGAGCGTATCGAGGTGGTGCGCGGGCCTGCGTCGGCTTCCTATGGCACAAATTCATTTTATGGTGCGATCAATATTATTACGCGGGATGCGTTGAGTCAGGATGGCGCAAGCGTTTCTGTCACCGCGGGGTATGCCGCAGATGCCTCTGCCCGGTATGGTAAAACGGGGGAGCACTTCGACTACCGTTTCTCGGTCGGCTACCGTTCCGATGCGGGTTTGGAAAACGGGGTGATGAACGATCACAATGCCACCAAAGTATTTAATTTGCGCAGCAACTATCGTCCTACGGCAACGGATAGCCTGGATGTGCAACTGGGCAATAGCAATGGTGTATATGGTTCAGGGATTGTCGGCAGGGATGATAGTTTATTCCGCAATACCACGGCGCAAAGCGACTTTCAGCAAGTGAGCTGGAATCACATCTGGGCCGCAAATGGCGAGTCAAAACTGACTTACTCCCACTCTTCGCGCAATTCATTTGATCCGCTTGTATGTGTTGATATTGCCGCGTGCGACGGGAAAAAAATGCCAGACAAGACCGTTGCGCAAGGTTTTGTCCAGCCCGCGGTGTATAGCCAGCGCAACGAGATGGAGGTGCAGAACACAAACCAGTTTGGAAGCCGCAACCGCCTGGTGTGGGGAGGCAGTATGCGCCACGACTATGCCGACTATCCGCTGTATTTGGCAAAGTCCTATATGGTGAATTCCTGGCAGGTGTTTGCGCATGATGAATTGCGCGTCACATATGATTCGGTGCTGAATATCGGCACGATGTATGAAGACAACGGCATGGGCAACCGCAATAACTCGCCACGTGCTTCATTCAACTACCATCTGACACCGCAACATACCGTGCGTGTCGGAATATCCACCGCCACGCGCAGTCCGGCGATATTCGAGGCTTACGTGGATGCCAATAATACAATCTTGGGCGGAGCTTACGTGCCGCCGATCACACCGCTTGTTCCCGAAAAAGTGCTGTCTAAAGAAGTCGGTTATATAGGGGAATTCCGCTCACTGGGCCTCACCATTGATGCGCGGGCTTATATCGATCAGGTGCGCGACATGATCTGGTGGGACAAATATGTCGCCCAGTCAGCAACGTGGTTTCCGGATAGCTACAAAAATCTGATTTCTGCTGAATACAAAGGGGTGGATGCCACGGTGAAGTGCCGCTGGAATGAAGGATTTGACTTTTGGGTGTTGAACTATGCATTTCAGCAAGCGTCCGCAACTTTGGGGCATATTCCCACGCAATATTACAATTCGATGCCCGATCCATTCGATCCTGACCGCTATTCCTCCATCGGAGATAGGGTGAGGCAGTTTTATCAGAATGATTACCTTGCAAACTATTCCCAGACGGTGCCGACGCATAGCTACAGTTTTTTGCTCTCGCAACGTATTGCCGATACTTGGCAGATGAGTGGCGGTTATTATGCAAGATGGGGAGTCCGGGTAGGTGATGTGAGTCCCGATGTGACGCCTGAGTATCGGATGCAGCGTGTGGATTTGCGTCTTGCAAAAATCTTTAACCTGAATAAGGGCAAGAAAGCTGAAATAGCACTGGTAGTGCAAAATGCGACCCAGGAGAGCTATACGAAATACGGCACGCTCAATGTGGTTGCCGAGGTTGCCTTCATGCGACGCGGCTGGTTGACCGCGGCTGTCAATTTTTAATGTTGTTCATTTTTCCGTTGGATAAAATAAAAAAATATATCGCCGCCGTTTTTTTGTTCCTGCTGCCGCTTGGTGCTGCGCAAGCCGACCCATTGCGAGTGACGGTGTTAATGGCTGAGGAGAACCCCTCCTTTCGGGAGTTCGCGGCAGCCTTTGCCAGAAATGTGCTTTTGAGCAAACTTCCCGTGGACGTTAATCAGGCAACCTCGCTGCCGCCTAATGCCGATTTGATTGTGGCGGTTGGCATCAAGTCGGCAACGATGTCCGTAAATAGCCGTGTTCCCGTTTTAAGCGTGCTGGTTTCCAAATCCGGTTTTGAAAAGCTATTGCAAAAGTCATTTGGGCATCGGGAAATAAATAAATTTTCAGCTATCTATATGGATCAGTCGGGAAAACGGCAGATTGAGCTGATTGCCGCAGTTTTGCCGGAAGTGAAAAATATAGGCTTGTTGTATTCCGCGGACTCGGAAGGATTGGCTGGTTTGCGC
This sequence comes from uncultured Gallionellaceae bacterium, assembly GCA_964639585.1. GTDB lineage: Bacteria > Pseudomonadota > Gammaproteobacteria > Burkholderiales > Gallionellaceae > PALSA-1006. Next base: position 1,450 of record CAZXDK010000008.1, on the reverse strand, counting down.
AAAGCGATTAAAGACAAGGGGTATGCGTTGAGCGAGCAGCAACTTGAGTCAGAGGATACATTGCATCGTGATTTGTTATCGGTATTGCAACGCGGTGATGTGCTGCTGGCCATTCCCGATGCAAAAATTTACAGCCCGTCAACGATGAGAAATATCTTGCTGGAAACATACCGCGAGAAAGATCCGGTTGTAGGGTTTGCGCCATCTTTTGTGAGAGCCGGCGCGCTGTGTGCTGTGTTCAGCACGCCGGAACAAATTGCCAAACAAGCCGCGCAATTTACCAAGCATTATATTGAATCAGGCAGATTGCAGGCGGCCCAATATCCGATCGAATTTGAGTTGAGCGTAAATCAGCAAGTCGCGCATTCTTTAGGCATCCGGGTAAAAGAAAATGCCGAACTGAGCAAACAAATCAGAGATGCCGAATCTGCTGAGGGGGGGAGATAATGATACTTAATATTCGACAGCAAACCTTATTGATTGCGATATTGCCTATGTTATTGGCCGTCATTGCTTTGGACGGCTATTTTTTGCATTCCCGTTTTAGCTCAATGGAAGCGGTATTGAGCGAACGGGCAACGCTACTGGCCAGACAAATTGGCGCCTCGGGTGAGTACGCTTTATTTTCCGGTAATGTCGAGCAGATGCAGAAAGAGGTTGTCGCGGCATTGAAGCTGAAAGAGGTGGATTTTGTTTTAATTCAGGATGATTCGGGGAAAGCTATCGCCCAAGCGGGGAAGACGATGACTGACGCAGAAAACGATGTCATCAAAGCCCATGTTTCCAATGGTGTGTTCTTCGAAACAGAAGACTTCTTGTGGGTGCGGGAGCCGGTTGCTGCGCTTACCCTGGATTTGAATGAGATTGACGCTCTTAACCGGGAGTCGGCGCCCCGCGCACTCGGATATGTCTTTGTCAAGATAAGCAAGTCGAGTTTTCAGAAAGAGAAATTGGAATTGTTGTTGGCGAGTTTGCTTATTTCTGCGGTGCTGCTCGGGTTTACGATATTTTTTGTGCTGCGTTTTTCGCGCAGTATCGTTAACCCGATTGCTGAGTTGAATAATCTGGTGCGCCGTATAGGCGAGGGGGAGCTGGAAATACATCTTGCCCATATTCCAAGCATCATTGAAATGAAGGAGCTAGCCCAGGGTGTCGACGCAATGGCGAAGCAGTTACTGAGCGACAGGCTGGAAATGGAGCAACAAACCGAATTGTTGCGAGCCGGCGAAGAACGCTTGAACGAGATCATCGGCACGATGCCGGTGTCATTGTTCATCAAAGATGCGCAAAGCCGTATCATATTGATGAACAACGCCTGTGAGGCGCAATGGGGCATGTTGTTTTCCTCGTTGCGGGATACCGATGGTAGCGGCTATTTCCCGCCTGAACAGATGGCTGCATTCCTGAAAAACGACAGGGATGTTTTTGCCGGGCGCAAAATGGTCAACGG
>CAZXDK010000007.1:0-57890 GCA_964639585.1 uncultured Gallionellaceae bacterium | reverse complement strand
TCTGCTATCTGGACGAAATCGTCGAAGCGCGCCAGGACACCACCGTGGTGATCCACCCGCTGACCGACCACCGCCGCACTTTGCCGCTGGACAAAAAAGGCGAGCTGGTCGAGGCGCACCCCGATTTTCAACTGGTGATTTCCTACAACCCCGGCTATCAGAATCTGATGAAGGATCTGAAGCAATCCACCAAGCAGCGCTTTGCCGGGCTCGAATTCGATTACGCCAAGAGCGAAGTTGAAATCGGCATCGTCAGCAAGGAAACCGGCATCGCCACCGACATCTCGACCAAGTTGGTGAAGATCGGCGAGACCGCGCGCAACCTGAAAGGCCACGGTCTGGATGAAGGTATCTCCACGCGCTTGCTGGTATACGCGGCCACCCTCATCCAACAAGGCATTGCCCCGCGCGACGCTTGCCGCATGGCCTTGGTACGCCCGATCACCGACGATGCCGATATTCGCGACACGCTGGATCACGCTATCGACGCGGTGTTTGAGGTTTAACAAGATCGCTATGTTTTTACGGATGGCATTGCGCGTTCAACGCCCCTCACCCCAACCCTCTCCCGCCTGCGGGAGAGGGGGCGAACGAATCGCTACGCAAACTTTATGATGCTTGCCACTCCTGAAGAGCGCCAGAAATTGCAATGCAAGTTCGCCCGCGTGCAAAGCGTGTTCGACGACTGCATGGCGGATGCCCGCAAGCACCTGAGTGCGGCGGGTATCGACGCTTACATCGAGGGCGCGAACGCGATCAACCGCACCGGGCGCGGCGAAGAGCCGGTGCTGGAATTTCTGGAAGAGATGCCGCAGGTCGCCGCGATACTTGGCGAAGGCGTGATCGAAGAAGTCGTCACCTTCACGCGCACGCTGGCCAAATCGCCGAACAGCAAAGCTATCCCGAATTTCTTGCAGAGTCTGGGCGCCGCGGCGCGCGCATTGGAGAGCCGCGAACTCTTCACCGAGTACCTCAATCTGGTGGTGCAAACGGCGATCAATACTAGCCCGAAGGTGCACGGCATCGACTCGATGTACACCAGCCCCTGCCTGCCGGATTTTCTGGACAGCGTTCCGCATTTGTTCACGCTGTTGTCGCTGGGCGGTATCAAGAACTGGGTTGATTACGGCGTACTCGCTTACCCCAACGATCCCGACCGCCAGCAGGAATATTTCCAATTAAAAACCGCCGACAGCCGCGCGGTGGTGCAACGCGAACGGCACGGCACGCTGTTCACCGACAGCGAGCGCAAGCTGGATTTGTACTTGCGCGCCCTGTGGCAAACGGAAGTGTTGTTCGTGCCCTACTCGCTGGCCTTCGACGAAATCCGCAAACCCGTTCCCTATCTGAACGAGCAAGGCTTGCACTTGCCGGATGCCTATGATGACCTGCCCAACGGCATACGCGGCATCGACCGCTATCGCGCTCTGCTCGCGCACCTCAGCGCGCATCGGCGCTGGACCACCGCATTGATCGCCGACAACCTCAGTCCGTTCCAGCGCATGTCAGTCGAGGTGTTTGAAGATGCGCGCGTGGAATATTTGGCGATGCGGGAGTTTCCCGGCTTGCGTTCCTTGTGGTGCAAGCTGCATCCGGTTCCCGCCGAAAATATTGTGCAAGCAGAAGGCGTGTCCTATATCCGCCACCGTCTCGCCATGCTGTCGCGCGCGCTGCTCGACCCCGCGCACCCGTACCGCAATTCTGTCATTCTCAAATACGTGGCGCGCTTTAACGAGCTGATGGCGCAAGGCGCAAGCCGCACTGCCGACATTCAAATTCTGGGCGTGCAGTTCATCGCCGAAACCAAAGTCGCCAGCGACTCCGCCGGAAAAATTTATTTCGACGACACCGAGATCGACTATCGCGATGACAACCGCATGATGTGGCAGTTCATCGAGGAAGGCGACGAAGAGGTTTACGACGAGCGCCCGCGTCCGCCAGTCGAACAGGAAGACGAATTTAAAGTTCCGCCGCGTATGTATCCCGAGTGGGATTACAGCGCCGAGCATTACCGCCCGGACTGGGTGAGCCTGTACGAACATCTGCAACCCAAAGCTAACCCGGCGCACATCGACCAGTTGCTGGCCAAGCACAGTGCGCTGGCCAAACGCCTGAAGAAAATCATCGACCTGCTCAAGCCGCAAAACAAAGTGCGTATCCGCTATCAGGAAGAGGGTGCGGAACTCGACCTCGATGTGGCCGTGCGTTCGTTGATCGACTTCAAGAGCGGTGCGCAGCCCGATGTGCGTATCAACATGAGCCATCGCCACGATGGCCGCAGCGTGGCAGTTTCCTTGCTGCTCGATTTGTCCGCCTCGCTGTCCGATATTCCCGATGGTTGTGCGCAGACCAAACTGGAATTGAGCCAGGAGGCGGTGTCGCTGCTGGCTTGGGCGGTAGACCAAATGGGCGACCCGCTGGCGATAGGCGGCTTCCATTCCGACACGCGCCACAATGTGCGCTACTGGCACTTCAAGGGCTATAACGAACCTTGGGGCGACGATGTAAAGGCGCGTCTCGCGGGAATGGAAGCGAATTTCTCCACGCGCATGGGTGCTGCGATCCGCCACGCCGGTCATTATTTGAGCCATCAGCAGGCCGACAAAAAACTGCTGCTGGTGCTCACCGACGGCGAACCCGCCGACATCGACACTAGCGATGCGCGCCTGTTGATCGAAGATGCCCGTATCGCGGTGCGCGAGCTGGATCAGGAAAATATTTTCACGTATTGCATCAACCTTGACCCCAAGGCGGATGAGTATGTCGCCGACATTTTCGGCAAACACTACGCGGTGATCGACAACATCGCGCGCCTGCCGGAGCGGTTGCCTCAACTCTTCATGTCGCTGGTTAAGTAATCAGGCATGGAGAGCGGTTGCGAAAACAGGTAAAATCCACGGGTTACAAAATTTCAATCTAATTGGGAGAGAGCAGCATGAGCAAGAATCTGATTCAATTCATCATCGAAGAAGAACGCCACATACCGGGCGCAACCGGCGATTTCACCGACCTGCTGGGCGACATCACCATCGCTTGCAAGAAGATCGCGCATGCGGTTAACAAGGGTGCATTGATCGGCGTGTTGGGCAGCGCGGGTAGCGAAAACATCCAGGGCGAAACACAGAAGAAGCTGGACGTCATCACCAACGACATCTTCATCGCCGAAAACGAATGGGGCGGCCATCTGGCTGCGATGGCTTCGGAAGAAATGGATGAAATCTATCCTATCCCCGCCAAGTATCCCAAGGGCAAGTACCTGCTGACATTTGACCCGCTGGACGGTTCGTCGAACATCGACGTGAACATTTCCGTTGGTACGATTTTCTCCATCCTGCGTTGCCCTGAAGGCGTGACCAATCCGACCACTGCCGACTTCCTGCAACCGGGCACCAAGCAAGTGTGCGCGGGCTATGCGCTGTACGGTCCCTCCACCATGCTGGTCATCACCACCGGCAACGGCGTGAACGGCTTCACACTGGATAACGACATCGGCGAATTCATGCTGACGCACCCGAAGATGACGATTCCTGCCGACACACAGGAATTCGCGATCAACATGTCCAACCGTCGCTACTGGGAAGAACCGGTACAGCGTTACGTGGAAGAGTGCGTCAAGGGCAAGGACGGCGGTCGCGAGAAGAATTTCAACATGCGCTGGGTTGCTTCCATGGTGGCCGAAGTACACCGCATTTTGACTCGCGGCGGTATCTTCATGTATCCGTTCGACACCAAAGAGCCGGGCAAAGCGGGCAAGCTGCGTTTGATGTACGAAGCCAACCCGATGTCCTTCATTGTCGAGCAAGCGGGCGGCGTAAGCTCCACTGGCCGTCAACGCATCATGGATGTTAAGCCTGAAGGTCTGCATCAGCGCGTGCCCGTCATCCTCGGCTCGAAGAACGAAGTCGAGCGCGTGGTCGGTTACCACAAGGGAGCCTAAGTCATGGCCAAGCCGCTCGTTTCCATCATTATGGGTAGTTCCAACGATTGGGAAATCATGCAACAGGCAGCACGTGCCTTGCAGGATTTCGGGGTCGAATTTGATGCGCGCGTAATTTCTGCGCACCGCTCGCCCGACCTGTTGTTCGACTACATCAAGGAAATGAGCGCGCAAGGCGTGCAATGCTTTATTGCCGGTGCGGGCGGTGCGGCACACTTGGCCGGTGTTATCGCCGGCAAGACCACACTGCCCGTGCTGGGCGTGCCCATCCCTTCGAAATATTTGAAGGGCATGGACTCGCTGCTGTCTATTGTGCAAATGCCCAAAGGCATTCCGGTGGCGACCTTCGCTATCGGCGAAGCGGGTGCGGCGAACGCGGGTCTGTTCGCCGTTTCCATGCTGGCACTGAACAATGCGCAACTCGCGCAAAAACTGAGTGACTACCGCAAGAAACAGGCGGAACAAATTGCGGCTACAACGCTTCCGGCGTTGAGCTAAAAACAAAACCCCTCCCGGCCTCCCCTTGCACCCGCAAGGAGTACGCCGGAGGGTCCCCGCTGCTGCGCATCGACCCTTCCGCAGTCAGGGGAGATGACGCGTTCCTCCCATGGTAAGGGGAGGTTAGGAGGGGTTAAGATTTTGAAGTAACAAAAGGAACAACATGTCTGCCCTGCACGAATCTAATCTGACCAGCCTTAAATTTCTGCATCGCGGCAAAGTGCGCGACCTGTATGAAGTCGATGCCGACCATTTACTGATCGTGCAGACCGACCGCCTCTCCGCCTTCGATGTCATCCTGCCCACGCCGATTCCCGGCAAAGGCGAGGTGCTCACCGCAGTGTCGAATTTCTGGTTCAAGAAACTCGGGAATGTGATTCCCAATCACCTTTCCGGCATCGCCCCCGAGTCCGTGGTGAAGACCGAAGCCGAAAAAGCGCAAGTGCGCGGTCGCGCTTTCGTCACCAAGAAACTGAAGCCATTGCCGATCGAGGCCATCGTGCGCGGCTATCTGGTGGGCTCCGGCTGGAAGGATTACAAAAAAACCGGTGCGGTGTGCGGCATCCAGTTGCCCGCGGGCATGCAGGAAGCGCAGAAGCTACCGCAGCCTTTATTCACGCCATCGACCAAGGCTGCCGTGGGCGAGCACGACGAAAACATTTCGTTTGAGGAAGCCAAAAAGCTGCTGGGCGCGGACATGGCCGAGCAAGTGAAGAACGCCACGCTCGCGCTCTATACCCAAGCGGCGGAGTACGCGCTGACACGCGGCATCATCATCGCCGACACCAAGTTCGAGTTCGGCACCGATGCCGCAGGCACGCTGTACCTGATCGACGAAGCGCTCACGCCTGACTCGTCGCGCTTCTGGCCCGCCGACCAGTACCAAGTCGGCACTAACCCTCCCAGCTTCGACAAACAATTCGTGCGCGACTGGCTGGAGTCTTCCGGCTGGAACAAGCAGCCGCCCGCGCCGCAAGTGCCCGCCGACGTGCTGCAAAAAACCGCCGACAAATACCGCGAAGCGCAGCGACTCCTCACCGGAGTATGACCGCTATCCCGCATAATCTCGTCGAGGGTTTTCAGCGCTTCCGCGAACAGCATTTCGAGCGCAATGACAGCCTTTACCAGCAACTCGTGAAAGAAGGACAGACGCCCAAGACGCTGGTGGTCGCTTGTTGCGACTCGCGCGTTGATCCGGCGCTGGTGCTGGATTGCGAGCCCGGCGATTTGTTCGTCATCCGCAACGTGGCGAATCTGGTGCCCCCCTCGGAAAGCCGTGCCGGGCATCACGGCACCACCGCCGCCATCGAATACGCGATCCGCATTCTCAAAGTCGAACACATCATCGTGCTGGGTCATGCGCATTGCGGCGGCATTAATACTTTGGTTAAAACCGGCGGTGTGAGCAATCCCGATTCGTATATGGCAGACTGGATGTGCCTTGCGGAAAGCGCGCGCGCCAGTGTGATGGCGGAAATGCCAGACGCCACGCCCGAGCAGCAAATGCGCGCTTGCGAGCAACGCGCCATTTTAGTTTCGTTGCATAATCTGATGACGTTTCCCTGGGTGCGCATACATGTCGAGATCGGCGCGCTGACTTTGCATGGCTGGTATTTCGATATTGAACACGGTCAGTTATTGCGCTTCAATGCCGAGATGAACCGTTTTGAAACACTATGATGGCGCTGCTGTTTTCAATATGAATGGATACAACTCATGGTTGATATAAATGACAAATCCCGCGACTTATTGGAATTGCGCAAGCAGTTCATGCGCAATGCCGTAGCTGAGAAACCTCACACAGTGCATAAGGACGACAGTTTTCGTCATCGCTTTGAGCTTCGCAAAGAATTGGGTCGTGGCGCTACTGGAGAAGTTCATCTTGCTTTTGACACTTATCTGCAAAAAGAAGTAGCTCTTAAACTTACGCGCTCCGGTTTTCTGGACGATCCGCTGGAGAGCCTGCGCAATCGCAAAATGTGGCTCAACGAAACACGCCTGGCCGGCAAACTGAAACATCCTTTTATTGTCGAGATATTTGAAGCTTGCAGCACTGATGAATTCGACTATCTGGTAATGGAATATGTGCCGGGTGGAACACTTAAACAGCATATCTCTTTCGATAATTTGCTGCCGCTCAACCGACTGATAGACATCCTGTACAAGATTTGCAACGCCTTGGATTATTCCCACAAAATGGGCGTTCTGCACCGCGACATTAAGCCGAGCAACGTGTTATTAGGCGAAAACAATATCGTCAAATTATCCGATTTCGGGGCTGCTTTCCTGTTCAACTCGGATACGACACAAGTCGATATGGTGGGAACATTGCCCTTTATGCCGCCTGAGCAATTCATGCAGGCACGGCCCACCATGCAATCCGATGTTTATGCGGTAGGTGTTATGGCTTATCAGTTGCTGACCGGCATGTTGCCTTTCACGGCCAAGTCCAGCGACGAAATGATTTATCAGAAATTGCACGAAGACGCTTTGCCACTGGAAAGTCGCCGTGCCGATATTCCCCAAGCTTTGCGGTTTGCTGTACATCGCGCCATGCATAGGGAGCGCGAGATGCGTTATAGCTCATGGAAAGCGTTTTGCGACGACTTGGCGGCTGCGTTGCCTAGTGTGAACAGACCCGAAGAGGTGCGTTTTGATTCGGCGCGGTTTGACCTTTTGCGCAATTTAGCTTTTTTTGCAAACTTTACCGACAACGAAGTGTGGGAAACGGTGGGTATTAGCCAATGGCAGGAGCGCAAAGCTAATGACTGTATTGTGCGCGAAGGTGAGACAGGCAGCAGCTTTTTCATCATTGTTTATGGCGAAGCCAGTGTCACCAAAAACGCGATTGAACTCACGCGCATGAATGTCGGGAGCTGTTTTGGTGAAATCGGTTATCTGGACGAAGCCCGCCATTCCCGGCTTGCCACCGTGACCGCCGTCAGCAACTTGAGTCTGATCAAGATTGAAGGTGAATCACTTCGGCACACCAGCGATGGCCTCCAAGCCAGCTTCGCCAGAGCTTTTCTGAACCTGATGATTACACGCATCAGAGATACCGATCGGCGTTTACTTTCGATTTTACTGGCACAACCGGCAGTTGAATAAATTGCACCGGTTCAAAGCTGGACACATGCTGGACGAAACGATGTGCGTCGATGTAGTCTTGCCTGGAAACAGGAGCGCTCTGTTTTGAATCAGTAGCCGTCCTATAATCCTGTTGTTTTGTCCGCGTAACGGCGATGTTCGTCTCATGGTTTTTAGAGAATTGTTCGTGTTGCCTGTCTGCCGCCCCGCCTTCAAACAAGGGCAACGTGGCTAACACCACCCCTAATACGGCAATGCTGAATACGCTCCATAACATGGTCCATCCCGATGGCGAGCGGGCTTCGTCATTGATAAGATCGGAAAATCTGGCGGAAATAGGGTAGAACACTCTCATGGCAACCTCCATTAAATTGATTAGTCACTTGCCGTGGGATTATTTCCCACGGCAAGTGCATCCTAATTGATAAGAAATCTTTTGTAAAGCTTTTTGTGTGATTTTTTCACACGACATGGTAAAATACTCGCATGAATTCAGAAAACCTGTCAGCTACCGGCGCCCACGTTCCACCACCCGCTTTAGTCACGGCGTTGCGGAGGATGTTGCGCCCGCTCGTCAAATTGCTGTTGGTTAACGGGATCACTTACCCGTTCTTGGCGAACCTGCTAAAAGCATTGTTCGTTGAAGTCGCAGCCAAAGATTTTTTGATCCACGGCAAACCGCAAACAGATAGCCGCATCAGTTTATTAAGCGGGGTGCATCGCAAGGATGTAAAAAGATTAGGCGAAGAAAGCCAACAGGAACTTGCAACGCCACCCACCATATCTTTGGGTGCAAAATTGGTTGCTTTGTGGACCAGCAACACACTGTATCTGGACGAAAACGGCCAGCATCAGCCACTACCGCGACAAGCCAGTGAAGGCGGCGCCCGCTCATTCGAAGGTCTGGTCAGTTCGGTCAGTAAAGACATACGTTCCCGTGTCATCCTGGACGAATGGTTAAGGATAGGCATCGCGCACATGGACGAAGAAGACCGCGTATGCCTGAATACTGCGGCTTTCATCCCGGAAAATGGATATGACGAAAAAGCCTACTACTTCGGCCAAAACCTGCGCGACCACATCGCTGCGGGCGCACATAATCTGCTGGGACAAAAACCTCCCTTTCTCGACCGTAGCGTCTACTACAATAACCTGACACCGGAATCGGTCGTAGAATTGGCGGAATTATCGAAGAAGCTGGGCATGCAAGTATTGGTCGCAGTAAACAAACGCGCCGAACTGCTACAGGAAAATGATGCCGTGAAACTCAATGCAAATCAACGCATTAACTTCGGCGTGTACTACTTCAGTGCAGAAGAAAACAATGAAAAATAATTCCTACAAGCTGATCACGCTCACGGTAGCGCTCATTTTGCTGACCTTTTTTCAGCCAGCCGCTTTGCGCGCAGACGATACTTGTCGCGGAATTGGCGGCACTGGCCATGCCTCGCCGGAATGCGGGATAGGTGGCACCGGCAATCAGGGCATCGGCGGAACCGGCATCACGGCGAATAACGCCGGTATAGGTGGAACGGGACATTCCGATAATGAAGGTGGCATCGGCGGAACCGGCATCGTTGGCATTATCACAAAGTTCGGTAGCATTTGGGTGAACGGACTGGAAGTGCAATACGATATGAAAACTCCGGTGGCGGAAAACACCATGGCGAGCAATACGAATAGCCTGGCGATCGGCCAAGTTGTCACGGTCGAAGCGAGCGGGAATAGCACTGAATTCAAAGCTAATAAAATATCTGTGGTCAACGCGGTCGCAGGACAAATATCGGCACGGAATGCAGGTAACGGCAACCTCACTGTGCTTGGACAGGATGTAGCAATAACCGCGCAAACCATTGCGCACGATCAGGCAACCCAGAAAGCTGCGATCAAATTTGATCGGGGCGATTATGTAAAAGTCAGTGGCCTGCGCCTGGCCAATGGAACTATCGTGGCGTCCCGCATTGAAAGAACGGCTGCAATTACCGCACCAAGTTTGGTAGGCCCGGTCACCGCTATAAACGGTAAAGTGATCGAGGTTTACGGCCAGAAAATCAACGTAACCGGAAGCAGCGAATTGAGCGTCGGACAGGAAATTGCCGTGACAGGACAGATGAATGGCGACATCTTATCGGCTGCGACGATCACCCCCAGTCCCTCGACACAACTCTATGGGCGCACCGCACACATTAATTTGCAAGGATACGTTGGCGCCCGTAATGCAAGCGGGCAAATCCAGATTGGAAACATGGAAATTGTCGTGCCTGACCCGGCAATCACCTCCAATGGGAAGTTAAACGCATTAACTTCCGGCGACCTGATTCAGGTAAGCGGTCATTTCGCCAATGACCACCGGATTATTGCCGATAAAGTCGAGTTCAGCAGAGACAGGCCGGACAGAGTGTTGTATGACGTCGCACGGACTCGAGAAAATACGGCGACTGACCGGGCAGAACGCACTATGCATATCGAGCGCCAGGATAGAAACGATCATGCAGATCGCCTGGATAGAAACGATCATGTAGATCGCCCGGATAAACCCGACCGCTCCGAACACTCGGAAATACGCAATAATTCGGAACGTTCAAAAAATGATTAACCCGTCATTCCATCCGAACAAAAAATTGCCGTTTCTCGCGCTATGGCTGGTATCTCCCTTATTGCTCAGTCAACCTGCTTCTGCTGCCCAGGGGACATACAGCCTGAGCAGCGGAATAGATTTCAGTTCGGGTAAATATGGCGGAACCGCCCGCACGGATATTACCTACATTCCCTTTGTTGGAAAGTATGAAACAGAGGATTGGATATTCAAATTAACCGTGCCCTATATCAGGATTACCGGGCCGGGAAACGTGGTTCCAAATATCGGACAAGCAGTTAATTCAAGCGCCGCCGTCAGAACGGATGCGGGGCTGGGTGATATAGTCGCAACAAGCAGCTATAACCTGGTCAACTCGGCGAGAAGCGGTACGCTTATCGACATCACCGGTAAAGTAAAATTTGGCACTGCCGACAAATTCAAAGGCTTGGGTAGCGGCGCCAACGATTATGCCGGCGAGGCCAGTTTGTATAAAATTTATGGCAAATTCAGTGCCTTTGGCACTTTGGGCTATAAGGTATTTGGCCCATCCTTGGGATATACACTTAACAATGTGTACTATGGCTCGCTGGGCATCAGCAATAAATTTGGCGACCAGACAAACGCCGGATTGATTTACGATTACCGTCAAGCCACCTCGTCATGGAGCGATCCCCAGAAAGTGTGGACCGTCTTCTTGAACCGAAAATTCAACAAGCATTGGAAAATGCAAACCTATCTCTTTACCGGCTCGGGGAACTCAAGTCCCGATTTTGGCGGGGGTGCAATGCTCACCCAATCCTTCTGATGCACCCCGTTACGAATTATTTCTTGGCCGGAGTTGAGGCGCCTGTGCCTTTCAGTTCACGGTAACGTTGCTTGTCAGCTTCAAAACGTGCTTTCACGTTGGCCAGCTCCTGCTGATTTTGCGCCAGATCCTTCTGCAATTTATCGACATGAGCCTCGCTTTCCTGAATATCTTCGAGCAACTCTTTCGGAATTTTCCGATTCTGTTTGATCAAATCATCATGCTCCTTGCGGTGCCCGGCAAGTGATTCTTTGGCAGACTTGAGCATGGTCGTAAAACTGTTGATACGCGCCTCCACTTGTTGCAAGCCGCGGTCACGCGCAAGATCAATTTCTTTTTCATTGCTGAAGGTGCTCAACAAAGCGTTATCCCTGCGCTTTGTTTCCAGCGCGGCTTGTTGTGCAGTATTTTTCTTCGCTTCCTCGGCTTCCTTTGCCCGCATTTCTTCAGGAGTAAGCTTCTCCGGGCGCTTTTCCGCACGGCCTTTATCGCTGAGTTTAGTCGCCTCTTTATTGGCATATTCGGGAGGAATCGTTTCCCCATAGTGGGTCGTGCCGCTATCGTCCACCCACTTGAATAATTTCGCCTCGGCATTCACGCAAAAAGCCCCGCACAGCGCCAGAACCAACCATTTTCTTTTAAACATTTTTCACCCCGTAACGATCTCGATAAGATTGCACCGCGTGCAGATTCTGAACCAACTCGGCCTGTCCCTGCAAATATCCCAGCAAATCATCCAGCGCGGCGATGGACACCACGGGCAGTCCGTAATCGCGCTTCACCTCCTGCACCGCCGACAACTCGCCCTGACCGCGCTCCATGCGGTCCAGCGCGATCACCACGCCGCACGGCGTTGCACCCGCCGCGCGGATCAGCTCGATGGATTCTCGCACCGAAGTGCCCGCCGAAATCACATCGTCGATAATCAGCACCTTGCCCTGCAACTTCGCCCCCACCGTATTGCCGCCCTCGCCGTGGTCTTTGGCCTCCTTGCGGTTGAAGCAATACGGCACATTGTGGCCTTGCTCTGCAAGCGTGATGGAAGTGCCCGCCACCAGCGGGATACCCTTATAAGCCGGGCCGAACAACATGTCGAATTCGACCTTGGAGGCAAGGATGGCTTGCGCATAAAATTGGCATAATTCGCGCAGGGCGGCACCATCTTGGAACAGCCCGGAGTTAAAAAAATACGGCGACAAGCGCCCGGCTTTGGTTTGAAACTCGCCGAAGCGCAACACATTTTGCGCGACGGCGAAGCGGATAAAATCTTGGCGGTAAGCGTGCATGAAAAGATTTGGAAGCGAATTGAAAAGAGCCGCCATTATAATGCGCGCCTCACAATTATTTCGACTTTCAAGTCGAAGGTGAGACAAGGCGGCGACGAGCGAACGACGATGGCAGTGCATCTGGCACGACAAGGAGTTTGCGAGGAAGCTAACGCAGTATCACCGATGAATTGGAAATCGAAACATGCGCATCATTTCGCTCAACCTCAACGGCATCCGCTCCGCCTACAACAAAGGCCTGCTGGAATGGCTGGCCCAGCAAAACACCGACATCCTCTGCGTGCAGGAACTCAAAGCCCAAGCTGCCGACATGACGCCCGACATGCTCGCGCCTTTGGGTTACCACGGCTACTTCCACTACGCCGAAAAAAAAGGCTACAGCGGCGTCGGCATCTACAGCAAAACCAAACCGGACAATGTCATCATCGGCCTAGGCATTCCCGAATTTGACGCCGAAGGGCGCTACATCGAAGCGCAGTTCGGTAAACTCAGCGTCGTCTCGCTCTACCTGCCCTCCGGCTCCAGCGGCGAAGAACGCCAAGCCGTGAAATTCAAATTCATGGAAGCCTTCATGCCGCATCTCGTGGCACTCAAGCAAAGTGGCCGCGACATCATCATCTGCGGCGACTGGAACATCGCCCACACCGAAAAAGATTTGCGGAACTGGAAGGGCAACAAAAAAAATTCCGGCTTCCTGCCCGAAGAACGCGCCTGGCTCACCGAACTATTCAACGAAGTCGGCTTCGTCGACGTGTTCCGCAAACTCCACCCCGAATTGGAAGCCTATACATGGTGGTCGAATCGCGGACAGGCATGGGCGAAAGATGTAGGTTGGCGCATCGACTACCAGATCGCCACGCCGGGCATCGCGGCAAAGGCCGTAGCGACGGGCATCTACAAGGAGCAGCGCTTCAGCGACCACGCGCCGCTGCTGATGGATTACAAGGAATGAATGATCTGCCGAGTAAGGCCGCTATTCCCGCCGGGCCACGAATGTCAGCGTCGCTAAAATATCTTCGTGAGTCAGGTCGGGAAAGTCCGCAATAATGTCCGCCTCGGACATCCCGCTGGCGAGATAATCAAGAATATCGGAGACCGTGATGTGCGTGCCGCGAATGATAGGCTGGCCATCGCGTATTGTCGGGTTAGTCGTGATGCGTTCTAATAGCTCGGACATTTCAGACTCCGTGGGAACAGGAATGCTTGAAGTATAGGGGGCGGCTAAGACATAGGCAAACGTGCTTACAGCTTCGCTCTTTTGCTGAGTTGCTACGAGTTGCCCTCAGAGTGCGTAGTATGAAAAAACTTAAACATACGGTGCAATGCGCTGCGCTTATTGCCCCCTACGCGAGCTAGGAATCTACAACTTGTTTTGAGTCTATTTCTCTCCACGGCGCCACCTTAACCAACAGCAGCATCCCCGGCACCGCCAGCACCGCGCACAGCAGGAAAAACCCCATCCATCCCAACGCCTCAATCAACCACCCCGTCGCCGCATTGGCGAAGGTGCGCGGCATGGCGGCGAGACTGGTGAATAGCGCGAACTGGGTGGCGGTATAGGCGGGGTGGGTGCTGCGCGCGATGAAGGCGACGAAGGCGGCGGTGCCCAGCCCCACGCCCAAGGCTTCGAGGCCGATGACGAAGGCGAGTTGGGCAAGTTCGATGCTGGTGATTTCGGCGTGATGCCCAATGGAGGCCAGCCAGGCAAAGCCGAAGATGGACACCAGTTGCACCACGCCGAACAGCCATAGCGCGCGGTTGATGCCGATCTTCACCATCCACAATCCGCCGAGCAAGCCGCCGATCACGGCGGGCCACAGCCCGGCGTTCTTGGCGATCAGGCCGATCTGGGTTTTGCTGAAACCCATGTCCATGTAGAACGGCGTGGCCAGCGCGGTGCACATGCTGTCGCCGAGTTTGTAGAAGAACAGGAAGGCCAGGATCAGCAGCGCGCTGTGCCAGCCTTTGCGCGTGATGAATTCATGGAACGGTTCGACCACCGCATCGCGCAAGGTCTTGGGCGGCGAAGCACGGTGCGGTTCTTTTACCAGCAAGGTCATCACCACGCCGGGCAGCATGAACAGCGCTGTGACGACGAACACCATGCTCCACGGTAGCGAGTCGGCCAGGATCAGCGACAGTGAACCCGGCACCAGCCCCGCGATGCGGTAGGCGTTCACGTGCACCGAGTTGCCCAGCCCCAGCTCGGCATCGCTGAGCAACTCGCGGCGGTAGGCGTCCAGCACGATGTCCTGCGTGGCACTCAGCAGCGCGAGCAGGGTGGCGATCCAGGCGATGGTGCGCAAATCGCTTTGCGGCGAGAAGCCGCCCATCGCGGCGATGACCAGCAGCAAGCCAATTTGCGTCAGCAGCATCCAGCCGCGCCGCCGCCCGAGCAGCGGAATGACATAGCGGTCGAGGAACGGCGACCACAAAAATTTCCACGTGTATGGAAACTGGATCAGCGCGAACAGGCCGATGGTTTTGAGGTCGACATGCTCGCTGCGCAACCATGCGGGCACAAGGTTGAACAGCAGGTACAGCGGCAGACCGGAAGAGAATCCGGTGAACACGCAGATGAGCATGCGGCGGGTGAAGAATTGTTGCCAGACGGACATAAGAACCTTTGCTGAAATCGTTCGGAATTGCCTTGTTGGTAGGAGCGGCTTCAGCCGCGAATGCTATTCGCGGCTGAAGCCGCTCCTACAACTTACAGCCCGCGCTGAAAGCGGTACACCGCCATACTGCCGAGCAGGTTGGGCAATACGTTGATCTCGCAGTCGCCGGTCATCACGCGACGCTCCAGTATATGCACGTGGTGGTCGGCGCAGAAAGTTTCGAAATCGTGCAGGGTGCACAAATGCACGTTGGGTGTGTCGTACCACTGGTATGGCAAATCGGCGGAAACTGGCATGTTGCCGAACAGCACATTCCAGCGCGCCTTCCAGTAACCGAAGTTGGGGAAGCTGACGATACCCTCGCGCCCCACGCGCAGTATTTCCTGTATCAGCGGCTCGGTGTGGCGGGTTGCCTGTAGCGTTTGCGACAGGATGACGTAATCGAAGGAGTTGGATTCAAAATCTTTCAGGCCGGAATCCAGGTCGTTCTGAATCACGTTCACGCCGTTCTGGATACAGGCAACAATGTCAGCATCGCTGATCTCGACGCCGTAGCCGCATACACCGCGTTCGCTTTTCAAATACTGCAACAGGCTGCCGTCGCCGCAGCCGAGGTCGAGCACTGATGCGCCTTGCGGTATCCATGCGGCAATCGCGGCGAAATCAGGGCGGGTAACCAGCATCGCGCTATTCATGCTGCCACCTCGCTATAAATGTTGTTGAGATAAGACTGCATCACATCGAAGTAGTGCGGGTGCGGCATCAGGAAGGAATCGTGTCCGTGTGTCGAAGTGATTTCCGCATAACTCACATTGCGGCGGTTATGCAGCAGGGGACGCACGATCTCGCGCGAGCGCTCCGGCGAAAAACGCCAGTCGGTGGTGAACGACACCACCAGAAAATCGGCGCGTGCGACTGCGAAGGCTTTGTTCAAATCTCCGGCAAACGCATGGGCGGGATCGAAATAATCCAGCGCCTTGGTCATCAGCAGATAGGTGTTCGCGTCGAAATAGGCGGCGAATTTGTCGCCCTGATAGCGCAAGTAAGACTCGATCTCGAACTCGACCTCGAAGCCGTAATTGAGTTTTTCCGCGCGCAATTCGCGCCCGAATTTATCCGCCATCGCATCGTCGGAAAGATAGGTGATGTGTCCCAGCATGCGCGCCAGACGCAGGCCGCGCGTCGGCACCACGCCGTGCGCGTAGTAATCGCCGCCGTGGAAATCGGGGTCGGTGAGAATCGCGTTGCGCGCCACGTCGTTGAACGCAATGTTCTGCGCGGTGAGGCGCGGCGCGCTGGCGATGGCCAGCACATGGCGCACGCGCTCGGGGTAGGCCAGCGACCATTGCTGCGCCTGCATACCGCCGAGGCTGCCGCCGATGACCGCGGCGAATTGCCGGATGCCGAGGTGATCGGCCAAGCGCGCTTGCGATTCCACCCAATCTTCCACGGTAATCACGGGAAAGCTGGAACCGTAAGGTTTGCCGGTATCTGGATTGATGCTGTTGGGGCCGGTGGAGCCGTGACAGCCGCCGAGGTTGTTCAGCCCGACCACAAAAAATTTGTCGGTGTCGATGGGTTTGCCGGGGCCGACCATGTTGTCCCACCAGCCGATGTTCTTGGGCGCGTCGGCGTAGTAACCCGCGACGTGATGATGGCCGGACAGCGCATGACAAATCAAAATGGCGTTGGACTTGTCGGCATTCAACGCGCCATACGTTTCATATACCAGCTCATAGCGCGGCAACACCGCGCCGCTTTTGAAGCGCAGCGGAGTGTCGAACTGAGCGCGCTGCGCGCTGACGATACCTACCGAAGAAACCACTCGAAACCCCCAAACGAAAACCCGCTCAGCTTGGGGCTAGAGCGGGCTTACTCGCTTTAGCTGGTATGTTTAACGTGCCCCGCAAGCTGAACTCAAATCGGCACGGAGCTCAGTTTCCTTATTTTGCGGGGGGCTGTCAACAGCGCGGCTTGCTTTTACGATGTCTTTCCAGTAACTTGCGTCCCTCGCTAGGGGTCTTCGTTACGAAGTGAGAAACACCCTTTGAACCTGTACGGGTAATGCCGTCGTAGGGAAGCATCTACCGATGCTCCCCGTTATTTTGGAGCATCACAATGAACGCCAATCCCCAATTCCTCGCTACCGCCGCTTACGTCGATGAAGCTGCGGTCAAGCCACTACCGAATTCGCGCAAGGTCTATGTGCAAGGTTCTCGACCCGACATCCGCGTGCCGATGCGCGAGATCACGCAAGCGGAGACTCCGGCCAGTATGGGCGCGGAGGTGAATCCTCCTGTCTATGTGTACGATTGCTCCGGCCCCTACACCGACCCGGCGGTGAAAATCGACATCCGTTCCGGTTTGGCCGAGATGCGCGCAGGCTGGATCGCTGAGCGTGACGATACCGAGGCATTGCCGCACCTCACTTCCGAGTACGGCCAGCAGCGCCTGAACGACCCCGCGTTGGCATCCATGCGCTTCAACTTGCAGCACACACCGCGCAAAGCCAAGCCGGGCAAGAACGTGACGCAGATGCACTATGCACGTCAGGGCATTATCACGCCGGAGATGGAATACATCGCGATTCGAGAAAATCAGAAAGTCGACGGTATGTCCGAGATGATGCTTAAACAACATCCGGGCGAGAACTTCGGCAAGGCAATGCCCAAGAAGATCACGCCCGAGTTCGTGCGCAGCGAAGTGGCCGCCGGACGCGCGGTCATCACCACCAACATCAATCACCCCGAATGCGAGCCGATGATCATAGGCCGCAATTTCCTCGTGAAGATCAACGCCAACATCGGCAACTCCGCGCTGGGTTCGAGCATCCAGGAAGAAGTCGAGAAGATGACCTGGGCCATCCGCTGGGGCGGCGACACGGTGATGGACTTGAGCACCGGCAAGAACATCCACGAGACGCGCGAATGGATCATCCGCAACTCGCCCGTGCCGATCGGCACCGTGCCTATCTATCAGGCGCTGGAGAAGGTGAATGGCCGCGCCGAAGACCTGACCTGGGAAATCTTCAAGGACACGCTGATCGAGCAGGCCGAGCAGGGCGTGGACTATTTCACCATCCACGCGGGCGTGCTGTTGCGCTACATCCCGATGACCGCGAACCGCATGACCGGCATCGTCTCGCGCGGCGGTTCCATCATGGCGAAGTGGTGCCTCGCGCACCACAAGGAAAACTTCCTCTACACCCACTTCGAAGAGATCTGCGAGATCATGAAGGCCTACGACGTGACCTTCAGCCTCGGCGACGGTCTGCGTCCCGGCTCCATCTACGACGCCAACGACGAGGCGCAGTTGGGCGAGTTGAAGACCTTGGGCGAACTCACCCAGATCGCGTGGAAGCACGACGTGCAGGTGATGATCGAAGGCCCCGGCCATGTGCCCATGCACATGATCAAAGAGAATATGGACCTGCAACTGAAGTGGTGCCACGAAGCGCCGTTCTACACGCTGGGCCCGCTCACGCAGGACATCGCTCCGGGTTATGACCACATCACCTCAGCCATCGGTGCGGCGATGATAGGCTGGTTCGGCACCGCCATGCTGTGCTACGTCACGCCCAAGGAGCACCTAGGCTTGCCCAACAAGGCCGACGTGAAGGAAGGCATCATCACCTACAAGATTGCAGCCCACGCGGCCGACCTCGCCAAGGGGCACCCCGGCGCGCAGGTGCGCGACAACGCCATGAGCAAGGCGCGCTTCGAGTTCCGCTGGGAAGACCAGTTCAACCTCGGCCTCGACCCCGACCGCGCACGCGAATTCCACGACGAGACCCTGCCCAAGGAATCTGCCAAGATCGCCCACTTCTGTTCCATGTGCGGCCCGCATTTCTGCTCGATGAAGATCTCGCAGGACGTGCGCGACTTTGCTGCGAAGGAGGGGCTCTCCGAACAGGAAGCGTTAGCGAAGGGTATGGAAGTGAAGTCCGTCGAGTTCGTGCAGCAGGGGGCGGAGGTTTATCACAAGGCGTGAGGGTGGGCGAGGAGCTAAACTTTGTACCGCAAAATTTGGCTAACCAGATATGAGTTGCAACTCCCAGTCGCCATAATAAACACCTCCGAAGTAAATCATGTCATTGCTGATATATATTGGGGATGGCAAATCGGCCATTATTCCTGTGTTGCTACAAAACTCTTCGCCACTTGAAAAGCCAATACCTAGCGTGGTCATGTAGGTACAGTGAAACCACTTTAATGGGCCAATCCAAGGGCCATCTTCTCCCCAATCATCAAGTTCCATATCGGCGGGAGTTCGTCCGTGTAATAGTTTTAGATAAAGGCCTCCAACCTTCGGCTTTTCGACATTGGTATGCTTGTCGAATAAATCAAATTCCTGTTTTGATTGTTCTACGCGACAAGTGGGGAGCAAGTGAAAATGTTTGCAAAGCAGTTTATGTAAGATTTCTTGCGCGCATTCACCTTGACTTAGTATTGCCTCAATTTGCTTCTTTGCTAAGAAATCTGTGGATTGAATTTCGCTCACAATTAACTCCTAATCGTTTAGTTTGTGAATTGCCATCACCGATCTACGAAAAGTGTATTCCTGTGCCATGAAAGAAACTCTAGCTGTGGCGCAAAACGTTCTGGTGATTCGATTGAACGTCCGTGCAGCGGCAGTATTACCTCTTTGATAAAGCCCTCGTCACGCCGCCGAAGCTCACTTGAAACGATGACCTTGAAATCGTCGCTGAGAGTTATCAGTCCCTTATCAAAGGCTCTGTCGTGAATAGCTGAAAGACAAAGACCATTGCTTGGATTTAGACGATTTGCCTTATCTTTGCTCCACGGCACGATGTGACTTGCAACCAACAAGCGTGGCTCAGATAAACCTGACATGCAGCACCGCCTCCGATAGCTACTCAATACCGCGCGACGGAAAAAGTTTTGCTTGATACGCTGTTCGGTAACAACTCTGCGGGTTTCTCCAGTGAAATCTTCCGGTATAAGTTGCTCGTCAGCTTCATCAACTGTTTTGGTTTCAGTATCAAGGTCGCGTCTAAGTAACTCGCATTCGACTGCGAGCTTTTCCCAATCCGCATGAAATTCCGCCCACACCTCTCTGTCGAGTGCGCCCGCGTTTCCCAATCCTGCGCGCCCTGTGCTGGTGATTGCCGGATCGAGGCTGGCAAAATTCACCAATTTCATGGCTACCGCGCCGGGCGTTCTTCCAATCAGTTTGGCGAGTTGGATAATTTCTGGATTGCGGCTGTGCAACCTGCCAAAAGGAAGTTGGCAGTACAGATGAAATGCGAGCTTGAGTTGCTCCTTCGTCCAGCGGTTTGTGGTCATGATGTCTTGCGGCACTTCGACAGCTTTCGCTTCTGATGCCTTCTCCTCTAAGTTGAGTTGCGACACCATCAGTTTAGCCACAAATTCGACCATAGGCACAACCGCCGCTTGCGAAAACAGTTTGTACGCCCGCGTATCCGACACCGGAATCCTGAACGTGTCCGGGTAGCCCATCAGTCGCGCGCACTCTCTTGGTGTCAGCCGACGCGGGTTTACTCCTTCGCCTTGGTAAATCAAAATTTCCGAGCCGTCCTTGTAGTAGCGCGCGGACAGAGTGCGCGAGATGTTTTCCGGCGTGACCAGCCCGAAGCCGAAGCCATTTCCTTTGGCACGGTGTTTTTCGGCGTAGTTTTGCAGGTAGCGCCAGAGGTTGTCAGTGAGGGTGTATTTGTCCAGCACGCGCTTGTTTTTGTGGTCGAAGAATCGGCCTGTGTCCCATTCCAGCATGGGTTCGCTGCCGTCGGTGCGGTGCAGGATTTCCTTGAGTTTGCGTTCGCCTTTGGGCGGCAGGGGCAGGGCATCGAAATCGAAGGCGACGGGTTCGCGGAAGCCGACTATCAAAATACGTTCGCGGTGTTGCGGTGTGAAGTGCGCGCCGTCGATGACGCGGTAGTGGATGTGGTAGCCGAGTTCTTCGGTGAGGGTGCGGCGGATAACATCGAAGGTGCGGCCTTTGTCGTGCGACAGCAGGTTTTTGACGTTCTCCAGCAGGAAGGCGCGCGGGCGCTTAGTCTGAATGATGCGCGCCACGTCGAAAAACAGCGTGCCCTGTGTTTCGCAAGCGAAGCCGTGTGCTTTGCCCAGAGAATTCTTTTTGGACACCCCGGCGATGGAAAACGGCTGGCAGGGAAATCCTGCCAGCAGCACTTGGTGATCGGGGATAAATGTTGCATCAATCTGCGTGATGTCGCCATTGATCGCATGTCCATCGCGAAAGTTTTCGGCGTAGGTCTTTTGCGCGTAGCTGTCCCATTCGCTGGTGAACACACAGCGCCCGCCGATTTGTTCAAACGCCTTGCGGATGCCGCCTATGCCCGCGAACAAGTCGATGAAATCAAAAGTGCCTTGCTCGGCGTTCGTTTCCGGGAACGGCAATAATTGCTGCAATGCGTGAGCGGCATAGGCGTTGGGCGCAGTCTCGCGCGCCTCCCAGCGCCGGACGGTGCGGATTCCTACGCCTAAATATTTGGCAATGGCTGCTTGGGTGTGGTATTTGCGGGCTTCCGCAAGATAAACCAGTGCGGCATCATCGTCGCCGACCAAGGTTAGGTGTGCATTCATGATCCATCCTCTGGGTATTTTTGCGGACAGTATGGCATCATGAATTACCAGTCAACCATTTTTTACACGTAAAATTTATGTCTTTGATTTGCCGACCAAACTGCGGTGCCTGTTGCATCGCGCCATCCATTACATCTCCTCTTCCGGGCATGCCGCACGGCAAGCCCGCCTGTGTGCCATGCGTGCAACTGGATGATGAACTGCGCTGCAAAGTATTCGACAAGCCCGAGCGCCCCGCTTTCTGCGCGGGCTTAAAACCTTCTGCGGAAATGTGCGGCGCATCGCGCGAGGATGCTCTGGCTTGGCTCACACAAATGGAGTTGGCAACCAAGCCGCAGGTATAATCGCGCCCCATGCAACTTCGTTCCCCTACTCCCGCCGAAATTACCGCCGAGTCTCCCTGCATCGGTTACTGCACCACCGTACTGGGTGACGAGGTGTGCCGCAATTGTCTGCGTACTTTCGACGAAGTCACGCACTGGGTGGAGATGAGCAACGAAGAACGGGTTCAAGTCAATCAACGTATCGCCATCGCGCGATCACTCACTGAAAAACAAGATGGATATTCTGCTCCTGCTTAAAGCTGCAATTCTCGGCCTCGTTGAGGGCTTCACCGAGTTTCTGCCCATTTCCAGCACCGGTCATTTGATTGTGGTGGGCGATTTGCTTAACTTCAACGACGAGCGCGGCAAGCTGTTCGAGATCGTTATTCAGTCTGCCGCCATTCTCGCGGTGATGTGGGAATATCGCGCCAAAATTGCCAGCGTATTAAGCGGGGTGAGGCGCGAACGCCAAGCACGATTATTCATCGCCAACCTGTTCGTCGCGTTTTTGCCGCTTGCCATTCTGGGATTGCTTTTCGGCAAGCATATTAAAGCGGCGTTGTTCAATCCGGTCACAGTAGCGGTCACTTCTATCGTCGGTGCGATTTTCATACTGTGGGCGGAACGGCGGCAACACACCATCACAGTGGCTTCAGCGGACGAAATGACGTGGAAGGATGCGTTAAAAGTGGGCCTGGCGCAAGCTCTGGCGTTGATTCCCGGCACGTCGCGCTCCGGCGCGACCATCATCGGCGGTTTGTTTTTCGGTCTGTCGCGCAAGGCGGCGACTGAATTCTCTTTTTTTCTCGCCATACCTACGCTCATCGTTGCAACCATTTACCAGCTTTACAAAGAACGGGGATTGCTGTCGGACAATGACTGGGGCATGTGGAGCGTGGGTTTCATCACCTCTTTCATCGCCGCGTTCTTGTGCGTGCGCTGGCTGCTGCGCTACATCAGCAGCCACGACTTCACCGTGTTCGCCTGGTATCGAATCGCTTTCGGATTGATCCTGCTGGGAACTTACTACAGCGGGCTGATCGATTGGTCACCCGCCTAACTTTGCACCCAGGGCAACCCTTTGGCGCGCCAGCCGTTCAACACGTTGCGGTGCTCGTTCATGTCCTTTTCGCCCTCGAACCCTTCCAGCACGTTGTATATCTCGCTGTAACCGGCGCGCTCCGCCACGATGGCGGCATTATGTGAACGCGCTCCGCTACGGCAAATGAACATCACCAGCGCTTCTTTATCGATTTGCTGTTCCAGCGCCGCAAAGAAATTCGGATTAGGTTTCATGCCCGGATAGCTTGCCCATTCGATTTCGACAGCGTCCGGTATGCGCCCGACAAATTCCAGTTCAACCTTGCTACGCACATCCACCAGTTTTGCCCCGGGGGCTAATTGCATAATTTGATAAGCCTCCTCAGGCAAGAGCGCGCCTGAATAGGGCACATTGAGTTGTTTAGCGCGCTGTTGCGCTTGTTCCAATATCGCCGAGATGGTTCCCATGTTCCGTTCCTTTGTCCAAATAAAGCCGTGTTGTTATTCTCTCCATAGAGAGCGCCCACTATACCCAATGCCGAGGTAAATTTACACTTTAATGACACTTGAATACTTGGGAGTACAGGCTTGCAGTCCGTAAATGAATACCATCAGAATAATGGCGTTCCCAATGTCTGTCAGGTAAATCTGCCGCCTTCATATCACCGTTGCGCACCAAAATGGTGCGGTTGAATTGCTTTTGCCTCGTTACTGGGCGTGTATTTTTGCCCATTTTCCGTTTTGAATATGGCAGAATGCGTATCCTGCATTTGTGTATCCATTGGCACAATTCGTGCTGGTACCGTCTAAAAATTTTGTTCGTCGTTTCGATTATTAATGGGAGAGTGAGATGTTCAAGTCAGCAGCTGAGGCCATAAAGTCCATACAAAGTGGTGAGTTCAAATTTGTCGATCTGCGTTTTACCGATACGCGCGGCAAAGAGCAGCACGTGTCAGTTCCGGCCAAATATTTTGGCGAAGATAAATTCAGCGATGGTCATGCTTTCGATGGCTCGTCTATCGCCGGTTGGAAAGGTATTCAAGCTTCCGACATGTTGCTGTTGCCCGACCCTGTGACCGCCTATCTCGACCCTTTCATGGATGAGCCCACACTGGTTATTTCTTGCGACGTGGTTGAACCTTCCGATGGCAAGGGCTATGACCGCGATCCGCGCTCTATCGCCAAACGCGCCGAAGCTTATTTGAAATCCAGCGGACAGGGCGACACCGCTTATTTTGGTCCGGAGCCGGAATTTTTCATTTTTGATTCGGTGAACTGGAGCGTAGACATGTCCGGTTGCTCGCTGAAGATCAATTCCGAAGAGGCCGCTTGGGCATCCGGCGAGAAGTTCGAAGGTGGCAATACCGGTCACCGTCCGACAGTCAAAGGCGGCTATTTCCCCGTCCCTCCGGTGGATAGCTTGAACGACATCCGCGCCGCGATGTGTCTGGCGCTGGAAGATATCGGCATCGAGGTCGAAGTGCATCACCACGAAGTAGCAACTGCCGGACAATGCGAGATCGGCACCAAGTTCAACACGCTGGTGCGTCGCGCCGACCAAACCCAAGCGCTGAAATACGTGGTGCACAACGTTGCCCATCAATATGGCAAAACCGCGACATTCATGCCCAAGCCCATCGTGGGCGACAATGGTTCCGGTATGCACGTACACCAATCCATCTGGAAAGACGGCAAAAACCTGTTTGCCGGCAACGGCTATGCCGGTCTGTCCGAGACCGCACTGTACTACATCGGCGGTATCATCAAACACGCCAAGGCATTGAACGCCATCACCAACCCCGGCACCAACTCCTACAAGCGTTTGGTGCCTCACTATGAGGCTCCGGTAAAGTTGGCGTATTCTGCCAAGAACCGCTCCGCGTCGATCCGTATTCCGCACGTCGCCAGCGACAAAGCGCGCCGCATTGAGACTCGCTTCCCCGATCCGACAGCCAATCCGTACTTGTGCTTCGCGGCATTGATGATGGCTGGCCTGGACGGCATCCAAAACAAGATTCACCCCGGCGACCCAGCCGACAAGAATCTGTACGATTTGCCACCGGAAGAAGACGCAAAGATCCCAACCGTGTGCGCCTCGCTGGACGAAGCCTTGGCGCACCTGGACAAGGATCGCGAATTCCTGACCCGTGGCGGCGTGTTCTCGAATGACTTCATCGATGCGTATATCGACTTGAAAATGGAAGAAGTCAACCGCATACGCATGACAACCCACCCGGTCGAGTTTGATATGTACTACAGCATCTAAAAATACGCTGTTTGACTGGAAGAAACGGAGCCTCACGGCTCCGTTTCTTTTTAAGGGGAGTCTTCTCAGCCTGCGCACCATCACCTATACTTTGCCACCCGACATCCCGAGTTCACCATGAAGCCACGCTACTTTTTTGTACTTTGCTGTCTGTTCCACATGGGCTGGGCGCATGCGGAAATTTATAAGCGCGTTGATGCCGACGGTCATGTAACCTATTCCAGTACGCCGCTCAAGGGAGCAAAGAAACTCAATCTGGAGCCGCTCCAGACGATGCCGTCCCCACCCTCTCCCGTATCCCAGCGTACACGCAGCAACGAAGGTGCAGCCGATTTTCCCCGGGTAGATTCGGCCACGCAAAAAAGCCGCGACCACACGCGCAAACAAATCCTCGAAGACGAACTGGCCACTGAAGTAAAGGCGCTGGCTGACGCGCGCAAGAAACTGCAAGAAGGCGCCGAAAACCCGGAGACTTACACCGACAAAAATGGCAAGGTTTATCGCCATGCCGCCAAACAGGAAGAGAAAATGACCGCATTACAAGAACAGGTGCAGATGCACGAAAAGAATATTGCGGCGCTAAAAACCGAACTTTCCGCTCATAGCAAATAATCCCCTATTATTTGGCATGTTTTCTGCTTTGAAATAGCCATGCCGAACTTTTCTTTCCCGACTCTAGAACATCTCGCTACCGCCGTGATCCTGCTCAATGCCGAATCGCGCGTTGCCTATATCAACCCGGCGGCCGAACATTTATTCGGCTTGAGCAATACCAATCTCATCGGCCATCCGCTGCAACATGCGTTTACCCACACCGAGCAATTATTTGCCACGATCCAATCCGCGCTTGCGAATCAAGCCAGCCATATCGAACACGACCTGACACTCGGCACCCTGGCGCTCGGCCACAAGCTGCATCTGAGCTGTACGGCTACGCCATTGCTGCTTGACGGCGATGCGCTGCTGCTGGAATTCCACACCATAGACCGTCCGCTGAAATTGGCGCGTGACGAGCAGATGCTGGATCAGACTCAGGCCAATCGTTCGCTGCTGCGCAATTTGGCGCACGAAATCAAAAACCCGCTCGGCGGCATACGCGGCGCGGCACAGTTGCTTGAACAAGAGTTGGACAAACCCGGTTTACGTGAATACACCCAGGTTGTCATTCAGGAAGCGGATCGCCTGCGTTCCCTGGTGGAAAAATTGCTCACCCCGCAACATGCGCCTCATTTCAGTGCGCTCAATATCCATGAAGTATTGGAACGCGTGCGTAGTGTGGTGCTCGCCGAGTTGCCCGAAGGACTGCGCATCCAGCGTGATTACGATCTGAGTTTGCCGGAATTAAACGGCGATAAGGAACAGTTAATCCAGGTCATGCTCAACATTGTACGCAATGCGGCCCAGGCGATGAAAGGCAAGGGGCAAATCGTGCTGCGCACCCGTATCACGCGCCAAGTGACGCTGATGAAGAAACGGCATCGCCTCGCGGTGATGGTGCAGATTATCGACAACGGCCCCGGCATTCCTGTCCATTTACGCGACAAGATTTTTTATCCGCTGGTCTCAGGTCGCGCCGATGGGCACGGGCTGGGACTCACGCTGGCGCAGGACTTCGTCAGCCAGCATCAAGGTAGCATCGAATTTGAAAGCGAGCCCGGGCGCACCTGCTTCACGGTAATACTTCCGCTCCCACACTTAGGAAAATAACCATGGATAAACCTGTCTGGATCATCGACGATGACCGCTCCATACGCTGGGTGCTGGAAAAAGCCCTGACGCGCGAAGAGATCGAATACAAAAGCTTTGCCTCCGCCGATGAAGCATTGGCAGAACTTCCCCGCAATCTACCGCAGATGGTCATCAGCGATATCCGTATGCCTGGCAGTTCCGGCTTAGAGTTGCTGCAAAAGCTGCGTAACGATCACCCCAATCTGCCCGTTATCATCATGACCGCGTATTCGGACCTGGAAAGCGCGGTGTCGGCTTTTCAGGGTGGTGCGTTTGAATATCTGCCGAAACCTTTTGATGTAAACCATGCCGTGGAATTGATACGCCGCGCCCTCGAGCAGAGCCAGCGCAAAAACCCGCAAGCCGAAGACGCGCAACCTGCGCCGGATATTCTCGGTCACGCACCCGCCATGCAGGAAGTGTTTCGCGCCATAGGCCGACTCGCACAATCCAATGCCACCGTGCTTATCAACGGCGAATCCGGCACCGGCAAAGAGTTGGTTGCACAGGCGCTGCACAGGCACAGCGCCCGCGCCGACAAACCGTTTGTCGCCATCAATACGGCAGCTATTCCCAAAGATCTGCTCGAATCCGAATTGTTCGGCCACGAACGAGGCGCTTTTACCGGCGCGACCACCACGCGCCATGGACGTTTCGAGCAAGCTGAAGGCGGCACTCTGTTTCTCGATGAGATTGGCGACATGCCGGCCGAATTGCAAACACGCTTGCTACGGGTTTTATCGGATGGAAATTTCTACCGCGTAGGCGGACATCAGCCGATCAAAGCCAATGTGCGCATCATCGCCGCCACCCACCAGAACCTGAATGACCGCGTCAAACAGGGCTTGTTTCGCGAAGACCTGTTTCATCGCCTCAACGTCATCCGCCTGCGCCTGCCTCCGTTGCGCGAGCGCCGTGAAGACATCCCGCTGCTGGCAAAATATTTTCTGCAAAAAAGCGCGCGTGAATTGGGCGTAGAACAAAAAACACTCAGCGAAACCGCGCTCAATTACCTTGCCGCCCAAGACATCCCCGGCAATGTGCGCCAGTTGGAAAACCTGTGCCACTGGCTTACCGTCATGACGCCCACACAGCAAGTCGAAATCGCCGATTTGCCCGCCGAGTGGCGCGAGGCGCAAACTAGCGCGGCGATTAATCAGGACTGGCGTGGCGCGCTCGCGCAACAAGTCGCGCTGGCCCTGCAACGCAACGAGAGCAACATCCTCGACACGCTGCTCAAACAATTCGAAAGCACTGTCATTACCCAAGCGCTGCAACACACTGGCGGGCGCCGCATCGAAGCCGCCACACTTATCGGCATGGGACGCAATACGCTGACACGCAAAATTCAAGAGCTAGGATTGGACGACGCATAGGTTTATGTCAGACCCGGACTGGCTCTACCCATAAACTGGCGGATAGTCTCTGTTTCTGACAGAATCCAGAATACATTATAAGAAAGCCATTCGAGCCAATGGCGCGCTGATATGGTTCGAAAACTATCCGGGGAATAACTATGCTACAAAAAATATTACCATTGGCCGCAGCTATCATGTTTATGCTGGGCAATATCTCGGCACTGGCACTGCCTTTTAATTCTTTCGATCCGCGTTCGATGGCGATGGGCGGAACGGGTGTGGCGACCGCTGACCCTTCTACCTCGCCTTTTTTTAACCCCGCATTATTGTCCACCGTGAACGAGACAAAAAAATTCTCGGTCGAATTTCCTGTAATCGGTGTTCGAGCATATGACCCGGATAATCTGTTGAAAAATATGGATGATTTTCAGAAAGGCAATTATGTGTATGCCTTTACTCATGCCTCATCCCAATTTAACAACAATCAGACGGTCGCCAATCTGACTACTCTGGTTAACAGTATGGGCACCTTGTCTACTCAAGTAAAAACCTTGAGTAACAGGAACCTGGCTATCGACGCCGGTGCAGCTTTCGTGATTGGGGTTCCAGGCAAAAGCCTCGGATGGGCGTTTTATACGGATGCCACAGTGACTGCGGGAGGAATGCTGAACTACACTGACGACCAACAAATACAAAACTGGGTGGCGGCGACTACTTCGATCACGACCAATTGCTTTAACGGCAATACATTGAATACAACCGCGGCCATGACTCTGGGTTCAGCATGCAATAGCGCCATTATCAGTAACAAGTATTACAGCGTTTCCCCTACCGGTTCAATTACTCAAAATTTTGATCCGAATACTAATCTGACTTCCAAAATCCAGGTGCGCGGCGTGTTAATCGGCGAAGTTGGCATGTCACTTTCGCATGCTTTTGTTTCCAGCGATAGCACGTGGTCGTTGGGCGTGACCCCCAAAGCCTTGCAGTTGCAATTGTTTGACGCATTACTGGATGTTAATTCAGGCAATGCAAATAATGCCACCGGCAATGACTATCTGGCCAAATACTCAGCCTTTAACTTTGATCTTGGCGTTGCCAATCTTTATAGAAATGGCTGGCGCACCGGCGTCGTGATAAAAAATGTGCTGCCTCAAACCTACGACTTCAAAAGAGCACCCACACCGGGCGCGACACCCTTGGCTACGGGTTCCACGTTAAGTCTAAAACCGCAAGCCCGGGTCGGAATATCGCGCGAAACCAACTGGTACACAGTGGCGCTCGATGCCGATCTGACTCAAAATGATCCAGCCGGTCTGGAAAATAAAACCCAATATATTGCGCTTGGCGGAGAATTTAATACCTGGAATTGGATGCAGCTTCGTGCGGGCTACCGTGCAGATTTGATCAACACCGCGCGTAGTGTTGCCTCTGTTGGTCTGGGTATTTCTCCGCGTATCCCTTTTTTGAAACTTCATGCCGATATAGCTCTGGCTGGCAATGCAAGTGAAGTTGGCGTCTCATTCCGGTTTGGGTTTAATTTCTAATCCCACGATACCGCGCTCCCCCGTAAAAGCGGCGAGCACCCGGCAGTCAGCTCTGCAAATTTCGCAATTTCACCGAAATGGTAGACAACCGCACCCATTTTGCGGCAAACTGCGCGCCCATGAAGAATATCCTCGTACTCCACGGCCCCAACCTGAACCTGCTCGGCACGCGCGAGCCGGATATTTATGGTCGCGTCACGTTGGATGATATTAATGCTAAGTTGACTACACTAGCTGCATCAAAAGGCGCAAATATTGCCTGTTTGCAAAGCAACGCCGAATCCGACCTGATTAATCGCGTGCAACAAGCAAGCCAGGACGGGACTGACTTTATCATTATCAATCCGGCAGCATACACCCACACCAGCATAGCGATACGCGATGCGCTGGCTGCGGTTGCGATTCCGTTTGTTGAAGTTCACCTCTCCAATGTGTACGCGCGTGAAGCGTTCCGTAAAGATTCTTATTTTTCCGACATCGCAGTCGGAGTCATCAGTGGATTGGGTGCGACGGGTTACGAACTCGCACTGCAATTCGCACTACAACATTCTGTAAGGAGTTAATTATGGATCTACGCAAACTCAAAACACTCATAGACTTGGTTGAAAATTCAAGCATCGCCGAGTTGGAACTGACCGAAGGCGAGGAGCACGTGCGCATCTCGCGCAATGTCACGCCTAGCCAGCAGTTTTATGCCGCTGCACAACATATGCCTGCTCCAGCGGCGCCTGCCGCGTCTGTTTCGGCAGCCCCCGCAGAGCCCGCCGCCCCGGAAGGTCACGTGGTTAAATCGCCTATGGTAGGCAGTTTCTACCGTGCGCCCTCCCCCGGTGCAAAAGCATTTGTTGATATCGGTCAAACCGTGAACGCGGGTGATACATTATGTATCATCGAAGCCATGAAGCTGCTCAACGAGATCGAGACGGACAAAGGCGGAGTAGTCAAGGCAATTTTGGTTGAAAATGGCCAGCCCGTCGAGTTTGGCCAGCCTTTATTCATCATCGGCTAACTCGCTATGGCTATGTTTTCTCGCAAGGTTGTTGTACCCGAAAAAATTGAAACGCCCACTATGTTTGAAAAAATCCTGATTGCCAACCGCGGCGAAATCGCCCTGCGTATCCAGCGCGCATGCCGTGAGATGGGTATCAAGACCGTCGCTGTTCACTCCGAGGCGGATGCTGAAGCTAAATACGTCAAGCTGGCTGACGAATCGGTTTGTATCGGCCCGGCGCCGTCGAGCCACAGCTATCTGAATGTGCCAGCCATTATCAGCGCGGCGGAAGTCACCGATGCGCAGGCTATTCATCCCGGATATGGTTTTTTATCCGAGAACGCCGACTTTGCCGAGCGTGTGGAAAAGTCAGGCTTTGTGTTCATCGGCCCGCGTGCTGAAACGATACGCTTAATGGGCGACAAGGTGTCCGCCAAGAATGCCATGAACAAGGCCGGTGTCCCTTGTGTTCCGGGTGTGGACGGCGCTTTGCCGGACGATCCCAAAGAGATCATGCGCATCGCCAAATTCATCGGCTATCCGGTAATTATCAAGGCGGCGGGCGGCGGCGGCGGACGCGGAATGCGCGTGGTGCACACCGAGGCAGCGCTGATTAACGCCGTGACCATGACCAAAACCGAAGCACAGGCGGCGTTCAACAATCCCATGGTATACATGGAAAAGTTTCTG
Source organism: uncultured Gallionellaceae bacterium (assembly GCA_964639585.1). Classification (GTDB taxonomy): domain Bacteria; phylum Pseudomonadota; class Gammaproteobacteria; order Burkholderiales; family Gallionellaceae; genus PALSA-1006. The sequence continues at coordinate 26,550 of CAZXDK010000007.1, read as the reverse complement.
GAAAACCCGCGCCACATCGAGATCCAAGTGCTGGCGGATCAACACGGCAACGCGGTGTTCCTGGGCGAACGCGATTGCTCCATGCAACGCCGCCACCAAAAAATCATCGAGGAAGCTCCGGCCCCGTTGCTGAATACGAAATTGCGCGACAAGATCGGCGAGCGCTGCGCGGAAGCTTGCCGCAAGATCGGTTATCGCGGCGCGGGTACATTTGAGTTCTTGTATGAGAACGACGAGTTCTACTTCATAGAAATGAATACGCGGGTACAGGTCGAGCATCCTGTTTCTGAAATGATTACCGGCATCGACATCGTCCAGCAACAAATTCGCATCGCCGCAGGTGAGAAGTTACCGTTCCGCCAACGCGATATTCAGTTTAAAGGGCATGCGATTGAGTGCCGCATCAATGCCGAACATCCCTATACTTTTGTGCCGTCACCCGGTCGCATCACTACTTGGCACACACCCGGCGGCCCCGGCATTCGGGTAGATTCGCATGTCTACGCCAACTACTTCATTCCCCCGCATTACGATTCCATGATCGGCAAAATCATCGCTTACGGAGACACGCGTGATCAGGCCATCGCGCGAATGCGCACAGCCCTTTCTGAAATGGCTGTGGAAGGTATCCAAACCAACATTCCACTGCATCAGGAGCTGATGCAGGATGCGGCCTTTGTTCTGGGGGGGACAAACATCCATTATCTGGAACATAAGCTGGCCGAACGCAATAAAGGGAAATAACGTGTCCTGGCTGACGTTGTCGATACACGCCGATGCCCAATATGCCGAAGCGCTGAGCGAGGCACTTTGGGAGCAGGGAGCGCTGTCAGTGGACATGCTGGATGCCGACGCCGATACGCCTGACGAGCAAGCCATCTTCGGCGAACCGGGCGAACCGGTCAACGCGGTTTGGCAGCACAATCTGCTCAATGCCTTATTCGATAACGACGCCCCCGTTACCGACATTCTGCAAACCTGCTGCACTAATCTGGGCATTTCGCCGCTTCCCCCGCACAAAATAGCTTCGCTGGAAGAGAGCGACTGGGTGCGTTTAACCCAAGCGCAGTTTGATCCTATCCGCATTTCCGATCGCCTGTGGATAGTGCCGACTTGGCATACACCGAGCGACCCCGCCGCTATCAACATAACTCTCGACCCCGGTCTCGCTTTCGGCACCGGCAGCCACCCGACCACGCGCTTGTGTCTGCGCTGGCTGGATAGCAATTTGCAAGGCGGAGAGAGCATGCTGGATTACGGTTGCGGCTCCGGCATCCTTGCTATCGCCGGCATGAAGTTGGGTGCCGCAAGCGCTATCGGGGTGGATGTCGATATTCAAGCAGTTCAGGCCAGTTACGACAATGCGGCGGCAAATAAAGTGTCGGCCGGCTTTTATCTGCCGGATAACATTGCACTGGCCGAATATGACGTAGTCGTCGCCAACATCCTGACCAATCCTTTGCGTGCGCTGGCTCCGCTACTGGCAGCGGCAACCAGGTCTGGCGGTCGTATCGTGCTCTCGGGCATACTGAGCGAACAAGCTGAAGAAATTATGCGTATTTATGCGCAATGGTTCGACATTAAACCCAGCGCAACGGAAGACGGCTGGGTTTGTCTTGCCGGTGTAAAAAGATGAACCCGGCCGTCACTCAATGCCCCGAATGTTCCACGCGCTTTAAGGTAAGCGATGACCAGCTTGCCGCGCACCACGGAATAGTGCGCTGCGGACGGTGCAGTGCGGTGTTCAATGCCGCAGAACACTTGCACAACGACGAACCCAGTCCGCAACTCAGCTTGCCTATCGTCGCAGTGGAAGACGGCATACTCCCTGGCGCAGCAATAACTGAAATTTCCGGTATAAACGAAACTGTAACACCCCGCACAGAAATCACTTTAGGCGATTTGAACGGGCCTGACTTCACTGTGCAACATAGCCTGTCAACTCAAGAACTTCCCGACCATGAAGAAGTTGCCAAGCCGATGCCCAAACATCATCACTGGCCGTGGATCATTGGATCATCGCTGATGCTGTTGCTGCTATTAGGGCAAGCGTTGTATTTTTTCCGGGTCGAACTTGCCGCCCACCTGCCCGGTTTGAAGCCCGCATTAACGAGCTATTGCAAGCTGTTCAACTGCGCCGTTCCCTTGCCGAAAAAAGCAGATATGATGAGCATCGAATCCTCCGATTTGGAAGCCGATCCGCTACAAGCTAACCTCATCACGCTAAGCGCACTATTGCACAACCGCGCCTCCTACACCCAGGCTTACCCAAATCTGGAACTGAGCCTAACCGACATGCAGGACAAAGTCGTCGCCCGCCGAGTTTTCATTCCGTCGGAATATCTCAAAGTCGGCGAGGATGAAAAACCGGGCTTGGCAGCCAATCGCGAAGTCAACGTCAAACTCCGCCTTGACACTACCGACTTAAAACCGACCGGATATAAACTTTTTCTGTTTTACCCTATGCCATAACGCTTGGGCGGGTGCACGCATCATTGGGCCACATCTTCCGACGTCAACACAAAGGGTTTGGGGTTAAACCCAAAATCACGCATTGCGTCCGAGTGATCAAACACCAGATCCTGGTTCATCCGTTCGGCCATTGCCGGTGACCATTTCCGGTAGCGCGGAAACAAACTCACGCACGCAACCGCGATACGGAAAGTCCAAAGTGGAATGGAAACAAAACGTGGCGTACGACCCAGCGCGGCAAACACCCGGCTGACCATTTCCCGATAGGATATGATTTCTTTGCCTGAAATATTGTACGTACGGTTTGCCGTAGCAGGTGAAGTGACCGTCGCTATGCAACTTAACGCGACATCCTTGGCATAAATGGGCTGGCGCAAACCACTCGCATTACCGAACAGAGGAAAGAATCCAAAGCGGCGAATAAAGCGGGTAATTTCGGTAATATTTTTATCCAGACAGTGGCCGTAAATCAGCGTAGGGCGCAGCACCACCCATTCAATTCCGTGCGCTTCCGCCCAAGTGCGTAAACCTGTTTCACCCGCTTCCATGCGCCGCACCAAGGCTTGTTCCGCAATATCCGATGAGTGCGCTTTTGCAAACCGACTGGTGGATGAAAGCACAACGATGCGACGCGCACCGGACTGCAAAATCATCTCAAAATAGTCCGGCAATACCCAAATGGGCGCAAGACAAATCCAATACGGGATACTTTCCTCTCCATCGCAGAGGGTTTTCTGCTCTGCGTACACGAGCCGCCATTCTGCCTCTGGACTAGGCTCAATATGCCGCCTTGAGTACGCTAACACTTTCCAGCCGGCATCCTTCAACAATGGCAGCATGAATGTTCCGACCAGGCTACTGGCGCCAAGAACGCCCACGGTCTTAATTTCTTCCTCTGAGTTTTTGTTTTTGAGTAGCTGTGCCTTGTTGTAGCTTGATTGGCTAAAGACAGCGGGATTATTGGTTTTCGTTGATTCAAACCTGTAAGCTTTTGCCAAGCGTTTGAACATCAAAGCCAGCGTCACCAAGCCGAATCTCAGCCAAACACCTATGGTGACGAACCCCATCAAGCCACCGGGATATTGATTCTGGAAAAATTTTTTGTAGAACCGTATCATGCCCTTGTGTTTGTGCCACTCCACAAACAAGCGCCGATCCCGGCTGCAAAATCCCTGTTCATGCGCGATTCGTGCCGACGGCACAAATATAATCTGCCAATTCTTTTGGCGGAAGCGCATGCACCAATCCAAATCTTCGCAATGCAGAAAATAGCCTTCATCCCACTCGCCCACATCCTGCACCGCCTCGCGTTTCACCAACATGCACGCACCAGAAATCGCCTCTACCTCAATGGGAGTTTCAGGCTTGGGGAGTTTATGCAGGTGGAAGTCGAAAAATAGCCGTGGCCAGCGGTGTGAGAAGCGCACCAATCCAAAAGCACGCACAAAAGAACGCCAGGGAGTAGGGATTGCCCGACGTCCACCCGCTTGCTCGGTTCCGTCAAGGTTCGTGAGCATTGCGCCCACCATGCCCACGCTGTTGGAGGAGCGCAAAGTATTCAACAACTCGGTGAGCGTACCGGGATAGAACGTACAATCGGGATTGAGAAATAGCAGATTATCCGCCCTTGCAACTTTCAGCCCCCTGTTACAGGCGGTCGCAAAACCCAGATTCTCAAAATTCCGGATGATTTGTACGTCACTGAATTGCGCTAACGTATCCAGACTGCCATCTGTCGAAGCGTTGTCCACAACAATAATTTCAATGTCTAACGGACAATTGCGTATTGACTCGATACAGGATCGCAGCAGATCACCCGCATTAAAATTGACGATGATAGTGGAAATAGTGGGGTTCAATTTTATTTCCTGCCAAACTTTGTTATGTTCATTCGTTTATCAAGCTGCTGCCAAATCTCCCCGACCGTGACGGTCCGGGCTTGTTGAATTTGTTGACGCTTTAGCCACATCTTCGGCATGCCCAGCAAAGCATCGCGCTTGGCTTGATAAATTGTCTTGCCCCGACCATGCCTCAATACAAACCAGACGATACTCAGTAAACTCAGCATCAGATGTAATGGCAGAAAAACCCAAAACAACAAGCCCGGCATATCCTTGACATATGTCCAAACCAAATTACGATGTCCATGATACATGGAGAATTCACTGTCCTGCCCACCTGTTGTACCTGAACCGACATGGTGTACAACAGAGCATGGCGCATAAAGACAACGGAATCCCGCCAAGCGTAGGCGGAAACCGAGATCCACGTCTTCCAGGTAACAAAAAAAATCCTCGTCGAATCCGCCCAGTTTTAACAAGGCAGTCCGTCGATAGAGCGCCGCCGCCGCACAGGGCGAAAATATTTCACGCGCTATGTCCGTCACTGCAGAAACCGGCGCCCCGTGCCCCGTACGCCATGCCAAACCGCTCACATGATAGGCATCACCAGCCCCATCCAATATTGACGGGTTAGCCGCATTCAGCAACTTGCTGCCGAACACATCAAACGCGGGATTTTGCCTGGCCGCTAACAGGAGTTCCTCCAGCCAGTTTGCTTCCGCAAAGGCGTCGGGATTGATAAGTGCGATCCACTCGGATTCACCGGATGCCGCATTTATCGCCAGGTTGTTCCCGCGTGCAAAACCGGTGTTTTGGTTTAGCGCTATTAATTTTACAGAAGGAAATTGCCGCACGATTTCCAGCGAGCCGTCAGAACTTGCGTTATCCACCAAAATAATTTCGTGCGGATTGACTGTTTGTGCCATCAACGCTTGCAAGCATCTCTCAAGAAACCTCGCACCGTTCCAGTTGACAATGACAACGGACACTTTATCGGTCAAATTTTGTGCTTGCATCAGTCAATCAACTCGGCGATGACAGGAGCATGATCGGACGGGCGCTCCAGCTTGCGGGGCGATTTATCGATGTAGCAGGCGCTGCAACGCGAGACATCACTGACTAGAATATGGTCAATGCGCAGCCCCATATTGCGGCGAAATGCCATCATGCGGTAGTCCCACCAGGAGTAGGATTTCTCGGGCTGCCCGAATAAACGAAAAGCATCATGCAGGCCCAATTGCAGCAGCCCCTGAAACGCCATGCGCTCCGGCTCGCTAACCAGAATATTGCCTGTCCAGCCAGCCGGATCATACACATCACGGTCTTCAGGCGCGATGTTGTAATCGCCCAATAACGCCAATTGGGGATGCTGGGCCAACTCATCAGCTAGCCAAATTTTGAGCGCTTGCAGCCATTTCAGTTTGTATTGATATTTGTCCGAATCGAGGCTCTGCCCGTTGGGAATATACACACACACTATGCGCATGCCACCGATAGTTGCGGCGATTACGCGCTTCTGTTCGTCGTCGAAATTCGGAATGCCGCATTGCACTTCACTGATGGGTTGGCGGCTCAGAATGGCGACGCCGTTATAGGTCTTCTGGCCGCTGAATACGCTTTGATACCCCGCTTCCAGCAAGATCGCCCGGGGGAAATCCCCATCCTGTTGTTTGGTTTCCTGCAGGCATACCACATCAACCGGATTAGCCGCCAACCACTCCATCAAGTGCGGCAGGCGCACTTTGAGTGAATTCACATTCCACGTGGCAATTTTCATTCTTTGGGAAGATTTGTCGCAGCGGGTTTTACCTTCAATAAATGGCGCACACCGTAAGGGGCGGTTTTGGGGTATCCCGCTGCGTCCAGTTCTTTTTGCCACTGCATTTCCAGATAGCCTTCCATCCAGGTATCGCCTATCCTTACCGTAGGAAGATTCCCGCTCCTCGATTCTTTTTTGAAATTTTCGATTTCATCAACGGTCACCAGATTTATTTCCTTGTGGGGGATGCCCCGTTTGAGCAATAACTCGCGTGCCAAAGCACAGGCATTACCGCAACTTTCGGCAACATATAAAGTAACCGGAAATTTTTCTTTGGCGCGTTCGGTTTCAAAGGGGAGCGTATCGCCGGGCTCAGGCTCTGACTTCGGCTTCAACTTTTCTATGCCGGCCGCATTCGTCAACGGTTGATCGCCGTAGTGAACGTTGCCCTTGCTATCAATTGACCGATAGTACTCGTCCGCCTGTGCGCTGAAAACCATCAGCACAACCACCCATACTCCAAAAAATGTTTTCATCATTGCTCCCGGAAGATCAAGCCGCCTCGGTTCCGCTCACCAGCCCATTATGCCTTAACAAGGCATCAATTTTGGGTTCGCGTCCACGGAAGGCGATGAACGAATCCAGTGCGTCCCGGCTACCGCCCACCGCCAGAATTTGTTCACGGAAATGACTGCCGATGGCCACATTCAGTACGCCATTTTCTTCGAATAAGCTGTACGCATCCGCCGATAACACTTCCGCCCATTTATAGCTGTAGTAGCCAGCCGCATAGCCGCCGGAAAAAATGTGCGAAAAGCTGTTTTGAAAACGGTTGAATGCGGGCGGAATAAGCACCGCCACTTCGCTGCGCACTTCGTCCAGCAATGCCTGCACGCTTTGATTGCTTGCATCGTACTCGCTGTGCAGACGCAGGTCGAACAATGAAAATTCAATCTGGCGCAGGGTCTGCAATCCGCTTTGGAAATTCTTTGCGGCGATCATCTTGTCGTACAGTGCGCGCGGCAATTTTTCATTGGTTTCAGCATGGCTTGTCATGCCTTGCAACACATCCCACTCCCAGCAAAAATTCTCCATGAACTGGCTGGGCAATTCCACCGCATCCCACTCCACGCCGCTGATGCCGGATACGCCCAGCTCTTCCACTTGCGTCAACAAATGATGCAAGCCGTGCCCGAATTCGTGAAACAGCGTATTGACTTCATCGTGGGTGAAAAATGCCGACTTATTCCCTACCGGTGCGGCAAAATTGCACACGAGATACGCCACCGGAATCTGGATGCCATTGGGCGTGCGGCGGCGCGAGATGGCATCGTCCATCCACGCGCCGCCGCGTTTGCTGGCGCGCGCATACAAGTCGAGATAGAACTGCCCCAACAACGCGCCTTTATCGTCGCAGATATCAAAGAAGCGCACTGTATCGTGCCAAACCGGCGCAATGGACGGTTTGATACTGAGACCGAATAAATTCTCGACCAGCCCGAATAAACCGGACAGCACGCTGTCTTCCGGGAAATATTGCTTCACTTCCTGTTCGGAAAACGCGTAACGCTGCTGACGCAATTTTTCACTCGCATAGGCAATATCCCAGGCTTGCAAATCGTGCAGCCCCAACTGCGCTGCCGCAAACTCGCGCAACTCGGCCAAATCCTTTTGCGCGTAGGGTCGGGCGCGTTGCGCCAATTCGCGCAAAAATTCCGCCACCTGTTGCGGTGTATCCGCCATCTTGCTCGCCAGCGACAACTCGGCATAGTTGGCGAACCCCAGCATTTGCGCTTCTTCAGTGCGCAGCTTCAATATTTGCACCATCAGCGGCGTATTGTCCCAGTCAATCTTGGAGCCTTCAGCCAATTGCTCACTGGCGCGGGTGGTATAGGCGCGGTACATTTTTTCGCGTAATTCGCGGTTGTTGGCATACTGCATCACCGGGCCGTAAGACGGCGCCTTCAGCGTGAACAGCCAGCCTTTTTTTCCGCCCTCTTGTGCCGCTTCGGCAGCGACCTGACACTCGTCCGCAGGAATGCCGGAGATGTCGCTTTCATCTTCGACCACGCAAGTGTAGGCATTGGTCGCATCCAGCAGATTGTCTGAAAATTTGGAACTGAGTGCAGACAACTCTTCCTGAATTTCCATGAAGCGCGCCTTCTTGTCTTCCGGCAACTCGGCGCCGCCAAGACGAAAATCGCGCAACTCGTTTTCGATGACTTTTTTCTGTGCCGCATTCAATGCGCTAAAGTTCGCACTCTGATAAAGCGCTTTGTATTTCTCGAAGAGCGCAAGGTTCTGCCCCAGCTCGGCGTAGTACTGCGTGACCTTGGGCAGATTGGCGTTATAGACCTCGCGCAACACTTCGTTATTCATCACCATATTCAGATGACCGACTTGACCCCAGGCGCGGGACAATTTTTCGTTGGCATCCTCGAACGGTTGCACAAAATTTTCCCAACTTGGGGACTCGCTACTCGCCAGCAATTTTTCTATCAGGGTACGGTTGAACGCCAGCAATTCGTCAACAGCGGGCGTGATGTGTTCGGGAAGAATGTCCGCAAAGCGCGGCAGACCCAAAAAATTAAGTAATGGATTCATTTGAAATGGCCTAAATTGAATATGCAACTTTTCCTTCGACTATTGTGTGGCGCACTCGCCCTTGCATGGTATAGCCGTTAAACGGCGTATTTTTACCCTGACTCTTTAATGCCGACGGTTCGACTTTCCAAATCGCATTCGGATCAAACACGCACACATCGGCATGTGCGCCGACGGATAGATGACCCATTCTTACGCCCAGTAACTGCGCAGGATTGATCGTAACGCGCGCCAGTGCATCCGACAGCGATATGCTGTCCTGTTCGGCCCATTTCAACACCAGCGGCAACAATAATTCCATGCCGGTCGCGCCCACTTCGGCTTCGGCAAAGGGCAATTGTTTGGCATCTTCATCCACCGGAGAATGATTGGAACAGATCGCGTCGATGGTGCCATCGAGCAGGCCGACGCGCAGTGCTGCTTTATCGCGCAAGGTGCGCAGAGGCGGCATAAGGTGGCAATTGGCATCGAAAAAACCGATGTCCATTTCCGTCAGGTGGACGTGGTTCATCGACACATCGCAGCTTACCGCCAGCCCTTGACGTTTGGCGGCGCGCACCATTTCAACGCCTTCCGCGCTGGAAATACGGCAGATGTGCAGCTTGACCCCGGTCTCGCGCGCCAGTTGCAAAATGGTGGCAAGGGCGATGGTTTCGGCAATGACGGGGATCGCGGGCAAACCCAGGCGCGTAGCCACTTCGCCATCGTGCGCCACGCCATCTTTGGCGAGAAACGCATCCTGTGGTCGCAGCCACACGCGATAGCCGAAGGTGGCGGCGTACTGCATGGCGCGTAGCAACACGCGGGTGTCGGTGAGCGGGAAGTCGGCCTGGCTGAATGCTTTGCAACCGGCCTCGGTCAACTCGACCATTTCGGTCAATTCGGTTCCCTTCAAGCCGTAGGTCAACGCACCGGCAGGAAACACCCGCGCCTGATTAAGTAAGCGCGCGCGGTGCTTGAGCATCTCCACCAGGCCGGGTTCGTCCAGCGGCGGATCGGTATCGGGCGGGCAAGATAAAGAGGTCACCCCGCCCGCCATCGCCGCATCCATTTCCGATTCCAGCGTAGCCTTGTATTCGTAACCCGGTTCGCGCAGGCGCGCCGCGACATCGACCAGCCCCGGCATCACGATCAGTCCGGCAGCGTCAATGGTCTGTCCTGCCACAAACCCTTGCGGTGCTGTGCCGATGGCAATGACGTGCTTGTCAGCGATGAATACATCCTGCTGCGCGTCTATCTTGTTGTGCGGGTCGATCAGGCGACCGTTTTTGATATGGATATTCATGGTGTATTCCCCGCCAGCGTGCTCATCACTGCCATGCGCACCGCAATGCCGAAAGTGACCTGCGGCAGGATGACCGATTGCGCGCCATCTGCCACGCTGGAGTCGATTTCCACACCGCGATTCATCGGCCCGGGATGCAATACGATGGCATCCTGTTTTGCCAGCGCCAGCCGTTCCTGCGTCAGTCCGTAATATTTGAAATACTCCTGCGCCGAAGGCAGCAGCGCGCCCTGCATACGTTCGTTCTGCAAGCGCAGCATCATCACCACATCCACGTCTTTTAAGCCTTGCGCCATATCGTGATACACCTGCACACCGAGTTTTTCGACATGGCTGGGCAGCAGTGTTTTGGGGGCAATGACGCGCACTTCAGGCACGCCCAACGTCGTCAAGGCATGGATTTGCGAACGCGCCACGCGCGAGTGCAGTATATCGCCGACGATAGCGACGCGCAGATTGTGGAACTCTTTTTTGTAATGGCGGATGGTGAACATGTCGAGCAACGCTTGTGTCGGATGTGCGTGCCGCCCATCCCCCGCATTGATGACGTGTATTTCCGGTGCAACATGCCGGGCGATCAGATGCGCCGCCCCGCTGGACGAATGGCGCACCACGAACATGTCGGCATGCATGGCGCACAGATTATCCACCGTATCCAGCAGGGTTTCGCCCTTGCTGGTGGAAGAAGAACCTATGTTGAGATTGACTACATCGGCAGACAGACGCTTGGCAGCGATTTCAAAAGTAGTGCGCGTGCGCGTGCTGTTCTCGAAAAAAATGTTGAACACCGACTTGCCGTGCAATAGCGGGACTTTACGAATCTCGCGCCCTTCGACTCCGTTCACGAACTCGGCAGCTTTGTCCAGAATGTCGCGCATTATCCGAACAGGCAGACCTTCGGTGGAGAGCAGATGTTGCAGTTCGCCGTTTTTATTCAGTTGCGGGTTGTTCATGGCAAACCTCTCACCACAGAGATACAGGGACACGGAGAAAAACAAAGACTCATGCTGCGAACAAAACTATATTGGCGGAAGGTAGGCATCAGTGGTTTTTCCTCTGTGTCTCTGTGGTGAACATATTTTTCATGCGATTTTCGCGGCAGAAGGTTCATCGAAATACGCTTGCAGTATTTGCTGCGCTGCATATTGGTCGAGAAGCGGCTTTTGTTTCCTGCCGTGTATGCCTTGTTCGCCCAGAGCCGTGCTGGCGGCGGCGGAAGTATAACGTTCATCCACCAGCAAAATGGGCAAATCGAAACGGCCTTTGAGACGGTTGGCAAAACGCCGACATAGTGCGGTGAGTTCGTGCGGCGTGCCATCGTCGTTGCATGGCAGGCCAACCACCAATGCGGCCGGTTGCCATTCCTGAATGAGTGCGCCGATAACATCAAAACGCACGTCGTTCTTTTCGTCGTTGATAGTGGTGAGCGGCTGGGATGTAGCTGAGATGGTGTTGCCGACGGCGATGCCGATGCGTTTGGTGCCAAAATCAAATGCGAGTAACGTGCCGGATAGGGTTGTAGTAGCCACGCCGCTAGGCATGCCCCGCCTCCTCGGAAAGCGTCGCATAGTCTATGCCAAGCAACGCCATCGCGGCAGGCAAACGTTTTTCCGCCGGCAAATCGAACATGATGCGTTCATCGGCGGGCACGCTCAGCCAGGCGTTTTGCGAAATCTCCTGCTCCAACTGCCCCTCCGACCATCCGGCATAACCCAATGTCACCAGCAAATGATGCGGCCCGCGCCCTTCTCCCAACGCTTGCAGGATGTCTTTTGAAGTCGTGAGTCCAACCCTGTCGTTGATATGCAAAGTCGATTGCCAGGCACCGTTCGGCTCATGCAGTACAAAGCCGCGGTCGGTCTGCACCGGGCCGCCAAAATGCACCAGCACATCTTCCAGCTCGGCTGGTTTCAGCGGCATATTGATTTGTGCGAACAACTCGCTCAGCGTAAGACTGATCGGGCGATTCACCACAATACCCATCGCACCTTGATCGTTATGCTCGCAAACATAAGTCAGCGATTTGGCGAAATATGGATCCGTCATCGCGGGCATGGCGATCAGAAAATGGTGGCTGAGATTAAGTTGGGACATGGTCGTATTGTAATCGCAAGAAAGCGCGTTGGACAATTTTGTTACTTAACAAATAGGCCATGCCACCAAGCGGAGTTTCCCGGCTTATTTTTTCTTGTTCTCGATCAGATCGTGCATGATCGGAGCCAGAATCACTTCCATCGCCATACTCATCTTGCCGCCGGGAACCACGATAGTGTTCGGACGGGACATGAAAGAATCATGGATCATGTCGAGCAGGTAAGGGAAGTCGACATTCTTCGGCGTGCGGAAACGGATAACCACAAAACTTTCATCGGGCGTGGGAATATCGCGCGCGATGAACGGATTGGACGTGTCCACGGTCGCTACGCGCTGGAAGTTGATGTCAGTGTAAGTGAATTGCGGGGTGATATAGTTGATGTAGTCCGGCATGCGGCGCATGATGGTATCCACGGTCGCTTCGGCGGAATAGCCGCGTTCTGCCTTGTCGCGGTGGATCTTCTGGATCCACTCCAGATTCACTACCGGCACCACGCCGATGCTCAGGTCGACAAACTTGCTGGCGTCGATGCCTTGCTTGTCATCCTTGGCCATGCCGTGCAAACCTTCGTAAAATAGCAGGTCGGAATTGGCTTCAATGTCCTCCCAGGGAGTAAACACACCAGGTGTCAGGTCGGTGAGGCCAAAGTGCTTGTTATGCTCAATGGCTTCTGCATCGCTATGCACGTAGTAGCGGCGCTTGCACATGCCGGTTTCGCCGTAAGTCTTGAATGTTTCCTGAATCTTGTCGAAGTGGTTGGCTTCGGGGCCGAAATGGCTAAAGGTGTTATGGCCCGCTTTGGCGGCCTCGGCAGCAGCAGCGCGAAATGCCATGCGATCAAGGCTATGCAGGCTGTCGCCCTCGATTACCGCAGCCTTGATATGTTCGCGGCGGAAAATGGTTTCAAAAGCGCGCTTTGCTGTGGTGGTGCCGGCGCCGGACGAACCGGTTACTGCAACTACGGGGTGTTTGCGTGACATGTTAATCCTCTCCTGGAAGGTAAAAAATATTATTTTCAGGCATTCTAGCAGAAGCTAAACGATGCCGCTAACGGGCATGACTAAACAACCCCCTGAGTATAATGCCCGCCATGCCCGCTTCTTTTTATCCAACTTTCCCCCGCACGCGGGAGAACGGCAAACGAACCGCTGCACGAGTTTCACGCTAGCGCGATACCGCGGGAGATTCTATGCCCATTTTCCCGGCAAGCTCGTGCGCCAATGTTTCAGCCGCTTCCCTGTCCGGCAATTGTAAAATACGCACACGGAATTTATTCCCCCGCAAAGGCAAGATGCGGACGTCATATCCGGCGGCGCGCAATTCGTCATAAGCAAGCAATGTCGCCGCCTCGCCCGCGCAGGTTTTCAAGTCCACTTTCCACTTGCCGCCCGTGCTCGTGGCCCCCTGCCCTGCGGCAATCTCGGTTTCTGCCGCCCATTTTTTCAGTTGCTCCAAATCGACTTTGGCTATCGGAAAAGGGGCAGCGTCTTTTGGCATCTTGTACAGACTCAACGGTTCATCCATGACAAACGCCGGTTCATTGCGATAGCTCACGGATATTTTTCCTTCAATGAGGAGCACTATGTCCTGGTCCGTTTCTGCGACTTTCCCCCACACATCCGTGCCGCGTATGCCTATCGTCGCACCCGCCACCCTGACCGACACTTCGCGCCCGTATAATTTGGCAATGGCTGACGTGGTAAAACGAAACGCGCCCTTCACCACATTTAGCGCGGCGGTGAATAGCGGCTGCCCGTCGCGTTGCTGCGCCAGCCCGGTAAGTTGCATCTTCGCGTGTTCGCCCAGCTTGATGTCGCTGCCGTCCGCCGTTTTAAGCAATACGCGCGAATTTTGCCCGGTAAGCAAAATATCGCCGTTGCTTAACTCCATGCCGGAAGACAGTGGCAGACGCTGCATGCCGCGTTCCACCCAAGCCGGCATTTTTACGCCGCTCACCACGGCGTCCGGCGTTGCATATACCGAAGTCGCCATGAGCATGGCGCTTAATGCGATGAGCAGTTTCATAGTCCGCTCTCCTCTCAAATAGTGGCGTATATAATGCCAACTCATTGTAAGCGTATCTTATTCAATCATGGGCCGCACGAATGATTCGGCAGGGCAACGATTTGCGCCCACATTTTTTTAGCCGGTACGGCAGCCATAATATGCCGTCATCCTGTGGGATAATCCGCCCATGAATCCCTCCCTGCTCTCCGGCCTCAACCCCGAACAACTCGCCGCTGTGACCTTACCACCGCAATCCGCGCTTATTCTTGCCGGAGCGGGCAGCGGCAAGACGCGGGTGCTGACCACGCGTATCGCCTGGTTGATCAGCAGCGGGCAGGTCAGTCCGCACGGCATACTCGCGGTGACGTTCACCAATAAAGCCGCCAAAGAAATGGTTGCACGATTGACGGCGATGTTGCCCATTAACACGCGCGGCATGTGGATAGGCACATTTCACGGCTTGTGCAACCGGCTATTGCGCGCCCACTACCGCGAGGCGAATCTGCCGCAAACGTTTCAGATACTCGATAGCGCGGATCAGTTGGCAATGGTTAAGCGGCTGATGAAAGCGATGAATGTGGATGATGAAAAATATCCGCCGCGCGAGTTGCAAAGTTTCATCAGCTCCAACAAGGAGCAGGGACTGCGCGCGCATGAGGTGGAAGCTTACGATCCATACACCAGGCGCAAGATTGAAGTGTTCGCCGAATACGATGCGCAATGCCAACGCGAAGGGGTGGTGGATTTTTCCGAACTGCTATTGCGATGCTACGATTTGCTGTCGCGCAACCAGACGCTGCGCGAACATTATCAAGAGCGCTTCAAGCATATTCTGGTGGATGAATTTCAGGACACTAACCCTCTGCAATACCGCTGGTTGAAGCTGCTGGCAAGCAAGAATAACGCGTTGTTTGCAGTGGGTGACGACGACCAATCCATTTATGCATTTCGCGGCGCAAACGTGGGCAATATGCAGGAATTGCTGCGCGACTTTCATGTCGAAAATATCATCAAGCTGGAACAGAACTACCGCTCGCACGGCAACATTCTCGACGCGGCAAATGCGCTGATTAAAAACAACCGCAACCGCCTCGGTAAAAATCTGTGGACCTCGGAAAACAAAGGCGAATCTCTGCGCGTGTATGAAGCGCCCACGGATGCGGAAGAAGCCAAGTTCATCGTGGACGAGGCGCGCCAGCTCAATCGGGAAGGTGTGGCATACACCCAGATGGCGATTTTGTACCGTTCCAACGCGCAATCGCGGGTGCTGGAGCACGCACTGGTATCGGCGGGCGTGTCGTATCGCGTGTACGGCGGCCTGCGCTTTTTCGAGCGGCAGGAGATCAAACACGCCTTGGCGTATCTGCGTTTAATCAACAATCCCGATGACGATAACGCGCTGTTGCGCGTTATCAACTTTCCCACGCGTGGCATCGGTGCGCGCAGCATCGAGCAATTGCAGGAAGCGGCGCGCACACAGAACGTGCCCTTGTGGCAGGTGGTATGTCAGTCCGGCGGCAAAGTAGCGACGTTCGCGCAGATGATTTTGGCGATGACCGAGGCGACGCAAAAATTGCCGCTGCCGGAGATCGTCGATCATGTTCTGGAACACAGCACGCTGATGTCGCATTACCAGAACGAAACCGGGGTTAAGAAGCGCGAGGCGGAAGAGCGTCTGGAAAACCTGAACGAGTTGCTCAATGCCGCGACCTTGTTTGTGCACGAAAACGAAGACGACAGCCTTTCATCTTTTCTCACCCATGCGGCGCTGGAAGGGGGCGAGCATCAGGCCGGAGAAGATGCAGATGCGATGCATTTGATGACCGTGCATGCCGCCAAAGGATTGGAATTCCATACGGTGTTTATCAGCGGCCTGGAAGAAGGGTTATTTCCGCACCAGAATAGCCAAAATTCCGACGGGGGGCTGGATGAAGAGCGGCGCTTGATGTACGTGGCGATCACCCGCGCACGGCGCAGGCTTTACTTGAGCTTCGCGCAGAGCCGCATGTTGCATGGGCAAACAAACTACAGTCTGATGTCCAGCTTCTTGCGCGAATTGCCGGATGAGTTGCTGCATTGGATTACGCCACGCTTCGCGGCAAAGAAACAATACGAACCCTATGTGCCCGCGCAGTCCATTTCGCGGGCGCCGAAAATTCCCGCGCCTGCCGGCGGAGGAAGTTTATGGCGCATTGGCCAACGCGTGTTCCACCAGAAATTCGGCGAAGGCGTGGTGACGGACACCGAAGGCGGCGGCAACGAGGGGCGCGTGCAGGTCAATTTCAAACGCGCCGGGAGCAAGTGGTTGTCGCTGGAGTATGCCAAGCTGGAAGCGATTTAACACGGATTAGCCCGAATGCTCCGGCATTCCTGCCGGTAGCCGCGCGGCAGCCCATCCCGCGCTTCAATCATTTTCAGATGAATTTTTGTATTCCAGCGCACGCTGATACAACTCGTTTTTGTTCGCACCGGTGATTCTTGCCGCCAATTGCACCGCTTGTTTGAGCGGCAGTTCTTCCAGTAACAACGCTAAAGTTTTTTCCGTGTCACCAGAAAGCCCTTCCTGCTTGGCTGGAGCGGCTTGCACCAACAGCACGAATTCGCCGCGCTGGTTGTTGGCATCGCTGTTCAACCACGCCAAGGCATCGCCTGATTTGCAACGGTGGATGTTCTCGAACAGTTTGGTGATCTCGCGCGCCAGCACGATCTCGCGTTCATCGCCAAACACCGCTTGCAGATCGGCGACACTTTCCAGAATACGATGCGGCGCTTCGTAGAACACCAGCGTATAGGGATGTTCGATCAGCGCTTGCAGGACAGTACGACGCGCGGCGGATTTGTTGGGCAGGAAACCGTAGAACAAAAAATGCGGTGCAGTTAATCCCGAAGCTGAAAGCGCGGCCACGGCGGCGCTCGCACCGGGGATGGGAATGACACGGAAGCCCGCCGCCAGCACCGCCTCAACCAATACCGCGCCGGGGTCGCTTACTGCCGGGGTGCCAGCATCGGTCACCAGCGCGACCGACTGGCCTTGTTGCAACAGCGCAACGACCTTTTCCGCCGCACCGCGTTCGTTGTGCTGGTGCAACGCCAACAGGCGGTTGGCGCTGATGCCGTAATGGGTAAGCAGGTGCGCGGTATTGCGCGTATCTTCGGCGGCGACGGTGTCGGCGGAGGTGAGCACATCCAGCGCGCGCAGGGTAATGTCACGTAAATTCCCAATCGGGGTGGCGACTACATATAATGCGCACTCCAATTTCTGTTTTTGGCCGGTATGCAACGTTTTTCCTTTTGGCTTTTATTGTTGGCGGCACTATACGTGAGCGCCGACGCCTGTGCCACTCCAGACCAGCCCGATACGGCAAAACCCGTTAGCGCTGTGCAGGCTGGCGGAGTCACCTTCACGCCAACTGTTTCGCCATTGCCCGCGCTGCTTGCGGATAATCCCGCTCCGCATATCGCGCTGTTGCTACCGCTCAAATCAGTCGCATTTGCTCGCGCCGCGACTGCGGTAAAGCAGGGTTTTATAGCCGCAGCCAGCGTGCAGCAAGGGTTACCGGTGCGGGTATATGCCAGCAGCGATGAGACTAAAGAAATCGTTACGCTTTATCGGCAAGCCCTGGTAAACGGGGCTATCGCTGTGGCAGGGCCGCTCACCCGGGATGGTGTGGCAAAACTCGCCGCTTATCCCGGTATTACGGTTCCCACCTTGGCGCTCAACACCGCCGAACTGCCCGGCAATGGAAGCAAGCTGTATTTTTTCGGACTGCCCGCAGAAAACGAAGCGCGTTATGCCGCACAAATCGCGGCATCCGCAAATTTGCATCACGCGACGATTATCAGCACCGGCACGACCATTTCCAAACGCCTTGCGGCGGCGTTTGCCGACGAGTGGAAACACCTGGGTGGCAACGTTACTGCCGATGTTCCATTTACCGGTGATTTCGATGCGTTGACCGACCTGCCTGTTGCCGCCGGGCCGGGACAAGCAGAACAGATGCTCTCGGCAACCGGGGTGATGATATTGCCTACCCGCCCGGCACCCCCTTCCATTGCGCCGGGAAATATGGTGTTTCTTGCCACAGACCATGACAAAGCACGCCTGATACGTCCCTACTTGAATCCGAACCTGCCCATCTACGCGACTTCGCAATTGTTTCAGGGCAACACCTATAAACTCGCCAATTTCGATCTCAACGACATTCATTTTGTCGATATGCCTTGGCTGTTGCAGCCGGATCACCCCGCCGTGATGGTCTACCCGCACGCCGACACGCAGCTTGAGCCGGAGATGGAGCGTTTGTATGCGCTGGGAATCGATGCCTATCGCCTCGTATATATCCTGCTGACCAACCGCGCCGATACCTCTTTGCCCCTGGATGGTGTGACCGGGCGACTGCGTTTGGGCGGGCAGCAATTCCAGCGCGAGCCAATTCCGGCATTTTTCAAACAAGGCATGGGGCTGACTGCCGAAACGCTGGAGGCGCTCAATGCGGCCAAAGCCGCTGCAAAAGCTTCCGCCGTTTCGGCTGCGACTACGATTTCGCCAAAATGAAAAGCGGCGCGCAGGCCGAGCTTGATGCCGCGCGGTATTTGCAGCAGTGCGGATTTAAACCCGTCGCCCAAAACTACCGTTGCCGTTTCGGCGAAATCGACCTGATTATGCATGACGGAGAAACACTGGTGTTTATCGAAGTGCGCATGCGCAGCAGCAATTATTTCGGGGGGGCCGCGGCGAGTATTGATGCACGCAAACAAGCCAAACTTGTCCACACTGCACAGCATTATTTGTCCACACTCAAACATATTCCCCCGTGCCGCTTCGATGCCGTTTTGATCAGCCCTCCCGGCAATTTCGAACATCTCAAGAATGCCTTCAATGCATGATTCGGGTAATATTCGCCCCCGATACAAACCAACTTAGTCCGGAATTAAAGCCATGCCACTCACCGCCAGAATCAGTAAGCATTTCGACGACAGCGCGCAACTCAAATTGCGAAGCAAAGAAATCCTCGCCCAACCCATCGCCGAGGCGGCCCAGGCAATCGTCACTTGCCTGTTAAATGACGGCAAGGTATTGATTTGCGGCAACGGAGGATCGGCCGCCGATGCGCAACACTTCGCCGCCGAATTGGTAAATCGCTTTGAAATCGAGCGCCCCGGCTTGCCCGCCATTGCCTTGACCACAGACAGTTCCGTGCTGACTTCCATCGCAAACGATTACGATTACAAGCTGATTTTTTCCAAACAAGTGCGCGCGCTCGGCATGGCGGGCGATGTGCTGATCGCTATCTCCACGAGCGGCAATTCGCCCAATGTCGTCGAGGCGATACGCGCCGCCCACGATAGCGGCTTGGTTGTCGTTGCGCTTACCGGCCGGGACGGAGGAGAAATGGCTAGTTCTCTGGCGACCACCGATTTTCATCTTTGCGTACCCGCTCAAAGCACCGCACGCATCCAGGAAGTGCATTTGCTGGTGCTGCACTGTTTGTGTGATGTGATCGACCATTTATTGCTGGGAGACGAATAATGCGCTACCTGAATTTCTTGCTTTTTGCTGCCGTACTGGTCGTCGTGCAAGGCTGTGCCGGAGTCACCGCCAATTCTATGGATCGGCGTTCTGCAGGTGCACAGGTTGAGGATGACACCGTCGAAACCAAAGCAACGTCACGCATCCAGGAAAAATACAAAGACACCTCGCAAATCACCGTCACCAGTTATAACCGCTTCGTGCTCATCACCGGAGAAGCATTAAACAAGGAAGCAAAATCCGAGATCGAGCGTATCGTTTATTCCATACCCAACGTGAAGAAAATTGCGAATGAAGTCACGGTGGGTGCTTTGGCCAGTGCAAGCTCGCGCCAAACCGACTCCGACATTAGCAGCGACATTAAATACGGATTGAGCAAAAATAAATCCATCCAGGCCGGAGCAATACGGGTCGTTACCGATAAAGGCATAGTGTATTTGCTCGGTTTAGTTCCCCATGCCGAAGCAAACGCGGCTTCCGAGATAGCGAGCACTTCGCCGGGAGTAAAAAAAGTGGTGCGCGTGTTCGAATATATCGACTGACAAATCGCTACGCGGATTTTTAACCAGCATGTACGCCACCCCGAGTTTCGAAAACAAACTCTGTAACGCGCAAGACCTTGCCGCCAAGGTCGCCGCGTTGCCGCGCCCGCTGGTGTTCACCAACGGCTGCTTCGACGTGCTGCATCGCGGCCACGTCACTTACCTCGCCCAAGCCCGCGCCCTCGGCGCTTCGCTCATCGTCGGTGTGAACAGCGATGCTTCGGTGAAGCGTCAGGGCAAAGGCGATGACCGCCCGATCAACGCCGAACTGGATCGCATGGCAGTGTTGGCCGCGCTGGAATCGGTGAGTCTGGTGGTGAAGTTCGATGAAGACACGCCGTTGAACCTCGTACTCGCCAGCCATCCCGACATGCTGGTGAAGGGCGGCGACTGGAAGCCGGAGAACATCGTCGGCAGCAAGGAAGTCCTTGCTTGGGGCGGCTCGGTGCACAGCATTCCCTTCCTGCATGAACGCTCGACTACTGCGTTGCTGAAGAAGATCCGCAGTCTCTAAAGGGCACTTCTAAAAATCCAAATTTCGTCGCAATACTGCGTTGTTCACAAAAAATTACTCCTTACATATCATGTATATGCTGCGTCGCAATTTTTTATTCACGCCTTGTCTTGCTTAGAAATTTGAATTTTTAGAAGCGCCCTAGAGTACTTTCACCGGCAATTGATGGAAGGCACCGTAGCGCTCTGCGGCTTCGGTGAAACGTTTCTTTTCCGCTGTGCTCATGCTCGTGAACGGCGTCGCCGTGATCTCTATCCCCGCTTTTTTGAACACACGTTTCCACGTACCCACCACGCGCCCGTCGATGACGATGGTGGAAGCGAACATGCCGTTGCCGCCGGGGCACACCTGCTCCGCATGTGCTGCCTCCAACACTACGCTGCGGTCTTTGTAGCCCAACAGATATTCGTCGAAGCCGGATAGTGCGAATGCGCCCGGCTCTACTTTCGGCATGCTTATGTCCGCAGGCATCCAGTAAATGAGCTTATCTACCGTCTCTTGCACCAGTTTGGATTTGATTGCATCAAGACCGAGGCGTGCTTCTGCCGCGCTCAAGCCAGACCACCAGATGAAATCCTGCAACGTGGCCGGGCCGCGACTGGTGAAGTAGCGCGAGGCCAGTTCCGCCAGTGCTTCTTCGCGGGTCTTTTCTTGGGTCGGTGCGATCCATTCGTCGATGAGCGCAAAGTTCTGGTCTTTGTCGTTGGTGGCGGCGAAACAGATGAGGCCGTGCAGCGCGCAGCTCCACAGGATGTGATAACCGCGCTGCCCTTCGGTGGAAATCTTCGCTTGTGCCAGTGCGGCATACATCCCGTCGCGCGACAGTTGCTTGCCGCCCTGCAATGCTTTGCTGAACACCTCGCGGCAACGCGCCAGCGTCTTGTCGTCCAGCTCCAAATTCTGGCGGCGGCTCGCGCTGCCCGCGATGTTCTTGGGCGAAGTCAGCATCAGCATCCAGCGTACATCCTGCGCCGCAACGACATGCAGCGTGCCGCGCATCGGCCAGGTGCGCACGATCTTGCCGGTATCAAACGCTCGTGCCACATCGGCATCGGTTGCGTCGGGCAGACGCAAAGCGATAGACCATTTCGCACCGGGATAGTCCTGCCCCTGCATGCCGCCCAACCAGGCGACGACTTGCTCCGGTTGAGCAAGCCGATGCTGTGCGATGAGCTGGTTGTGCAGGCGCAGTGCGGGGATGTTCATTTGCCGCTGACTTTCGCACGATAGGCCATCTTCATGTAGGCATCACCTTTTTTCAATTCGTCCAGCATCTGGGCTAGGCGCTTCTGCTGTGTGGCGGGGAGTTTGGCGCGCATGATCCAGCCAATGTAGTCGTTGCGCTGGTACGGCGGGCGCGCATCGTAAGCGGCAGTGAGTTGTTTTTGTTCCAACGCCGCGCGGATGAAATCCGGCATAGGATAGCGTTCGCGTTGCATGCGGGATGGTTTTTCCATGATGCCTCCATCAAGCGGGTTTCTGCTCGTCCTCGACCCCGATGACCTGAGTCAAATAATGCTCGATATTGCGCTCGGGGTGCTGCGGGTAATGTTCCGGTAGCAGCATGATGTCCTGAATGCGGTCGAAGCGGAAGTTGCGATATTCGTCGCGCATCTCGCACCACGCCAGCAACGTCCAGTGATCTCCCCATCCCACCATGCCCAACGGCCACAGTGTGCGTTCGGTCTCCTGTTCCTTCATGTCGCGGTAGGCGACTTTCACCTTGAGCCTCAGTTCGCAGGCTTTGCGCAGCAGGCCGTGCGTCTCGCGTTCCGGGTAGGAGTAGTTCGGGATGCGATACGGCAGACGCGAGATTTCGTTAAGCATGGCAGGCGTGAGCACGGCCAATATTTTGGTCTCGGCGCGCTTCGCCGCTTCGGCCAGCGCCGGATCGGTCCACGCCTGCACCATGCGGTTGCCCGCCAGCAAGGCTGTCACTTCGTCCATCTCAAACATCAGCGGCGGCAAATCGTACCCTTTGCGCAAACGGTAACCCACGCCCGCCTCGCCGTCGATAGGCACGCCGGAGAGGACGAGTGCCTGAATGTCGCGATACACCGTGCGCATCGCCACGCCCAACTCCTCCGCCAATGTTTGCGCGGTGATCGCGGTGCGCCGCCCTTGCAGCAGCGTCACCAGTTTGAAGAGGCGTTCGGATTTGCGCATGGATTATGTCTTGGGCTTTTTGACCTTGGGCTTAGGCAGCGGCAATTCGCGATCAGTCGCCCGCACCAGTTCGCACAACCATTCGGCGTCTTCCCATTGATCCGGTGTAATCAGCAGATGCGGCTTTGCGCCCGGATAAGGCGAGGCCTCCACTACCTTCGCAAGAAGTCCCGCCCCGGCCTTGGTCGGCTTGAGAAAAAGCTGGTCATCGCACACCAGCCCGACCGGCTTGCCGGAAAGGTAGAGGCAATATTCACCAAACATCTTTTTGGTGGATGCTTCTCCCAACCTTGAAAGCTGGTCGAGCAAAAAGCCGATGGTATTCCGATCAGTTGCCATTTCAGTCTTTCCCGTTTTTCGTTACAGCCGAAATTATCTCAAGCATCTTTACCAACTCCGCCACATGCAGTCGCACGATCTCGTCTTCGCCCATGCCCGTGATGGGCTGCGCCAGCGTGATGCAAGCCGCATCGACGATTTGCGCCGACATCATCGTAACCGTTTCCCGTAGCGACCGGTAGGCATGAATGGCCCGTGGCGCGGCGTTCAGCAGCGCCACGGGTTTGTTCACGAAAGATTCGTTGCCCACCATCCAGTCGAGCGCGTTCTTGATAACCGCACTCACGCCATGCGCATACTCCGGGCTGGCAATAACCACCGCATCCGCCGCATTGATGGCTACACGCAGCGCCGCAACCGCAGGCGGATTGGGAAACTCAATGTCCGGGTTGAACAGCGGCAATTCGCCCAAACCGGAATAGACGGTCACCTCGATCTCCGGCGCAGAAAGCCGGGCGACCGCGCGCAACAACCGCGTGTTTTCAGATGCTGCGCGCAGGCTGCCGGAGAGAGCGAGGATTTTCATCGCGCCATTAACCGCGCTGCATTACGTGCGCCTTGCTGTGGCTCACCACCACGCTGCCCATCTCGACCAACGGCTCGCATGCCGCCCCCATCTCCTCGCCGAATTTCGCCCCGGAGGCTTTTGCCGCATCTAGGCTTTCCCAATACACCATGTCGATCCATTCGCCGTCGTCGGTTTCGGACAGGCTGCGGAAACGGAAGCCGGGCTGCACCTTGATCCAGTCGTTGATCTTCTCGTTGGCCTTGAGCCAGTCGGCGGCAGTCTTGTCTTGTTTGAGGCGGAAACGCACCAGTTCTATCGTGTCGGACATTGTTGTTCTCCTTGTTGATCGCCGGGACATCCGGCAAGGAGAAGCTTACGCACCCTCTGCTGACAACGTATTGGCAGCAGACTTTTCTTGCAGCATCTGCGCCGCGATCAATTCAAAATCTGCACGTGGTATCTCCAGATATCCGTAACGGAACACATAACCCCAGCGGGTCTTGTCTTTGATGAAAGTGAGCCTCTCGATAAGCGGACGGATGGCAACATCTCTAGCCTCGAAGAAGCGGATGTCGCGCCGATATGGCACAAAACCGGGGAACATCTCGAACTGGTAGACCTCGCTGCCGACAACCTCCCCGATCGCGGTGAATTGCTGGCACAAAGCATCCTCGCCGAATCGCTCTTTGGCGGAATAATAGATCAGGCCGTCGCCAACTGCCATGCGCTTGAGCGGCTGCGCCTTGCCGTGGCATAACTGGCTGAAACCACCTGCCACTCCGGTCTTCACATGTTCTTTTGATGCGATGCCTATCCAGTAGCGACTTTGCGTGTCCAGCATGATCAGCAGCCTTTAGGGGTGAAAGATTTGCTGCGGTGATAAGTGAGAGCGGCTGCGATGCAAAACGCCAAAGAGTCCACAGGTACATGGTCTGCCTCATCAAACACGATGGCTCGATTACCCTCGAATCTGAATTCGTCGGCAAACAAGGTTCGGAATGTCTCTATAAGATTTGTCTGACAATGAAAATACAGCGCGTACTGCGAAGGGTTCGACTTCTTCCATCCGACGCGAATCGTGCTGCCGTGCTTGTTCTTCGTCAGATATGCCGGTTCACCCCATTTGAGAGTCTCTTCAATCTCGCCTGCCTCTTCGGTTTCCGCAGCAGTTCGGTAGATCAGTTCACGCAGTGACAGTAATTGTTTGCGAATTCGCGGCGGAAAGGATTCGAAGGTCTTGGCTACCGCAGCATTGCTGAAGCCCGGTACGTACCCAATCAATCGAGTACGTCCTTTGTGTTGTTGCTTGGTGGCGCTATCCTGCTCTGCATCTTCCAACGCCATTAACAGGCGCAAGCGCTCATTTCTGGCAACCTCCCGCCAATGCTGCCCGGTCAGTGCGCCCTCCAGCGCCCACAACAGGTTGAGGCTGGCATTGCCGCCGCATCGCCTCACCTGAAGGTAGGCACGCACCGAGCCCAGTTCGCGCAATTGCTCAACAGTATGGATGCCCGCCAGCGTCAACATCTGCTGTGACTTGGGGCCGAAATTGGGCAGTTCGGCGATGCTGCTCATTCGCCTTCCCAGTAATCCACCGCCACGGTTTCGCGCCCGACATAACGGAAGAAGCTCGGCTTGCCATCCGCACCAGCGGGAAACTCGGCCATCACACCGAACTTGCCCGTGAGCGGGTATTCGCAAATCTCAGGCGACATGCGCGTACTGACCGCAAAGTATTTGAGTTCAACATTGCCGGTGTTGGTGACAACATGCGCGGTTTCCTTGCCGCCGGGCGGCAACGCCACGATGTCGCCCTGCCGGATGGAGTACACCGCTGCGCCGATCTGCACTTCGCCTGTCCCTTCCAGCACGAGGAACATCTCTTCGTTCACGTGGTGGTTGTGCAGCGGGAATGCGCGCTTCCCAGGAGGCACGGCGGTGATGTTGTAGCCCAGTTTTTGCGCACCAATCTGTGCAGAGATACGGGCCATGCGTGCTTCATAACGTGTTGCCGTGTCGCCGCTCGGTGCCATTGCAGGGGGCGGTGGCAATAGTTCGGCATCGGCAATGTTGAAGATGGGTTTGCTCATGTTCGCTCCTCTTTTAATAATTTCACGTGAATTATGCCCGCTTGCTGCTGACAACAGGGTGGCAGCAGCGTTGCGGTTTGTGAATTATGTTCAGGCTTGCGATAATGCTCGCATGACGACACCTACCGACATCATCCTGCATCAACAATCCAAAGTTCTCGAAATTGTTTTCGGAGACGGCGCACGCTACAAGCTGCCGTTCGAGTTCCTGCGCGTGTTCTCTCCTTCTGCCGAGGTGCGCGGCCACGGGCCGGGACAAGAGACGCTGCAAGACGGCAAACGCAACGTGATACTTACCAACATCGAGCCCGCCGGAAACTACGCTCTCAAGCTGACGTTCGACGACGGCCACGACAGCGGTTTATATACATGGGAATACCTGCGCGAATTGGGCGAGAAGCAGGATGTGATGTGGCACGATTACGAACACAAGCTGGAAGCGGCAGGCGCTTCGCGCGAGCCCAGTGAAAAGCAAACCATCGCGGAAGCACCTAGAAGCTGCGGCGCATAACTTTCGGAGAGTTGCCATGAGCAAGACCACCCATTTTGGCTTCCAGACCGTAGACGAAACAGAAAAAGCCAAGAAAGTCGCGGGCGTGTTTACTTCCGTCGCCAGCAAGTACGACATCATGAACGACCTGATGTCGGTCGGTCTGCACCGCGTGTGGAAGCCTTTCGCGGTGGGTTTGGCGAATGTGCACGAAGGCGACCGCGTGCTGGACGTGGCGGGCGGTTCGGGCGATATGTCGAAACTGTTCCTGAAAAAAGTCGGCAAGAGCGGCCAAGTGGTGCTCACCG
>CAZXDK010000006.1:5633-63804 GCA_964639585.1 uncultured Gallionellaceae bacterium | reverse complement strand
ATTCGCGCGAGCAGGTGGAGGAAGCCTACGCGGGCGACATCATCGGCTTGCCCAACCACGGCAACATGCAAATCGGCGACAGCTTCTCCGAAGGCGAGCAGTTGCAGTACACCGGCATTCCCTATTTCGCGCCGGACTTCTTCCGCTCGGTGCGCATCCGCAACCCGATCAAGGTGAAGCAGTTGCACAAGGGCTTGCAACAGCTCGGCGAAGAAGGCGCGGTGCAGGTGTTCAAGCCGGTGGATGGCGGCGATTTGATTCTGGGCGCGGTGGGCATGTTGCAGTTCGACGTGGTGGCCAGCCGCTTGCAGGGCGAGTACGGCGTGGACGCGATGTTCGAGGGCACGAGCACCACGAGTGCGCGCTGGGTCACTTGCGACGACAAAAAGATTCTCGCCGATTTCGAGAAAGCGCTGTCGCACAACCTCGCCATCGACGCGGCGGGCAATCTGGCCTATCTCGCGCCGAACAATGTGAACCTGAAACTCACGCAAGAACGCTGGCCGAAAGTAGTGTTCCACACCACGCGCGAGCACGCGATCAAGCTGTAACTTCTCTCTATAGACGCAATGCCCCTGCGGGGGCAAGCATCTACCTATCCGCGATCAAATCGACGAAGTCGAACGAAAACCAAACGGTATTCGATACATTGAATCCGCCTGCAAGCATGTACAGTCGCAAAAGATTTTGCTCTAGACTGTGCACAGTGCGAGTGAAACTTGTTCATTAATTGGCTTAAAAAATCCGCAATTCGATCAAGGAGAATGCGATGGGCAACTGGTTCCTTTCGTTAAGCATCCGCTGGAAGCTACAGTTTGGTTTCTTTTTGGTGACCATGGTCACCACGGTATATAACCGTGTGCTGGCCTCCTATGAGTTGGGGCAAATGGTCGATATTGCGCGTGCCAACGGCGCCAGCGCCCAGACCATCGTCCAGTTGGAGGCCAATCATAGCTCTTATATTTTCAATTCGTTCTGGGAGTCCGGCCTGGAATTTGCACTACAGTTTTTTCTCATCGGTTTGGTTGCGGGCGTTTTCGTTAGACCGATCCAGAATTTATGCAACTCGCTGAAAGCGGTGGTGCAGGGCGATCTGACCAAGGGAGTCAAGGTGAGCTCGCGGGATGAAATCGGAATGCTGGAGGAAAGTTTCAACGAGGTATTGAACAAGCTCAATTACATCATGCGCGATATTAATTCCAGCGGCAAGGAAATGGAGCAATCGGCATTCCAGATCGCCAAGATCTCACATGAGATCGCGGAAGTCGGGCGCAATGAGCAAAGCCGTTCGGCTGATGTAAGCAGTGTCACCGAGCAATTGCAAAGCGTTTCGGAGACCGTGCAGTCTCAGGCTATGGGTGCGGCAGAGACTGCCAAACGCACCGCAGAACAGGCGCGCGAAGGGATAGGCAGGGTGCAAAAAAACATTTCCGAAATGGAAGGCACCGTCCAGGAGGTCAACCAGGCCATGCAAAAAATATTGGAACTGGAGCAGTCCGCGGAACAGATACACCAGATCATCGCAACGATCCAAACCATCGCCGGGCAGACCAATCTGTTGGCACTCAATGCGGCTATCGAGGCCGCTCGCGCGGGGGAACAGGGACGCGGTTTTGCCGTGGTGGCGGATGAAGTGCGCAAGCTGGCCGAGCGCACCACGCGCTCGGCCGGAGAGGTGACGGAAATTATCGGGCAGTTGGGCGGCAAGGTGCAGGACGTGACCGCCTCGATGAACGTAGTCGTGGGCAAAGTACACGACAACCAGACGTTGGCCGGCGAAACTGCCGTGGTAATTGAAAATATGGCCAGAGACGTAGCGGAGACTGCAAGCGCCAACGACGGCATTTCCAAAGTGAGCGGGGAGCAAAGCGGCAATGTCAGCCGTCTTCAGGAAACGCTGGCGCAACTGTTTTCCACCTTGAGCGAAAGTTCCGCCAAAGTGGAAAACACCGCCGCCATCGGTGAAAGCCTGCACAAGGTGACGGGAACGCTTAACCAGCTGATGTCCGGCTTTACTTTTGAAAAAATTCAAATCATAGAGCAACGTCAACATGAAAAGCGCACGTATCCCCGCGTCACCAACAAGTTGCTGGTAAGCGCCACGCAGGACGGCAAAACGTATGAGTGTTTAAGCCTCGATTTCAGCTTGTCCGGAATGCGCCTGGCGATTGATGAGAAGCTAAAGGAACGCAGCATGGTGGACTTGGCATTGTGCCTGCCGCAAAACGATCTGGGGCAATACGAAGTACAATCGCCCCTGCGCTTGCGCGGCAGGGTGAGCTGGCAGCGTGAAGAGCGCGGCAAAAATCAGTGCGGCATCGCTTTCGATGGCATGTCGCAGGATGCGAGCCGCAAGCTGCGCGAATGTATTATGTATTACAACAAAACACCGGAATACAGCCAGGACTAGCAATACGGCAACGCTCATTAATCTGCACATCGGGCACTTACCGGTATGTATCATGCGGCCTTAAATGGGGTGCATGGCTTGTAAACCGGATGAACTTCTGAAAGACGGATGTGCAAACAATCGAATTTAAACTGCGCGGCGAATTCGTCGAACTGAACCAACTGCTTAAACTTGCGGGAGTATGCGACAGCGGCGGCGCGGGCAAGATGCTCGTTGCCGAAGGCGTGGTGGCGGTCGATGGCAAGGTGGAATCGCGCAAGACGGCGAAGATACGCGCCGGTCAGGTGGTGAGCCTGGGCGATGTGCGTATCATGGTGTTGGAATGATGAATGCCATTCGCGATACAGTCATCCGCAGGGTGTAGCTTATGTTGTTCATCGCCCACAATGTCATCATCCCCGAACGCGAGATCGAGTTGAGCGCCGTGCGCGCGCAAGGTGCGGGCGGGCAGAACGTTAATAAAGTGTCGAGCGCGGTGCACCTGCGTTTTGACATCGCCGCATCCTCTTTGCCGCAAGAATTCAAACAACGACTTATGCAACTCAGCGACCAGCGCATCACCAAGGACGGCGTGGTCATCATCAAGGCGCAGGAATACCGCAACCAGGAGCAGAACCGCAATGAAGCATTGCGGCGCCTGAAAGCTTTGGTATTGTCTGCTGCGGTAAAATCCAAACCGCGCATCGCGACCAAACCGACACGCAGCTCGCAAAAGAAGCGAGTGGAAAGCAAGGTCAGGCACGGTGCGACGAAGTCGTTGCGCGGGCGGGTGGTGGAGTAGGAATTGAGCCACGGATGAACACGGATCAAATCATGCGTTACACGAGAGTTGAGACTCGCCTGAATGGTGCTGCGTAATTGTCAGATAAGCAGTTGCTTATCCGTGTTCCATCTGTGTTCATCCGTGGCTAACAAGCATTTTTAGGAATCTCATGGCAATCAAGGCAACTATCTTCAAAGCCAATCTGCAAATTGCGGATATGGAGCGGCACTATTATCAGGATCACGCGCTGACTTTGGCGCGGCATCCGTCGGAAACGGACGAGCGCATGATGGTGCGCTTGCTGGCGTTTGCTCTGCACGCTCATGAATACTTGGAATTTGGGCAAGGTATGACGGACGATGATGAGGCGGACTTGTGGTTAAAGGATTTAACCGGAGAGATCAGGCTTTGGATCGATGTCGGCATCCCCGATGAAAAACTCATACGCAAAGCGTGCGGACGCTCCGCCCAAGTGGCTGTGTACTGCTACGGCGGGCGGGTCGCCGAAATGTGGTTTGCGCAAAACAGCGCGCAATTCGAGCGCCAGAACAATCTGACCATTATCAACTTGCCGGTCGAAAACACGCGCGAGTTGGCCAAGCTTGCGCAGCGCAAAATGGATTTACAATGCACCATACAGGACGGTCAAGTATGGTTGAGCGATGGTCATGCCAGTGTGCAGATAGAGCGGGTTGTATTGAAACCGGGCGCATCTGCAAATCAAATAATTTGAAGAGGGGAAATAGCTATGCGCGTGCTGATCATCGAAGACAACCGTGATCTGGCCTCCAATATGTTCGATTTTCTGGAAGCCAAGGGGCATGTTGTGGATGCGGCGGGAGACGGTATCACGGGGCTGCATCTGGCGCTGGTCAACCGTTACGATGCGATCGTGCTCGACCTGATGCTGCCGGGCATGGATGGCATCACGCTGTGCCGGAAATTGCGCAACGAGGGCGGCAAAGACACGCCAATTTTGATGATCACTGCGCGGGATGCCCTGGAGGACAAAATCATCGGACTCGAAGCGGGGGCGGATGATTATTTGGTCAAACCGGTTGAGTTGCGCGAGGTCGAGTTGCGTTTGCGCGTGCTGATCAGACGCGGCAGCGAATCTCAGCACAAACAAAAATTGGTGATTGAAGACCTGAGCCTCGATCCGCTTACCTGCCGGGTGCGGCGCGGCGAAGTGAATATCGACTTGCCGCCCATCCCGTACAAAATTCTGGAGATATTGATATCGCGCTCCCCGAACGTGGTCAGCCGCGAAGACGTGGAGTTCGCGGTATGGGGCGATGCACGCCCGGATAGCGATTCACTCAGGGCGCACCTGCATTTATTGAGAAGTCTCGTCGACAAGCCGTTCGAACGCAAATTGCTGCGCACTGTGCGCGGCTTCGGCTACCAAATTATCGGCCCCGATGCTCCCGAGCAATAGCCTGCGCTTTCGCGTCGCCCTGGTTTTTGCGGTTTTCGGGGCGATGTTGAGCATCCTGCTTGCCGCCGGCCTGTATGTAACCGCGCAACAGTTGGGGCATCGGTTAATGGATGAGGCGCTGCAAGCCGAGTTGGATGACTCGGTCGAGCGACAGGTGCGCGACGCCGTTTTTGTACCGCCCAATACCGTTTCGATCAAAGGCTATGTGCTCTCACCGTCCAGCCCGGGGAAGGACATCCCGGATGGAATTAAAGCCTTATCCCCGGGCAAATACAATAAAACGATACAGGATACCGACTATCGCATTCTGGTGGAGGACAGGAACAGTGCGCGCTATTTCATGCTGTTCGACACCAATAACCAGCATATGCGCGAGGAAAAATTTTTCCACTCCCTGATATTTTTTGCTTTGCTGATGACGGGATGTTCTGCGGGCGCAGGGTTTTGGCTGGCGGTAAGCGTCATTAGCCCGGTTTCACAACTGGCCACGCTGGTCGGACAGGCCGAGCCGGGAGACGCCAGCCTGCCACCGGTTAAACTGGAACGCAACGACGAGGTGGGCGAGCTGGCCCGTGCATTTGACCGCTATATGCGGCGCATGCGCGAGTTTGTCGAACGGGAGAATTATTTCGCCGCAGACGTAAGCCATGAGTTGCGCACGCCGCTTGCCATCATCGGGGGAACGGTCGAGGTGCTTGAGCAGGATGCAACCCTGACGCAGAAACAAAGGGAGCGAATCGAGCGCATCAAACGTGCCATGCAAGACATGGTTGATCTGACCTCGGCGCTGTTGCTGCTGGCGCGCGAGTATCGGCCTTCGGCTGAAGCCGGGCCATGCGATGTAGACGAAGTGATCCGCACTTGTGCGGATAAGCACGGCTATCTGATTGCCGGGCGCCCTATCAGTCTGGAGCTTGACCTGGCCGGATCTCCGCGCCTGAATGTTGAGCGCCCTTTACTGGAGGTCGTGATCGGCAATCTACTGCGTAACGCTCTGTTTAACACCCGCTCCGGAACTATTTTGATCGGCCTTGAAGAAGACCGCTTAATTGTGAAAGACAGCGGCTTGGGCATGTCGCAAGAAGTATTGGCGCACGCCTTCGAGCAGCATTTCAAAGGAGTGTCCAGCGCAGGGGCGGGCGTAGGCTTATCCTTGGTCAAACGAATTTGCGACCGCTACGGCTGGCAAATCCATATTGAAAGTGAGCAGGAAAAAGGAACAACGGTTGCAGTTCATTTCGGGACGTTGCGAAAATGAAACATTCGCGAATTTCCTTGACAAATCCTTCACGCACGCATTGCTAGCATCGCCCCCGGCTTGTGCAAGCAGACTGTTTATGCCCAATCGCACAAGAGGATATTGGTTGGGGAGCTTTTATTCTTAAATCTCTGGAGGAGAAACGCAATGAAGAAAATCGTACTATCATTGGCAGGCGTTTTAGCAGCGGCAGCATTCGCACCGGAAGCATCGGCAGTTCCCGTATTTGCACGTCAAACCGGCATGGCCTGTTCCGCATGTCACTTCCAGCATTTTCCGTTGCTGAATAGTTTTGGTCGCGCGTTTAAGTCCGGCGCATTCTCAATGATCGGTTCGCAGGGCAAGGTTGAAGGCGAACATCTGGATATTCCTGATCGCCTGAATCTGGGTGTATTGACATCGACTTACTGGCAAGCTGAATCGGGCGACAAAACAGGTTTTGATCCTGCCGCGCCTTCTCGTTGGGGTGTTCCCGGCGCCGGCGGTGAGTTGTCTATATTCTACGGTGGTCGCGTTTCCGAATTCGCGGGCTTCCTGTCCGAATTGGGTGCGGCTGGCGGTGGCGGTGCTGCCGCAACAGGCGCTGCCAAACTGGCCTTGCTGTTCCCGGTAGGCGATATGCGTGCCGGACTGGTTGCTTATACAGGTGGTCAAGGTGCAGCGTACGGTTTTGAATTGCTCAATACCGGCGCGGCCGACACCCACAAGATGATGGGCAACAGCGGCAACAACAAGCAACACGTTGCGGCTGCTTACGCGGGCTCCTGGTTGGGCACGCGCACGGATGCCACCGGTATCAATCTGGTTGTGAATAGCCCGATGGGCTTCGCTTCGATTGGTAAATTCGCGCCTGCCGGCCCTGGCACAGGCAATGCCAATGATCTTCCGCTGACTTACATGCGTGCAGCCGCAACGCTGGACGCGGCTGGCTGGGATATCGGTGCTGGCGTACAACTGTTCAGGGGCGATATTTCCGGCCTGGGTGGTAAAGCGTCCGCAGAAGCAACCGTGATTGACTTGCAGGCTCAAGGCGATTTGGCAGGTATGGAGACCGGCCTGTATGTGACTTACGGCTCGGCGCCAGCCAAAGCTGACGGAAACTTGATGGCGGGCGGTTGGTCGACGCTCAACAAAGCGGGCAATCCGGCGGGAACGACAAATCCAATCAGCACAACCAATACCAAAGCTTCCAGCTTTAACATTGCGGCTTCGCTGGAGTTCATCCCACACACAGCCACAGTGCAAGCTGCGATGCGTATGGCAACACTCGACAACAGCGGTGTAGCCGGCGGCAAGTCGCTCAGCGACAATGCGATCATGCTCGGTGCAACTTATGAGTTGGCGCAGAACGTTGAGTTGGCGCTGAACCATACGATACAGTCTGGTACGGCATGGGATGAGTTTAAAAATGTAAACTTCAAGAATCCAGAAGCCGTGGGCAAAACAATGACCACGGTGCTGATGGAAGTGTTGTTCTAACACCAGGCTTGCGCAGGATGGGGTAGCGCTACCCATCCGACAAAAGCGATGCAAAAACACAAGGGAGGCTTCGGCCTCCCTTGTGTTTTTATTGGTTTAAACCCAGATAATCCGTTATGAAATGCGGCCCCTTTGCAAAGGGGATTGAGGGGACTTTTGCACTCGAATGAAATTCAATTTCCCCGGGGAAATGCAGCTTCGCAACACGGCGCGGCTCTATGAACAATCCGGGTTTAAGCAACCCGGCCTATTGATATTAAATTTGCTCCCCGGCGGGGATTGTTGCAAAAATGTAACGTTAAATTAGTAAAAATTTGATGTTAATTTGACGACTCATTAACTCATGAGTATCTTGCGTTGCCGTAGCCGTGGGGGTGGTCTCGGCTATAGGTGAAGAATCATCCAATATATTTTATCGAGGAGAAATAATGAAAAAAGTAGCTCTCACATTGGCTGGCGTTATCGCAGCTGCCGCGTTTGCGCCAGAAGCTTCCGCTATCCCGGCATTTGCCCGCCAAACCGGCATGGCATGTTCCGCATGTCACTTTATGAAATTCCCGGTGTTGAATTCTTTTGGCCGTGCTTTTAAGGCAGGCGGCTACACCAGCGCAGGCGCACAAGCGATGATCGAAGATGAGCATAAGACTCTCTCCATCCCCAGCACTTTGAACGGGGCGATTCTGTTCAAATATCGCTATGTACAAGATGGCGGCAATGGCACGAAAACAACTGACGGCGCCGGCAAAACTGCCGCCACCAGCGAAAAAGATGGTATGTGGCAAATGGGCGACGAATTCAGTTTGTTCTTCGGCGGCCGTGTGGCTGAAAACGAGCTGTTTAAAATCGGCTTCCTGTTTGAAGGCAATACGCTTGCAGGCAATTTGGCGGCTGGCTTGAAGTTGCCTATCACCGTAGGTTTGGGCGCAGTAGAAGCGCACGTTGTTCCGTTTACCACTGATGCCTTGGGCCCCCAGTATGGTTTCGAACTGTCCAGCGGCGGCGTAATGCGTGCTAACCGTTGGTCCGAGATGCGCCGTGAAACTTCCGCGATTCAGTACAACGCTGACCGTGGCGCCGATGGCGGCATGGCTTCCGGCACCGCGCTCGTGTTGCAACACGAATTGGGCTACATCAACTACACCCGCTTCTCGTCCTCATTGGCGCCTGGCGGTAACGGCGGTGCTTTGCCTTCCACCAACTTCGGTCAATCCTATATCCGCGCAGCGCTCACTCCCAGCGTAGCGGGTTTCGACATCGTTGCCGGCTTGGGTAGAATGACGGGCAGCTCCTTCGGCAATCTGGTGGGCGCCGAAGTTGAAACCAACCAATCTTTCGCCGACTTTCAGGCTCACGGTGAAATTGCGGGTATGGAAACGGGCATTTATGCGCAAATGGCAGATGCTCCTGTCTGTGCAGCCACTGTTGGCAACGCTAATTGCGCCTACAACACAGGCACAGAGGCACGTAAAGCAACTACCGTTGGCGCTGAATTCGGCGTGATTCCTCATACTCTGGCATTGGGTCTGGGCTATCGTAGCGTAAGCAATGACGGCAAAGGCAAGACTGACAATGCAATCAACGTGAGCGCAGTCTACGACCTCGCCATGAACGTTGCATTGCACTTTAACTATGCCATGTACAGCGGCACCAAGTACGACGCTGCCGGTGTACCGACCAGCCGCTTCCTGGGCATGTTGGAAGCCGCTTGGTAAGTTAGCTAGTGCAGGAAGGGGTTAAGCATCGCGATACCCTGAAAACATAGGCTGGCAATAAAAAACAAGGGAGACTTCGGTCTCCCTTGTTTTTTGTGTTTGCTTACCCCATGATTTCCCCGACAACAACATTCGATTTTGCTCAAACCATGCCCGAACTACCCGAAGTTGAAACAACTTTACGCGGTCTTGCACCACATCTGGCCGGGCAGGTCGTTGCGGACGTTTTCATCCGCAACGCGCAATTACGCTGGCCCATCCCGCTGAACCTGCCTCAATTATTACGCGGCGCAACCATCCGCGATTTGCAGCGACGCGCCAAATATCTGCTTTTCCGGTTCGATCACGGCACGCTTATTCTGCATCTCGGCATGAGCGGCAGCTTGCGCGTACTGACGACTCCCGCAGCAGCGGACAAGCACGAACATTTCGATCTGGTGTTAACGAATGGAGCGATCATGCGCTTGCGCGACCCGCGCCGCTTCGGCGCAGTGTTATGGCATCACGGCGATATCAACGCACACCCGCTGTTGGCCAAGCTGGGGCCCGAGCCTTTGCAAACGGGATTCGACACGGAGCACTTATTTCGCGCCACACGCAAACGCAGCACAGCGATCAAACTGCTCATCATGGATAACCATATCGTGGTCGGCGTGGGGAATATTTACGCCAACGAGGCCTTGTTTCGTTCCGGTATCAAGCCGCAATTGCCCGCCGGGAAAATCAGCCGGGCACGCTGCGAAAAGCTGACCGCAGAAATTCGCGCAACCCTGAACGAAGCGATCTCACTCGGCGGCAGCAGCCTGCGCGACTATGTGGACAGTGACGGCAAACAAGGGTATTTCCAGCAGCACTACTGGGTGTACGGCAGAACCAACCTAGCCTGCCGCAAGTGCGGCACGCTCATCAAACAGATTAAACAAGGACAACGCTCAAGCTTTTATTGCCCGGAATGTCAGCACCGATAGCGACATATTCCCCTGTTTGCACAAGGCCGGGAGCTTTGCTGGCGATACGCTAGCGCCGCAAATTTTATCCCGGCGCTCAACCCGCCGCCGTCAGCCGCCCTGCTCTTGTTTTGTCTAATAGCACCTGAAATTCGTTTGCCGGAACGGGTCTGGAAAAAAGGTAGCCTTGCGCAAAATCACACCCGGCAAGCGCCAGAATTTTGCGTTGTTGCTCTGTCTCCACCCCCTCGGCGATAACCTTCAAGCCGAGTTTATGCGCCATCACGATAATGGCCTCGCACAGCGCCAGATCATCGGTATCATTCTCCAGATTGCTGACAAAGGTTTGGTCTATCTTAAGATAGTCGATGTCGAATTTCTTGAGATACGCGAGAGATGAATAGCCCGTGCCGAAATCGTCTATCGAAATCTGCACGCCCGCATCGCGGAATTCCAGCAATCTCCCCGAGATGTCCACATCCGCATTCAACAGCAGCCCTTCCGTGATCTCGATGGAAATACTTTGGCCGTGTAACGACATCGCGGCCAGATGCGCCAACCAGCCCCCCTCTGAAGCGCCGGCATCCTGTCTGAACTGGACCGGCGATTTATTCACGCTGATCTGAAACAAAGGCTCATGCGACGCGCGCCACTGTTTAACCTGACGCGCTGTTTCGTGGAACACCCAATCACCGATTTCGTTGATGAGCCCGCTTTCCTCGGCTAGCGGGATGAACTGTGCGGGATTGATCATGCCGCGCACC
The DNA here is from genome assembly GCA_964639585.1 of uncultured Gallionellaceae bacterium. Classification (GTDB taxonomy): domain Bacteria; phylum Pseudomonadota; class Gammaproteobacteria; order Burkholderiales; family Gallionellaceae; genus PALSA-1006. Next base: position 53,033 of record CAZXDK010000006.1, on the reverse strand, counting down.
GGATGCACCCAGCGGATAAGCGCCTCCGCCTTGAGTATCTCCCCGGTCGCCATTTCCACTATGGGCTGGTAATACACTTGGAACTGTTTTTCTGCCATCGCGATACGCAGGTCGTTGGTCAGCCGCATACGCGTCTGCGCCGTCTCTTGCAATTCATGGGTGAAATAGCTGAAACGATTGCGCCCCTGGTTCTTGGCGACATACATCGCCTGATCGGCATTTTTCATCAACACCTCGATCAGCGTGGCATCATTCGGGTAGAGAGTAATACCGATGCTGGCCGTAACAAAAACACTTTCCTGATCCAGCACAAAAGATCGCGTCAATTTGCTGATGATGTGTTGCGCGACTCGCTCTATGCTGCCGATGTCGTCCAATTCAGACAGAATCACGGTGAACTCGTCGCCGCCCAGTCTCGCCACCGTATCCGAAGCCCGCACGCATTCCTTGATACGCCGCGCCGCTTCGACCAACAACATATCCCCCTGCGCATGCCCCAGCGTGTCGTTCACTTCCTTGAAGCGGTCAAGATCAATGAACATAAGCGCCAAGGGCAAATTGGCGCGAGTGGATTTTTTCATTTCTTGCGCCAGACGATCATAGAACATGCGGCGATTGGGCAAGCCGGTCAGCGTATCGAAATTCGCCTGTTTCCAGATAATCTCTTCAGAGGCTTTTTTCTGCGTAATGTCGGAGAACAGCGCGACATGCCGATATACCGAGCCGTCGGCATTAAAGATGGTATTGATGGATTGCCACGCGGCATATATTTCGCCATTTTTACGCCGGTTCCACATCTCGCCTTCCCAGTGCCCCCCGACCTTGATGGTCTGAAACATGGCTTGGTAAAATGCCGCATCCTGTCGCCCGGAATTCAGAAAATTGGGTGACTTGCCGCATACTTCGTCCAGGGTATAGCCGGTTACCTTGGTGAAGGCCGGATTGATATCCAGAATGAAATTATCCTTATCGGTAATCATCATGCCTTCGCTGCTGTTCTGATACACCAGTGCCGCAAGTTGCAACTTCTCTTCCGCCGCTTTGCGTTCGGAAATATCTTCCACCATAGACCAGATGAATTTTTCGCCATCACTATCAGTAAATTGCACTCCGTTCAAACGCACAGCAACATGTTGGCCTTTACTGTTGATGTATTCCTTTTCGTAAGGCCCGTATTGAGCTCTCGTTTTGAGCGACTCCAGTTGCCGAGCTTCCTGTTCCGCATAATTCTCCGGCGTCAGATCCCAGTAACTCAAACGATTCAGCTCTTGCAGCGAATACCCCACAATATTCAAAAAAGCGGTATTGGCCTCGATAAAGCCCCCATCCATGGCATTTCTGGCAATTCCTATGGGCGACATATCGAACAAGGAGCGCAGTTTCTCTTCGCTTAAACTAAGCTCCTGATGCGCCTTTCTGCTATCGGTAATGTCGATAGTTACACCGATCAAGTATTGGGCTTCCCCGGTCGGGGTGAAAACCGGTTTTTTGAAGGTATGACCGACGCGATTTTGCTTGAGCGAGGCATTCCAGAATGTTTCTTCAAAATCGACCGCGCGCGCGCCATCGAATATTTCCTTATCTTTGGCGAGGAACCATTCCATCTGCTCGGGTGGAAAAAATTGACCGGCATCCGTTCCAGCCAAATCGGCGAAGCACATTCCCCACTGCGCTTCGCACGCCTTGTTCATCAGCAAGAATCTGCTTTGGGCGTCTTTTACAAAAATGGCCACCGGCAAAGCATCCACCAACTCTTGCATTGCTCTCACGTCTTCGAATATTTTCTGCGGCATGCCGTTGCGCCTTAATGTGTGGGTATAAGGAAGCTATTTTACCCGATAGTTTTTTTAAAATTTCCGCGCCCGGTGTCAGTGTATTCCATGCGACCACAAAAACCTGGCCATCGGTTTATCCGCAAACTGGATATGGTTGAGCAGCCAGTCTTTGATCGCCTGCAAAGCCAGCAAATCCCCGCCCTGGGTCAAACGCGATTTGAAGTGCACGGCTTCTTCAATCAAATGCGCATGTTCCGAATCGTGCAGCGACATATCGGGATATCCGCATTGCGCCATCAGGCGATGTTCGGACGCAAAGTGAAATTCAGTGTATTTCACCAGTTCGTCGTACAAGCGCGAGGTCACTGCGTCCCCCTCTTTATTTTTGATGGCGCCGTTCAAACGATTGACCAGCCGCACCAGTTCCCGGTGTTGCTCATCAATTTCAACCACGCCGACATGATGCGAGTGGTCAAATACTATCCATGCCCCCGCATCTGCGGCGGCGGGTGTCCCGCCAAAATAAGTATAGGTATTTTTGCCTTTGCGCTTGCTGTCATACATCGCCGCATCCGCGGCAGCCAGCAAACTATCCATCTCCTCGCCGTTATCGGGATAAACGCTGATGCCCATGCTCACGCCCACTCTGCACTCTTCCCCGCCGGGCAAAGCCATGGCCTGTGTAAACGCCTGCAATATCTGCTCGGCGACCCGCTCGACCTCTGCGGGTGTATCCAACTCGCCCGCAATGATCGCAAACTCGTCGCCCCCCAAACGCGCGACCGTATCGACAGCCCGCACACAGGCCAACAGTCGCTGCGCAACCATTTTCAACACGGCGTCTCCCGCCTCATGCCCGTAATTATCATTAACCGGCTTAAAGCCGTCCAAGTCCAGAAACAGCAGCGCCACATGTTTATGGCTGCGACGCGCTTGCGTTATGCCTTGCGATAAACGGTCAAAGAACAGGGTGCGATTCGGCAAACCGGTTAAACGGTCGTGATAGGCCAAAAAATTAATCCGCGATTCGGACTGTTTGCGCTCGGTGATGTCGATAAAAGAAATGAGTACTCGTCCCAATGTCTCCAGATTATTCTCCGCAATTGAAAGCGTGAGCAATAATTCTCTGCGCTCGCCGCGGCCATTCCGCATCGAAATTTCATATTCAAAACGTTGCGCGCCTTCGGCAAGGGCAATCAACTCGTTGGTAAATTGCCCCCATGACTCATCCACAAAATATTTGGGTAAATGCAGCGTCAATTCTTCCTTGTCATGCACCCCGAAAAAATCCAGCCCCTGCTTGTTGGCCGAAATTATCCTGACCTTGGCAGCGCAGGCTTTCGCCTCGTCGGGGTTTTGCGCGAAATGGCTGCGTAAATCCGTCACCCCGGCTGCTTCCATCTGCCGGAAATACGCTTTAACCCGGGAAAAATCTTCCTCCAGTATCGGCACCGAGGCATTATCGAAAAGATTGTGATACTGCGCTTCAACTTCCAGCAACGCTTCATCGGCTTGCAGCTTTTGCTGCAACAGGGCCGATTGCTGGTAGGACTGCACGCGACGCCACCACTGCCAGAACCACGCGGCAAACATGATGAAAATGAATGCCACCGACAAGATTGCGGTTTGCTCGATGCGGTTGACCAGCGCGTAGGCTTCATCTTCGGCGATAGACGAGATCAATACCCATGGCGTGCCGACGATGAGAGTGGCATACGCCAGCACCGGAGTCCCCCTGTAATCGTGCGCATGCTCCAGCAAACCGCTCTTGCCCAATATCGCTTTTGCCGCGGCCAAGTCCGGCGTATCCAATGGCAGGCTGAAGGTCAGCGGCGCACCTTCGCGCTTGCGCAACTCGCTCAAAAATAACACCCGGTCACCTTCGGCGCGAGCCAGATGCACTTCGCCGCTGGCACTGGGCGACGGCCAGGAAGCAAGCAAGGGAAACAAATAACTCATCGGGTTTTCTGAAAAATAAATCGCACCAACAAATTTATCCCCCACCCGCAGCGGGCTCATAAAGCCCAGCCCCACAGATAATAAGGCGTCGTTATGGCGATGCAAATCGATCATCTCCACCTCGCCTGTAGCCATCACCCGGCGTGCATATACACTCATATCCTCTTCATGTTCGATACGTTTGCCGGCGCGCAGCAAGTGTCGCCCCTGCGTGTCATAGATCGAAATGGAATAGTAGTGATGCGCATCAATAAACGCGCCCAGACGATTGATGATGCGTTCGCGCTGATTTGCCTTAAACCGGGAAGAGTGTTGCCATTCATCGACATCTTTGGCGAAATAAGAATCGACTGAAAGCGTTTTGATATCGGAGTGGCGGTCATCCAGCCAATCACGGATCTGGTTGGCTTTGAGCTTGCCGATGGCGGCGATTTGCTCCTTTTGATCTTCTTTTGCGGCATCGCGCAATTTGACGAAAGCAAGATCACCGGCAAGCAACACCAGAAACGCAACCGCCACCAATACCAGCAAGGGTTTGAGTCTGGTCGCTTTGACGGCGTCAGAATCCATCATGGCACGAAAGATATGTTCTTTATAGGTGTTCGCAACACTGCACCCGCCGACTATTTCTTCAAGCTGAATAAACACAAAACCCGCCTGAAAAGCGGGTTTGCGTAGCCGGCAAATGGATCAACGCTTTGCCGCCATCAGCTTCTCGTACTTGGCTTGCAGTTGTTCCTTGCTTTCCACCACGTCCGGATTCATCGGGATACAATCGACCGGGCAGACTTCCACACATTGCGGCGTATCGTAGTGGCCGACGCACTCGGTGCATTTTTGGGGGTCAATAACGTAAATGGTGTCGCCTTGCGAGATAGCCTCATTCGGGCATTCCGGTTCGCACACATCGCAGTTGATACATTCGTCGGTAATCATCAGTGCCATATTTACTCCTCCTTTAAGTTGGTATTTTATCTTTCAGTTTTAATGCGACCGAAGGCGAAACGAATTTACTCACATCGCCGCCAAAACGCGCAATTTCGCGCACCATGCTGGCAGATATGAAGGTATATTTTTCCGCCGGCGTCAGGAACACCGTCTCCACGTCGGGATGCAAACTGCGGTTCATGCCCGCCATTTGAAACTCGTATTCAAAGTCGGATACGGCGCGCAACCCGCGCAATACGACCCGCGCATCCTTGGCCCGCACATAGCTCATCAGCAGATCGTTGAAACCTTCCACCCGCACATTGGCAAAATCGGCGAATACTTCCCGCGCCATCGCCACACGCTCGTCGAGTGAAAACAACGTACCTTTACGGCTTTCGGCAACGGCGACGATCACCTCGCCGAACAGCCCCGCCGCACGCCGCACCACATCTTCATGCCCTTTGGTGATGGGATCGAAGGTGCCCGGATAAACAACTTTAATCATGCCTGTTCGCACTGCAATAATTGGTAGAACACGGCGCCCGCCCTCGCTTGTTTAATTACCTGCCATCCCGCACCCGGCTCGATCCGCGCGCCGCTTTCAACGTACACCACGCCCTCCCGCGCCAGCTTGTCTCCCAACAATGGCAACAGCTTGGGAAGGTAATCGCTTTGAAACGGGGGATCGAGAAAGATCACATCGAACGGCCTGTTTTGCCGAGAGGCGAATTCTAGCCCATCCTCACACCGTAGCGCCACATTAGCAAATCCTAATTTTTTTAAGTTCTCTTGCAATGTTCGATACACCGCGCGGTTGCGTTCAACCATCACCACTTCTGCCGCACCGCGCGAAGCCGCCTCGAAACCCAATGCGCCGCTCCCCGCAAACAAATCCAAACAATGCTGCCCATCCAGCGTTTGCCCCAACCAGTTGAACAGCGTCTCGCGCACCCGATCCGGCGTCGGACGCAATCCTTCCGCGTCGGGAAATTCGATTAAACGGCGGCGGTGGCTACCGCCGATAATGCGTACTTTATTTATTTTTCGCTCCCCGCTTTTTTCTCCTGCACATCGGGCGCGCCGACGATCACCGTCGCCATTGCTTCGGGATGTATGCGCCGTTTGTAAGCATCGTGTATCTGTGCCGCGGTCACCCGGTCCACCTTGGCGGTGAAGTCATTTAGATAGGTGAGCGGCAAATTGTAGAAACCGATCACACCGAGGTAGTCGAGTATCTTTTTGTTGCTGTCGATGCGCAGCGGGAAGCCACCTATGATGTTGTCCTTGGCGGCTGCGAGTTCTTTTTTCGTAACGCCTTTGTCCACGAACTCGCGCAGCGTTGCACGGCTTAGTTTTAGCGCCTCGTCGGCTTGTTCCTTTTTGGTTTGCAGTCCGATCTGGAAAGCGCCCGGTTGTTGCATGGGCATGAAGTAGCTGTACACACTGTAAGCCATGCCGCGTTTCTCCCGGATTTCGTCCATCAAACGCGACACAAAACCTCCTCCGCCCAGAATATAGTTGCCCACGTACAGCGGAAAATAATCGGGATCGTTGCGCGCAATGCCCGGCGCACCAAGCAGAATGTGGCTTTGCGTGGCAGGATGGGCGATGCGTTGCTCGCTGGCCTGTATCTGCACCGTCACTGGCGCTATGTTTGCACCCGCCCCGCCTGCCGGTAAATTCGCGGTGAGTTGTCCGGCGATGACCTCGGCCTGGGCGCGCGTGATGTCGCCCATCAAGGCAACCACGGCCGTTTTTGCGCTGTAGTGGGCACGGTAAAAATTCTCCAGATCGGCGCGTTGTATTTTTTCCACATCGGCAACTTCCGCTGTCCAGCCGTAAGGGTGCGCACCGAATACCGCTTTGCCGAATGCCTTGGCAGCAATGCTTTCCGGCTTGGTTTCCGCTTCTTTCAGCGTGGCGATCAGGCGTGTTTTTTCCCTAGCCAGTATCGCATCTGGAAACAGCGGGTGCTGCAACATGCGCGCCAGAATATCCAACGCCACATCGCGTTGCGCTGCACTGCTCAAAGTGCGCATACTGAGCCCGGCGCGGTCCGCATCAAACTGCCCGCCTTTCTGCGCGCCGATGTCGGCCAGTTTGCGGTCGATTTCATCTTCACCGAGTCCCTCAGAACCGGAATCCAGCAAGCCGTTTGTGAGGTTAGCAACACCCGCCTTGGATGCTTCATCAAATCCGCCGCCTGCGGGGAACGTCACCGCCACATCCAGCATCGGCAGGTCGTGGTCTTCCACGAAATAGACTTGCGCGCCAGCGGGGGCTTGCCAATGCTGGATATGCGGCGTGGCGAACGCGCTGCTGGCGACACCGAGCAGCAGTGCAAACAACAATGTAGGGTGGGCACGTTTCTGTCCCCGCAAGGAGGAGGCCGATGGGTGTCCAACGGCTGTGCCGTTACCCATACGCTCTGCCCACACAGTACGCATCATGGGGATACGTGTGGGCACGAAAAACGTGCCCACGCTACGAAATTGCATTTCCAAATTAATGAACATGAGGCGCTCCTCCGGCATGCTTGGGTTTGTCCGATAACGGTTGCGGATCGAGCACCGCTACGGTGAGGTTGTCATCTTTGAAAAGATCGCGCGCTGCGGCTTGCACTTGCTGCGGCGTCACTTCCTGAATTCTTTTCAGCATTACCGGTAGCGCGCCGTGTCCCAAGCCTATGCTTTCCATCTGGCCGATCTGCATGGCCTGATAAAACACCGAGTCCCGTTTATAAACTTCGTTCGCGGTGACTTGCGCTTTGACGCGTTGCAGCTCGTCCGCGCTCACGCCGTCGCGTACAATTTTAGCCAATTGCTCGCGCAAGGCGGCCTCCAGCTCGGCGGCGGTCTTGCCTTCCGAGGGCGTTCCCTCCAGGGTGAACATGCCCGGCCCGCGTGCTGTGCTGTCGTATCCCGCTCCCACTCCGCTGGCGATTTGTTGCTCGCGCACCAGGGTTTTGTTGAGCCGCGCCGATTCATTGCCATCCAGCACTCCCGCCAGCACTTCAAGCGCATACGGCACGCTGTCTTTTTCCGCATCGCGTATCGTCGGCGCGTGATAAGCCATGATGAGTTGAGGCAGTTGCGCCGGCGCTTTCACGGTAATGCGTTTGATGCCAATTTGCACCGGTTCAGTGTAGGGCTTGCGCTCGGGCAAAGAGCGCGCAGGAATCTTGCCGTAGTACTTCTCGGCCAATTTGAAAACATCGTTCGCATTTACATCGCCTGCCACCACCAGCACCGCATTGTTGGGCGTGTACCAAGTCTTGTACCATGCGCGCGCATCGCTTGCCTGCATCGCAAGCAAGTCATTCATCCAGCCGATTACCGGATGTTGGTAGGGATGCTCCTGAAAAGCCGCCGCCATCAGTTTTTCGTACATCAGCGCGTGCGGCTCGTCGTCGGTGCGCATGCGCCGCTCTTCCATGACCACCTTGATTTCCTTGCCGAACTCCTCTGCCGTCAGTTGCAGATTATGCATACGGTCCGATTCCAGTTGCATCGCCAACGGCAATCTGGATTTGTGCAACTGCTGAAAGTAAGCCGTGTAGTCGTTGCTGGTAAAAGCGTTTTCACGCCCGCCCGCAGCCGCGATGCGCTTGGAGAATTCGCCCACCGGCACATTTTTTGTGCCCTTGAACATCATGTGCTCCAGCACATGCGCGACCCCCGTCGTCCCGGTGCGCTCATCCATGCTCCCGGCGCGATACCACACTTGCTGCACCAGCACCGGCGCGCGATGGTCTTCTTTAACGACGACCTTAAGACCGTTGCTTAACGTCTTTTCGAACACCCCGGCGCGAACCGGAAAACTTGCCAACAACAAACTACAGCAAACACAAAATAATCTTATGTGCATATATCTAGCCCAAGTTAGATCAATCAGAATAAAATGCAGCCGGCGGCAAAACACCGCCGCGAAGGGCGCGTATTATGCGCCATTTTGTTGTCTCCCGAACACAGCAAGAACAATCCTATGTTTAGTTTCCTGAAAAAATCCACCTCTGAAAACACGCCTGAAAAGTCCGGCTGGTTAAACCGTTTGAAGCAGGGCTTGGCGCGCACCGGCAATCAACTTTCCGAATTATTCAGCCGCGGCGGGCGCATCGACGACGAGCTTTATGAAGAACTGGAAACCATCCTCATTACCTCCGACGTGGGCATGGACGCCACCAATTTACTGTTGGCGGATGTGCGCCGACAAGTGAAGGAACAAAAACTCACGGAAGCGGCGCAACTCAAGGATGCGTTGGCGCGCGCGCTGCTCAAACTGCTGCAACCGCTCGCGCAACCTTTATCCACCAAGGGCCATAAGCCTTTTATCATCATGTTATGCGGCGTTAACGGCGCGGGCAAAACAACCTCCATAGGCAAACTGGCAAAGTATTTCCAGACGCAAGGCAAGTCGGTGTTGCTCGCGGCGGGCGACACTTTCCGTGCGGCGGCACGCGAACAACTGATGGAATGGGGCGCGCGCAATCATGTCACCGTCATCGCGCAGCAAAGCGGCGATGCGGCGGCGGTCATTTACGACGCGGTGCATGCCGCACTGGCACGCAACATCGATGTGGTGCTGGCGGATACCGCAGGACGCCTGACCACCCAAGCCCATCTGATGGAAGAGATCAAGAAAGTAAAGCGCGTCATCGCCAAAGCATTGCCCGACGCGCCGCACGAAGTGCTGTTGGTGCTGGATGCCAACACCGGGCAAAACGCGCTTTCTCAGGTCAAAGCCTTCGATGAAGCCTTGGCGGTAAGCGGGCTCATTCTGACCAAGCTGGACGGCTCGGCCAAGGGTGGTGTCATCGCCGCCATCGCCAAGGCGCACCCGATTCCGGTTCGTTTCATCGGCGTGGGCGAAGGACTGGACGACTTGCGCCCATTTGTAGCGGAAGACTTTGTTGCGGCATTGCTCGGAACCCAGCCTTGATGCCTAACATCGCCACGCTGCGTCCCAAATACCTGAATATCTTTCTGTGGCTCACCTCGCTGTACGCATTTTTTATTCTCGTTTTGTGGGGAACGGGGACGGAAATATTTGAACATCTGCATCTGGGCCTGGACACCAGCAACGCAATTTTGTCTTTGCTGCTGGCGATATTTTTGCTGGGAGAGCGCCATACCATCCAGCCGAATGTGCGCAACTATTTGGTGATCGGCTTCGGCTTTGCGGCTGGAACCGAGTTGCTGCATGCTCTCATCGGCATCGAGTGGAGCGGCTCGTTTTCCTGGATACAGGACTATTCCCCCACCTTGCGTCCCGCCACTTGGCCGCCTTCCACCTATGCTCTGCCGCTCGCCATGGCGTGGGCGTATTGCTTGATTCGACGCAATGCAACGTTATCACCCTATCTGTTCGGCGTCGGCATGGCAGTCATGACAATGAGCCTGTTTGCATTATCGTTTTATCTGCCGCGCTATGTGGATACCGGCATTCTTGGTATCCAGCGCCCCACCCAGGCACCGTTGTTATTCCTTTGGATTGGCGTCATCGTGGCCTACTGGCGGCAACGTCATACGCATCGCCTGTTTGAAGGTTTGGCGCTAATGGGAGTGCTGCTGTTTCTTTCTGACCTGTGTATGTTGTATTCCACCTCGCCGCACGAAAAATTCACCATGATGGCGCACACGGGAAAATTCATCGCCTATGCCTTGCTGCATCTGATACAGATGCGGATAGCTGCGGAAGATAGCCGCGCACGCGATGCTGCGGAGTCCGCCCTGTTCGGAGAGAAAGAGCGTTTGCGTGTCGCATTGGATGAATTGCGCTATCAGAAATTCGCCTTGGATCAGCATGCCATAGTCGCGACTACCGATGTGAGCGGCATCATTACCTATGTCAACCAGAGCCTCTGCGACATCAGCGGCTATTCGCGCGACGAACTGCTGGGACACGACCATCGTTTGCTCAACTCGGGCACCCACCCGGCTGATTTTTTTCGGGACATGTATCAAACCATTTCGTCCGGCAAGGTGTGGAGCGGCGAAATTTGCAATCGCGCAAAAAATGGCAGCCTGTATTGGCTGATGACCACCATTGTCCCGTATGTGGACAACGACGGAAAACCCACTCAATATATTTCCATGCGCACCGACATCACTGAACGCAAGTTGGCTGAAGCGCAAATTTATTCTCTCGCTTTCTACGATCCGCTCACCGGCCTGCCCAACCGTCGCCTGTTGACCGACCGACTTGGGCAAACACTCGCCGCCGGGAAACGCAGCGGTCACTACAGTGCGCTGATGTTCATCGACCTGGACAATTTCAAACCCCTTAATGACACACATGGGCATGCAGTAGGCGATTTGCTGCTGATCGAAGTGGCGCACCGTCTTAGCCATTGCGTACGCGAGGCGGATACGGTCGCACGTTTTGGCGGCGATGAGTTCGTGGTGATGCTCAGGGAGTTGGATGCGGATAAAGCCGGGGCTGCCGCACAAGCCGGCGTTGTGGCAGAAAAGATCCGCAGTTCGCTGGCCATGCCCTATTGGCTGTCACCCCAATCCGAGAGTAAGAAAGCTGCATTTACAGTTGAGCATCATTGCACGTCGAGCATAGGCGTGGTGCTGTTTGTCAATCAGGAAATCACCCAGGAAGATGTTCTAAAATGCGCGGACATAGCGATGTATCAAGCCAAAGAGGACGGGCGAAACACGATACACTTTTACGAGTAAACACGGCAACAGCAATCAGACTCTATTGAACTATGATCAAATTTAACCAAGTTTATAAACGCTATCCGGGCGGGCACGAGGCCTTGAAAAACGTCAGTTTTGAAATTGCCGAGGGCGAGTTGATATTTCTCACCGGACATTCCGGCGCGGGCAAAAGCACGCTGCTCAAACTCATTGCCGCGATCGAACGCCCCAATAACGGCAGTGTGGTGGTCAAAGGGCAAAATATCAAATCGCTGAAAAGCGGCGCTTTGCCCTACCTGCGCCGGAACCTTGGCCTGATTTTTCAGGATCACAAATTGTTGTTTGACCGCAACGCGTTTGAGAATGTAATGCTGCCGCTGCAAATCTGCGGCTTCGACCACCGCGAAAGCGCCAAGCGGGCGCGCGCCGCACTGGACAAGGTTGGACTCCTCAAACGTGAAAAAGCCAATCCGATTGCGCTGTCCGGTGGCGAACAGCAACGCCTGTGCATCGCGCGCGCCATCGTTAACCGCCCCACTATTTTGCTTGCCGACGAACCCACCGGCAATCTAGATTCAGATTATTCCAGCGAGATCATGGCCATTTTCAAGTCATTCCATCAGGTCGGCGTAACGTTGCTCATCTCCACCCACGACGAAGCCATTTTGCACCAGTTCCCGGCGCGCGCCCTGACTTTGAAACACGGGGAGTTGCAGGCATGAGAAACGCGATGATCCAACACTTGCGGGTAATCCACTTCACTTTTCAACGCCAGTTGCATACTCCCGTTGCCAGCTTGCTTAATATTTTGGTGATCGGGATTGCGCTGAGCCTGCCGGTGGGCGGCTATGTTTTATTGAAGAACGTGCAGAGCCTGGCGGATCAGATGGCCGGCACTCCGCAGATCAGCGCGTTTCTTGCGTTGGATACCAGCCAGGAAGAGATCGGACGCATCAGCAAACGACTCAAAGAACACGGTGCGGTTGATCACATCGAATTCGTGCCGCGCGACCTGGCGCTGAAGCAATTGCAGCTCAGCACCGGCCTGGCAGATGTCGTTGCCAGCCTGACGCAAAATCCGCTGCCGGACGCCTTCATCATCTACCCTGTCGCGATGGATGTCCAAAAACTGGAACTGCTGCGCGACGACCTGAAATCCTGGGCAAAATTCGAGCATGTGCAACTGGATTCCGCTTGGGCTCATAAGCTGGAAGCTCTGCTTAGATTTGGCCGTTTAGCCGTTTTAATTTTGGCGTCCATGCTCAGTTTTGCTTTGGTCGCCATCACTTTTAACACCATACGCCTGCAAATCCTCACACAGCGCGACGAGATCGAAGTCTCCAAGTTGATCGGTGCAACCAACGGTTTCATCCGCCGCCCCTTTATTTACTTCGGTCTGATCCAGGGGTTGCTGGGGGGCGCCGCCGCTTGGCTTATTATCGCCACCAGTTTGCAACTCTTAAATTTCAGCCTTGCCGGGCTCGCCCAGCTATATGCCAGCAGCTTTAGCCTTAAACATCTTTCCCCGGGTGACAGCCTGACATTGCTGGGCTTCTCGGCTTATCTGGGCTGGCTCGGCGCATGGCTTTCCGTTTCGCAACACCTCTGGCAGATCGAGCCCAAATAGCCTTGGCACTCCGGCGGCTAGAGTGCTAGAATCTTCGCAAGGAGGTATCAACCATGAGTTATAGCTTGTCTTTACCTATGCCGTCTGCCGTTGGCAGCATCGATAGCTACGTGGCTTCGGTCAAAAGCTTTCCGATGTTGAGCCACGAAGAGGAGTTGGATTTTGCCACACGGTTTCGTCGCGACAACGACCTAGAGGCCGCACGGGCTCTGGTGCTATCGCATCTGCGTGTGGTGGTCAGCGTGGCGCGCGGTTACACTGGCTACGGACTGCCGCAAGCCGATTTGATACAGGAAGGCAATATCGGCTTGATGAAAGCCGTGAAGCGTTTTGACCCTGATCGTGGCGTGCGTCTGGTTTCATTCGCACTGCACTGGATACGCGCGGAAATTCACGAATTTATCTTGCGCAATTGGCGCTTGGTTAAAATTGCCACGACCAAGGCACAACGTAAATTATTTTTTAATCTGCGCAGCCTCAAGCAAAGTTTGGACGTAATGAGGCCGCAAGAAGTTGCGCGTATCGCTAAGGAATTAAATGTCAGCGAACGCGACGTGGTTGAAATGGAGTCGCGTTTTGGCAATCACGAAATGGCATTGGAGCCCGATGCTACCGACGAGGATGGCAGTTATGCGCCTATCGCCTATCTGGCTGCAGACTCCGAAAACGAACCTGACCAGATACTTGAACGCAGCGAATTTGAAAAACTGGAAACTGTGGGTTTAAAGCGGGCGCTGGATAGTCTGGACGAACGCAGCCGCCGTATTATTCAGGCGCGTTGGCTGAACGAGGACAGCGCGGCAACGCTACATGATCTCGCCGCAGAGTTCAAAGTCTCGGCAGAGCGCATACGCCAAATTGAGCAAAAAGCCATGAGCAAAATGCAAGCGGTTCTGAGTGCGGTGTGTTGATGTTTTATTGACCCGACCTGGCCTCGCGCCGACTTCGGTTTACCCCGGAGGGCTCTGGCGTTAAATATAATGGGTTGCATTTGCCTTTCATAATTTTGGCTGATGCAACCCATTGTTAATCTATGCAGCACAGAATCCATCTTGTTCTTAATGGGGAATCTCTTTCCAGATTTCTCTTTTCAGTGCGTAGACCAGCCCTAGCAGCAGGAACAAGAATCCCAATACGAGCGCGCCGATCTGATGGCGGTTTATCTCGCCCGGATCGCCCATGAACACCAGATAATTGATCAGATCGGCAACTGCTCTGTCATACTCGTCCGGCTTCATCGAGCCCGGTGTTTTTAGCACCAATTTTTTGATTTCATGGCCTTCATGCAAGGCGGTCACCAGTGCTTGCTCGCCTTGCATATCAGCCAGAACGAACGGCATGCCCACATTAGGGAATGTCGTATTGTTCCAGCCGTTGGGCCGACTACTATCCACGTAAAATGTGTGCAGATAGGTATACAGCCAGTCCGGGCCGCGCGAACGCGCAATCACACTCAAATCGGGGGGAGCTGCACCATACGTCAGCTTGACTGTGTTTGTGTCCATTGCCGCTTGCATTTTTGAAGTAATCTGCACATCTTCCGGCAAATCTATTTCTTTCTTGAGCTGCGCTTCATTCATGCCTATATCGAGCAAGCGGCTGTAGCGCATGTGGTTGGCACCGTGACAGGCCAAACATTTCGAGGTGAACAACTTTGCACCGCGTTGCAAGGACGCCTTGTCCTGCATATTGATCGGCGCCTTGTCCAAATGAACTTCCGTACTGGAGAAAGCCATTCCCGGTGCTGCCAGCAGCAGCACCCATAGTTTTTTGATTGCATTCATGTCAACGAACCTCTCTCAATTATTTGGATGTCACGCGATCAGGCTCGGGCTTGCACTTGTCGATTCTGGTGTACCAAGGCATCAAGAAGAAGAAGGCAAAGTACACCACCGACAAGATGCGCGCGATCACGGTGTAGGTTGGGGTGGACGGCAACATGCCCAGGTAGCCCAGTCCTATGAAGCTCACCACGAATGCAGCCAGGAATGTCTTGTAGATCGGGCCGCGGTAACGGATAGACTTGACCTTGCCGCGATCCAGCCAGGGCAGGAAGAAGAAGATCATCGTAGCGACACCCATCGCCACTACACCGGGGAACTGGGAGCCGAACAACGGCGGCACCGCACGCAAAATTGCGTAGTACGGGGTGAAATACCACACCGGTGCAATGTGTTCGGGCGTTTTCATGGGATTGCCCGGAACGAAGTTGTTATCTTCCAGGAAATAACCACCGATTTCCGGCGCATAGAAAATCACCGCGCTGAACACGATAAGGAAAATAACCGCCGCGACCGCATCCTTGATGACCATGTACGGAAAGAAGGGAATTCCATCCAGCGGTTTGCCGTTCGCATCTTTATGTTTCTTGATCTCGATGCCGTCCGGATTGTTGGAACCCACCGCATGCAAAGCAACCAGGTGCAAGAAAACGATGCCCACCAACAACAGCGGGATGGCGATGACATGCAAGGCGAAAAAGCGATTCAGCGTGGCATCGGAAACCACGTAGTCACCGCGGATCAGAATCGCCAGATCGTGACCTATGAACGGTACCGACGAGAACAGGTTAACGATCACCTGCGCGCCCCAGAACGACATCTGGCCCCACGGCAACAGATAGCCCATGAAGGCTTCCGCCATCAATGCCATATAGATGACCATGCCGATGATCCACAACAATTCGCGCGGATTACGGTACGAACCGTACATCAAGCCACGGAACATGTGCAGGTAGATCACCACGAAGAACATCGACGCGCCGGTGGAGTGCATGTAACGCAAGATCCAGCCGCCCGGCACATCGCGCATGATATATTCGACCGACGCAAAAGCGAGCAGCGCATCCGGTTTGTAGTTCATGGTCAGGAAAATACCACTCACAATTTGAATACCCAGCACCAGCAGCGCAAGCCCACCAAAGAAATACCAGAAATTAAAATTCTTTGGTGCATAGTACTCGGAAAGATGCGCCTTCCAGGTGGACACCAAGGGAAAGCGCTCGTCGATCCAGCCTATCAGTTTGCCGAGTAATTTCATCATGCAGCCCCCCCTTTGCTATCGTCACCGATCAACAAGCGCGATTCGCTTAAATATTTGTGCGGCGGAATAATCAGATTGGACGGAGCGGGCGCTCCCTTGAATACGCGTGCAGCCAGATCGAAACGCGAGCCATGGCACGGACAGAACCAGCCACCCGCCCAATTTGCGCCCAGATCGGCCGGAGAGATTTCCGGCCTGAAGGTAGGAGAACAGCCCAAATGCGTACAGATGCCCAGCACTACCAACACCTCGGGTTTGATCGAACGCGTGGGGTTATTGCAGTAATCAGGCTGTTGTTGAACAGCGGAAGCCGGATCAGCCAGGTCTGCGTCATGCTTGCCCAACAATTCAAGCATTTCTTTGCTTCGACGGACTATCCACACCGGCTTGCCTTGCCATTCCACGCTAATCATCGTGCCCGGCTGTATGCCGCTGATATCCACCTCTACCGGCGCACCTGCTGCTTTAGCTCGTTCGCTGGGCATCAAGCTCATTACGAACGGCGCGCTGATACCTACAGCCGCAATACCGCCTGCCCCCGCTGTTGCGGCGATTAATAGATTTCGCTTGCTATGATCCACTGTTGCAGTCATGTCCTTACATCCTTTCTGAAAAACAACATTGATTGGCAGCACTGCATGAACACGCGCTTCCATCCATGGTCAACCGAGATTAAATCTGTCTTGCTTGATTCGGTCGCCACAATGGCTCAAACGCAGCCTTTTAAATTTCCAGGTGATCTAAATCTGCTCCACGTTTGCCTGGCTTAATTATTTTTGGCGCCTTGCCTGACCCATTTCCGCAAGGTCAAGATGTACTTGCGATCCAAAGTACCGCTGCTATTCAATCCCATCGGCATCTTTAAACCCTTATTGGTTCCGGTAAGTAATTTGGTAAAAGTGCTGTCTTCGCTATTGCCCGGAATAATCACCTTGCCAAATACCGTCCCTTTCATCGCGCCTGCATATGAAGTCAGATCCAGACCGCTTTTGAGATAGCCTTTTTCTCTTGGCGCATGGCAACTCACGCAGTAATCGTGAAGTATGGGCTGTACATCCCGCTTGAAACTGACCTCGTCAGCGTCTGGCGTATTTGTTGCCAATTGCTTAGTCCCACCTAAATTTTCAGCGGCCTGTACATTGAGCGTAAGCATGGTCAGCATCAGACCATTCAGCAGAATTCTAATTTTCATACTCATCTCCGTTAATAAACCTTATCTGGATCAAGGTTATAATAACCCATATTTAACGGAGTGTTGACGTAATTTTAACGTGGACTTAACATTGCATGTGAAGCTACATGCCAAGAAGTGGGATGCGGGCGTGTACTTTTATGGATTCTTCGATAACCTTATTAATTGAAAGTAAAAAATTATGAAAACTATCGCCGTTAGTTTGGCAGTAACAAGTTTGCTGGTTGCAGGTAGCGCTATGGCTGTAGATATGCCCGCCGATGGCAAATCCAAGTGTGGCGCATGTCACGCCATCAGCAAGAAATCGGTTGGTCCTGCATGGAATGACATTGCAGCCAAATACAAAGGCAAAGCCGACGCAGAAAAGACATTGATTGAGAACATCACCAAAGGGGGACAGTTCGGCTGGAAGCAAGGCAACATGCCACCTAAAGGCTTGGGCGCCAATGAAGCGCAAATCGCGGCTTTGGCAAAATTTATCGCGGTTGATTTGAATAAATAATCACATTGCCCCAATTAAAAAGCCGTGGAGATCATCCACGGCTTTTTTATTTTACCACCCTGAGCTTGGGTTTTCCCTGTGGCGCAGGCCCGTTGGGCGGAGCATCATCGTCATCGGATTTATTGTCGATTATCTCGTTCAGCATCGGGGAAGATTCTTGGCCTTGGAAAACCAGACCCTGGCCATTCTCTTTAGCGAATATTCCGATTACCGCCGTAACAGGTACGATGATCTGGTGCGATACGCCACCGAAGCGACCACTGCAACTGATGTCTTCGTTGCCCATTTGCAGATTCCTGACGGCCTCGATGCTGATGTTCAAAACAATTTTGCCGTCTTTCACATAGGCTGCCGGCACTTGCGTATATTCATCGACCTGTACTGCCAGATAGGGTGTAAAACCGCAATCGGCACACCAATCGTAAATTGCACGAATCAAATAGGGCTTGGAAGTCGGTTCACTCACTTACGCATCGCTTTTTCGGACGGCGTCATCGCTTCACTGTAAGCCGGACGCGAAAACAAACGTTCGGCATATTTCATCAACGGCACGGCTTCCTTGTCCAACTGGATGCCGTAATGTTCCAAACGCCATAACAAAGGGGCGATCGCCACATCAAGCATGGAAAACTCATCGCCCAACATGAATTTCTGCTTGGTGAACACGGGCGCTATCTGGGTCAGGTTCTCCCGCACGGCGGCGCGGGCTTTTTCAACTGTCTTGGCCACTCCGCTTTCCAAACCGTCGATATAGCAAAATAACTCTTGCTCGAAACGGTGCAAGAACAGACGGGCGCGAGCCCGCATAACCGGGTCGGCAGGCATCAATTGCGGATGTGGAAAACGCTCATCAATATACTCGTTGATGATATTTGCCTCGTACAGGATCAAGTCGCGCTCGACCAGCACCGGCACTTTGTTATACGGATTCATCACCGCCAAGTCTTCCGGCTTGTTGTAGACATCCACATCGATGACCTGGAAGTCCATGCCTTTTTCAAACAGAACGATACGGCAACGGTGGCTATAGGGATCCGTCGTCCCGGAATACAATGTCATCATCGCGCGGCTCAACCCTTTATCAGGTGGTTGCGACGCATCGCCCCGCCAACCAGTTTAAAACCAATAAAAGCGACCACACCCGTCACGACAACACCCCAAACAATAGGAATAGAACCCGTGCCGTTGATACCCGCCACCCAAGTATAACGTTCAAAAATTGTACCCAAAATAATTCCTCCAGCAACTCCAATGATTACGTTAGGCGAATGGCGCGGCCCAGGAAACGACAGCACCACAAATGGAATGACAAACTTGAGGAATATCATCGACCACCACAACACGCTGAAATCGCCATTTTGCATGGCCATCACGCGATCCACTTCGTCGCCCAGATTACCATACCAGATAGTCAAATACTGCGCAAAGAATGTGTACATCCACAACAAGGTAAAGGACAGCATCATCTGTGCCATGTAATTGTATATGTATTCTTTGACTTGCATGACCAGTTTATCGCACGTGTTCAACACATAGATCCAGATAACCAGAAATCCCAGGAACATGCCAAAGTTGCTGACAATTACCTGCATACCGTAGATCGCGCTATGCCAAGAAGGCTTCAAGGTCATTTCAAAGTCCCATGCCACCATGGTGCCGTAAAGCACATAGAAAAATGGTATCCATGTCGCAATGTGATGGAAACGCTCCGCGTCCTCGGAGCTGCGCTCGCTCACTTCCTGACGCTTGATGAAAATCCACGACAGATACATCACCGTCAACATGCCGATGATCTCGCGCGCAGCCAGCAGCGGCAGCGTGTACCATCCCGGCATATGCACATCCTCGCCATGAGTGGTATGGCCTATCCACGGGAAGGTATGCTCGGCGCCGAGCAACAGGATAATCAACAGTACAAATGCCAACGGGAACAGCGCAAACAAAGACACTGCGAGTTGACGCACTTCAAAGCGCCATTTCGCCCCCACCAGATACAGCACGGAACACAGCGCCACGCCGCCAAAAGCCAGGCACAGCACCACTAAAAAATTAACTGACAAGACCGCCCAGTTGCTATATGAAATCATTACGTCGTCTCCCTTATTTCTTGGCTACAGGCGCACTGCTTTGTGCCTTTTGCACGACATTGCGCACATAGTTGACCACGTGCCAACGCTCGGTTGGCGATAAATCATTGCCGTAGGCCGGCATGACCGCTCCGCCAAAAGTCATATAGCCCCAAATAAAACCGTCAGTCCGCGCTTTAGTCATATCCGCGGACAAATCGAAAGGTTTCAGCGTCATCTTTGCGCCAACCAAACCATCACCCTGACCTGTTTTTCCGTGGCAAGGCGTACAGTAAATTTCAAACAGGCGCGCACCAGCCGCCACCGATTTTTCATCAGCCGCGACGGGATTTTTTAATTTTTCGGCAGCGGCGGCATCTTTAACGATGGTCATCGTTCCCGGAACCGGGATCGAACGCTTGGGAAATGGTTTCATGCCGGGGTTGGCCGGATCAACACTTTCCTGCGGCTTGGTGCTGACCTGATTCGCCATGTCTTGCGACCACGGCCAAGCCTGCGCCAAGGTGGGCAACAGCGACAAAACAATTGCGAAAGATAGTTTTTTCATTGGGCCGCCTCTTCTTGAATCTCTAACGCTTGGTGCTTGGTAAATATAGCCTTGATCGTCGATGCAGCAGACGGATCAATTTTCACCAACAGTCCTATCTGGTCTTCGGAAATCTTGGTGCTATATAGCGGCGAACGTTTGGCCGGCAATCCGGCACATATCAGAAAACCAAGCACCGAAATAAACACGCCGCCAAGAATGAACATCTCATAAGTCAGCACAAAGTTGGGCGGCAACGGCACTATCGGCTTACCGCCTTTCGATTGCGCGTAGAAATTCGCCTGGGCGCCGGAGATTAAAAAGAAGCCGAGCAGGCCTCCCATGAGCGCTCCACCCAAGGTGAACCATTGCACATTAGCCGGACGATCACCCAGCACATCTTCCACCTCGTGATGCTCGATAGGCGACTTCATGGTCAGATCATCAAAATCAAATCCCTTGATCGTCGCAGAGCGTAACTCAGCCACTGCGGCTTCCGCCTCGTCAAAATTATTGAACAAGGCAAGTATGTGATGTTTACTCATCAGTGCGCTCCCTTCTCTACTAGCTGCTCATTTTTTTTCAGTGCAAGGCTGCGGTGGTACACCATTTCCTTCACCTCATACATGGAAACCGACGGGAACACCTTGCAGAAGATCATGAACAGCAAAGTAAACCAGCCAAAACTACCAAACACAAGACCCCATGCGAGTAAGCTGGGCCATTGGCTGTGATCCCATGTCCACGGGTAATAGCCGTGCGAGAAGGTCGGCGCAACGATCATCCAGCGCTCCAGCCACATACCCAGATTCAGCAACAATGAGACGGCGAATAAAATGGGAATGCTGGTTTGTACGCGCTTGAACGCGAGTGCCAGTGGCACTACCGAACCGCAGAAAATCATCATCCACCAGAACGGCGCAAACGGCCCCGTTGCCTTCTGAATCAGCACATCTTTCGACGCCTGGTCATGGCTATACCACACGGCGGCAAACTCAATCGCGTTCAGATAGGTCCATACCATCGCAATAGCAAAAGTCAGTCGCGCAACTTTTTTCAGGATAGGCAAGGTCATGTATTCCTCAAACTTGAACACATAACGCAAGATGATGAACAGCGTGATGATCGCCGCACAACCCGAATACAGCGCACCCGCCACAAAGTACGGCGGGAACGAAGTCACGTGCCAACCGGGTTGTTGCGACATGGCAAAGTCGGAGGCCACGATGGAATGCACCGACACCGCCAACGGGATCAGGAAACACGCCACGGTCAGATAAGTCACGCGGAAATTGCGCCATTGACGGTCGGTGCCTTCCCAGCCCAACGACAGGATGGTGTACAACTTTTTGCGCCAGCCCGCGTGCAAATGGTCGCGGCATATCGCCAGATCGGGAATCATCCCGACATACAGGAAAATCACCGAAGAACTGAGATAGGTGAAGATCGCCATCGCGTCCCACAGCAAGGGAGACTGGAAGTTCGGCCACAGTCCGCGGTCATTCGGGTAAGGCATAGAATAGTAAAACTGCCATAGACGCCCCAGATGCACCATCACGAACAAGCCAGCCGTCATCAGCGAGAACGTGGTCATGGCTTCTGCGAAACGGTAAATCGGCTTACGCCAGTCGGCGTGCATCAGATGCAGAATCGCCGACAGCAAAGTGCCGGAGTGGCTCATACCGATCCAGAAAATGAAAGTGGCGATGTATAAACCCCACACATGCGGATTGTTCACATTCTCAACCCCCATACCGATTTGGTACTGGTATATTTCGCAGCCCACACCGATGCCGAACAGTATCAGTGCCGCCACCAAAATTACCCAGTACAGCGGCCTGGGCGTTTCCAGACTCTTGAGCACATCTCCATTGATCTTTGCCCAGGCAATGCTTTCGCTAATGTCTTTTTCCATTATCCCTTATCCTTATACTTGTGCCTTAGATGGCGCTTTCGCGAACACGCTCCAGATACATCACCGATGGGTATGCGCGCAACTCTTCAAGAATGCGGTAGCCGCGCAAGTCCGAGCCACCTTCCTGAGCCTCCTTGGCTTGCACATCCTTGGCCAATTCAACCTGCTGCTGCGCCCATTGCTTCGCTACTCTAGCCTCGGGATCAACCAGATTGCCAAACGAAATTGCGCTGGTCGGGCAGGCTTGCTGGCAGGCGGTTTGCACTTCCCCATCGCGCACCAAACGTCCTTCATTGCGGGCATTGCTCTTTGCCGCAGACACGCGCTGAACGCAGAAGGTGCATTTTTCCATCACACCCTTGCCGCGCACCGTCACGTCAGGATTGAGTTGTTGCGTCATCTCTGCCGGCCATACATTGTCCGTCGTAGGATAGTCGTACCAGTTAAAGTAACGCACTTTGAACGGACAGTTTGCAGAGCAATAACGCGAGCCCACGCAACGGTTATAAATCTGCGAATTCAAACCATCCGCCGTATGGTTGGTCGCACCCGCGGGACACACCGTCTCGCAGGGCGCCGCTTCGCACTGCTGGCACATCATCGGCAGGAACTGCGCGCCCTGATCGGCAAATTCGCTTTCGCCCTCGGGCCAGTAACGTTCGATGCGTATCCAGTGCATCTGATGTCCCGCATCGAATTTATCTTTGCCGACCACCGGAAGATTATTTTCGGCGTAACACGCCACGCTGCATGCATTGCAACCCGTGCAGGCGTCGAGGTCTATCGCCATAGCCCACTTGTATTCCTCATGCGGCTTGTCATCCACCGGATGACCATGGCGAAACTGCGACCAGTTTTCTAACAAATTGGTAACCGACACTTTTTAGACCTCCCCCGAAAGTTCAACTTCATCAGTCGACGACAAGCGCGCGATATTTTTCCCGGCCTGGCTGCCTCCCACCGCGCCTTCTTCTTTAACCACGAGAACACGCTTGCCAGTTTTGCTGATCTTGACGCGAGTTTCGTTAATCGCCAGCTCGCCCGTGTCTTTATCGACCACTTGATCGAGTATGCCGTAAGCATTCACGCCGACGTTCTTCGCCCAGCGTCCCAATGCGGTGTGACCGTTGCCCAGCGGGATGGAAATCGCATCGGGATGAATGCCGGGGAACAAATAGGCCTGCGCCTTGACCGAGCCGCTGCGCGAAGTCACCTCGACGATGTCGCCCTCGACGATGCCCAGTTTTGCCGCCGTCTTGGGATGCAACTCCACCCATGAATCCCACACGATGGTAGTCAATGGATCGGGAGATTCCTGCAACCACGGTTGATTGGCATGCCGACCATCGCGCAGACTGGCGGTAACAGCGGGAATCAAATATAGCGGATAGGCGCTGTCTTCAGCCGCCGGGGCGGGCAAAGTCAAACCTGCCGCAGTGGATTTGGCCGACAGACTCCCTGCCGATGCGGGCAACTTGACCAGACCTTTGCTCAAGGTCTCGCCCCAGAACGTATCGTCGTCCGCACCCGCACCGCCCAACACCGGCTTGATTTTCACCACGGAGCTGCGCAGATAGGAATAGAAATCTTCGTAATCCTTGTATTCAGCGGCGCGGCGTTGCTTGAGCAAGGCCAGCAAAATATCGCCAGCGCCACGGGTATTGGCGTGCAACTTCTCCATCAACGGTTGCTGGATGTTCAATTGCGCGCCTTCGGCCAAATATTCCGGCACCGCAGTCCCCCAGTCTTCCAGGGCTGAATCCAGCGGCAACACCAAATCCGCCTCCAGCGCAGTCTCATCCAGATACTGGGCAAACACCACCTTGAAGCCCACCTTTTTCAGGTTGTCTTTGAACTTGGCTGCGGCTGGCGCAGTAAACACCGGATTCGCGCCATAGCTGAACAGCACTTTTACCTTGCCGTTAGCCATGCTGTCGTTCAGCGATTGCAACGCGGAGCGATTGCCCGTCGTCACCGCCACCTGCGGGAACGGCACATTCGCCGGCGCCTCTATCGTCTTGCCGATATTGCCCAGCACGCGGTTCAACAGCGCAATCGCCTCCGCATTTTGCGAACCATGTGCGTAGCCTTCCGCTGCCCCGCCCGCAATCACTAGGCTGGGACTACGCTCCTTCAACAGCGCCGCCAATTTGGTGATTTGCTCAACCGACACGCCGGTATCTTTATTTACGCGCTCGCCGCTATAGGCCTTGCTTGCTGCGGCGATGTCCGCTGGCAAGGACACCCCGGCGACCCCCAAAGCATAGACGATACCCAGCGCCAAGATGCCTTCTGTTCCGGGACGAACCGCAATCCAGCGATCCGCGTTCGCGCCGGTCAACGTCATCTTGGACTCGATCTGCACCAGCACGCCGCGCCCACCGTTGCCGGCCTTGCGGAATTGCGCATATTGTTGCGCAAAATGCACCGGCGAGACCCACGCGCCCAGGAAGTCCGCGCCGAAGGAAACGATGACTTTAGCTTTGTCCAGACGCAAGCGCGGCATTTCCACGCCATAGGCTTTTTTGTTCGCCGCACGCACGACCGATGGCGCAACTGCATCGTATGCGTAATGGTTCTTGGAGCCCAGCGCGTCCAGATAATTCTTCAGCAGCACCTTGACATGGCCGCTCACGCTGCCGGTCAGAAAAGCAATTTCTTCGCCTTTCACACCGTTGAGCTTTTCATTGATCAGGCCCAGCGCCTTATCCCAAGCGATGGCTTCGCCCTTATCGCCGTTGCGCAACAGCGGCTCACGCACGCGATCAGGATTGTAGTGCGCTTGCACACCGGCTTGGCCGAGACCGCATATTTTACCGTGATTGACAGGCGAGTCGGCATTCCCCTCGAGCTTCAACACACGGCCTTCGCGCACGCGACCGGCGATACCGCAACCTGCGTCACATTGCGCACAGGTGGAATTAAAATACACGCCGATCCCGGGCACCGCATATTCGGGTGGCTCCACGTAGGAAGTCACTATTTCAGCACCGTCTTGCACCGACGTATTGCCGCAACCGCTCAACGCGACAGCCGCTCCGCCCCACCCCAACACTTTTAGAAAATCTCGTCGATTAAACTCGTTTTCAATCATCACTGAACCCTCTTGGAAATCTTGACTTGGTGAACTCGCCATTTTCACGCGCCGATCATTTGTGGCACTGCCAGCAATCATTCGGACCGTGTGTCGTCTTGTTGGACGCCACATCCACCGGATGATCTTTTTCATGGCAGCTGACACACCACCCCATGGCCAATGATTTCTGACGCCGCGCAACGGTCATGGTCTTCACATCACCGTGACAGTAGCCGCATGCTTCCTGCACCGGCTTGTTTTGCTTGAAGACAAAACGCTGAATATGGCGCTCGTGGTTAAAACGCACGAAGTCAGGCAGATCGTGAACCTTTCTCCACGGCACGGGTTTTTTCGCCTCCCAGTATTCAAACAACTTTTGAATACGCGGCGTCTCTCTCACGGAAGTGATTGACTGGTGGCAGCCAATACATTTTTGCAACGGCGGAATAGCCGCTACCGCACTGCGCCGCGCGCCGGTATGGCAATACATACAATTGATTTCCATGCCGCCTTTGGCCGGAACAGACGGATCGGCGGCATCGGCAGGATTGCGCAAACCGGCGTGGCGGTCATGCGGAAACTCAATGGGTTGCTCTACTTGCGGCCCCAGATCGTCCGCCGTGGTAATGGATGGCGGCACATCGGCGGCATGGCTGCCCGCACCTGCGAGTAGCCCGACTAGCAGGATAGATAAGCTTAAGAAACGGTGCATCGTATGTGGCTCCCCCAACAAAACAATAGACTGCCAGCCCAGTAACTGCCGGCATTGCATTACTACGGGTGAATCGGATTATTTACTTACGCTTACGGGTGAAATCGCTTTATTGTGGTTATATTTTGGATGAAAACTAATTTGCGCGATAACACAGACCGAATAATGTCTATGTTAAAAAATAATGTCAACACCAGTTCTGCTCGAAGAACAAAAAGCACCCGTATTAAATTTAAGTTTCAAGATATTACAGAATATGCTTATATTCTACCGCCCAATCAGGCTGCGCCAGCAGCCCGTTAAAATCTCGTTAAAATACATTGATATCCATACTAACTTTAGGTGTATTGAGCGGTAAAGATTCTTGTTAAACTTCAAACCAACTTTTACGTTAATTCCGCCATGAACGAAGAACAAGCCGTACTCGATTTTTTCGCAAAACCGGAGAATCTCCCGTTGGCGCTCAGCGTCGCCGAGCAAATTGATGAAATCCGCAATCAGATGAACAATGAATTCTGGCGCAAAGCCGGCGCACGTATCGCAGACCAGCTTACCGACTGGAAAGTCGTTCTGACTGAAGATCGCAACATCGCCGACAACGTCGTCGGCCTGTCTTTGCAAGCTGCAGACGTTGGGCAAACTAGCCAGCTGCGCCCCATGATGGAACAACAATCAACCGGGAAGGAAATCCGCATCTATTTTGGCCTTATGTGGAACGCACCGACTCCTGTCGACAAAACCTCTTTGCCGGAAATCGCCACGCTACACGGCGAGTTGCAAAATGCGGGGTACCAGAGTAACGAAAATTTCCCGGCTTGGCGCTGGACATCATTTTATCCACGGCGCAAAACCTTCTTGCTTAGCCTGAGCACGCAACCGGACGAGCTGCTCGACCAGGCAACAGCCCCGCTGCTCGACTTGCTAAGCAAGCACGGCGCAAAACTCAAACACATCAACACCAGCTTGCGCAAGCAGGGCGTGAGCGCAGCGATTTCGCTGGATCAACTGCACATGAATCTTCATCGCTAAAAGACGTAGTGCCACCAACCGGATTCTTGGAGACGTAGGCAAGCCGTGGCCCGGTATGTAATCCAATTGATTAAATTTCCGCTATCGGGGCAAATACCGGATTGATCTTCCCTGAAACCCATCCTGTAAATCTTTACAACTTCTATACACCCGCGGGGTTCATCTTTACACCGTTTTAATTTGCAATTTCCTAACATGCTTCCCGTGTTCTTAACACTGGGAGTGGAATATGGACTGGTTATATCTGTTGCTGATCGCGGCCTTTTTCGGCCTGAGCGTATTGCTGGTAGTCGGCATCGAAAAACTGGGGAGGCCGTCATGACCTTCTACATTATCGGCGCTGTCGCCGCACTGTTTCTGATGGTTTATCTCGTTGTCGCCTTACTTAAACCGGAGTTATTTTAATGATGAACTTATTCGTTCAAATCGCCCTGTACTTGGGCGTCTTGCTGGCATTGGCCAAGCCCATGGGCTATTACATGGTGCGCGTTTACGAGGGCAAGCTGCCCGCGTTTGTGCGCTGGTTAGCCCCTGCCGAGAATTTTTTCTATCGCCTGTGCGGCGTGGACAGCAAGCAGGAGATGCGCTGGACGCGCTATGCGCTGGCTGCCTTGTGGTTCAGTCTGCTCGGTGTGCTGGCGGTATATGCCTTGCAGCGCCTGCAAGGTCTGCTGCCATTGAATCCGCAAGGATTCGGCGCGGTTACACCCGATTCGTCGTTCAACACGGCATTGAGCTTCGTCACCAACACCAACTGGCAGGGCTACGTGGGCGAAACCACCATGAGCTACCTGACGCAGATGCTCGGACTCTCGGTGCAGAATTTTTTCTCCGCCGCCACCGGCATGGCCGTCGTCATTGCGCTGATACGTGGCTTCGCGCGCCATACGACAGAGACCATCGGCAACTTCTGGGTGGATATGACGCGCAGCACACTGTACATATTACTGCCTCTTTCTACCGTGTTGGCGCTGGTGCTGGTCAGCCAGGGCGTGGTGCAGAATTTCTCGGCATACCAAAACGTGCCGCTGGTGGAAAGCGTGAGCTATGACCAGCCGAAACTGGACGCTTCCGGCAATGTGCTGAAGGACGCGGCGGGCAATGCCGTGATTGAAAAAGTGGTGGTGAAAGAACAGTTCATCGCGCTCGGCCCGGTCGCGTCGCAAGAAGCGATCAAGCAGTTGGGCACCAACGGTGGCGGTTTCTTCAACGCCAATTCGGCGCACCCGTTCGAGAACCCTACGCCGTTCTCCAATTTCCTCGCGATGCTGGCGATGTTCATCATCCCTGCCGGGCTGTGCTACACCTTCGGCAGCATGGTGGGCGATACGCGCCAAGGCTGGGCGATACTGGCCGCCATGACGATTATGTTTGTCGGCTTCCTCGCCGTGGCCGAATACGCCGAGCAACAAGGCAACCCCGCATTCACCGCGTTGGGCGTGGATCAAGCCGTTTCCGCCTCGCAGTCCGGCGGCAACATGGAAGGCAAGGAAACGCGTTTCGGTATCGTCAATTCCGCGTTGTTCGCCACTATCACTACGGCGGCTTCCTGCGGTGCGGTGAATTCCATGCACGATTCCTTCACGCCGCTGGGCGGGCTGGTGCCGCTGGCGCAAATCCAGTTGGGCGAAGTGGTGTTCGGCGGTGTCGGCTCCGGCCTGTACGGCATGCTGGTGTATGCCGTGATCGCGGTGTTCCTGGCCGGTCTGATGATAGGCCGCACGCCGGATTATCTGGGCAAGAAGATCGAGGCGTTCGACATCAAGATGGCTTCGCTGGTGATATTGATTCCGCCGCTGATTATCCTCGGCGGCACGGCGCTGGCCGTCATGCTGGGCGCAGGCAAGAGCAGCATTTTCAACCCCGGTGCGCACGGCTTCAGCGAGGTGCTGTATGCCTTTTCGTCGGCAGTCGGCAACAACGGTAGCGCCTTCGCGGGTATCTCCGCTAACACGCCGTTCTATAACACCGCGCTGGGCTTCGCCGTGTGGGCAGGGCGCTTCTGGTTGATGATTCCGGTGCTGGCACTGGCCGGTTCGCTGGCGGCCAAGAAACGCATGCCCGTGAGCGTGGGCAGCATGGCGACGCATACCCCGCTGTTCGTCTGGTTGCTGATCGGCACGGTGCTGCTGGTGGGGGCGCTGACCTTTGTGCCCGCGCTGGCGCTGGGGCCGGTGATCGAACACTTGAACATGGTCGGTGCGCATTAATCACTTATCAGTCAAATGATGTCAAAAAATTACAAGAATTTCTCACGCGGAGACGCGGAGGGCGCGGAGATAGCAAGTGAGCGAAAGCCTACATTCTCCGCGCCCTCCGCGTCTCCGCGTCTCCGCGTGCAATTATTTTGATTCCGGCTTGTCCGGCTTAGGAGATTTACATGACAACCAAAGCAATTCCGTTTTCCCTGTTTGAGCGCGACATCGTCAAACAGGCCGTGGTGGACTCGTTCAAGAAACTGAGTCCGCGCCAACAAATGAAAAACCCCGTGATGTTCGTGGTGTGGGTCGGCAGCGTGCTGACCACGGCGCTGTTCTTCCAAGCCTTGGGCGGGCACGGCGAAGCGCCGTCCGGCTTTATTCTGGCAATAACCTTGTGGCTGTGGTTCACCGTGCTGTTCGCGAACTTCGCCGAAGCACTCGCGGAAGGCCGCAGCCGCGCGCAGGCCGCTTCCATGCGCAACGCCAAGCGCGACATTCAGGCCAAGAAACTGACCCGTCCACAGTATGGCGAGAAATTCGTTATGGTGCCCAACTCCGGTTTGCGCCGCGAAGATGTGGTGCTGGTGGAAGCGGGCGATTTCATTCCCGGCGACGGCGAAGTGATCGAAGGCGTGGCCTCGGTGGACGAGAGCGCCATCACCGGCGAAAGCGCGCCGGTGATACGCGAATCCGGCGG
Organism: uncultured Gallionellaceae bacterium; assembly: GCA_964639585.1. Classification (GTDB taxonomy): domain Bacteria; phylum Pseudomonadota; class Gammaproteobacteria; order Burkholderiales; family Gallionellaceae; genus PALSA-1006. Next base: position 23,116 of record CAZXDK010000006.1, on the reverse strand, counting down.
CGACTTCAGTGCGGTCACGGGCGGCACGCGCGTGTTGTCCGACTGGCTGGTGGTGCGCATCACCACCAATCCGGGCGAGACTTTTCTCGACCGCATGATCGCGATGGTGGAAGGCGCCAAGCGCCAGAAGACGCCGAACGAAATCGCGCTCACTATTTTGCTGGTGGCGATGACGCTGATCTTTTTGCTGGCGACCGTGACCCTGTTGCCGTTCTCCCTCTACAGCGTCGAGACTTCCGGCACAGGCCAGCCCGTGAGCATCACCGTGCTGGTGGCGCTGCTGGTGTGTTTGATCCCCACCACCATCGGCGGTTTGCTGTCCGCTATCGGCGTGGCGGGCATGGGGCGCATGCTGCAAAAGAACGTGATTGCAACCAGCGGTCGCGCCGTGGAGGCGGCGGGTGACGTGGATGTGTTGCTACTGGACAAGACCGGCACGATCACGCTGGGCAACCGTCAGGCCAGCAATTTTCTGCATGCCAGCGGCGTGACCGAGGCCGAGCTGGCCGACGCGGCGCAGCTCGCTTCGCTAGCCGACGAAACGCCGGAAGGTCGCAGCATCGTCGTGTTGGCCAAGGAAAAATTCGGCCTGCGCGAACGCAACATCCACGAGATGGGCGCGACCTTTGTGCCGTTCAGCGCGCATACGCGCATGAGCGGCGTGAACATCGCCGAGCGTCAGATACGCAAAGGCGCAGCCGATGCCATCCGCAATCATGTCATCAGTCTGGGCGGTAGCTTTCCTGCCGAGGTGAATACCATCGTCGACAGCGTCGCGCGGCGCGGCAGCACGCCGCTGGTGGTGGCGGACGGCGCAAAAGTGTTGGGCGTGATCGAACTCAAGGACGTGGTCAAAGGCGGCATCAAGGAGCGCTTCGCCGAGCTGCGCCGCATGGGTATCAAGACCATCATGATTACCGGCGACAACCGCCTCACCGCCGCCGCTATCGCCGCCGAAGCGGGCGTGGACGACTTCCTCGCCGAAGCCACGCCCGAAGCCAAGCTGAAACTGATCCGCGAACATCAGGCGCAAGGCAGATTAGTCGCGATGACGGGCGACGGCACCAACGATGCTCCGGCGCTGGCGCAAGCCGACGTGGCGGTGGCGATGAACACTGGCACGCAAGCTGCCAAGGAAGCGGGCAACATGGTGGACTTGGATTCCAACCCCACCAAGCTGATCGAGATCGTCGAGACCGGCAAACAGATGCTGATGACGCGCGGCGCGCTGACCACCTTCAGCATCGCCAACGACGTGGCCAAGTATTTCGCCATCATTCCGGCGGCGTTCGCAACCACCTATCCCGCGCTGGGCGGACTCAACATCATGGGACTGGCGACACCGTCCAGCGCCATTTTGTCCGCCGTGATTTTCAACGCGCTGGTCATCATCGCGCTGGTTCCGCTGGCGCTGAAAGGCGTGAACTACCACGCCATCGGCGCAAACGTGCTGCTGCGCAACAACCTGCTGATCTACGGGCTGGGCGGCATCCTCGTCCCCTTTGTTGGCATCAAGTTGATCGACCTGATTCTTGTCGCGCTGCATTTGGTTTAACGATTCATGCAACTCCCTCTACTCCGTCATTCCGGCGAAGGCCGGAATCCAGTTGATGGAAAAATTCCCGCGCAGCGGTTCAACAAATGGTTTTTGTCCGCTACGCGGAATTGTTTAACAAGCTGGATTCCGGCCTTCGCCGGAATGACGGCTCATCAATAAGAAAGGAATAATCATGTTTAAAGAATTACGCCCCGCCGTCATCAGCTTTCTGTTGCTCACCCTGCTGACCGGCTTCGCTTACCCCGCGCTGGTGACCGGCATTTCGCAAGCGATCATGTCCGACAAAGCCAACGGCAGCCTGATAGTCAAGGACGGCAAGCCGGTCGGCTCCAGCCTGATCGGCCAGTCGTTCTCCGACCCCAAGTATTTCTGGAGCCGCCCATCGGCGACCGGCCCGATGGCGAATAACTCATCGGCTTCCAGCGGCTCGAATCTGGGGCCAACCAACCCGGCCTTGATGGATGCGGTGAAAGCCCGCGTGCAAGCCTTGCGCGATGCCGATCCCGACAATACGCAAGCTGTTCCGGTCGATCTGGTGACCGCCTCCGGCAGCGGCCTCGACCCGCACATCAGCCCCGCTGCGGCGGAATACCAGCTTGCACGCGTGGCACGGTTGCGCAACCTCAACCCGGATGTGGTGCACAAGCTGGTGGCGGAACACACCGAAGGCCGCCAGTTCGGCATTCTGGGTGAGCCGAGAGTGAATGTGCTGGAACTCAATCTGGCACTGGATGTAGCGCGTTGATTGGGTAGGGTGGGCATGTTCTTTGTGCCCACGCGGAGCAGGTGCGATGGATGATGCGGTGCTGGAATATAATCAACGCTGACTTGATTGTTTGAAAATTATTGGAGATTCCTGACATGAAGCTCATCACCACTAATGCTGGGTTAAAAAGCAATCTCTCTCGACTTGCGAAAAAATATCCAAATATCGCATTTGCGGTCGCATGGGCATCGGCTAGCACAGAGATATTTGAAGAATTATGCGTAAACCGGAATCGCATCCACAAAGCGGTAATCGGCACCCATTTCTATCAAACGCACCCAGACGTTCTTGATGCTTTTGTTGACTCAAATGTCGTTCGCTTCATCCTACAACCGAGGGGCGTATTTCACCCAAAAATTTATATTTTCTGGAACGAAAAGCACTGGGAAGTATTGATGGGAAGTGCAAATCTAACTGTTGGAGCATTAAACATAAACTCGGAAGCGATGGTCTTGTTTTCAGATGCTGATCAAGGTGGCTCATCTCTAAAAAAGGAAGTTATAGATTTGATCGAGAACTATTGGGATGAGGCTCGCACTATTAGCAAAGTTGGAGCAATCTCCTATCGCGCACTTTGGTCGAAACAGCAACCAGCCTTGCAGCGGCTATCCGGCCAGTATGGGCAAAGTACAAAAAACAAAGCACCTGCTGACTCCGCCATAATGTCTATGCCATGGACACAGTTTCTTGCTTCAGTTAAAAAAGACGCGCATCACGGATTTGAAAAACGCTGTGACTTGCTCACGCTGGTGCGCACTGCATTTGAAACTACCAAACAGTTTCAGAAAATGGAGCTTGGCTTGCGGAAAACCATCGCCGGGCTACCTACCGACTTTAATGAACACTGGGGTTGGTTCGGAAGTATGAGTGGCGCTGGCTACTACCACCAGGCCGTGAACGATAACAATGTTCACATCTCGAATGCACTGGATGAAATTCCACTAAATGGCCCTGTGTCTCGAGAACACTACGAAGCCTATCTTGCAGAGTTTGTTAAAACATTTCCTAACGGCAGACATGGTATTGGTATCGCCAGTCGTTTGTTGGCACTAAAACGACCAGATTACTTCGTTTGTTTTGATTCAAAGAACAAGAGAGCACTTTGCCAAGACTTTGAGATAAAACAGTCTGGCATGGACTACGAACGCTATTGGAAAGAGATCATTGAGCGCATTATTGATTCTGTTTGGTGGAATGAACCTCGCCCAAAGAATCCATTGGCTCGCACCGTCTGGGATGGAAGAGCTGCAATGCTCGATGCCATCTTCTACAGCCCATGAAAAATAATCCAACTACTGGTAGACACGCCTTTGTGCTCAAGCGGATTTCAGGGGGAGTAAAACCATGAGCAACATTAAGCTGTTTGAATCAAAGCATATTCGTTCTATCTGGAGCGAAGATGATCAGAAATGGTATTTCTCCATTATTGACGTGGTCTCGGCGTTGACGGACAGCCAGAATCCACGGGACTATTGGTATCGCATCAAACAGCGCGAAAAAATCAGCGGCATGGAACTGTCGACAATCTGTCGACAGTTCAAACTTGCAGCACCGGACGGCAAGTTACGCGAAACGGACTGCTCTCACACCGAGGGCTTACTCCGCATTATCCAATCCATTCCCTCGCCCAAAGCTGAACCCTTCAAACGCTGGCTGGCCAAAGTGGGTTACGAGCGGCTGGAAGAAATTGAAAACCCGGAACTCGCCGCCGCGCGGATGCGCGAGCTTTATAAGGCAAAAGGCTACAGTGACGAGTGGATTGAAAAGCGTGTGCGCGGCATTGCCATCCGCGATGAGTTGACCAACGAATGGAAAAAGCGCGGGGTGAAGGAGCAGCGCGAATATTCCATCCTCACTGCCGAAATCAGCCGCGCCACTTTCGGTATGACACCCGCCGAGTACAAGGCATTCAAGAGTCTCGACAAACCGGCGGACAATCTGCGCGACCACATGAACGATCTGGAACTGATTTTTACCATGTTGGGCGAAGCCTCCACCACCGAAATCGCGCGCAATAAAGACGCGCGGGGCTATATCGAAAACCGCGATGCAGCCGTGGAGGGAGGATCGGTGGCAGGGCGCGCGCGGCGCGATCTGGAGAAAAAATCCGGGAGGCGTATTGCCAGCAAAGAGAATTACAAACAACTCCCCGAAGCGGTAGCACGCAAAAAGTTGAAGAAGGGAGGGCTGTGAATTACAAAGCTGACCGCGTGGGCGTAAGTGACGTGCCCACTCTACAAGGGAATTCATGATGACCGCAACAACAAACCATACCGTCCGCCACTTCCGCGAGGTGCTGTTCTGGCCGGTGCAATTGATGCCGCTTGCGAGCGGTGGCGATGCACAACACCATTGGGAGCTGCTGGAGCAGAACGGCGAAAGCAATCCGTGGCACAGGCTGGAAGACCGGTTTCAGAAAGGGGGCGCCCATTTCGAGGAACGGCACTACAAGGAGTTCGTCACTTTCCTTCCCTATGTGCAGCGTTTCATCTACGGCGAAAGCCATGGTCATGCGGCGCATGATGCGGGTGAACAGCCGGGAGGGTCGGCGATCAAGATATTCCGGCGGCGCGATGTCGCCGCATTGCGCCTGGTGTTGCGCGAGGGCGAAGCTCCTATCACGCTGGGTGTGGAACATACCGAGCTTTGGTTTTTTGACGACATCAATGTCGCGTTTCTGAAGGTGGAGTTGTTTGCCGCCGATTTGCCGTTTAGCCAAGTGTGCGATTTGCTCTACCGATTTGGACGCACTTATCCGACAGGCTGGAACAGGGAGGGGCACGGCAAGCACAATGCACAACTTGCCGAGTGGTTGTCCGCGGATGGCGCCGTGCTGGCAACATCGGATTCGGATAATCAGGAAAAATTTATCTCCTATACGCAAGAGCACCGTTCGCCGGGCATTGCGACCCATTGGGATATTTTGCTGCGCCCTCTGGTGCTGGATCCCTCGAAAGAAACGGGCGAACTGCGTTACCGCCAGATTGAATTCCACCGCATGCCGTTGATGGCGTTTCTGGCCGTGGACGATCCGCGCGGCATAAGCCGGGAAGACTGGCTGCGTCTAGGCTTGGTGGCCACGCTGCATCCCGATGAGGCGATGCCAACGCGCGACCCGGATGTGGCCGAATTTGAGTCGCGCTATTGCTATGACCGCTTCTGGACCGACACCGAAGAGGGCCCCAATACCCGTTTTATCTGCACCGGGCGCGCCTTCATCGTGGTCGGCGATGCGCGCGCCGAATATTTTCACGACAAGATGCGCGGCATACTGGCGCAGTTCCGCCACCAATACGCGCTGCTGTTCCTGATCGCGCATTTCCACCGCGCGTCGCTGCTGGTGTTTTCCGACCGCATGGTGGATGCGGTGCATGATCTGGACATCCGCATGGCGCAATCCATCAGCCGCTTCCGGCGCAGGGTGTACACCAGTTTCGAGGCGTTTCTGCGCTTCACCCATCGCTACTGGTTTCACGAATTATCCGAGCGTCCCCACGTGCAGGCGCTGTACCGCATGTGCAGCACTCACCTGAACAACGAGGCGCTGTATCGGGAGGTGAAAGAAGAGCTGCAGGACATGAGCCAGTATCTGGATAGCAATGCGCAGCGCCAGCAGTCCACCACCATCGTTCGGCTTACCGTGGTCACCACCTTCAGCATGGTCGGCGCGGTGGCTACCGGATTGCTGGGCATGAATCTCATCGCCGAGGCTGAAGCGCCCATCGTCACGCGGCTGGTTTATTTCTTTGTCACCGTGACGATCGTGGCGCTGCTCATGCTATTCGCCATACTCAAATCGAAGCAACTCTCCGATGTGATGGACGTGTTGTCCGACGACCAAAAAAGCCTGCGCACCCGCCTTCGCGCGTTGGGTACGGCCTGGCGGCGGAGTCCGAAATAATGAACGACCAGCGTCCCGATCCCGATACCCTGCTGGAGAGAGTTCAGCTTGCCGAAGCCAAGCGGAAGCGCGGTCGTTTGAAAATATTTTTTGGCGCTTGCGCCGGCGTCGGCAAAACCTTCGGCATGTTGCTGGCGGCGCACGAGCGCCGCAAGGAGGGTTTGGATGTGGTGGCCGGCTATGTGGAAACGCACAAGCGCGCCGAAACCGACCAGTTGCTGCAAGGACTGGAGCTGTTGCCGCCACGCCTGATGGAATATCGCGAAACGACTTTGCGCGAATTCGATCTGGACGCCGCGCTCAAGCGGCGTCCGGCACTGATACTGGTGGACGAGTTGGCGCATAGCAATGCGCCGGGGTCGCGCCATCCCAAACGCTGGCAGGATGTGGAAGAGCTGTTGGAAACCGGCATCGATGTGTATACCGCGATCAACGTCCAGCACATCGAGAGCCTCAACGATGTGGTCTCGCAGATCACCGGTATTCCGGTTTGGGAGACCGTGCCCGACACGGTGCTGGAAGGCGCCGACGAAATCGAACTGATCGACCTGCCGCCGGACGAGCTACTGCTGCGGCTGAAGGAAGGCAAGGTCTATCTGCCGCAGCAGGCGGAACGCGCGGCGCAGAATTTTTTCCGCAAGGGCAATCTGATCGCGCTGCGCGAGCTGGCGTTGCGGCGCACGGCGGATCGTGTCGATGCGCAGATGCGCGACTACCGCGACGACCACGCCATTCAAAACGTGTGGCAGGTAAAAGAACGCTTGCTGGTTTGTATCGGGCCGGGCGGCAATGCGGAGAACCTGGTGCGCGCATCGTACCGCCTGGCGCAGATGCTGAAAGCGGAATGGATAGTCATCTATGTCGAGACCGCGAAACTCCAGCGGCTTTCCAGAGAACAGCGCGACACCGTCTTGAACACATTGAAACTGGCGGAGGAGATGGGCGCGGAAACCGTGACGCTGAGTGGCCACAATTTGGCGGACGAGGTGATCGGCTATGCCCGCACCCGCAATGCCTCTCGCATCTTGCTGGGCAGACCGACGCTTTCCGGCTGGCGGCTGCGACTGCTCGGCTCGCTGGTCGATACCATCGTGCGCCAGGCCAGCGACATCGACATTCATGTGGTGGGCAAGGAATCCAGCTTTCTGGCACTGGCCAAAGAGAATCCCTATTTATCCCGCAGCCGTTTGTATTTGGGATTGGCGGCGGAAGAACAGCGCCCGCTTTTCATGGGACAAGCAGGCTATCTGTCGGCATTGGCCGCGACTTCAATCTGCACCGCGATAGGCTGGCTCATGGTGGATCGTTTCGACCTCGCCAACCTGATTATGGTTTACCTGTTGGGCGTGGTGGTGGTTGCCGCGCGTTACGGGCGCGGCCCTTCGGTGCTGAGTTCGTTTCTGAGCGTGCTGTTATTTGACTTTTGTTTTGTCCCGCCACGCTTCAGTTTTTCCGTGTCGGATACTCAATACCTGATTACCTTCGGGGTCATGCTGCTGGTCGCTTTGGTGATCAGCAGCATGACGGTCAGCATCCAGCATCAGGCCAAGATCGCCGGACACCGCGAGCGCCGCACGGCGGCGCTGTACGCCATGAGCCGCGAACTGGCCTCGACGCGCGGCAAGGACAATATTGTGCGCATTGCGGTCAAACATGTGGCCGAGGTATTCGAGGCTCAGGCAGTTGTCCTGCTGCCCGACGAAACGGGGAGCATCCGCTATCCCCAAGGCGAGAGCGTTGCGCAGTCTTGCCATGGCAGCGATTTGAGTGTGGCGCAATGGGTCTATGACCACGCACAAATGGCGGGACAGGGTACGGACACCTTGCCCGGCGGCGAGATCGTTTATCTGCCGCTGAATGCCTCTTCCGGCATCATAGGCGTGCTGGCTTTGCTGCCGCTCAATCCGGCGCGGATTGCGCTGCCCGAACAACAACGTTTGCTGGAAACCTTCGTCAGCCAGATTGCATTGGCGCTGGAGCGTGTCAGGCTGGCGGCGGAAGCGCATAGCGCCCACGTCAAAATGGAAACGGAACAGTTGCGCAATTCCTTACTGTCAGCGATTTCGCACGACTTGCGCACGCCGCTGGCAGCCATCGTGGGCGCATCCAGCAGCCTGGTGCAGGACAGTGACAAGTTGGATGACGAAGCGCGCCATGAACTCGGGCTCGCCATTTACGATGAGGCTACACGCATGTCCGGGCTGGCCAATAACCTGCTGGACATGGCGCGCTTGCAGGCCGGTGCTATCGTGCTGAACAAGCAATGGCAACCCCTGGAAGAGGTGGTTGGCGGCGCGCTGGCCGGACTGAATACGCGCCTGGCCGACCATCCGGTCAGCATACACCTGCCGCATAACTTGCCGTTGGTGGAAATTGACAGCCTGCTGGTCGAGCGGATATTTGCGAACCTGCTGGAAAATGCGGTGAAATACACGCCGCCCGGAACGGTCATCGAAATTTCTGCCGCAACCGCGCAAAATGAACTGCTGGTCACGGTTTCCGATCATGGCAGCGGCATTCCGGCGGGAGAAGAAACACGCATTTTCGAAAAGTTCTACCGCGTCGCCAGCGAGGGCAATCAGGGCGGCGCGGGCTTGGGTCTGGCTATCTGCCGCTCCATTGCGGAAGCGCACGGTGGACGGATATGGGCGGATAATTCACCGTCCGGCGGAGCGGCGTTCCACTTCGCATTGCCATTGAGCGAGCCGCCGTTGATCGAGCAGGAGGAGGCTACTCAATCATGAGTTCATTAGGCCGTCATTCCGGCTCAGGCCGGAATCCAGCAAGAACAAACATCCCGCGTAGCGGACAGAAGTGCAATGTTGTCCCGCTTTGCGGGATATATTTAATCATCTGGATTCCGGCCTGCGCCGGAATGACGCACCGATGAGCAATGCCACTATCATCGTCATCGAAGACGAAGCTCAGATACGCCGTTTTTTGCGAACCACGCTGAGCGCGGAAAATTACCAGGTGATTGAAGCGGAGACCGGCAAACAGGGTTTGACTGAAGCCGCAACACGCAAACCCGATCTGATTATCATCGACCTCGGCCTGCCCGACATGGACGGCGTGGAAGTGGTTAAAAGAATACGCGCGTGGTCTGCCGTCCCCATCGTCATCCTGTCCGCGCGCGCGCAGGAAAACGACAAGATTTCCGCGCTGGATGCGGGCGCGGATGATTATCTGGTCAAGCCCTTCGGCGTGGGCGAACTGCTGGCGCGGCTACGCGTGGCGTTGCGCCATGTTTCGGTAACGGCAAGCGGAGAAGACGAGGGCGTTTTCGCGGTGGATGAGCTGCAGGTGGACTTGATCCACCGCAAGGTCACCGTCGGCGGTGCGGAAGTCCACCTCACCCCGATCGAATACCGTTTGCTGACCGTGCTGGTCAAACATGCGGGCAAGGTGTTGACGCACCAGTTGCTGCTCAAGGAAGTCTGGGGGCCGAACTATGTGGAGCGTGCGCATTATCTGCGCATCTACATGGGCACGCTGCGCCGCAAGCTGGAGAAGGATTCGGCGCGCCCGCGCTTTTTGCTGACGGAAGTCGGCGTGGGTTACCGGCTGGCCGTTGACTGAGCGGCGCGCTGTGCGGCGCCCGCGCTAAACCGGATTGTCCTGATCGAAGAATCTGTGCCCGACAGCAAAGCGCCCGGCAAGGTGTTCACCTAATGCCATCACGCCATAACGCTCGGTTGCATGATGTCCCGCAGCGATGAACGCCACGCCGGTTTCGCGCGCCACATGCACATTCTGCTCGGAGATTTCCCCGGTCATGTACGCATCCGCCCCCAAAGCAAGCGCCTGCTCGAAATAGCTTTGCGCGCCGCCGCTGCACCATGCGATACGCTCGATTTTCTGTTCCGGGTCACCGATAGTTTGCGGCGCACGCTCCAGTTTTTCGGCGCAACGCGCCGTCACTTGCGCCAATGTTTGCGCCTGCGGCAATACGCCATAACAGGCGATGTTCTGCTCGCCGAAACGCCCCTGTTCTATCCAGCCCAGACGTTTCGCCAGTTGCGCGTTATTGCCCAGATCGGGATGCGCGTCCAGCGGCAGGTGATAAGCCAGCAAGCTGATTTCATGTTGCAACAGATGTGCGATGCGCCGTTTCTTGATACCCGTGATAGCCGCGTCTTCGCTGCGCCAGAAATAGCCGTGATGGACGAGGATCGCATCCGCGCCCCATGCGCTTGCGGCTTCCAGCACATATTGTGAAGCGCTCACGGCGGTGGCGATGCGCAACACCTCCGGCCGGCCTTCCACCTGCACCCCGTTCGGGCAATAATCTCGAAAACGGCTGACCTCCAGCAGGCTTCCGATATAATCACGCAATTCATTTAACTGCATCCGGTTCGTCCCTCTTCATATAACGGGTTCATCATATCATGCGCAAATTCTGGCTATTGTTCGCCCAAGCCACCACCGTCGGTCTGGCCGCATTGTTCATCATCCAAACCCTGAGACCCTCGATGCTGCCGAACATCGCCCGCAGCGGCGTAGTCACCCTGTATGAAAATGCCGGCAATAACACCAGCCAGACCCCCTCTGTCGGATTCAGCGCCGCCGCGCAAAAAGTCATGCCCGCCGTGGTAAATATTTATACCAGCAGCGAAGTGAAAGCGCCGACGCATCCCTTCCTCAATGATCCGCGTTTCCGCTTTTTCTTTGGCGACCAGTTTGAAGACAGCGCGCCGCAACAAAATTCCAGTCTCGGTTCCGGTGTCATCGTCAGCCACGACGGGTTTATCCTGACCAACCATCACGTCATCGAAAGCGCGGATCAAATCGAAGTGGCGCTTGCCGACGGGCGCAAGGCCAAGGGGCGCGTCATCGGCTCCGATCCCGAGACCGACCTTGCCGTCATCAAGATTGATCTCGCCAACAACTTGCCCGCGATCACTTTCGCCCACGCCGAACAATCCCGCGTGGGCGACATCGTGCTGGCTATCGGCAATCCGTTTGGCGTCGGGCAAACCGTCACCATGGGCATCGTCAGCGCGCTCAAACGCAATCATCTCGGCCTGAATACTTTTGAGAATTTCATCCAGACCGACGCCGCCATCAATCCGGGAAATTCCGGCGGTGCACTGGTGGATGCCAACGGGAATCTGATCGGCATCAACAGCGCCATTTATTCGCCCAACGGCGGCTCGCTCGGCATCGGCTTTGCCATTCCCGTCAGCACGGCGAAAAAAATCATGGAACAAATCATCCAGAGCGGTTCGGTCACGCGCGGCTGGATAGGGGTGGCAGTACAGGAACTCACGCCGGAATTGGCCGAGTCTTTCAAGTTGAAAGATTCCCAGGGCGTGCTGATCTCCGAAGTCGTGCACGACAGCCCCGCCGACAAAGCCGGCATCAAGGCCGGCGACATCCTGACCGATGTGGCGGACAAGACTCTGGCCGACTCCAGCGCCATGCTGGAAACCATCTCCGCGCTGGCACCGGGAAAAGTGGTCGTGCTCAAACTGCTGCGCAACCAGACCGAGGTTGTGGTGCAAGTGAAAGTGGGCAAACGCCCCAAACCCAAGGCTCAGGAATAAGGGCGAGAGAAGAACTCTGCTTGTGTCCGACCAGCGCGGACCGGAAGGTGCTGGCTGGCGACCCGATACTGCTGAACCAGTCACGTCTGGCTATTTCGGAACTGCCTCCTCAAACCCGACCAGAACATAGAGCGTGCCATCCGGCGCATATATTTTTTTCAATATCTTGCTCCCGCGCAACTCTGCCTCGGTCAGCCCGGATGCCTGTTTTTGCGCCAGCCGGGTGCGCGCATCGGCAGCGGCCATCTCTTCCATAAAAGCCAATCCCGCTTTGGATTTGGCCGCCGATCCCAGCGCCGCCCGCTTTACACCATCTGCATTTGCGTTACAAACCCAATCGGGTGCGCGTTTTTTGGACTTCGGGAATAAGCACTTCTTGTCTATTTTCGCTTTAACGCCCGTAGCGCCCGGCGTCTCCGCCTGCGCTGTCAGACTCAACATCATCAATGCCGCCGATAAAACACCAACAAATTTACGCATAACCCCTTTCCGCCAAGCAGCGTCCCCTAACTGGGACGCATCAAGGCTCCTGCATCGATTCCCCGACCGCCTTGGTTAAGGGCCACAACAAATAAGACATCACGGTGCGCTTGCCCACAACGATCTCGGCGGAAAGCGTCATGCCGGGCAATAGCCTTGCGCCCTGGGGCAATTTTTCCAGTTTTTTATCGCCTAAATCAATGCGCCCTAGATAGTAGGAATACGTGTTCTGCCCTCCTTCGCGGCGAAACGCATCTTCGCTGATCGTGCGCAACCTCCCCTCCAGCATGCCGTGTTTCTGGTAGGGGAAGGCGTCGAATTTAACCCGTGCTATATCCTTGTTTTTCACATAGCCCACTTCTCCGGCGTCGATCTCCACCTCCGCTTCAAGGGCTGTATCCAGCGGAACCAGAGTGAACATCGCCTCCGTACCCCGGGCGACCGAACCTTGCGACAACTTGGCAATTTCCAGCACGACCGCATCGGAAGGAGAAACCAGTTCCACCATGCGGCTGCGCTTATCCGCTTTCAACACCTGTTCGCTCAATGCCTCACGGTCGCGCGAGGTATTCAACAAATCTTCCATGGTTTTTTGGCGCCAGCTTTTTTCAAACGCCGCTTTATCCGCGCCCAGTCCCGCCAATTGCCTGGCTAGCTCCTGCTCGTGATTCTTGGCAAGCTGTAACTCGCGCTCCATGCCCAGCCGCCTTTCGCGTTCTTCCAGCAGCCTGAGCGGCGCGGCGAAATTCTGCTTGACCAGCTTCTCCTGCATCGCCTCGATCTCAAGGATGTTTTTCACCCGCGTTTCCAGCACTTGCTGATCGAGCCGGTTGGTTTCCAGCGCCGCACGGGTTTGCGCGATGTTTTCTTCCAGCTTGCGCAGCTGGGCCTTGTAATTTTCAAGCCGCTCGGTAGCCAATTGCGCCTGAAGTTTGCTGTCCGGGCTGGGGCCGCCCCGGCCTATGGACTTGGTGCCGGAAAGCTCCGCTTCCAGACGCTCGGTCTGGGTGTTCAAGCTGCGCAGGCGGGCGCGCAATTCAGCCTCATCCGCCTGCGCAAAAGTGGGGTCTAGTGTGGCGAGCCGTTCGCCTTTCTTGACGATCTGCCCGACGCGCACATCTATACTTTGTATGATCGCCGTTTCCAGCGGCTGCACGATGATGTTCGGCAGCGGGGTGACCAAGCGGCCGCGCGCCACGACCACTTTGTCGATTTTGGAAAACGATGCCCACAGCAAAAAGGCCAGCATGAGCACCAGCAACACATGCACGGTGAGTTGCGATGCCTTGGGATAAGGACGGCGTTCGACCTCGTCCGCATCGGGCAAAAACTCAATCGCGGTAGCGTCGCTTTTTTGCTTGCGGCGCTGCGACGAGGCTACAGGTGGCTTGTTTGTTGGTTCCATAATTGTTGGTAAGTTTCACAACGTGAAAGTAATTCCTGATGGCGGCCACTATCCATTAAGCGGCCATGCTGCATCACCAGAATGGCATTGGCATTTACCAGGGTGGATAAACGGTGCGAAATCATCACCACGGTGCGCCCGACCGCGATACGCGACAGGTTGTTGATAAAAATGGTTTCACTTTCCGGATCTAGCGCGCTGGCCGCTTCGTCGAGGATCAAAATGCGCGGCTTGGCCAGCAAAGCTCGCGCAATGGACAGGCGCTGCTTCTGCCCACCGCTCAAATTGCTGGCATTTTCTTCCAGCAAGGAATCGTAACCCTGCGGCATACGTTCGATGAATTCGTCCGCGCCCGCAGCCTGTGCGGCTTCCACAATTTCTTCGAAAGTGGCATCAGGACGGGTCACCGCGATGTTTTCCCGGATCGTGCCGCGGAACAGGAAATTCTCCTGCAACACCACGCCGATTTGTTTGCGCAAATAGGACAGGTCGAATTCGCGCGCGTCCACGCCATCAAAACGGACTATGCCTTCCTGCACGCTATAGAGCCCCTGCATCAGCTTGGTCAAGGTCGTTTTACCGGAACCGCTGCGCCCCACGATACCTATGACTTCCCCTGCCGCAATCTTAAAAGTGCAATGGTCCAATGCCGTAGAAACCGCCCCCGGATAGCGGAAAGTCACCTCGTCAAAAGAAATCTCGCCTGCCAGTTGCAGGCGTAAACCGCCGCTGCCACGCCCTTCCGGCGCCCGATTCATCACCTCGCCCAGCATGCGCACAGACAGCGCGGTTTGTTGATACTCGTTAATCAGGCCCACGATGCTCATCAACGGCCCGGACACCCGCCCGGAAATCATCTGGAAAGCGATCAGCGCACCGACCGACAGTGTCTGATCAAACACCTCCTGCGCGCCGATGACGATGATCACAATCGGCAATATCTTCGACAGGAAATCCGTTACCGATCCGCCGCCAAGACCCAGCAAGCCGACGCGGTAATGCGCGTTGATCGCCTCGGCTGAATGCTGGTCCCAGGTGCGGCGTTGTTTGGGTTCAATCGCCAGGGCCTTGACCGTGCGCATGCCGTGTATGCTCTCCACCAGCAAAGCCTGGCGTTTGCCCTCGGCGGCATACAGATCGTCGAGCAGCCGTTTATAGGTGGGGAGCAGCGAGGCTATGATGGCCGCGATCACCAGGGTGAACACCAGCACGATCAGCGCCAGTTTCACCGAATAGGAGAACAGGATAGGCAGGAAGATCAGCAGCGAAAGCAGATCAAGTGCGGTAAAAAAAACCCGCCCGGTCAGAAAATTGCGTATCCCTTCCAGTTGCTGAATGTGCCGCACAATCACGCCGGCCGAGTGCGTCTCAAAATAATCTATCGGCAATGACAGCAAATGGCTAAAGGTGCGCCGCGTCAGTCTGATGTCGATCTTGTTCGTGGCCGCCAACAGCAACAACTGGCGCAGATAGCCGAACAAGGATTCAAAAATCATGGCGAAGAAAATACCCACCGCCAGCACCCAAAGCGTGGAGGCGCTCTGGTGGGTGAGCACTTTGTCTATCACCAACTGGAAAAACATGGGTGAGGCGAGCCCCAGCACATTGAGCGCCATCGCCGCAATAAAGATGTCGCGGAACGCGGTGCTTTGCTTCAAAATTTCCGGGATAAACCAGAGCAGGCTGAAGGGCTGATTGGGGTCGGTCAGCGAGTGCGCGCGCTTCAGAAAAACCACATCTCCCGGCCAACGCGAACAAAACGCCTCGCGCCCTATCACCATCACCGCGGCGATATTCTCCAGCGGATCAATGATCGCCACCCGGTCATCCTGCATGTCGCTCACCACGATAACGCTGTTGCCGTTGGACAAACGCGCAATCAGCGGGAACACGCCCTTCTGCGCAAGCAGCGCGTCCCACGTGAGACGATCCGCCTTCGCCTTCATGCCTATATCCGAGGCCATTTTGAGCAGCATCGGCTCGGAAGGATTCTCGTCTGCCAGGGCGTATTCGTGAATCAGGCGTTCGGGAGCAACCTGTAAACCATGATGTTGCGCGATGGCGGTGAGGCATTGAACCAGGGTATGGGGAAATTTATCGCTCATGTTTCGCTATGGAGAGGTATGGAAGTGGGCTTCCCTCGATGTTTCGTCTTCCAAGAAGTGGGTTTCATGCTACCAGCTTTCCCCTCTGCTGGGCAAGAAGTGGGGCTTGACGGTCTACGAATCAAACGTTCATGTTCAACTTGTTTGCGGGATACTAAAACTGCCACTATTGATCCGCCCAGCTAAAGTTTGAAGTCCGTTCGCCTCTACAGAGCCGTGCGCTGCAACTGTTTCCTGCTCACGCCTTGCCACGCGGACGCGGGGCTTACTTGGCTCGGCTCGAACGGTAATAATGATTCTGTTTGATTTTTAACCGTACACTAGTGAGATTGAATGCATCTTAAAAGACAAACTAGGCAAGTAGTTAAGGCACGTTAGTTACTACAGCTACTCCGTCCTTTGTTGAAATATAAATCGATGTGCCGTGGATTGCTATGCCTTTGGAAGATAACAATACACTTGATAGTGTTCCTGAAACAAAACCGGAATTTCCCGCCATGCCTACCACTGTAGTCACCACTCCTGACGGTGTAATCTTGCGGATAGTAAGATTATTTTTATCCGCCACATAGATATTACCCGCGCTGTCGGTGGCAACACCAGATGGCCAGTCGAATCTTGCCGCCGCACCGATGCCGTCGGCACTGCCTTTTACACCAGCCGTGCCCGCCAATGTGCTCATTACTCCCGCTGGTGTAATTTTGCGAATGATGTTGTTATCGCTATCCGCCACATAGACATTGCCCGCGCTGTCGGTAGCAATACCAGATGGCCGACTAAAGCTCGCCGCTCCAGCCAATGTGGTCGTCACGCCCGCTGGTGTAATCTTGCGGATGGTAACACTATCCACCACATAGACATTGCCCTCGCTATCGGTAGCAATACCAGTCAAATAAATAAATCTTGCAGCCGCCCCAGTACCGTCTGCACTGTCGGACAATGCATCAGCCGTACCCGCCAATGTGCTCACTACGCCCGCCGGTGTAATCTTGCGGATAGTATGATTACCTCTATCCGCCACATAGACATTGCCCGCGCTGTCGGCGGCAACTCCAGATGGCTCAAAAAAACTCGCCGCCGCCCCCGTGCCATCGGCACTTCCTATTGTTCCTGCCGTTCCTGCCAAGGTGGTCACGACACCCGCCGGTGTAATCATGCGGATAGTATTATTACCACGATCCGCCACATAGACGTTACCCGCGCTGTCGGTGGTCACCCCCTCTGGGTTGTTAAAGCCCGCTGCGACTCCGGCGCCGTCTTGAGAACCCGTTGACCCTGCCAATATGCTCACCACTCCCGCTGGAGTAATCTTACGGATGGCGTTATTGTAATCGTTAATACCAGGTACAAGGCTAATAGAGAAGCCGGAACCAAGGACTGGAACGATGTCATACGAGGCCACATAGACATTACCCACACTGTCAGTGGCGATTCCAGTCGGCCCATTAAAACTGGCCGCAGCGCCGATGCCGTTGGTACTACCTTGCACGCCAGCCCTTCCAGCCAATGTGCTCACTACGCCCGCCGGTGTAATTTTGCGAATGGTGTTGTTACCCTTATCCGCCACATAGACGTTACCCGCGCTGTCGGTGGCAACTCCAGATGGCCAGATAAAGCTTGCTGCCGCACCGATGCCGTCAGCACTGCCTTTTACACCAGCCGTGCCCGCCAATGTGCTCACTACGCCCGCTGGTGTAATCTTGCGGATGATGTTGTTATCGC
>CAZXDK010000006.1:0-5533 GCA_964639585.1 uncultured Gallionellaceae bacterium | reverse complement strand
CGATGCCGTCAGCACTGCCTTTTACACCAGCCGTGCCCGCCAATGTGCTCACTACACCCGCCGGTGTAATCTTGCGGATAGTATGATTACCTCTATCCGCCACATAGACGTTACCCGCGCTGTCGGTGGCAACTCCAGATGACCAGTCAAAGCTTGCTGCCGCACCGATGCCGTCAGCACTACCGGATACACCAGCCGTTCCAGCCAATGTGCTCACTACGCCCGCTGGTGTAATCTTGCGGATGATGTTGTTATCGCTATCCGCCACATAGACATTGCCCGCGTTATCGGTGGCAACGCCAAAAGGCCGGTTAAAGCTTGCTGCCGCACCGATGCCGTCAGCACTGCCTTTTACACCAGCCGTGCCCGCCAATGTGCTCACTACACCCGCCGGTGTAATCTTGCGGATAGTATGATTACCTCTATCCGCCACATAGACATTACCCGTGCTGTCGGTGGCAACTCCAGATGGGCCGTAAAATCCTGCTGCTGTTCCCATGCCATCTGCAGCCTTATTCGGCCACCCCAGACTCCCCGCAAACAGGGCAAGAGTGGCTGATTCAGATACTTTGCTTGATGGCGTACTGGTTGAGGGACTGGATGACACGTTTTGTGAAGAGCAGGTCACCGTCACGCTACTGACATTACTTCCGACTATGACGCCTGTACCGGAGTTTACCGCACACGTCTGGTCTGTCGGATTGCTTAAGACAGTGATTTTGTAAGCGCCACTATTGAGCAATGGGGTGATAAAAGTAAAGCTGCCGTTGGCTGTGACCGTCAAATTATCTGCGCCATTATTTTGTAATACCAAGGAACCTGAAAGACCGGACACTGTACCGCCAACACTATAGCTGCTTACTCCTCCCAAACCAGCAGAGCTGGAAGTTTTACTACTTCCACCTCCGCACCCCACAAGAATCCAGGTAAAAACAACGGTGAGCCCCAAAGTCAGTAAAGTGGATTTGCGAATGTGGTGGTGCATGTGCATACCCTTTTAGAACAAATAATTCAACTGGCAAGCTTCCCTCTCCTCAATCCTCTGATGAAACTACTAGCCATTCGACTAAGCACGAAAAAGCCGTGCAAGTCTCTGCTTATCCCGCAAGCGGGCGAGGATGCGAACGTGAGAAGCAATTTTAAATTCGCGAGTGTTTACTTGCGCCAGCTCCGTTTCTGGGGAATGCGCCGATAGCCTCTCAGCATCTGTGCGGTGAAATGTGCGAAGGACGATTTTGCAAGCGGGCGGACTTTATTTTATTTCGGAGGATCGTGTCAAGGCTAACACGAGCCTATAAAGACATATTGCGTATCCAACAGTTTGAAGTTTCATTTTGGGGGTGCGGGATGCCCTGTCTTCTATGCTACAAAGCTAGACTTGATCTCCCGTGGCTTGCCTTCAACCCGTATTTACAGCGCGGTAGAGGTGGGCACGCCGTTGTGCCCACGCGGAACGCAACCGTCTAACATCAACGCGAATGCGTGGGCAGCGAGGTGCCCACCCGATAATTCTGAAGCTCTTTCGCTTGTTTAGCCTATCGGCTATATTCGCGCCTCAAATCAACGACGAAGCGCAGCCCATGAAATCGACGCCCCTGACTATATTCGTCACCCTCCTCATCAGCCTGAGCTTGCTGGGCATTCCGTATCAGGCCTACGCCAAACCCGCCAAAGGCAAAAGCGCACAAGCCGCTGACGCCCCGGTGAAAGACCGGCTGGTGCTGATGCCGCTACGGGTGGGGAAAGAAAACCAGAACATGCGCGGCCCCATGGAAACGGCGCTGGTGGAGGGGCTCTCGCAAAAATACCGCGTGTATTCGGGAGACGAAGTCGAACTCAAAACCAAAGAGATCTACAGCCAGGAAACGCAGCGCGCGAACACAGCAAAAAAAGACTGCGACGAAACCCGCTGCCTGCAAGACATCGGCATCGCGTTCAAAGCCGAATATGTCGCCATCGGCAACGTCACCAAAATAGAAGGCGGCTACCTGCTCGCGCTGAACATCAGGAGCATCACCGACAACAAAGACGTGCACTCAAAATCGTTGCCGTGCGAAGGATGCAGCGCCTTTCAAGTGATCGACAAACTCAAAGAACTGAGCCGCACACCGTCCGTCACCCAAACAGCAGCTCCCGCGCCAGCCCCCGTTCCCGAACCCGCCCCCGCCGTCAGCAGCAAAGACCCCGAAGGCGCGCTGTGGAACGAAGTGCAAAAGGGCAACACGATAGACGACTACCAAGCGTACTTGAGCCAATATCCCAAAGGCAAATACATCGCCCTCGCCAAAATCCGCAGCAAAAAACTAGAAGACCAAGCCGCCGCCGAACAAGCCCGCCAAGACCAAAGCGCCTGGGATGCCGCCACCGCCACCGCCAGCGAAGCCGCCTACCAGGACTACCAGCGCCGTTACCCGCAAGGCCAGTACGTTGGCCTCGTGCCCTCGCGCATCAAAAAACTGCAAAATGACCGTGCCGCGAGAGAAGAAGCAGCCCAATGGCAAAGCGTACAAAACAGCGGAAACGACAGAACCCTACAAAACTTCATCACCCAATACCCCGGCAGCATCTACGCAACGGCCGCCCAGGAAAAACTAAGCGCCCTTCAAAAAAACAAAGCCGAAGAAGCCAAAGGCCCGCGCCCCGGCCAAGTCTTTAAGGATTGCAACGACTGCGCCGAAATGGTGGTTATTCCGGCGGGCAGCTTCACCATGGGCGGCACAAGCGGAGATGAAGCGCCTGCCCACCGCGTCACCATCAGCAAACCCTTCGCCCTCGGCAAAACCGAAGTCACCCAAGCGCAATGGCAAGCCGTGATGGGCAGCAACCCCAGCAACTTCACCAACTGCGGCGGCAACTGCCCGGTCGAGCAAGTCAGTTGGGACGACATACAAACCTTCATCCAAAGACTCAACCAAAAGACCGGCAAACACTACCGCCTGCCCACCGAAGCCGAATGGGAGTACGCCTGCCGTGGCGGACAACAAACCGAATACTGCGGCGGTGATAGCATCGACAGCGTGGCTTGGTATGGTAGTAACAGTGGCAGCACCACGTATCCCGGTGCGCAGAAACAAGCCAACACCTTTGGCCTATACGACATGAGCGGCAACGTCTGGGAATGGGGGCAAGACAGCTATCACAACAGCTTCAATGGCGCGCCGAATGACGGCAGCGAATGGTCAGGTGATGGCGGCGGGCGCGTGCTTCGCGGCGGTTCGTGGAACAACTTCCCGGACGACGCGCGCTCCACCTTCCGCTACTACGACGCCCCCGACTTCCGGGACGACGACATCGGTTTCCGGGTGGCGAGAACGCTCCCGTAACGGAGTGCAGGGAGCTTACTCCTTGGCTCTTTAACTCCTTTACCCCTCAAATAAAGGATATGTAGATTTCGATTATTTTCTCTCTTTCGCAGACATGATAACGTTCCAAATCATGGTTGAGCTCTAACAATCTGAAGTGAGTTAGAATTAAAAATGTCTATAATTTTTCCATCCTAAAACGGAGCAACGCATGGGTTTCTATTGGTCATGGAAAAAGCTCCCTGAGCTTCACGGGCATTCAAGAGCCGAATATCGTCAGGCGATTTGGCAAGTGGGCTTGAAGCCGCTTCGCCATTGGCAAGTGTGGTGCGCGCTCATTATCGTGAGCACGCTTATGTTGCTATGGTTAGAAACCTTACTTGGTTTGGAAATCCACGATAATTTAAAAATGGCGGGTTCGCTGCTGGTCGCTGGACTTTACCTTCCGTTTCGCCATGTTTATCTCAGCACATTACGCCCTTATGTCTCCCTCGTTTCATTTTTGCCTACGGAATCGTGGTGGAAGGACTTAGCTAAACGAGCGCTAGTTAATTTGGCACTTGTTTCCCTGCTATTTCTAAGCATGTTCGGCATTAACTGGATCGTCAATTGCTACGACGAAGATATTGATCCTCACTTCGCCGTCATCAAAGATTGGCCAGCACCGGTGCCTGAGAGTGATAATGGCGCTATCGCTCTCCTTGGACTAATGGCTCCCGCTGAGTCATCAATGATTAAAGCTGGGCAAGCTTATAAGGAAAATGTAAACCAAGCGATAAAAAACCACACCGATATACCTTATCAAGAAGAGCATTTGAAATATTCGAATTTCTCTGCGTTTATGCGTCGAGATGAAACCACTTCGTCAATGAAGCCCCAAAAGGGGAATGCCCATCCGAGTAAGCGTAATCAAAAAGAGCTATTTTGTTCTGCGGGCAAAGAATCTTGCTGGAAGATCATCCGCAACGAAAACCAAGCAGTCACTGGCTGGCTAAAAGCAAACACAATTTTATTAACGCGATATCGGTCGCTAAAAAAATTCCCCCAATGGCAACACACAATTACCAGTAATTCAAAAGCACCATTTCCTCATTTTGGAAAGCTGCAAGCAGGACAAGCATTACTACATGCCACTGCGCTGCAATTGATTCAGCAAGGGCAAGTTCAGCAAGGACTTGACTTGATTGGAGAGGATGTCAGTTTCGTTAAGCAAATGCTCTCAGGGAAAGATTCTCTGATAGGGAAAATGATTGCAACCTCAATGCTCATGAAAGACCTCGCTATACTTTCAGACACCCTCATTGAGCAACGAGAAAAAGTCGGCGGATATTCGGCGCAAATCGAGAAAATGCTTGAGCCGCTTACTCCGCAACAGATGTCTGTTGTTGCGGCTTTCAGATTCGAATATAAGTCGGCTCTATCAACAATTTTCGATTCTGGGATATTGGATGATTATCAGTCCTTTGTAAAATCTCAGCAGGATGACGGTACTCAATCGCCAGATTACATGTTGTATTTAGCGTTTCACTATTTCAAAAAAAATGCCACTGCCAATATGTGGATTAGAACAGCGAAAAGGAGTGAGCATTTCTTTGAAACGCGTGGAGTCAATGCAACGCGGCCAATTACAGCCAATGAATTTACCGAAGCAAACCTTGAAAAGCCAACTTGGTATTTTAACCAGACTGGGAAGATAATTTATTTGGCGAGCTTACCTGCATACCAAGATTATCCAAATAGACTTCTTGATCTGAATGCTTTGAACAGCTTGGTGCGTTTGCAACTCAAGTTAATTAGAAATGATGTTGCGACTAGCGAGGTATCAAAGTTTGTTGCGGCAAGTGAACAATCTTTGCTTAATCCTGAAACAGGCAAGCCATTTGAATGGGATCACAAACTTAAGCAAGTGTATTTTATTCCCTCGAACGCGCAACTAAAAGACCAATATCTGATTGGTGGCATCAAAAGCAGATTTGGATTTTCAGTACACTAGGGTGGGTGGGTCGACTGAATTTTGTGTGGCTGAAATTTGTTGCTGCTGCATCCCAGGTCGCGCATCCGCAACTCCGGCATCCTGCGTCCTCATCACAGCAAATAAAAACCCCCATCCATTGCGACGGGGGTTTGCGGTGACAACCGAATGAGCCGCCGGAAAATCCGGCCAAACAATCAGCTCAGTAATCGACCCAACAACCCCAGGCTATTCAGCGAGGTGTTACTTTGGTTAAAGT